>DASQEP010000038.1:0-3666 GCA_035633615.1 Dermatophilaceae bacterium
CCACCACCGGCGCCGTCGCCCGCCGCAAAGCCTCCTACTACGCGGCCATCGCCACTAAATCCACCTACCACGACCGTCTCACCCTCACCCCCGCCACCGCCACCGCCCCCGCCACCGCCACCGCCACCGCCACCGCCTAAGCCCCCCATCCCCTCACTCGGCCCCCCCCAGCCCCAACCCTCACCCCAGACCCCCGGACCCCGCGCACACCCCCAGACCACGCGGGCGGGGGTCCTCACCATCTGCCGTCCATCCGGTGCATCGGACGGCCAGACCGGCCGGCGACCGCCGCGGAACCCCTTCGACCATCGTCCTGGGTGCCGACGGGACGGTAACAATCGACGCTGGCTCGTCACCTGGGCCGACCCGGGCTGACCTCCCTCAGGAGCTGCGCATGGCCAATCGCACCGAGCCACCGGTCGCACCGGAACCCTCATCGGCCGGATCCGGACCCACCACGTGGTCTCGTGCCGGACGCCGTCGGCCCGACGGTGGTGCAACCCCGGCGACCGAGGCCGACCCGAACCGGCTAATCCCGGCGACGGTCGATACGCATCGCTCCGTCTGCGCCGCACTGGGCGAGGCCCAGGGGGCGATCAGCGTGCTGGCGGCCGCGGACACAGCCCTCGACGAAATCGGTTTCCTGCTTCGCCGGCTGCGCGCCGTGGCGGTCCAGGCCGCAGCGGTGGCCGCCACCGGCGATGACCCATCCCGGCAGCAGGAGCACGTCTTTGTGCTGGTCAGTGAGATCGCCGCGATCGGGGCGCGGGCCCGGTTCAACGGCGTGCGACTCTTCGATGGGGGACTTGCCGACCGGATCGTCTGGGTCGGCGCCGCCGGTCAACCGGTCCGCGTCCACATCGACGTGCTCAATGGGCAGGTCCTGGGGCTGGAACACCCGTGGGGTCACGCCAATCGGGCGGTCGGGATGCCGGCACGGCTGGTGACCTCGACCGGGACCCTGCCCTCCGGGATCTTCCGCGTCGCCGAGACGGCCGTGTTTGACGAGACCGGCATGAAGGTTGGGCACTACGCCCATCCGGCACTCGATTTCGGCGGCGGAATCACCGCGACCTTCGATCGTCTTCTGTACTACCGGGACGACACACGTCGGCCTCGCCGCGGGACCGTCACCTTGAACAGCGTCATCTCGGTGCGCAACGCCGGGGCGGTGGACGGGGCGCTGGTCACCATTGGTCAGGCGCTGGCCGAGGTGTCCAGGCGACGCGCGGCGGCGTCTGCGACCCGGCTGCGATTGGCCGACGCGGTCGCCACACTCGGACTGCTGACGGCCAGCCGACGCGCGGACGGCAATCGGCGTGGGAATCCGGACCCGCCCGAAATCCTCACCGCCACAACGGTCCGTGAGCTTCGCAGCGGGCCGGCTACCGCTGCCAGGGCGTCGGGACCGACCGGTCCTCGGACCCTCGCCGGGCTGCTGAGCGGACCCGGGGAACCACCCGGCTGACCCCCACAGGCCGCACCCACAGCCGATCAGGGGCGCACCGCGGAGAGGACCCCGGGCGTGTCCGTCGGAAGCTGGCGCGACGCCGACACCGCGGCCTGGTCGACGGGCGTTCGGCCGAACGGTTCGCGGACGACGGCCTTGACTCCGTCGTGCTGGAGTGGCTGGCTGCGTCCGAGTCGAGGCTGGCATGCGGAATTCAGACGTCGTCATCCTGGCAGCGGGCCTTTGGTTCCGGGCTCAGGCTGCGCAACCCCAACCCGTTGACGCCGCTGGCCGACGCTTGCAGCATCCTGCGCCAGCAGCTGGACAACGTCCACTCTGACTTCGGTGACCGCGCTCGCGTCACGATCGTGGTGGGCTTGAAGTACCACCTGGTCATGGAGGAGGCCCACCGTCTGGGACCGCTGCGCCAGCGAAGGCAGGAACGCTCTGGCGGTCAACACCGCTGCCTGGGTGCCGGGGAGGTCAAGGACACCCTGGGGGGAGCCGGCCGCATCGAACTGGCGATCGAGCACGACGACCTGGTCGTCTGGCCGGTCGATGTCTTGACCGTCTACGCCATCGAGGTCGACACCGCAGGTGACCTCGCCCTGGCCAGGGTCGCCGCCGCGGACAGGTCCCAGGCGGACGCGGCTGCCGCCGCCGGTCGAGCACCCGGATGCGTGCGGAGGCCAGCTGATAACCGTTCGCGCCGAGCCTCGCTCAGCGCGAGCCCGACGCTGACGATAGGAACCACATGACCGCTGCCCTCATCGACGTCGCCCTCATCGTCAAGAACGAGCAGGAGCATCTGCCCGAGTGCCTGGCGGCCATCAAGGCTCTGGGCTCGCTGGTCGGCAGCATCTGCGTCTACGACACCGGTTCCACCGACGACACCGTCGCCATCGCGACGGCCGCCGGTGCCATCCTCGAGTTGGGATACTGGGACAAGGATTTCGCCCGGGCCCGCAACGCAGCCATCGACATGTGCACCGGCAAGTGGGTGCTCATCCTCGACGCCGACGAGCGCATCGTCGCCAACCCCAAGGCCCTCGGCCCCTACCTGCGCCGGGCCCAGAGCGAGGGAATGACCGGGTACGACGCCATCGACGTCGCTGTCATCAACGTCCTCAACGGCACGTCCGGCGAGGCCTGGTTGTCACGTCGGCTCTTCCGCCGGGGTCGGGCCCACTACGTCGGCGCGGTCCACGAGCAGGTGTTTCCGGTGCGGGAGGGGGGCAGCCTGACCGCTTTGGACCCCGGACCCTCGATGATCGCCATCGAGCACCACGGGTACTCGTCGATGGAGCGGGTCGTCGCCAAGACGGCACGGAACGAGGAGCTGGCCCAGCGGGAGATCGACAGGATGAGCGTCGACGCCGAGGACCCGGAGGCGTTGATCCGGGCCCTGGTGGACCGGGCCAGGTCGATGCTCGTCCGCGGTGAGATCGCCGAGGCCGTCGAGGACCTGCAGCGTGTCCGGGCGATGCAGTCCAGGTACACCTACCGCTGGTGGGGGATGGAGCAGCTCGCGGACATCCTGATCAGCGCAGGACGACTGGACGAGGCGAGGGACGTCGTCGAGCACCTCGCCCGGGAGGGATCGGGGCAGGCCTACCGGGACTGGCTGACAGCCCGTCGGCTGATGGCTCTCGGCGACATCGAGGGGGGCATGGCCATCCTTCGCCGACTCGATGTGTTGTATTCGGCGTGCGGATTTGTCGTCAAGCCCAGCCTGCTGCAGGCCGCTCGCCTCAAGGGCGCGATCGCCCTTGGGGAGTTCGACGAGGCGCTCGCCTGCGTCATCGCGCTGATGGGCGCCGGCCAGGTCGCGGGGTACTGCGGGCTGCTGCTGCGGTTGTGGGGTCAGCGGCCGCTACCGGTGCTCGCCGAGCTGCTGGGTGACTCGGCGGGGGATCACCTCGACGCGATCGCCGACGAAGCGGACCGGCACGGCCTACCCGGGCAGAGGCTGGGCCGGCAGCTGCGCGGGGGAGCCGTCGCGGGCATGCCCCGGGCGATGAAGCCGCGGCCGGCATGACACGACCCGGCGCCGTCACGACCTCAGATCTGGTGCCACCCGGCCGAAGAGGCAGGTGGAGGTCCTCTCGGGGGCCGGTCCGGGTTCGGCCAGATGCCGGGTTCGGTGCATGTCGGGGCGCCAAGGACGGCGCACCGTGACCCTCTTCCACGAAGGAGTCCATCATGGGTCTGCAGAT
>DASQEP010000039.1:0-5213 GCA_035633615.1 Dermatophilaceae bacterium
GCCGACCGGAAGCCGATCTGCGTGTCGATGGTGAACGTCGGCAGGCGCGTCCCGGACGCGCCGGCCCGGCGCGCCAGAGCGCCGACCTCACGCACCAGCCGGCCGGCCAGCGCGACGAGGTACCCCGCCGACAGGTGGTCGGCGTTGGCGTCCGGGTCGGCCGCGGACGCACTGACGGCCGCCGGCGACACGACATACGACGCCGCCGACGCCTGCAGCACCCGCTCTGTGATGCCCCCGTGCCGGCGCTCCTCGGACAGTTCCACCAGTCCGTGCGCCTCGAGGGACTTGAGGTGATAGTTGACCTTCTGGCGCGAGATGCCGACCCGGGCGGCGAGCCCGGCGGCGGAGGCCGGAACGGCCAGCTCGCCAAGCAGCCGGGCCCGGACCGGATCCAGGGCGGCGACGGCTGCCGCCGCGCTCTCGATGACCGTGACTTCTTGCATGGAGCCCACCGTGGCATTGACAAGAAATATTGTCAAGAGCACGGCTACCCCTGGGATGAGCCGCGAAGAGGGTCCTGCCCCGTACCTACGAATACCGGACCGTCATGCGGAGGGTCCCGCGGGATGAACCTGCGGTCAACCCGTTGTGAGCTCCTCCGCGAGCATCACGATGATGCCGCTGGGACCGCGGACATACGTCAGCTTGTAGAGGTCCTTGTAGGTCGCCACGCCGCGTAACGGGTGACAGCCGTGCGCGGCGGCGATCTTGAGTGCCTCGTCGAGGTCGTCGACCGAGAAGGCGACGCGGTGCATGCCGATCTCGTTCGGTCGGGTGGGTTCGGTCTCGATTGCCTCGGGGTGGATGTACTCGAAGAGCTCGAGGCGGCCGTTGCCGTCCGGCGTCTGCAGCATGGCGATCTTCACGTGATTGCCGTCGACGCCAACCGCGGTGTCGGCCCACTCACCACTGACCGTGTCGCGGCCGAGGACGGTCATCCCCAGGTCGGTGAAGAAGGAGATCGCCGCTTCCAGGTCGCCAACGGCGATGCCGACATTCTCGAGCGTGATTGGCATGTCCTGCAGGCTACCGAGTCCGGACGACGTCATCAGGTCGAGAGCCCGAGGTGCATTCTCTGAGCGTGATGCGGTCCCGTGCCACTCAGCGGCCCGCAGGTGTGCAGATGCACGAGCGGTTGCCGTCGGGGTCCTCGACGACCCAGTACGCCGGTGCCGCCCGGTCACTGAGGAGGCGCCCCCCGGCGTCCAGGACCGCCTGCAGGCGTCGTTCGCCCTCGTCGTGGGCCACCCACACGTCGAAGTGCCAGCGCTGTTCGAACGGCTGCTCCGGCAGCGCCCACGTCTCGTCGCCGTCCGGTTCCTGCCACCACACCGTGGGCACTTGGCCGCTGGGGTCGACCGGCTCGCCCTCTTCCACCGTGCCCCCGAGCAGGGCTGCATAGAACGGCGCGAGCTGTGACCCGAGCGCGGTATCGAGCCCGAGCTCCAGCTGGGTCAGGCCGCTGGCGTCGGAGTCGATCCCGAGCTCTGCCGCGTGGCTGCTGATCTGGCGTGCGAGGTCCAGGTCGCGGCTGGTGATACCGCGCACGTCGTGGCTTGCGAGGGTGACAATCACGTCGGAGTACGTGAGTTGAATGTCGGGGTGGTGGTTGGCAGCCTCGGCCGCGGTACCGATCTTGTTGACCAGCGCGAGCCCGGTACGGAAGTCGCCGGTGCGGAACCGAGCCTTGATGCGTCCAAGGATCTGCCGCCAGTCCGCGAGACTGGCGTCACGTACCTGTGTCGCGGACAATTTCTCCCGAGGCTCAGTCATGCATCTCCCTCCGTCTGGTGGGAAGCGAGTTGCCCTTGGCCACAAGGTAGTGGCGGCTCAGGGCGAAAGGCCACCCACACGACCACGATCGGCCACGTGCCCTTGGGTACGGCGACCAGCGCGACGCAACACGCGGCCGGACAGACGCTCTTCGAGAACCACCTATGCCTCGGCCAGCCTCCCTTCGTCTGGGCCACGTAGCATCCTCGGCCAAAGCGTGACTATCTCGGACCGACCCCTGCATTGGTGCCAGGCACTGGGAGTCGGCTCGCAGCCGACGCGTGCCCCAGCCAGGTGTGCCGGTTGCCCGCCCAGCACCAGCCCACCTTCGGCGCATTGCGTCGCGTGGGCCCGTCGCGACCGGTGCCGCGGCTGATCCAGATCGCCGGGCACCGACCATCCATCTGAGCCGCCTCGGTGTGCTTTCGCGACCCGATCGTCATGAAGCACGCACCGGCCTGAAGGACAGTGGGGTCCTGCAGCAGCCAACTGATCCCCTCGTTGAGGGTCAGCGGGGTGCGCCCTGCCCCCCGGATCTCGGCCAGGGCCTCCACGGGGCTGGCGTTGCGCAGCTCGTCACCCCTGGTCGCGCCGAGCACCAGGTACAGCGGAAGATCCGGGATCGCCAGGCCGCCTATCGGGGCGAAGTCATCGACGTCGGTCATGTCGGCCACCACGAACCCGGGGCGGCCGCCGTTCCGCAGCAGGCCGGCCAGCCGTCCCGGGGCCGCAAGGCTGGGATGAACCGCAAGGACGGCACCGGACACCTCGGGGAGCACCGCCGCGTGCGCGGCCAGTTCCGTGGGGCTGATCCCTGCCGCCTCGGGCAGCCCGGCCGCCACCAATGCAGCTACGTGATCAACCAACGACACGCGCGGCACCCCTCCCAGATGACACTGCCCACACCAGCGCCGCCGTACAACACCGCCTACCCACGCAGGCATTCCCTCCTCCTGAGCGTGGGTCAATCGGCGAGATCGCGGCGGTGATCGAGTGCACCACCGATACAGCGATTCAACGGTGGCTGCAACATCAGCATTCGGGACACGTCGCTCAACTGGCAGTGGGAGGTACCGGATCCCCGCGCCGGGAGCCCCGGGAGCGGTGCTTGATCCCACCAGGGATCCGAGGACCTGGCAGGGAGCCCGTTCCGGAGCCGGTTCGCCCTATCTGCCCTTGATCAGGTCGGCGGCCTTCTCCGCGACCATGTAGGTGGCCGCATTGGTGTTGCCACGTGGGATGGTGGGGAACACGGATGCGTCCACAACGCGAAGGCCAACGACTCCGTGGACGCGCAGTTCCGAGTCGACGACTCCGGTCTCTGGGGAGCCGATGCGGGCGGTGCTTGTCGGGTGGTAGATCAGTTCGGTATCGCGGCGCAGGTCGGCTTCTATCGCCGCAGCCCCGACCACAGCCCCCCCGGGGTGGATCTCCTTACCCGTGACTGGCCGCAGGGCTGCCTGGGCAGCGATGTCGCGGGTCCGCTCGACACCCGTGATCATTGCCTTGATGTCGGCCCTCTCGGTCAGGTGGTTGCCCCGGATGCTGGGGGCCACCAGCGGGTCGGCGGTGCGCAGTCGGACGTGCCCACGGCTCTGCGGCGCGACCAGGGTTGGGGCGATCGCGTATGCGGGGGTGTCGTGTGTGTCGAAGCCGTGGTTGTGGAAGTAGGCCGCACCGAAGTGCAGTTGCAGGTCTGGAGCGCCGAGATCCTCGCGGCTGCTGAAGAAGGCGGTGCCCTCGGCCACCGTCGAGGTCAGCAGCCCCCGCCCGCGCAGGAAGAAGTTGAGTAGCTGCTTGGGGTGCTCCGCCTCGGCCAGGGTCCCCTTGGCGGTGGTCTCGAAGTTCAGGAGGTAGAGCGGGTGATCCTGCAAGTGCGCCCCGACGTTCGGGTTGTCCACGATCACTTCGAGGTCCATCGCGTCGAGGTGATCGGCCGGTCCGATCCCCGACAGCATGAGCAGCTGCGGGGTCCCGATGCTGCCCGCGGACAGGATGACCTCGCGTTCGGCCCGCACGACCTCGGAATCGTTGCCGGTCCAGACCGAGACACCGGTTGCCCGTCCTGCCTCGATGATGACTCCGAGGGCCTGGGCGCCGGTGCGCACGGTCAGGTTCTTGCGCGACAGGGCCGGGCGTAGCCATGCATCGGCTGCGGACCAGCGCTTGCCGTCCTTCTGGGTGACCTGCAGGTAGCCCACACCTTCCTGATGGGCGCCGTTGTAGTCCTCGTTGAAGGGGATCCCCGCCTCGACGGCGGCGTCGAGGATCACCTGCGTCATGGCGGTGCGACTGCGGTGGTCAGTGACGTGGAGCGGACCGTCGGCGCCGCGGTAGTCATCGGCTCCCCGGGAGAAGTTCTCCAGCGAGCGGAAGTAGGGAAGGACCTCGTCGTAGGACCAGCCCACGGCGCCGTCCTTGGCCCAGCCGTCGTAGTCCGCGCTGTTTCCCCGCACGTAGAGCATCGCGTTCATCGACGACGACCCGCCGATCATCTTGCCGCGGGGCATGAACAGCCGCCGCCCCATCAGGCCGGGCTCGGGGTCGGAGTAGTAGCCCCAGTCCCGGTTGGACTTGAACAGCTGCGGGAACGCGGCGGGCACCTTGACCTTGAGGTTGCGGTCCGAGCCGCCGGCCTCGATCAGGCAGACCGTGACATCCGGGTCCTCGGTCAACCGGGCGGCCAGGACGCACCCGGCCGAGCCGGAACCGATGATGACGTAGTCGAACATGTCCATGGGGTGGGATCTCCTTGCGGTGGGGTGGGGCTTGCCGGTGGATGAAGGCGGTCGGGTGAGGGAGTGCAGGTGCCGCTCGCGCAGAAGTGGTCGGGTCCCCGTGGAGGGGTGCGATCGGCCGCGCTCAGCCCAGGTGATCCTGGGCTGCGGACGCGCCGACGAGTCGACCCAGCCCATCGAGCCGGGTGCGCAGAGCCGGGCGGTCCTTGTCGAGCTCGTACTGCAGGGCAGCGGCGATGACGGCGTCGATGACCACGCTGGCCAGCTCGCCGGCCCGCAGCCCGTCGACGTAGTTGGCCAGCGCCTCGGTGACCAGGGTCAGGCTTCGGTCCCGGGCCCGCAGGAGGGCGTCTCGGCACTCCTCGGACGAGCCGGCGAGCAGCAGGGTGGCCCACGCGAACACGGCGATCGGGCGGGTGGGTGCGGTGATGGTCGCCTCCCAGACTCCGATGGCCTGCTCCAGTGTCTGGTCGAGGCTGCCCTCGCGGCTGACGGCCGCGTCGATCATGGCCAGCCAGTCGGTGACGAGCTGTTCGACGGCGGCGGCGAGCAGCCCGTCCTTGTTGCCGAAGTGGTAGTAGATCGTCGGTGCGGTGACCTCGGCGGCCCGGCAGATCTGCTGGATCGTCAGCGCCGCGGGATCCAACTGGGTGAGGCCGTCGATGGTTGCCCGCAGGATGCGCTCCTCGGTCGGGAGCG
>DASQEP010000040.1:0-57274 GCA_035633615.1 Dermatophilaceae bacterium
ACCCTCAGAACGGGCCTTGGCAAGGGGGTGTCCACAACTTTCGGGGGTACGTGCCCTGACCTGCACAAACACCGACGCACCCCCTTGGGGGTACGTGCCTGGGGGTGCGAATCAGGGGACGTTGCAGCGCCATGATGACGAGACGAAATCTGGGCGTTGCCCACGCCCAGTACGCGCCGATGCAAGGAGACTCAGCATGAGCACCACCTCGCAACAGGTCACACCGCCCGAGGACCCGCACGCAGGCGACGAGCTGCTCACCATTGCCGAGGTCGCCGCCGTTGTCCGCGTTCCCGTCGCCACCCTGCGCTACTGGCGCCACCTCGGCACCGGTCCCCGCAGCTTCCGCATCGGCCGCGGCGTGCGCTACTGGCACCACGAAGTCACCAGCTGGCTGCAAAGCCAAAGCGACGGCCCCACCGCCGCATGAGTCCTCGACAAGTCAGCGTGGATGTCGGAGCGATGTGTTACGACGTACGTATGAACACTCGCATCGAGGATGCCGGGCAGCACGCCAACAGAGTGCATGTGGGGGCCCGCCATCGGGAGATGAGTGAGCAGGCCCGGGCACGGGCACACACAGAGCGCACCTCGCGTTATGGCAAGGAGCCCGACCATGGCGAACATTGAGAAGCGACCTGACGGCGTCTGGCGTGCCCGGTACTACGACGAGACTGGCAAACAGCACGCGAAACATTTCCGCCGGAAGACAGACGCCCAGACCTGGCTAGACGAGGTCACTGCCTCGGTTGTACGCGGCGACTACGTTGACCCCAAGACGGCCAGGACGTTGTTGAGGACGTATGCCGCGAAGTGGGAGAAGGTCCAGGTCGGCCGTGACTCAACCCTGAGCGTCACGGACAACGCAGTGCGGCTGCACATCAACCCTGAACTGGGGGACAGGCGAATCGGCTCGATCCGTCAGAGCGACATACAGGGACTCGTGAAGACGTTGGAGGGCAAGGAACTCGCAGCCGGCACGGTGCGGAACATCTACGACACGGCCGCGCGGATCTTCGCGTCCGCCGTCGACGACCGGGTGATCCCGTCGTCGCCGTGCCACCGGATCAAGCTGCCGAAAGACGACAAGGGCGAGATCGTGCCGTTGACGTTGGTTCAGGTCCGCTCACTGGAAGCCGGGATGGGCAGCCTCGGCGCGGCCGTCATCACCCTGGCCGGGTCTGGTCTGCGGATCGGTGAACTGCTCGGGCTCGAGGTGTCCGACGTCGACTTCCTGCGGCGGACGATTCGCGTCCAACGCCAGCGGGCACAGTCGAATGAACTCACACCGCCGAAGTCGAAGTCGTCAGCTCGGACGGTGCCAGTCGGCCAGACAGTCATCGACGCGCTGGCTGCGTACCTGAAAGCGGAGGACCGGAAGACGGGACCGCTGTTCGTGAACGTGTTCGGCCGGCCGCTGACCTATCGGCAGTGGAAGCCGCTCTGGAAGGCGGCAGCGGAGTTGGCCGAGGTCAAGGCGACAGCTCACGCGCTGCGGCACTTCTACGCCAGCGCGTTGATCGCTGGGGGAGCGTCGGTCAAGCAGGTGCAGACGGTCCTGGGGCACGCCTCGGCAGTGGTCACCCTGCGGACCTACGCGCATCTTTGGCCTGGTGATGACGACCGCACCCGGTCCATCATGGACGCCGTTCTCAGCTCTCCCAAGGACTCTGCAAGGACTGAGAACGCGCCCTGACGGTATAACAGCAGGTCAGAGACCTGCGGGGGTCATGCTGCCTTTTTGGTCTCCCAGAAGATGGCGGCGATCTCGTCGATCTTGGCCAGCAACTGGTCGGCTACCGCCAGATCCCATTCACCCTTGGTGCCTGCAGCGCCGGCCAGCTTGGTGGCCTCGTTGAACAGCGTGTGCAGGTTCGGGTACTTCTCGAAGTGAGGGGCCTTGAAGTAATCGGTCCATAGCACCCACAGGTGTTCCTTGACCAGGTGGGAACGCTGTTCCTTGATGATGGTGGCGCGCATCACGAAAGTCGGGTCGCTGTTGGCGGCGGCCTTCTCGACGATCGCCTTGACGGACTGGGCCTCGATCCGAGCCTGGGCAGGGTCGTAGACGCCGCACGGCAGGTCACAGTGGGCGCTGACCTCGATCATCGGAGCGAACAGACGGAACATCACGAATCATCCCTTCGACGGCGTGCTCGTACCACCCCAACCTACCCACCCCGCCGCGACACCGCGACGGGGACCACACGGCGATCTCCCCAAGCTGCCCGTCGTGAAGCAGTCACACCCCGGACAGGAGCAGGCCTAAGGTGATCGCCAGGAAGGTGGCCGCCCGACCGGCACGGTGCGGAAACCGGTCCCGGGTCGCGAAGGCCGCAGCCATCAGCTGGGACCTGTCACCCAGTCCCGAGGCTGACGTTGCAGCTGAGGCAGAAGACGCTCATCGGCTCACCCTCCCCATCGACGGGTTGCCCAGCGCGGGAGTCTGACGAGGACCACGGCCCGAATCGCCGAGGACGGCACCGGCCCGACCGACCAGGAGTCCACGCCCTCGCCGGGGTTGTCGCGTTCCACCCACCAGCCGGACCCGCCCTGCGGGTCCGGCCCGGTCACGCGCTTGACGGCGAGTGGTCGGGCCCGTCCCGACTCGTCGGGGGGTAACTGCACGACGGCCAGTCGCCCCGGGCGCGGTTGCAGCCCATAACCGACGACGACGAGGTCACCGTCGGCCAGGGTCGGCAGCATCGACCTGCCGTGCACCCGGGCGAGCCCGATCCGCGTTCCGGGTGGACGCACGATTCAGGGCGCCTGCCGGCGGGAACTCGCTCGGGCGCGCCAGGTGATCTCCGGGCCCAGGGCCCAGCTCAGGGCGGCCGCATGCGCGATCATCACCCACCACATCGGCCAGACCAACGCGGAGCTGGTCAACAGCCCGGTCACGACGATGGCGATCAGCAGGCAGGCCAGCTGTGCCCGGGCCCCGGGCCGATCCAGGAGGGCGCTGGGCACTGAGGCGCGTTCCTCGGACCTGAAAGCGCCCGGTCGAGGAAGCGCGAGCGCCACCAGGCACGCTCCGAGCAGCACCAGGAACGGTGTGGTGACGATCAGCCCGTACTGGGACAGTAGTTCGACGAACGCGTTGTGCATGTTCGTGACGGTCGTGACGCCGGGGGGATTGCGGCGCTGCAGCAGAACCTCGAAGGACCCGGCCCCGGTGCCGGTCAGCGGGCGGTCGACGAAGAACCGCAGTCCGGCGCGGGTCAGCGCCAGCCGAAGACTGTCCGAGGAGGCGATCCTGGTGTCCGTCGGGCGGATCCACTCCAGGATGGGGTTGCGAGCGGCGACTGCCGGCACCAGGAAGGCCACCCCGAGCACCACCATCCCGGCTCCCAGCGCGGCCCACACTGGCCGCGGATGGGTCCGGTAGCAGCGCCTCAGCACCCCGGATCCGTGTCGCCGGACCAGCCACAGGTGAGCCGCGATGACCGCGTTGGCGCCCACGGCCAGGAAGGCACCGCGACTGGACGTCGATGCCATGACCGCCAGAGCCACGACGACGCCGCCGGCGACTACCCAACGGGTCCGGCGGCGCAGCCCCGCGGACAGGTACTGCATCCCCAGCCCGGACACGACGAGCAGAACGCACGCGTAGTTGTTGGGGTTGATGAAGGTGGCGGCGGGAGATCGCGGCTGGCCCAGCCACCTGCCGGTGCTGGTCACGATCAGGTGCCGGGCCGTCGTCAACTCCCACAGGGCGATGCCGAGCGTCGTGACGAACACGGCCGCCCACGCCCATGGCAGCACGTCGATCAGCCGCCGACGTCCCCGCGTCAGGAGCGTCAGAGCCACTGAGAGGGCCGCCGCCACCAGCAGCGCGGTGACCTCTCGGGTGACTGTCCGGGACCCGGGCGACCACCTCGTGCTGATCGGCAGGAAGGCCACGTAGACCAGCCAGAACACCAGCAGCGCCACCGGAGCGAGCGCCCGGACTACTCCGCTGCCGACCCCGCGGCCGTCCCCGCGGCCGTCCCCGCTGCCGTCCCCGCTGCCGTCCCCGCTGCCGTCCCCGCTGCCGTCCCCGCTGCCGCGCAGCCCGAACACGGCCAGCACTACAAAGGCCGCCAGGACCGCCCAGTGCAGCGGAGCAGGGATCGCGGGGGTGATCACGACGGTCCAGGCGGCGTACACCACGAGCGCGACGATCGCGACGCGGTTGACCCGGTCCCAGCGCGACGCGGCGGCCACCTCGGTCACAGCGCCGGCGGCAGCGCCACCACCGGCGGGGGAGCCTTCCGGTCGTGGCCGCCTGGCCCCGGAGTGACCGACCCGGCGCACATCGGCTCTGCTGGGTGGGCCGGGTGAGTCGACGCCGCCGCCCGCATCCAGTCGCCGGCCTGCTGGTGGGTCAGCGGGCCGGGGGACAACTGGGCCGGATCCAGCGCGGGGACCTCCACCGCGTCGATCAGCTCGTGGACCGTCGTCCTGCGGTTCTCGGTGGGGGAGAACAGCTCCTCCTGCGGCTTCTCCCCGGGCCGTAGGCCGGTGAACACGATGTCGATGTCTCGCCGCCCCGACATGCCGATCAGAGTCCGGGCGACCTCGACGATGCGCACCGGCTCGCCCATGTCCAGCACCATCACCTCGCCGTCGATGCCGATCGCAGCTGCTTGCAGCACCAGCTGGCATGCCTCGGGGATGAGCATGAAGTAACGCTCCACGTTGGGGTCGGTCACCGTCACCGGCCCGCCGGACTCGATCTGCGCAGCGAAAGTGGGGATCACCGAGCCACGGGAACCGAGCACGTTGCCGAATCGGACGCTGACGTAGCGGCCGCGTTCGACCAGTCCGAAATGCGCGGTCAGCATCTCGGTCAGCCGCTTGCTGTAGCCCAGGATCGACCGCGGGTTGGCCGCCTTGTCGGTGGAGATGGTCACGAACGTCTCCACATCCGCCTCCGCCGCCGCCCGCAGGGCGTTAAGGGTTCCGAGCACATTGGTCTTCCACGCCTCCAGCGGGTAGCGCTCCAGCAACGGCAGGTGCTTGAGCGCCGCGGCATGCAGAACCATGTCCGGCTGGCAGCGCTGCATGACCTCCACCAGCGTGGGCCCGTCGCGGATATCGGCCAGCACCGTGTCGTCCGAGTCGAGCAGGCCATGTCCGGTGAGGCTGACCTGGGTGGCGTGAAGCCCGGACTCGTCCCGGTCCAGCATGAACAGGCGGGCCGGCTGGAACCGGGAGATCTGTCGGCATAGCTCGGATCCGATCGACCCGCCGGCACCGGTGACGAGGATGCGCTTTCCCCGGATCTGGGCGGCGAGGGAGTCCAGGTCGAGTTTGACCGGTCGCCGTCCGAGCAGGTCGGCCAGGTCCAGGTCACGAAGGTCGTTGATGGACGGTTGCTCGGTCATGATGTCTTTGAGACTCGGCAGCACCTTGACCGCGACCCCCGCCTCGGCGGCGGCCCCGGACAGGTCTCGCAACACCTGCGGGGAGGCCCGGGTGGTGGCGATGATCAGCATCTGAGCGTCGGTGCTGTCGGCCGCCCCGGCCAGCTGGTCCCGCCCGCCGAGCACCGGAACGCCTTGGATCCGCAGCCGGCGTTTGGCCGGGTCGTCGTCCAGCAGACCCACCGGTACGATCTGGCTGCTGCGCTCGGCCAGCAGGGCGCGAACGATGCGGTGCCCGCCGGCGCCGGCGCCGAACACCAGGGCGCGGCGGGTGCCGGAGCGGCGACGGCTGCGCCGGATCCAGTAGGCGCGCCGAACGAAGCGCAGGGTGCACATGGTCAGCAGCGCGAGCATCGCGGCGATGATCGCGGTGGACCGGGCCAGCGGCGGCGGATAAACCACCAGGGTCCACAGCAGCAGCGGGAGCGCCGAGATGCCCACTGCCCTGGCCAGGTCCACGACCTCCTCGAACGAGGCCAACGAGTGCCGCACCGAGTACGGACCCCAGGTGGACCCGACCACGATCTGTGACAACGCCGAGATGGAGGCGGCCACCACGGTGGGCCCCTTCTGCAGCGAGGCGACGCTGAAGTCATACCGGAGGAAGACCGCCATGTAGACGGCCAGGAACCAGATCGCGGCATCCGCGGCGGCCCACCGCTGGCGGGACCCCACTCTGCTCAGCACGCATCCTCCC
Source organism: Dermatophilaceae bacterium (assembly GCA_035633615.1). GTDB lineage: Bacteria > Actinomycetota > Actinomycetes > Actinomycetales > Dermatophilaceae > JADJTI01. The sequence continues at coordinate 6,106 of DASQEP010000040.1, forward strand.
CGGGCGTCGTCCTCTCTCCCTCCCCAGCCTAAGTGGGTTGACTGTGATCGGGGGACCGGCGCGCTGGGGTTCCACGCTGCCCTCGCCTCTCTGGCCAGCGCAGCCGAACCGGCGGGCCTGGGGGGGTGGACGACTGGACGACGGGGACTGACAACGACTACCGGACCGTCCAGGTCGCACTACTGTCGTTTCATGCTCGCCGTCTACGCCGCCAGCCAGTCCACCTCCGATCCGCTGTCCGGTTTGGTCGTTGGGGACCGCCCCGATCCGAGCCCGCGCCCGGGGTGGTCGGTGGTCACCCTGCGGGCCGCCACCCTCAACCACCACGACCTATGGTCGTTGCAGGGTGTCGGGCTGCCCGCGGATCGGCTGCCGATGATCCTCGGCTGCGACGGGGCCGGGGTCGACGAGTCCGGCAACGAGGTGATCATGCACGCCGTCATCGCCTCCGACGGCTGGCAGGGCGACGAGACGCTGGACCCGGCGCGGTCGCTGTTCTCCGAGGTCCACCAGGGCACGTTCGCCGAGCGGGTACTGGTGCCGACCGGCAATCTGGTCCCCAAGCCGGCCGAGCTGTCTTGGGAGGCGGCCGCCACTCTGCCGACCGCCTGGCTGACCGCCTACCGGATGCTGTTCAGCAACGCCGGGGTCACGCCGGGGTCACTCGTGCTCGTCCAGGGGGCCGGCGGCGGCGTCTCCACGGCGCTGATCCAGCTGGGGGTCGTCGGCGGCCTGCGGATGTGGGTGACCAGCAGGCAGGAGGCCAAGCGGGCTCAGGCGCTGAAGCTGGGGGCCGAGGCCGTCTTCGAGTCCGGCGCCCGGCTGCCGGAAAAGGTGGACGCGGTGATGGAGACCGTCGGCGCAGCAACCTGGTCGCACTCGGTCAACGTGCTGCGCCCCGGCGGAACCATCGTCATCTCAGGGGCGACGTCGGGTGACTCCCCGAAGCGGACGGAGCTGACCAAGGTGTTCTTCCGGCAACTTCGGATCGTCGGTTCGACGATGGGCAACCGGCAGGAGCTGGACCGGCTGGCGCGGCTCGTGGTAGCCCGCAACATCGACGTGGCGATCGACTCGGTCATGCCGCTGGGCCAGGCCCGAACCGGCTTCGAACGGCTGGCCGCCGGCGAGGTGTTCGGCAAGATCGCGTTCACCGTCTGACCTGCAGCCCCGGCTCGCCGAGCGGATCGGCTGACTCGGCGGCGAGGCACGAACGACCGCTGCGCCCCGGTGAACTCAGGCGCCGATGGCCAGCCAGTTCTCCCAGCCCGCGTGCAGCACCAGCCAGGCCAGCAGCCCGTACCCGGCCTGGCCGGGGTGTCTCTGGTCGGGCGAGGCACCCAGTTCGGCGACCCACTGGTCGTGCTCCACCAACGGGTAGAAGGTGTCCACATACGGCACCGAGCGGCGGGAGCACACATCCGACTGTGCCTCGACGAGCCCCTCCAGCTGGGCGTTGACCGCCGGGTCGAGTGTCGGCGGGGGACCGACAACGAATGAGGCGATCCCGCGGGCGGTGGCGTCGTCGAGAATATTGGCCAGGTTCAGCCGGGACCGGGCGGTGGTCATGCCCGCAGTGATGTCGCCCTGCCCCACCCCCAGCACCAGCCGACGTTCCCGCCGGTCCTGCCATCGAGGGGCGCCCTCCGCGCGCCAGCGGGCCAGCACGTCTGCGCTGCTCTGCCCTCGAACGCCGAGGTTGTACGCGGTCAGGTTCAGGTCGGGGTGACCGGTGCGGCCGACGACCCTGCTGACCCAGCCCAGTCCCTTGGGGTCTCCGTATCCCGCGACGAACGAATCCCCGATGAAGACCAGGCCCACGTCGCGGGGGCCGTCGTGAACCATCGAGTCGGCGCTGGGAAAGAACTCGGTGACAGCGACGTCGGGGGCCTCGCCGCCGCGGTGGCGGTGCTGATCGGTGCTCATCGCAGGCAGCTCACGGTGCTCAATCCTCGTCATCCTCGGGCCGCGCCAGCCACGTGGCCAGCCGGTCGATCGCGGTCTCGAACTCAGGGTTGAGATCGACGAACACCCGGAGCCGTTCACCCATCCAGCCGAGGCTGACCCGCTCCTCACCCCGTCGGTGCTCCAGTTCCTCGATCCCGCGATCGGTGAAGTACACGTGAGGCATTCTGCCCTATCGGGCGGCCGACCCTTCGGAAGCCGTGCAGTCGAGGTGGTCAGCTCCCGAAGGCCTCACCCAGCAGCGTCTGCAACTGCTCCGCATGCTTCTTGCTCGACCCGGTCGCCGGCGACGCCGAGGGCGGACGGGAGGCGACCCGCAGCGGGCGGTTCTCCCCGTGCTCGGCCAGTGCGGCGGGCAGGTTGAGGGCCATGAACGGCCAGGCGCCCTGGTTGGCCGGTTCGTCCTGCGCCCACAGGAGATCCGCATTGGGATACTCCGCGAGGGCCGCGGCGATCTCGGCCGCCGGCAGCGGGTACAGCTGCTCGACTCGCAGGATCGCCGTGGTCCGGTCGGAGCGGCGCTCCCGTTCGGCCGCGAGGTCGTACAGCAGCCGGCTGGAGGCCAGCAGGACACGGCGCACCCCGTGCGGCTCGGGCGCCGAGGCGTCCCGGATCACCGGCTGGAAGGTGCCGTTGGTGAAGTCCTCCGGTGAGCTGGTGGCTCCCTTGAGCCGGAGCAGCTGCTTGGGGGTGAACACGATGAGCGGCTTGCGCGGCCGAGCGTAGGCCTGCCGGCGCAAGAGGTGGAAGTGCGACGCCGGGGTCGAGGGGTAGGCCACCGTCATGTTGTCCTGCGCGCACATCTGCAGGTAGCGCTCGATCCTTGCGGAGGAGTGATCCGGTCCTTGGCCCTCGTACCCGTGCGGCAGCAGCAGCACCACCGAACTGCGCTGGTTCCACTTCTGCTCGGAGGAGGAGATGAACTCGTCCACGATCGTCTGGGCGCCGTTGGCGAAGTCGCCGAACTGCCCCTCCCACAGCACGAGCGCGTCCGGGCGCTCTACCGAATAGCCGTACTCGAAACCCATCGCCGCATACTCGGACAGCAACGAGTCGTACACCCAGAGCTTGGCCTGATCGTCGGCCAGATGTGCCAGCGGGGACCAGTCGGCCGCCGTGATCTTGTCGATCAGCACCGCGTGTCGCTGGACGAAGGTGCCGCGACGGCTGTCCTGCCCGGCCAGGCGTACCGGGATGCCTTCCATCAATAGGCTGCCGAAGGAGAGCAGCTCGCCCATGCCCCAGTCGATCCCACCCTCCCTCGTCATCGCGGTGCGACGCTGAAGCAGCTGGGCCAGCTTGGGGTGGACGGTGAAGTCCTCCGGGGGCTTGGTGAACGCGTCGCCGAGGTGGTGCAGGGTGTCCATCCCGATGGCGGTGGGACGAGCCGTGGCCTCGGCGTGTTCGTCCGCCACCTGCGCTGCGGGCCGCTCCAAGCCAGCGGGTCCGGCCTGATTGTGGGGCTCGTCCGGCCCCGTGGCGGGCGCGGCCTTGGTCGCCTCCCTGGTTTCGATGAACACCTGTTCCAGGCGGCCCTGGTAGTCCCGCAGCGCCGCCTCCGCGTCCTCGACGCTGATGTCACCACGACCGATCAGCGCCTCGGTGTAGAGCGTCCGGACACTTCGCTTTGCCTCGATCAGTTGGTACATCAAGGGCTGGGTCATCGATGGATCGTCGCCCTCGTTGTGACCGCGGCGGCGGTAGCAGACCATGTCGATGACGACGTCCTTGGCGAAGACCTGCCGGAACTCGAAGGCCAGCTCGGCCACCCGCACGCAGGCCTCCGGGTCGTCGCCGTTGACGTGGAAGATCGGTGCCTGGATGGCCCGGGCCAGGTCGGAGGAGTACACCGAGGACCGCGAGCTGGTCGGGGCGGTGGTGAAGCCCACCTGATTGTTGACGATGACGTGGATCGTCCCGCCGGTGCGGTACCCACGCAGTTGAGACAGCTGGATCGTCTCCAACACCACGCCCTGTCCGGCGAAGGCGGCGTCCCCGTGCATCAGCACCGGCAGCACCGTGAAGGACTCACCACGCAGGTCGAGCCGGTCCTGCTTGGCCCGGACGATGCCTTCCAGCACCGGGTTGACCGCCTCCAGGTGGGAGGGATTGGCGGCGAGGTAGACCTTGGTCGTCTGGCCTTCCTCGGCGACGAACACGCCCTCGGTGCCGAGGTGGTACTTGACGTCACCGGAGCCCTGGACCGACCGCGGGTCCTGGGCGCCCTCGAACTCCCGGAAAATCTGCCCGTAGGACTTGCCGGCGATATTGGCCAGCACGTTGAGCCGGCCCCGGTGCGGCATGCCGATGCACACCTCGTCCATGCCGTCGTCAGCGGCGCGGCACAGGATTCGATCCAGGACGGCGATGACCGACTCCCCGCCCTCGAGGCTGAAGCGCTTCTGCCCGACGTACTTGGTCTGCAGGAACGTCTCGAACGCCTCGGCGGCGTTGAGCCGGCGCATGATGCGCATCTGCTCGTCGCGGGACAACTTGGCCTGCTTGACCTCCAGCTTCTGCTGCATCCAGACCCGTTCCTCGGGGTCTTGGATATGCATGTACTCCACGCCGATGGTGCGGCAATAGGAGTCCCGCAGGAGGTCGAGGATCTCGCGCAGGGTGCTCAGCGGCTTGCCACCGAAACCGCCGGTGGCGAACTCCCGGTCGAAGTCCCACAGGGTCAGCCCGTGGTTGTCAAGGTCAAGGTCCTCGTGACGGCGCTGGACGTACTCCAGTGGGTCGGTGTCGGCCAGCAGGTGCCCGCGCACCCGGTAGGAGTGGATCAGCTCCTGGACCCGAGCCGTCTTGTTGATGTCCTCGTCGTGGGTGGCCGCGATGTCCTGACTCCACCGGAACGGTTCGTACGGTATCCGCAGGTTTTCGAAGATCTCGTCGTAGAACCCGTTGCCGCCGAGCAGGTACTGGTGCACCATCCGCAGGAAGTCACCCGAGGCCGCGCCCTGGATGATCCGGTGGTCGTAGGTCGAGGTCAGCGTGAGGATCCTGCTGATGCCGTGCCGGGCCAGGGTTTCGGCGCTGGCGCCCTGCCACTCGGCTGGGTACTCCATGGCCCCCACACCGATGATCGCCCCTTGCCCTTTCATCAGTCGGGGAACGGAGTGGACCGTGCCGATGGTGCCGGGGTTGGTCAAGGTGATGCTGGTGCCGGTGAAGTCCTCGACGGTGAGCTTGTTACCGCGGGCCTTGCGGACCAGCTGCTCGTACCCGTTCCAGAACTGGAAGAAGTCCATCTTCTCGGCGGCCTTGACCGAGGGGACCACCAGGGACCGCGAACCATCCGGCCGGGGCAGGTCGATGGCCAGACCGAAGTTGACGTGGGCCGGCTGGACCAGGACCGGCTTGCCGTCTCGTTCGTCGAAGGCGCAATTCATGCTCGGCATCGCACCCAGCGCCTTGACGATGGCGTAGCCGATGATGTGGGTGAAGGACACCTTGCCACCCCGGTTACGCCGGAGGTGCTCGTTGATCTGGATCCGGTTGTGGATCATCAGCTTGGCCGGCACCTGCCGCACGCTGGTGGCGGTCGGCACAGTCAGGCTGAGGTCCATATTCGCCACGATCCGGGCCGCCGGGCCCTTGATCGCGGTGACCACCTCCGCGTCGTCGGTCTGAGGGGGGCTGACGGCCGGGGTGTCGCGGGGTTTTGGGGCCGGGGCGGCCCGACGCGCGGCATGTGCCGGGGTCGTTGCCGGGGCCAGCCCGGAAGCGGCGGGAGCCTCGGGGCCGCCCGCAGCCGGAGCGGCCGCCGCGGGCGACGTCACCGGGGCGGCCGGGGACCCAGGGGTCGTCAGCGCGGGGGCGGCATGGACAGAGGCGGCTGGTGCGGGGGCGGCCGGTGCGGGCGCCACGCCCGCCGCCCCGTTGCCTGAGCCGTCCTGAGGGGTGTAGCCGGCGAAGAAATCCCACCAGGCTTCATCGACGGAGTGCTTGTCGCGCAGGTAGTGCTCGTACAGCTCGTCGACGAGCCATTCGTTGGTCCCGAAGGCCGCCAGGGGGTCGTTATTCGGGGGCTTATCAGGCACGGCGCTGAGCCTCTTTCGTTCGTCCACGGTGACGGCCATATTCAGGCGGCCAGCGTGCACCGGTCGCACGGTCGCCTCCCAGTCAAGATACCTGCTGGCTGCTCAGCGTCCGAGGGTTGAGGCGGACGGGTCTGTGAGCGGCCCATCTACACTGAGTCAACTATGGAGCAATGGCTGCTGATCGCCCTGGGGGCGGTGTTGACCCTGGGAACCGCGGTCTTCGTCGTCGCCGAGTTCTCCTTCGTCGCCCTGGATCGCTCCTCGGTTCAACGGGCGGTTGACGAGGGGGACGTTGCCGCCAAACCGGTGTTGGCGGCCTTGCGCCGTCTGTCCACGCACCTGTCCGCGGCCCAGCTGGGGATCACGCTGACCACCCTGGTCCTGGGCTACCTGGCGACGCCGTCGGTGGGGATGTTGCTGATCGGACCGCTGCGGGCCGTCGGCGTGCCCGAAGAGAGCGTCGATGCGGTCGGCTCCACCGCGGCTCTGATCATAGCGACGTTGTTCTCCATGGTCTTCGGCGAACTGGTGCCGCAGTTCCTCGGCATCTCGGCCCCACTGAGGATGGCGAAGCTGGTCGCTCGCCCGATGCGGTTGTTCAGCCTGGTCATGAAGCCGCTCATAGCGGTGCTCAACGGGTCGGCCAACGCCATTCTCGAGTTGTTGGGGGTCACCCCCCAGGAGGAGCTGTCCGCCGCCCGGACGCCCCAGGAGCTGGCTTCCATCGTGCGACGCTCCGCTCAAGTGGGGACCCTCGATCAGGACACGGCGGTGCGAGTCACCCGGTCCCTGGACTTTGGCTCGCGGACCGCCGTCGACGTGATGACCCCCCGGGTGCGCTGCGTCGCGGTGGAACGGCTCGCCACCGCCGCGGACGTGGTCGGCCTGGCCCGGCAGACCGGGCACTCGCGGTTCCCGGTCACCGGCGGGGACGTCGACGACATAGACGGACTGGTGCACGTGAAGCGGGCCATCGCGGTGCCGCATCAGCGACGCCACGAAGTCCCGGTGTCCGCGCTGATGGTGGAGCCGGCCGTGGTGCCCGAGACGATCCGCCTCGATCCGCTGATGAAGCTGCTGCGCGGGGTGGGCCACCAGCTCGCCGTCGTGGTGGACGAGTACGGTGGCACCTCGGGAATCGTCACGCTCGAGGACGTCGTTGAGGAGCTGGTCGGCGAGGTCGCTGATGAGCACGACCGGATCCGCACCACCGCCCGCCGCGGCCCGGACGGGACCTGGACCGTTCCGGCGATGTGGCGACCCGACGAGGTACGCGACCGGATCGGCGCGCCGGTGCCCGACGGCCCCGATTACGAGTCCATGGGCGGCTTCATGATGGCCGCCCTGGGACGGCTGGCGGCGGTCGGGGACATCGTCGAGGTGATCGGCTGGCGGATCCGCGTGGAAGCCGTCGGTGACCGGCGGATCGAGCGGTTGCGGTTTCTGCCGATCGACCCGGTGACCCAGAACCTGGATGTGGCGGTCCTGACACACGCTCCCACGGGAGCCTCGGTCGCGCCCGGCGAGCGGGTGGTCATCCCGCCGCCGCGGTTCCGTCACTCCGGTGGGGGGCACGCGCCGTGACGCCAGGGACGGCATTGACCGTGTCGGTGGGGCTGCTGGTCGGGAACGCCTTCTTCGTGGGCGCCGAGTTCGCCCTGATGGCCGCCCGTCGCTCGCAGCTGGAGCCGATGGCGCAGGCGGGCAGCCGGCGGGCGCAGCTGTGCCTGCAGGCCCTGGAGCAGGTGGCCTCGTTGCTGGCCTGCGCGCAGCTGGGCATCACGGTGTGCTCGGTGATGCTCGGCGCGGTCGCGGAGGACGCGCTGCATCACCTCATCGTGCCGGTCCTGGGGGCCCTCGGACTGAGCGAGTCGCTGAGTCACCCGATCGCGCTGGCGCTGGCCCTGATGATCGTCGCCTACCTGCATGTCGTGCTCGGAGAGATGGTGCCGAAGAACATCGCCATCGCCGGCCCGGAACGATCCTCCCTGCTGCTGACGCCGCCGCTGCTGATCCTGACCCGGGCCCTGCGACCTCTGATCCGGGTGATGGAGGCTGTGGCCAAGAGCCTGGTGCGGATGCTGCGGATCGAGCCCAAGGACGAGATCACGTCCGCGTTCACCGCCCAGGAGGTGCACCACATCATCACCGAGAGCGCCCGCGAGGGCCTGATCGCCGAACACGAGCACGGCCTGACCACCCGGGTCATCGAGTTCAGCGACCGGGTGGCCAGCGAGGTGGCCGTGCCGGTGGACCAGCTGGTCACGCTGGGACCCGACAACACCCCGGCGGACCTGGAACGCCTCGTCGCCAAGCGGGGGTTCTCCCGCTATCCGATCCAGGGCGCCTCCGGGGAGATCAACGGCTACCTGCACTTCCAGGACACCCTGTACGCGGGTGACGTGGAACGGACCCGACCGGTCCCGGCCGAACGGGTGCGCCGCCTGGCCACGGTGGCCCCCGGGGACGAGATCGAGGACGTTCTGGAGTCGATGCGCAGCACCGGCTCCCACCTGGCCCGTGTGGTCGACCCGTCCGGACGGGTCACCGGGGTGGTGTTCCTCGAGGACGTCATCGAGGTGCTCGTCGGCGAGGTCAGCGACGCCAGTCAGCGCTGAGGATCGACCGGCCGCCATCGGATTCCGCGAAATCGCCCGTCTCAATTGCGGACCGATGACACACTCCGGTAGGGGGATCCAGAAGCCTGCAGCTGGCTTCTTCGCTGCCCCCACCGCGATTGTGAGGGATGACTCGATGATCTGGACCGCGGTGCGACGGCGCTGTGTCGGCCTGTTCGAACTGACCGGGGATCACCCCGGGCGCAATCTGCCGATGGAAGGCCTTCGCGGCCTCGCCGTTCTCCTCGTCTTCTTTGTTCATTTTCAGTCGCTGTCGGCGCCGTGGATCGAGCAGGGCAGCGGGACGGCGCAGAACCTGGGTTTCCTCTGGGGCATCGGACATAGTGGAGTCGATCTGTTCTTCGTCCTCAGCGGATTCCTCATCTACGGCACCGTCATCCGCCGCCGCTCACGGCCCTCGGCGTTCTTCCGCCGCCGCTTCCAGCGGATCTACCCGGCCTTCCTGGCGGTGTTCGTGCTGTACGTGGGGCTGTCTGTGGTCTTCCCGGCCGTCAGCAAGATCCCCGAAGGCGGAGAGAACGCCCTGCCGTACCTGGCGGAGAACCTGATGCTGCTGCCGGGGATGCTGCCCATCGAACCGCTGCTGACGGTCGCCTGGTCTCTGAGCTACGAGGTCTTCTACTACCTTGCCATCCCCCTGGTGGTCGCCGTCACCAGGATGTGGCGGTGGTCGCCGCGCAACCGAATTCGCTTCTTTGCCGGGTCGGCCGCGGCGCTGGTTGCACTTTCGTTCCTGACCCAGGCCAGCCATGTCCGACTGCTGATGTTTCTTTCCGGAATCCTTGTGTACGAGTTCTCCCGCCGTGACGCCACATTCGGCACGAAGCGCAGCATGGAATGGGCCGTCTTGGCCCTCACCGTCGGGGGTGTCGCGATATCCGGCGCGTTGGAGGGCGTGCCCCGCGCCGAGGGCACGACGGGCAGCATGCCGGTGTGGTCGGAGATCGCGCGCGTCGTGGTGCTCGGCACGGCCTTCGGTGCGTTGTGCTGGACGGCCCTGCGGGCGGGGCATGTGCTGAGACGGTCGTTGTCGTGGACGCCGCTGCGCTGGCTCGGCAACATGAGCTACTCGTACTACCTCGTCCACGGGCTCGCACTGCAGTTCGTCTTCCTGGTCCTTGCCCGGGTCAGCCCCAGTGATCACCACTGGACCGGGATGGCCTGGGCGATCCTGCCTGTGGCGTTGGTCGCCACGCTCGTCCCGGCCGTAGCGCTGTTCGGTCTCGTCGAGAAACCGCTGTCCCTGGCGCCGGCCACCTCGCCATCAGCGGCGGCTCCGTCGGCCACGGCGGGCGTGGCCGTCCGCTGACCCACCGGCTCCCTGTGCGGCTGGTGCCGCCGGTGCGCTCCACGAACCCCGCCGATGTGGCACGTTGGGGTGGTTGGTGATGTTGCGGAGGCACAGCCGGCAGGAGGTCCATCATGGTAGACGTCGACGCTCGCGTCTTCGACAGGCACGGCACCCCAGTGCACTACTGGGACGTCGGGTCGGGCCCGATCAGCGTGGTGATGACCCATGGCGCCGGGGGAGACCACACCAGCTTCGCCCCGCAGGTGGAGCCCTTGGCAGCCGCGGGCTTCCGGGTGATCACTTGGGACACCCCGCCGTTCGGGGCCTCCCGACCGACCACCGCCCCGTTCACGGGCCGGGGCGCCAGAGACGACCTGATCGCCCTCGTCGACCACCTCGGTCTGGACCTGCCGGTTCTGGTCGGACAGTCCCTCGGCGGAGGTATCTCCCAGGCCGCTGTCCGGGCGCGGCCGGACCGTTTCGCCGGACTGGTCGTGCTGGGGGCCCCGTGGATCACCGGTCCGCTGCGCCGTGGCGAGCGTGTTCCCCTGCGACGGGCCGCCTCGGCCTTGTCGGTCCTGCCGACCCCGCTCATCCATCGGCTGATGGTCCGTCTGGTGGCGGGGTCCTCGCCGAACCCGCAGCTGCGGCCCCTGGTCCTCGACCTGCTGAGGCGGGCAACCCGGACCGAACTGCTCCAGGCGGTCCGGGCCGGTGGCGAGCTGCTCGACCCCGATCCGACATACCGCACCCCGGTGCCGTTGTGCCTGATTAGAGGCGAGCGGGACACGACGTTCCAGGTGCACCGGATCGGGCCGAGGTGGGCCGCCGCGGAGGGGATCCGCGAGGTCGTTGTGCCGGATGCCGGACACGTGGCGAACCTGGACAATCCGGAGGTGGTCACGGCCGCCCTGATCGCTTTCCTGCTTTCGTTGCCCTCACGACTGGACCCCACAAACTCACCTGCGGCCGAAGGTGGTCAAGCCGACCTTTCCCAGTAAGTCCCCGATGCACAAACCCTCGTCCGCGAGGTCGGCGGGAAGGCCTTGGGCGCAAAGGCCCGGGGACGTGGACGGCATAAGGATCGGCAGAGCCGCGGGATGGGTGCCCCCGGCAGGATTCGAACCTGCGCTTCCGCCTCCGGAGGGCGGCGCTCTATCCCCTGAGCTACGGGGGCGGCACGTGCCGTGGACCCCCACGGCACCGGTCGAGACTACCAGCACGGCGACGGACTCCGTGTTCGCGGACCCGCCGGGTGGCGGGGCGAGCCGGTGCCGATCCGCGCCGCCCTGGACGACCGCACCGAGTTCACGGTGGACGGGCGGCACGGCGGCAGCGGCCCCGGAGTGGCGGTGAGACCGGCGATCGCTACCACCTGGGCGTCCGTAGAATTCCGGACGTGACACCGCAGGAACTCGCCGCGGCCATCCGGACCGCACTGACGGAGGCCGTCGCCGCCGGCAAGCTCGTCGCCGACGTGCCTCACGAGGTTCGGGTTGAGCGGCCGCGCAACCGCGAGCACGGCGACTGGTCGACCAATGTGGCGATGCAGCTGGCGAAGGCCGCCGGCCGGCCCCCGCGGGACGTGGCCGCCCTGCTCGCCGACCGGTTGCGTCCGGTGCCGGGCATCGAGAGAGTCGAGATCGCCGGACCCGGCTTCCTCAACGTCACCGTGGACGCCGCCAGCGCCGGCGCCCTGGCCCGGACCATCGTGCAGGCTGGCGCCGGGTACGGCACCAACGACACCCTCGCCGGCCTTCGGATCAACCTGGAGTTCGTCTCCGCTAACCCCACCGGTCCCATCCACCTCGGTGGTACCCGGTGGGCCGCGGTCGGCGACGCGCTGGCCCGCATCCTGACCGCCTGCGGCGCACAGGTGACCCGGGAGTACTACTTCAACGACCACGGTGCGCAGGTCGACCGGTTCGCCAGGTCCCTGCTGGCCGCCGCTCGTGGGCAGGAGGCTCCAGAGGACGGGTACGCGGGGGCCTACGTCACCCACATCGCCGCGAGGGTCAGCGCCGGCGAGCCCGGGATCCTGGAGCTGCCCGACGATCAGGCGCAGGAGCGGTTCCGGGCGGCCGGGGTCGAGCTGATGTTTGCCGATATCAAGGTCTCCCTGCACGACTTCGGCGTCGACTTCGACGTCTACTTTCACGAGAACGACCTGCACGCCAGCGGGGCGGTCGATCGTGCGGTACAACGGCTCGGCGAGTACGGCCACATGTACTACCGCGATGGCGCACTGTGGTTGCGGACCACCGACTTCGGGGACGACAAGGATCGCGTCGTCATCAAGTCGGACGGTCAGCCGGCCTACATCTCCGGCGATCTGGCGTACTACCTGGACAAGCGGCAACGTGGGTACGACCAGGTCATCATCATGCTCGGCGCCGATCACCACGGCTACGTGGCGCGGATGATGGCGATGTGCGCCGCGTTCGGCGACACCCCCGGGCAGAACCTGCAGATCCTCATCGGTCAGATGGTCAACCTCGTTCGCAACGGTCAGCCGGTCCGGATGAGCAAGCGGGCTGGGACCGTCGTGGTCCTGGAGGATCTGGTCGAAGCCGTCGGCGTCGACGCGGCTCGGTATTCGCTGACCCGCTCCTCGTCGGACTCGACCATCGACATCGACCTCGATGTGCTGACCAGGCGAAGCAACGACAACCCGGTCTACTACGTCCAGTACGCCCACGCGCGGACCTGCAACGTCGACCGTCTGGCCGCCGAGGACGGGGTGGCGCTGGCCGACGGTTTCGACCCTGCCCTGTTGACCCACGAGTCCGAGTCGGCCCTGCTGGCCGTCCTCGGCGACTACCCCCGTGTTGTCGTCCAGGCCGCCACGCTGCGGGAGCCGCACCGGGTCGCCCGCTTCCTGGAGGAGCTGGCCGCCCGGCTACACAAGTGGTATGACGACTGCCGGATTCGCCCGTACGGCGACGAAGAGGTTACCGACCTGCACCGGGCGCGCCTGTGGCTGAACAACGCCGCTCGCCAGGTGCTCGCCAATGGGCTGGGACTGCTCGGGGTGAGTGCCCCGGAGCGGCTATGACCGGCAGTGACGCCGCGCAACCAGGTCGCGGACACCGAGGGCGAGCCGAATGAGAGCTCACGAGGCCGGTGCCCTGCACGCCGAGGGGTACGGCGGCCCCCCGCTGTGGCTGCCCCACCCCTCGGATGTCAATGAGCTCCTGCCCCAGCTGTGGGCCGCCTCGGTGCGTCGCGACGCGGCCGGCCGGCTACAGGTCGGTGGAGTCGAGGTGATCACTCTCGCGCGCGCGTTCGGCACCCCCGCCTACGTCCTCGACGAGGCCGACTTTCGGTCCCGGGCCCGGGGATTCCGGGAGGCGTTCGCCGCCGACCCCAGCCGACCCGGGGCGGACGTGTACTACGCGGGCAAGGCGTTCCTGTGCACCCAGGTGGCTCGGTGGATCGAGGCCGAGGGTCTTGGGTTGGACGTGTGCACCGGCGGTGAGCTGGCGGTCGCCGAGCGGGCCGGCTTCCCCGCGGAGCGGATCGGCCTGCACGGCAACAACAAGTCGACGGCTGAGCTGGAACACGCCCTGCGCTACCAGGGACGCGGCATCGGCCGCATCGTGGTCGATTCGTTCACCGAGATCGAGCGACTGGCCGAAATCGCCGCCCAGCTCGGCGTGCGCGCCCCGGTCCAGATCCGGGTCACCGTCGGTGTCGAGGCATACACGCACGCCTACATCGCCACCGCCCACGAGGACCAGAAATTCGGCTTCTCGTTGGCGGGCGGGCACGCCGCCAAGGCCGTCGAACAGATCCTCGCGCACGGCGACGACCTGGACCTGCTCGGCCTGCACAGTCACATTGGCAGCCAGATCTTCGATGCAGCCGGTTTCGAGGTGGCCGCCCGCCGACTGCTGCGTCTGCACGCGCAGGTGGCGGCCGACCATGATGTGCTGCTTCCGGAGCTGGGCCTCGGCGGGGGTTTCGGGATCGCTTACACCAGCGAACAGACCCCGATGACCCCGCCGGAGCTGGCCGGCGCCTTGGCCCGGATCGTCGAGCACGAATGCGCCGACCTCCGCCTTCCCCGGCCGCGGCTCTCGGTCGAGCCCGGCCGGGCCATCGCTGGGCCGAGCACGTTCACCCTCTACGAGGTCGGGACGGTCAAGGACGTCGACCTGGACGGCGGGGTACGCCGCAGCTACGTCAGCGTCGACGGGGGGATGAGTGACAACATCCGGCCGGCGCTGTACGAGGCGGACTACTCGGCCACCATCGCCAACCGGGCCAGCCAGGCCCCGCCGGCGTTGTCCCGGGTGGTCGGCAAGCACTGCGAGAGCGGCGACATCGTCGTCATGGACGAGTACCTGCCCGCCGACCTGCGGGCGGGCGACCTCATCGCGGTACCCGGGACCGGGGCCTACTGCCGCGCGCTGTCCAGCCAGTACAACCATGTGCCGCGCCCACCGGTCGTCGCCGTCCGGGACGGAACGGCGCGGGCGATCGTCCGCCGCGAGACCATCGAGGACCTGCTCGCCCTCGACGTCGACGAACCGCTCTGACGCCGATCTCACCGCCGTCGATCTCACCGCCGTCGATCCATCGCCGTCGACCCACCGCCACGGTCACTCGCCGACGAGCCCACGCGCCGGGTCCGTCATGTGGATGAGCTGCCGTGCGACGAGTGGACCCCGGCAGGATGATTGGCACTGTCATCATGCCGGCGGCCGAAGGAGTGCGAGTGAACGCGGGAGGGCCGGACGGCGCACCGCTTCGGGTTGCCCTGCTGGGCTGCGGCGTCGTCGGATCGTCGGTGGCCCGCCTTCTCACCGGGAACGCGCCTGATCTGGCCGCCCGGGTCGGACGGCCGCTGGAGATCGTTGGCGTCGCCGTGCGTCGGGCCGGCCGGGACCGGTCCGAGACCGGAGTGCCCGCGCAGCTGTTCGTCACCGACGCCGAGGACCTGGTGGCCCGGGCCGACATCGTCATCGAGGTGATCGGCGGGATCGAGCCGGCACGCGGGCTCATCCTGCGGGCCATGGAGCACGGCGCCAGCGTCGTCACCGCGAACAAGGCGTTGCTGGCCGACGACGGCCCGACGCTGTACGCCGCCGCCGAGCGGTACGGCGTCGACCTGTACTTCGAGGCCGCCGTCGCGGGGGCCATCCCGCTGCTGCGACCGCTGCGGGTCTCGCTTGTCGGGGACCGAGTACGCCGGGTCCTCGGTATCGTCAACGGCACCACGAACTACGTCCTGGACAAAATGGACAGCACCGGGGCTGGGTTCGCCGAGGCGGTCGGGCAGGCCCAGGCTCTGGGCTACGCCGAGGCCGACCCGACGGCCGACGTCGAGGGGTTCGACGCCGCCGCCAAGGCTGCCATCCTCGCCTCACTGGCCTTCCACACCCGGGTCTCCGGGCGGGACGTCTACCGCGAGGGGATCACCGAGGTGACGGCCGCCGACATCCAAGCCGCCAAGGACATGGACTGCGTCGTCAAGTTGCTGGCGATCTGCGAGCACACCCCCGGCGCGGGGGTGTCGGTGCGGGTGCACCCGGCGATGATCTCCCGGACCCACCCGCTGGCTGGGGTGCGCGAGGCGTTCAACGCCGTGTTCGTCGAGGCCGAGGCCGCTGGTCAGCTAATGTTCTATGGACCGGGCGCGGGCGGCGACCCGACCGCCTCCGCGGTCCTGGGGGACGTCGTGGCGGTGGCCCGCCACCAGGTCCGCGGCGGACTGGGTCCGCGCGAATCCGCGTACGCCGATCTGCCCATCGTGCCGATGGGGCAGGCCCGGACCCGGTATTACGTCAGCCTCGACGTCGCCGACCGGCCCGGCGTGCTGGCTCAGATCGCCCGGGTGTTCGCCGCGCACGAGGTGTCCATCGAGCAGGTCCGCCAGCACATCCGACCGGTCGATCCCGACCACCCCACTGGGGAGTTGCGTGCCGACCTCGTCATCGTCACGCACAGCGCGGCCGACGAATCCCTGGCCGCCACGGTGGACGCGTTGGCCGGGCTGGAGACCGTGCATGGGGTCAACTCGGTCATGCGGGTGGAGGGGGACTGATCGTGGCCCACCAATGGCTCGGCGTCATCCGGGAGTATGCCGACCGGTTACCGATGCTGGCCGGCGCGCCGGTCGTCACACTTCGTGAGGGGGGCACTCCACTGATCCACGCCGAACGGCTGTCCGAGCGGGTCGGTGCGCAGGTGCACATCAAGTACGAAGGACTGAATCCGACCGCCTCGTTCAAGGACCGGGGTATGACCACGGCGATCTCGGTCGCGGCCCGCGCCGGGGCCAAGGCCGTTATCTGCGC
Source organism: Dermatophilaceae bacterium (assembly GCA_035633615.1). Lineage (GTDB taxonomy): Bacteria > Actinomycetota > Actinomycetes > Actinomycetales > Dermatophilaceae > JADJTI01. The sequence continues at coordinate 22,346 of DASQEP010000040.1, forward strand.
CTCCACCGGAAACACCAGTGCCTCGGCCGCCGCGTACGCCACCAAGGCCGGGATGACCTGCGGGGTCCTGGTGCCGGACGGCAAGATCGCGATGGGCAAGCTATCCCAGGCGATCGCGCACGGGGCGACGCTACTGCAGGTGGACGGCAATTTCGACGACTGCCTCACGGTGGCCCGCAAGCTGTCCGAGGCGTACCCCGTCGAGCTGGTCAACTCTGTTAACCCGGCCCGGATCGAGGGCCAGAAGACGGCGTCGTTCGAGATCGTCGACAGCCTCGGCGACGCCCCCGACATCCACTGCCTGCCGGTCGGCAACGCCGGCAACATCACCGCCTACTGGCGCGGATACCGGGAATACCACGAGGGCACCCCGGGCGCACCGGGGGAACATGCGCACGGTGGTCCGGCCACCCACCTCCCGCGAATCTGGGGATTTCAGGCAGAGGGCGCCGCCCCGATCGTGCGGGGGCATCCGGTCGACCACCCGGAGACGATCGCGACCGCAATCCGGATCGGCAATCCCGCCTCCTGGGCCCAGGCCGAACAGGCACGCGACCAGTCCGACGGGCTGATCGACATGGTCAGCGACCGTCAGATCCTGGCCGCCCACCGGTTGCTCTCGGCGACCGAGGGCATCTTCGTCGAGCCGGCCTCGGCAGCAAGTGTGGCCGGGCTGCTCATGATGCACGAGGCCGGCCGGGTCCCGCCCGGGGTGACGATCGTCTGCACCGTCACCGGGCACGGCCTCAAGGACGCCGGCTGGGCGCTGAAGGCGGCCGACGGGAGCGACATCGTGCCGACCCGTATTCCGGGCGATGCGGTCAGCGCCGCGCACGCCCTGGGCCTGCGGGACTAGGAGAGACCGTGTCCGGGATGAGGCGACCCGGGGCGGTCGTGTCTCCGCGGCCGGGGTCGGCCGTGCGGGTCCGGGTGCCGGGCAGCAGCGCCAATCTCGGGCCCGGCTTCGACTCGGTCGGTTTGGCCCTCGGCCTCTGGGACGAATACCTCGCCGGCGTCTCGGACGAACCCGGAGTGCGAGTGGTCCTGGGCCGGGACGGAACCGACGACCCCGACGTGCCCGCCGACGAACGACACCTGGTCCTAGCCACGATGCGTCGGGCCTGGCAGGTGCTCGGGGTCGCCCAACCCACAGGGGTCCTCCTGGTCTGCCACAACACCATCCCGCAGGGACGCGGCCTGGGCTCGTCGGCGGCCGCGATCGTCGCCGGGGTGGCGTTGGCGCAGGCCCTGGCCACCCCCTACGCGGACCCTGCGGACCCCTCTGACCCCTTTGAGCCCACGCGCCTCGCTGACCCCGGCAACGTGGCCCACTCGGTCGTGCCCTTGGGCCTGGAGTTCACCAACGACCTGTCGGGTTACCTGGAGGGGCATCCCGACAACGCCTCGGCCAGTGTGTTCGGGGGAATGACCCTGTCCTGGCAGGACGACTTCACCCCGGGCGAGATTGACGACGCCGACGGGGACCCGTCGGCGTCGCTCCCCTCGGTACGGACCGTGCAGATCGCGGTGCACCCCGACATCCGCCCGGTCGTGCTCGTGCCGGAGGAGATGCTGGCGACGATCACGGCCCGCGGCGTGCTCCCCGCGCACCTACCGCATCGTGACGCCGCCCTGAACGGGGCCCGGGTCGGCCTGCTCGTGCACGCAGTCACCGGCCACCCCGACCTGCTGCTGCCGGCCACCCGGGATTGGCTACACCAGGAGCAGCGCCGCCCGTCCCTGGCCGGCGCCATGGACCTCGTCGACCGCCTCCGCGCCCGCGGGCATGCCGCGGTGATCTCCGGGGCGGGACCGGGCGTGCTGGTGCTGGCGCGTCCAGGAACCATCCGGGACGTCGTCGCGGACCTGCCCCTCGGCTGGCGGGCGGTCTGCCCGGGGATACCCGAGGTGGGCGTCCAGGCGGAACGTGCTACATTTGAGGTGCTTCTCAGGGAGAGTTACGTCTGACCCCGTTGCGTGGGGCGGCGCGGAAGCACATCCACCACCCCGCACCGCCCGTCCCGTGGATGGCCGTGACGTGCTCATCACCGAAGCGAACCGTCGTATCGCCCTCCGCCTGTGGTTCACCGGCGACGGACGACGCACGACCGCACGAGGTCGTGGACGACGAGTGACTCCCCACAGCCTCTCCGATGTGCGCCAGACGTCCTCACCGAACCGGGGCGCGCACCACGACGGTGGCGGGGCACCCACAGGCTTGGATCGGTCCAAGCTTCATACGAGGAGAAGGATCCTGCGTGACCGACACCATCGAGCTGTCCACCGCGGCCGACCAAGCCCCTAAGCGGCGGGGCCTGAGCGCGCTGCGCCTGGCTGAGCTCCAGAGCATGGCCGCCGACATGGGTATTCCCGGCATTGCCGCGATGCGCAGGGGCGACCTCATTACCGTCATCAAGGACCGTCAGGCCGGTTCGCCAACGGGTCGGGCTGCCGCACCGCCGGCCGCACCCGGGTCCTCGAACGGCCAGGGCAACGCCTCCGGGTCCGGGGTCACCGGCGATACGGGCCCCGGTCAGAGCGCGGAGCGTCCCCCTGCACACCGGCCGCGCCGGTCCCAGGCGCCGGTGGTGACCCCCGAGGTCGGCCGCGACGAAGGCGGCGCCTCGTCTGTCCCGGCCTCGTCCGCCGCGACCGCCACAGCGCCCACCACGGCGGCTCCGGTCCAGTCCGCTCCCGGTGAGGGCGCGGTGTCCGCGAACGACGAGCAGCGCGCTCGCGCGGGCAGTGCCCCGGCGGCGACCAACTCGGGCGACAGGCAGGGCCGATCCGGTCCACCGAACCGACAGCAGCACCAGCGCCAGCCCGGCCAGCAGCAGCGCCAGCCCGGCCAACAGCAGCAGCGCCAGCACGGGCAGCACGGGCAGTCGGGTACGGGTGTATCCGGCGCAACCGGTTCCGGCCAGCCAGGCCATGGACCGGGACGTGGCGCTCCGGACAACCCTCGCCCTGATCGAGCCGAGCGACCCGACCAAAGCGATTTTGACGACCGCGCCGGTGGGCGGCGACGCAGCCGGCCGCGCAGCCGTGACCGGAAGCGTCCCCGCCGGCCCGGAACCGGTGAGGAATACCAGAACGAGCAGGTCGAATCGGTCACCGAGGACGATGTCCTGGTTCCCGTCGCGGGCATCCTCGACGTCCTGGACAACTACGCCTTCGTCCGCACCAGCGGCTACCTGCCCGGTCCCAACGACGTCTACGTCCCGCTGGGAATCGTCAAGAAGAACGGGCTGCGCAAGGGAGACGCGGTCACCGGCGCGGTGCGAACCCTCCACGAGGGTGAGGTCATCCCGGCCCGGCAGAAATACAACGCCCTGGTCCGGCTCGATACCGTCAACGGGGTCTCCCCCGAGGAGTCCCGCACCCGGGTCGAGTTCAACACATTGACCCCCCTGTACCCGCAGGAACGACTCCGGTTGGAGACTGATCCGACCGTGCTGACCACCAGGATCATCGACCTGGTCAGCCCGATCGGAAAGGGTCAGCGCGGGCTCATCGTCTCCCCGCCCAAGGCCGGCAAGACCCTCATCCTGCAGGCCATCGCCAACGCAATCAGCCGCAACAACCCGGAAGCCCACCTCATGGTCGTGCTCGTCGACGAGCGCCCCGAGGAGGTCACCGACATGCAGCGCACGGTCAAGGGTGAGGTCATCGCCTCGACCTTCGACCGTCCCGCTGAAGACCACACCACGGTCGCCGAACTGGCCATCGAGCGGGCCAAACGCCTGGTCGAGCTCGGCCACGACGTCGTGGTGCTGCTCGACTCCATCACCAGGCTGGGGCGGGCCTACAACCTGGCGGCGCCCGCCAGCGGTCGGATCCTGTCCGGTGGGGTGGACTCCAGCGCGCTGTACCCGCCTAAGCGGTTCTTCGGCGCTGCCCGCAACATCGAGCATGGCGGGTCGCTGACCATCCTGGCCACCGCTCTGGTGGAGACCGGATCGAAGATGGACGAGGTGATCTTCGAGGAGTTCAAGGGCACCGGCAACATGGAGTTGCGACTGTCCCGACAGCTGGCCGACCGGCGGATTTTCCCCGCCGTCGACGTCAATCCGTCAGGCACCCGGCGTGAGGAAATCCTCATGTCCGGCGAGGAACTCAAGATCATGTGGAAGTTGCGCCGGGTGCTGTCCGCGCTGGATCCGCAGCAGGGGATCGAGCTGCTGATGGACCGTCTGAAAAAGACAAAGAGCAATATGGAGTTCCTCATGATGGTGCAGCAGACGTCGAATATCCACATGGACGACGATTAAGCGGATTCCCCTCGGCTGCTTGACAACCCGGAGCGGGCCCGCCGTCCCGGGCGGGCCCGTCGTGGGCTCTGACCCGCCGACGTAGGGCCCAGACTCGGGCCCGCGACAGGTTGTGGAGACACGCCCATGAGCAGCGCGGACACCCGGATCCTCATCGCCGACGACGACAGTGACATACGCGAACTGGTCACGTTCAAACTCGTCCAGGCCGGTTATCTGGTGGACCCGGTCGAGGATGGGGTGACGGCGTGGGATTCCATTGTCGGCGACCCACCCCGGCTGGCCGTCCTCGACGTGATGATGCCAGGCCTGTCCGGCCTTGACGTCCTGCGCAAGATCCGCGAGGAGGAGGCGACTCGCGACACCCCGGTCATCCTGTTGACCGCCCGCAGCCGCGACTCCGACGTGGACACCGGCTTCGCCTCCGGCGCCGACGATTACGTCATCAAACCGTTCAGCCCCCGGGAGTTGCTGCACCGAGTGGCGACCGTTCTAGGGCGAGCCCGCTGACGGCGGCCGCGACGGTCACCCTTCCAGTTATGAACGTCACGCCGCTCCTCGGCGTCGCCATCACCCTCGTCGCCCTGGTCTGCCTGTCCCTCGTGGGGCTGACCGTGCTGACTCGACTGCGGCGTCATCGCCGGGAACGAGTCTTGGCCAGGTTGGCAGCTCCGCATCGACTGCTGGTGCTGGAGGTCTCCGCCGGCGAGGACGAAGACGACGCGGCGTTCGAGCAACTGGCCGGTCTGGACCGGCGTACCTGGACCTCACTGCGCCCTGCGGTGACCGCGATGCTCGGTAAGGTCCGTGGGATCCCGGCCGAGCGACTGGTGGAGATCCTGCGCCGGCACGGCGACATCGACCTGGCCCGGCGCCGTCTGACTTCAGCGTCTCCGGTCCGCCGTGCCCGCGGCGCTCACCTGCTCGGCCTAGCCCGCGACGGCGCGTCCGTTCCCGCCCTGATCCGGCTGCTGTCCGACCCGGACCCGGAGGTGCCGCTCGTGGTAGCGCGCAGCCTCGGCCACATCGGTGACGCGCGGGCCGCCGAGGCCGTGCTTCGGGCGGTGCCGAGCCGCCGGGCCCGACCTCACCGCGGCGTCGGCATTCCTGCCTGGGTTGCTGCCGAGGCGTTGATGGCCATGGTCCCGCAGGCCGAAAGCGTCATACAGCACGGCGTCATCGACCCCGATCCGACGATCCGGGGGGTGGCCGTGTCGGTGGCCGGCCACTCCATCATGCCGGCGACGACCGAGCTGCTGCGGGCTCGGCTGGCGGTCGAGGAGGACCCGAGCGTGCGAGCTGGGATCGCCGCGGCGCTGGGGCACGTCGGCACCGCCGGCGACGTCGCCGCTCTGGTCCGGGCCACCGCACCGCAGGAGAGCGCGGCCCTGCGGCGCGCCTGCGCCACCGCGTTGGGCGAACTGGGTCACCCGGACGGCGCCGACCGGCTCGCCCTCCTGTTGGGCGACCAGGATCGGCGGCTGGCGCAGTTGTCCGCGCAGTCGCTGGTCCAGTTGGGCGGAGTCGGCCTGGACCACCTGCGGGCGGCCCGGGCGCAGGGCGAGCAGGCGGCTGCGGCGGCCCGGGCCGCCTGGGAGCTGGCCGGGCTGCGCTCGGTCCCCGGGGTGGTGGCAGCCCCGTGAAGGAGATCCTCGCCGCCATCCTGGAGGCAGTCGACGGCCCGATCCTGGTCTATTTCCTGCTGATCAACACCTCCTACCTAGGCCTGATCCTGTTGGCTGCGGCCGAGTTCGTGCACCACCTGCGTCGGGTGGAACACTCCGGGCGCACCCAGACGGTCTCCAGTCGGCTCGCCCAGGGGGTCACCTTGATCGTGCCCGCCTACAACGAGGAGGCCGGGATCGTCACGACGGTCCAGTCGCTGCTGTCGCTGAGGTACCCCCGGCACGAGGTCGTCGTCGTCGACGACGGCAGCACCGACGAGACCTTCCAGCGACTGCGCGACCGGTTCGACCTGGTGCCGATCGCTCAGGAGATCCCGCAGGAGGTTCCGGTGCGGGTGCCGGTCCGCGACGTGCACGTGCCGGCCGACGGCCGCACTCGGCTGACCGTGGTGCGTAAACCGAACTCGGGCAAGACCGACACCGTCAACACCGGCCTCAACGCGGCATCCGAACCGCTCATCGCGATCGTCGACGCGGACTGCATCCTCGACCCCGACGCCCTCATCGCCGTGGCCGCACCCTTCGCCGAGGACCCGGTCCGCACCGTGGCCACCGGCGGCGTGGTCCGCCCCGCCAACAGCTGCCGGGTGGTCGACGGGCGGGTCATCGAGGCCCGGATGCCGAGCTCGTGGATGGCTCGGATGCAGGTGGTCGAGTACCTGCGGGCATTCCTGCTCGGTCGGTCCGGCTGGTCCCGGCTGCGCTGCCTCATTCTGATCAGTGGCGCCTTCGGAATGTTCCGCCGGGACGTGCTGGTGGAGGTCGGCGGCCTCGACCCGGACAGCATCGGCGAGGACTTCGAGCTGGTCATGCGGATGCACCGGCACATGCGCCGACAGCGGCGGGACTACCGCGTCGAGTTCGTTGCCGAGCCGATCGCGTGGACAGAGGTGCCCACGACCACGGCCCAGCTGCGCAGTCAGCGCATGCGCTGGCACCGCGGGCTGTGGGAGGTGCTGTGGAAGTACCGCGGGATGACCTTCAACCCCCGGTACGGCCGGATCGGCCTGGTGGCGCTGCCGTGGTTCTGGGTGTTCGAGCTGTTCGCTCCGCTGCTGGAGCTGTTCGGGGGACTCCTGGTACTGCTCAGCCTGGCCATGGGCCTGGTCGATGGGCATTTCGCGATCCTGTACGTGCTGTTGGCCTACGGTTACGCGTTCTTCGTCAACGTGGCGTCCTTGACCATCGAGGAGTTTTCGTTCCACAAGTACCCACGGTGGGGTGACCTTGGGCTGGCCGTTCTCGCTTCGCTGCTGGAGAACTTCGGCTTCCGCCAGGCGACGACTCTGTGGCGGGTCGAGGGCTGGTGGCAGGGCGTCCGGGGTAGGCGACAGGTGTGGGGAACGATGACCCGGACGGGCATCGACAGCCGGCACACCCGCCGCTCACCGCGTGCTCCAGGCAGGAGGCCGGGACGGGACACGACGTCGACCGGTTCGCCGGAGCGGAGGGGGCGGGCGGCGTGAGGGATGCCATCCCGCGGACCGGTGGTGCATCATCGGTGAAGCGTCGGCTCACCCTCTTCACCCTGACCATGTCCGCGCTGCTGCTGGTCGTCACCGGGGTGGCGCTGACCGGCGTCCATGTCCAGCGCCAACAGGCCGACCTGCTCACCACGGCCCTGGGCCCCACCCTGGATGCGACTCAGTCCATCCGGGAGACCATGGGCAACGCCCAGGCCAGTCTGCGGGGCTACCTGATCCTCAACGGCGGGACGGCCCGCCGACCCGGACCGCCCAACGCGGCGGGCGACGGCGAGGCGCAGGCAATGCTGCGCCCCTACCTCGCCGCCGAGACCGACATCCAGCAGGAGTTGCGAACCCTGGACGAGCACCTGGCAGCCGCCGACTTCAGCGGGTCCTCGATCGACCGAGGACCACTGCTGGCGATCCAGGGCAGCCAGCGTGAGGCCGTCGAGAGCTGGTGGGCGCACGCCCGGGCCGCGAGGGCGTGGGGTTGGCTGCCGGTCCACCAGCTGCAGCTCGGCGACCGGCTGTTCGCTGACTTCGTGACCGCCAACGAGGCCCTGCACACCGAGGTCGGCCGGCAGCGGGACGTGGCGCGGGTGGTGCTGCGGGACGGCGGGGCGCGTAGTGGCCAGGCCATCCTCGTGGCGACCGCGGCCGCCGTACTGTTCTCTTTGCTGGCCGGGTGGCGGACCACCGTGGCCCTGATCGTGCCGCTTGGCCGACTGCGGGACGTGGTGCACCGGCAGCGTCAGGGTGACCGCACCGCCTGGGCCCGCACCGACCTGGGGGCCGCGGAGATGCGTGGTTTGGCCGCCGACGTCAACGCGCTGACCGCGGTGCAGATCCGGTTGCTGGATTCGCAGGCCCACCGCCTGGCCCTGCAGGCCGCCGCGGTCGAGATCTCCCGTCGCATCCAGGACGCCGGGGAGCTGGCCACCGCCTTCAGCCTGGTCGCGCAGGGCCTCGGCCGGGCTCTGGGGGCCGACCGCGTCTCCGTCGGGGTGCTCGGGGAGGGGCACGGACTGGAGGAGGTGATCGTCTGGACTCCGGTCGGTGTCGCCGGCACCACGGACGTCCCGCCCAGCGTGCCCCAGGACGAGGCCGACCTGGCCCGTCGGCTCTGGCACGGCCCGCGCCGGATCGTCGTCGAGGACGTCAGCGGCCCAGCGCTTCGCGAGCTCGGCTGGTCGGACAGCACTGTGGCGATGCAGCCGGTCGGCAGCCTGACGATGGTCGCCTTCGGCCTGACCGACCGAGCGCTGGGGGCGATCACACTGCGCACCACCACGGCGCCGCGGGCCTGGAGCGATGTGGAGATGACCTTCGTCGAGCAGGTCGCCGCCGAGCTGGCCCGCGGATTGGCCAAGGTTGCCAGCGAACGGGACCGGCGCGACTACATCCGTCGACTGGAGGAGCTCGATGAGCACAAGGACACCTTCCTGTCCACCGTCAGCCACGAGCTGCGCACCCCACTGACCAGCATTCTGGGGTACCTGGAGATGCTCGACGAGGGCGACGCCGGCGACCTGACCGACATGCAGCGGACGATGCTCGACATCGTCGGCCGCAACGCCCTGCGGCTGCGCGGACTGATCGAGGACCTGCTGGTGCTCAACCGGATGGACACGACCACCCTGGCCAGCAGCGCCACTCAGCTCGTCGACGTCGCCGACCTGCTGCTGCTGACCTGCGAGGAGCTGATGCCGGTCGCCGAGAAGGGTGGGGTCCGGATCGTGACTGCCCGGCCCGACCCGGCCGACGTGCTCGGTGACCCTGCCCAACTGGGCCGGGCCCTGGCCAACCTGTTGTCCAACGCCATCAAGTTCACTCCGGCAGGTGGAACGGTCCGGCTCAGCTGCCACGCCCGCCCGGGTGACGACCAAGCGGAGATCGTCTGCGAGGACAGCGGCATCGGTATCCCCCCGGCGGAGCAGAGCAAGCTGTTCAACAGATTCTTCCGGGCCTCGAACGCGACCTCGGCGCAGATCCCCGGCACCGGCCTGGGATTGGCCATCGTGCGCAGCATTGTCCAGCGGCACGGAGGTGACTTGGAGCTGGACTCCGCCGAGGGGGTGGGCACCGCGGTTCGGCTTCGGCTGCCGCTGGCGTCGGCCCGGTCCGCCCTCGAGGTGGCCTGAGCGGGTCCCCCGGGCGGACCGGCGCTTTTCGTTCTGGCTGCCGGCGTCTGGCACACTGAAGGGCCGGCTGCCGGTTCACGCACAGGTGCCCACCCCGGTGACGGCCTCGGTCGTCCACCGCGTCCCGTTCAGGCAGGTGCGACCCGGCGGCATTCGAGTTCAGGAGAAGACCCATGCGTAAGGACATCCACCCGGCCTACGGCGTCACCACCGTGACGTGTACCTGCGGGAACACCTTCGTCACCCGCAGTACCGCCAAGAACGGCATCATCAACGCCGACGTGTGCTCGCAATGTCACCCGTTCTACACCGGCAAGCAGAAGATCCTCGACACCGGCGGGCGGGTGGCCCGTTTCGAGGCCCGTTACGGCAAGAAAGCCACCACCTGAGAGCAGGTTCGCGCCCCGGTTCTCCGGTCGTTGCCGGGCGAGCCTGAGCCGCCACATCGAAGGAGGTCGGTATGTGGGAATCAGCCGCCGCCCTGGCGGCTGAGCACGCCGACCTCGAGCGGCAGCTCAGCGATCCGACGGTGCTGTCCGACCAGGGCGCGGTGCGACGCCTGAACAAGCGATACGCCGCCTTGGGTGCGACCGTAGCGGCGTATCACAAGCTCACCGCGGCCACCGGTGACCTCGTCGCGGCCTGGGAGCTGACCCGAGAGGATCCCGCGTTCGCCGTGGAGGTCCCCGCGCTGGAGGCCGTCGTGGCCCGCACCGAACAGCGGCTGCGGGCACTGTTGTTGCCGCGCGATCCGGACGACGATCGGGACGTGATCCTGGAGGTCAAGGCGGGCGAGGGTGGCGAGGAATCCGCCCTGTTCGCAGGGGACCTGGTCCGGATGTATCTGCGCTATGCAGAGAAGCGAGGCTGGCGGGCGGAGCTGCTGGACGCCACCGAGTCCGACCTCGGCGGCTACAAGGACGCCCGGATCGTCGTCAGGACCAAGGGTGTGCCGGAGCCTGGGCAGGGCCCCTGGGCCCGGCTGAAATACGAGGGTGGAGTCCATCGGGTGCAGCGGGTCCCGGTCACCGAGAGCCAGGGCCGGATCCACACCTCGGCTGCCGGGGTCCTGGTCATGCCCGACCTGGACGACCCGGAGGAGGTCGAGATCGGGCCCAACGACCTGCGCATCGACGTCTACCGCTCCTCGGGACCGGGCGGTCAGAGCGTCAATACCACCGACTCCGCGGTCCGGATCACCCACCTGCCCACCGGGATTGTGGTGTCCTGTCAGAACGAGAAGTCCCAGCTGCAGAACAAGGAGTCCGCGCTGCGGGTGCTGCGGGCTCGGCTGCATCGGTTGGCGGTCGACGAAGCCGACGCGGCGGCTGCCGACGCCCGTCGCAGCCAGGTCCGCACCGTCGACCGCAGCGAGCGGATCCGCACCTACAACTTCCCAGAGAACCGGATCGCCGACCACCGCACCGCCTTCAAGGCCTACAACCTCGACGTGGTCCTCGGGGGGGAGCTCGACCCATTGGTCGAGTCCGCCATGGAAGCCGACGAGGCCGCTCGGATGGCCGCTATCGGCTCACCACCGTGACCTCGCTGCGGCAGGCCGTCGATCGGGCCACCACGGACCTGGCCCGCGCGGGGGTCGACTCGCCCCGTTCCGATGCCGTCACCCTGGCGGCCTTCAGCCTCGGGGTCGACCGCGGCGAGGCGCAACGACTCATGGCGCTGGGTGTTACGGAACCGGAGGGGTACGCCCACATCGTGTCCGAGCGGGCCCGCCGGGTGCCGCTGCAGCACCTGACCGGCAGTGCCGGCTTCCGTCGGCTGCGGCTCTGCGTCGGGCCGGGGGTGTTCGTGCCCCGACCCGAGACGGAACTGACCGCCGGTCTGGTGGTGGAGTACCTTCGAGGCTGGTCCGATCCCACCGGGAACGACGCAGACCCGCTGGTCGTCGACCTGGGCTGCGGGTCGGGTGCCATCGCCCTGGCCGTCAAGGACGAGGTGGAGCGGGCGCGGGTGGTAGCCGTCGAGCTGTCGCCACTGGCGCTGGCCTGGGCCGAACGGAACGTCGCGACTCTGGGCTTGGATGTCGAGCTCCGGCAGGGCGACCTACGCACCGCGCTGACCGAGCTGGACGGTACGGCCGACGTCGTGGTGAGCAACCCCCCGTACATTCCGCCCGGTGCCGGCCCGAATCAGCCCGAGGTGCGTCTGCACGACCCGGAGCTGGCCCTGTTCGGCGGGGGAGCGGACGGGCTGGCACTGCCCGCTGCGGTGCTGGCCGCTGCGCAGAGACTACTGCGACCCGGCGGCGCGCTCGTCGTGGAGCACGCCGACAGCCAAGGTGACACGTTGACCGCAATGGCACGCCGGGGTCCCTGGGACGAGGTGGCCGACCGCCGGGACAATCTCGGCAGACCCCGGGTGTTGGTGGCCCGTCGCCGGTGACGGCCCCCCCGGTAAGGGAGAGCGTTCGGCCCCGCTCCATCCCCCCTCGCGTCTGTCCCGCCCCCCATCGCCGCTCCCGCCCGATAGCGTCCCTGGCTGGGTGGGTGGCTGGACCCGCGCCGATACCCACCTCCTGCGTACCTCGCCCGGCTGGATGTGGCCTGGCGACCGGTTGCTGTCGGGACGCACTGACCTGGACCCGCCGAACTCGTGCGGCCTGGGCGCGGAGGTGGCCGGGCAGTTCGAGGAGGCACCAGACCGTCACCCACACAGCGCCACCCCACACAGCGCCACCCTCCGACCGGAACACCCGGACGGGGATGGCCGTTTCTGCTTTTGGACGAGACGGCACCGCGGGTGCCGTCGAGAGGAGGCGTCATGGGACTGCTCGATCGATGGCTGGGCCGGTTGACCGGGCGGGGCGGCGGCACCTCGTGGCCGGGCTCCGGGCCGGTGCGATACGGGCCGCCGGGCGCGCAGTCGGCCGTGCCCGGCCGGGGACCCGCCCCGAACCCTGATGCCCAGGCCGTCGCCCAATATCAGTACCTGCTACGGACTGCCCCGCCCGACCAGATCGAGCGGGCCCACGCCCAGGCGTTCGAGTCTCTGACCCATGCCCAGCGTGAGCAGGTGCTACAGCAATTGGCGGCGGCCGACCCGGCCGAGCGCCCGACCAACGACTCGCCGGCGGCGCTGGCTCGAACGGCGACCCGGCAGGAGATGCGTTCTCCTGGATCGCTGCAGCGGACCCTCGGCGGCGCCGGGATGGGCCGGATGGGCGGAGCCATGGGCATGGGCATGGGTGGCATGCTGCTCGCGTCGGTGGCCGGGGCTTTCATGGGATCGGCGATCGCGAACGAGATGTTCGACAACGACGGTTTCATGGACTGGGACCGGGACAGCCAGCCGGACGAACAGGCGTTCGCCGACTCCGGCTCCGAGGGTGACTACCAGGACGCCGGCGGTGATTTCTCGGCCGGCGACGTCGGCGGGAGCGGTGATTTCGGTGGTGGTGATTTCGGTGGTTTCGGTGGCGACTTCTAGCCCGTCATCACGGTCGGCCCGGTGACCCGAGTACTCGACTGCACCGGGGCACCCCGGACCCCGGACCAACTGGGGGGGTCTGTGGCGGTGCGCATGGCCGTCGAGGCGGTGCGCGTCGGCCACCTCATCGTGCTGCCGACCGACACCGTGTACGGCGTCGCCGCGGACGCGTTCGACCCGGTCGCCGTCGCGTCCCTCCTGGCAGCCAAGGGGCGAGGCCCGCAGATGCCCCCTCCGGTCCTGGTGCCTAGCCCGTGGACGGTGGACGGGCTGGCCACGGACGTGCCCGACTGGGCCAGGGCGCTACTCGACCGCTTCTGGCCGGGCCCGCTGACCCTGGTACTCCAGGCGCAGCCGTCGTTGCGCTGGGACCTGGGGGAGACCAACGGCACGGTCGCGCTGCGGATGCCGGATCACCCGGTGGCCCTGGCGGTCCTGGCGCACACCGGCCCGCTGGCGGTGACCAGCGCCAACCGTACCGGGCGACCGGCAGCCGGCACGGTGGCCGAGGCAGAGGGCCAACTGGGGGACGCCGTGGCCATCTATCTCGACGCCGGTACGGCGCCGGGCCTGGTGGCCTCGACGATCCTCGACGCCACCGGGGACGGACCGGTCATCCTGCGAGCCGGGGCGTTGTCGCGGGAGGACATCGACGCGGTGACCGAGCCGCTGGGGCACCCGGTCGGCGCGGACTAGAGTTCGATCGAGTGGCCCGGACCTCGTCCGCATCAGGCGGCGGACCGGGCCGGCTCGATCCGGAGACGACGGTCGTGGCCGATGGCAAGACAGAGCGAGGCTGGTAGGTGTGCGGGAGTACCTGCTCGTCGTCGTGATCGCCGCGGCCATGACGTTCGCTCTGACCCCGTTGGCCCGTCGGTTGGCCATCCGGGTGGGAGCCATCACGGCCGTGCGCGCGCGCGACGTGCACACCACACCCATTCCCCGCCTGGGTGGGGTGGCGATGCTGCTGGGGTTTCTGGCGGCCGTCGCGATCGCGCACCGCCTTCCGCACCTGTCGCAGATCTTCCACAGCACCGAGATCCTCGGGGTGTGCGTCGGTGCCACCATCGTCTGCCTGGTCGGCGCCGTGGACGACGTCCGGGAATTGGACTGGCTGACCAAACTGGCCGGCCAAATCGTCGCCGCTGGAGCGATGGCGTTCTTCGGGGTGCAGTTGCTGTCGGTGCCACTCTTCGGAGTCACCGTCTTACCAGGGCCGGTCCTGCTGGCGCTGACGGTGGTGATCGTGCTGGTCTCCACGAACGCGGTCAACTTCATCGACGGCTTGGACGGTTTGGCGGCCGGAATCGTGGCAATCGCCTCGCTGGCCTTCTTTCTCTATGCCTACCAGTTGTCGCATTCTTACAATCCGCCGAACGTGTTCTCGACGGCCACCTTCATCTCGGCCGCGCTGCTCGGCTGCTGCCTGGGCTTCCTGCCGCACAACTACCACCCCGCGCGGCTGTTCATGGGGGACGCTGGGGCCCTCGTACTGGGCCAGCTGCTCGCTGCGGCGACCATTTCGATGATCGGTAGCATCGACCCCAACGTCGAGGTGGGTGGCAACGCCCAGGTGGCACTGTTCCTCCCGGTGGTGCTGCCACTGGCGATCATGTCCATCCCGCTGCTGGACATGACGCTCGCGGTGATTCGGCGGGCCCGGCGCGGGCAGCGACCATGGCAGCCCGACGCCCAGCATCTACAGCACCGGATGCTGCAGATCGGGCACACCCATCGGCGGGCTGTGCTGCTGCTGCATCTGTGGGCCGCCATTGTCGCCTTCGGAGCGGTGTCGTTCTCGTTCGTGCAGGGTCCCGGGCCGCTGGCGGCCATCCTAGCGGCCACCGTGGCAGCGTTGCTGCTGACCCGGCGGCTGCCCAGGTGGCTCGACCGGCGGAGCTTGTGATAGCTTTCACAAGCGCTCCAGCACGTCGACCCGATGGATTCCCGCCCTCTCGCACGCCCGCGCAGCGCACTGGTGCAACGAGGTGGGACAGAGTCGGCGGGGGCCAGACCCGAGGGTGCGATCGGGGGAGCCGGCAGCCGGCGCGGGCGCAGGATCGATCGTTAGTGGACCGTTCCATCTGTACTCCCCGAGGCAGGCACACCGACCCGTGACGACACCATGACCCGCCAGGACCCCGCCGCGGGTGCCCCATGAGCGCCCGTCCCCGACGGCCCGACGGGCGTAGGCCGACCACCTGGCCCGACCCGACCCGGGCGCTGGCCGTGGTGCCCATCAGGGCCGGGGTGATTGCGGGTGTACTGCTCATCGGTGTGGCCTGGGGCCTGGCCGGGGGATGGGCGGCGCTCAGCGGGGCGCTGGGGGTGCTGGCGGTACTGGCCTTCTTCGTCGGGGGCTGGGTGGCGGTCCGGTGGGCCGTCGGGTTGGCCGGGCCCGGGCCGCTGCTCGGCGCCTTCGTCACGTTCACCGTGCAAGTCGCCGGGCTGTTGGTGTTCCTGGCCCTGCTGCGCGACGCCGCATGGTTACAGAGCGGCTGGTTCGCCGCGGGCGCCGTGCTCACGGTCGCTGTGTGGCAGGTGGCACAAACCATCGCCTACGCCCGGGCCCGGCACCCCATCTATGGTGAGCACAGTCACCCCCCCACCACGACGCCCCCGGAGCACCATGAGCAAGCATGATGACCAGGCTCGCTCGGCTCTGTCCCAGGCTCAGGGGCAGGCAACCGACGTCCTGTCTTATCTGCTTGCCGGACCCCTGACATTCGGCGCACTGGGCTGGTTGGTCGACCGGTGGCTGGGCACGTCGTTCCTGGTGGCGGTCGGTTTAGCCGGCGGGGTCGCTGCAGCTCTGTACTTGGTGTGGTTCCGGTACGGTAGGTCGTACGATCCCGGCCCGGCTGACGAGGAGTTCGTTGTTCGCCGTGATCATTGAGGAGACACAGTGACGGTCACTGCCTGGTCGGTCCCCTGGATGTCGGTGTCGACCTCCACTGAGGAGGGGTTCGTCCCGCCCAATCCCAACGGCTTCTACCAGCCGTTGTTCAATGTGGGTCCGGTCGAGTTCACCCGTCCGATGCTGTTGATCACCATCGTCGCCGCAATCCTCATCACGTGGCTGCTGGTCTCCACCCGCAAGGCGGCGATCGTCCCGTCGAAGGGCCAATATTTCACCGAGCAGGTCTACGACTTCGTCCGCAACGGCATCGCCCGGGACATGATCGGCCACAAGGACTTCATGCGGTTCGTGCCGCTGTTGTTCAGCCTGTTCATCTATATCCTCCTGAACAACTGGTTCGGCTCTATCCCACCCTTCCAGAACCCGCCGATGGCCCGGATCGCCCTGCCCCTCGGGCTGGTCGGGATCGTCTACATCGGATACCACTGGGTCGGTATCAGGAAGCACGGCCTGGGCGGCTACTTCAAGACGATGATGCCCCCCGGGCTGCCGGTCTACCTTGCACCGGTCATCTTCCTGCTGGAGCTGATGACGTTCTTCGCGGTCCGGCCGCTCACGCTCACCCTCCGTCTGTTCGGCAACATGTTTGCCGGGCACATGCTGATGGGTGTCTTCATCCTCGGTGGGTCCTACCTGCTGCTGTCGGGCACCCCCGGCCTGATGGCCGCCAGCATCGGGGCGTTCGGCATCGGCTTCCTCATGCAGTTGTTGGAGCTGCTGATTCAGGCCGTTCAGGCGTATGTCTTCACGATGCTGGCCGCCTCGTACTTCGGCGGTGCCGTCGCCGACGAGCACTGACGCGGCACCCTTCTCTCGACAACTTCAGACCGACCTCAGACCGCCCGGCGCGCCGCGCTATCGGGCCAACCAAGAGAAAGAGAACATCATCATGACCGGCTCTGTTTCGCTTATCGGCTACGGTCTTGCCACCATCGGCCCCGGCATCGGCATCGGCCTGATCTTCGCCGCCTTGATCAACGGCATGGCCCGCCAACCCGAGGCGGCCGGGATGCTGCGTCCGCAGGCGATCTTCGGCTTCGCCGTCGCCGAAGCGCTGGCCATCCTGGGGTTCGTCCTCTTCTTCATCAAGAACTAGCCGGTCCACGCTCGGCCGCGCCGGGGCACACCGGACCGTCTGCCTGAGGGAGAAGAACGTGCAGCTGATATCGACGGCGTTCAGCGGCTTGGCCGCTGCAGGCGCCGAGGAAACCAACCCGCTCCTGCCACACACGTCCGAACTGATCTTCGGGCTGGTGGTCTTCGCCATCCTGTTCCTGGTCGTGCGCGCGAAGGTCGTGCCTACCCTGGAGAAGATGTACGCCGAGCGGACGGCGGCCATCGAGGGTGGCATGGACAAGGCCGACCAGGCCCAGCGCGAGGCGGAGGCCATCAAGCAGCAGTACGAGGCGCAGCTGGCCGAGTCGCGCACCGAGGCGGCCCGGATTCGCGAGGAGTCACGGGAGCAAGGTGCGGCCATCGTTGCCGAACTGCGCGGTCAGGCCCAGGCCGAGGCGGCCCGGATCGTCGAGTCGGCGCATCAGCAGATCGCCGCCGACCAGCAACACGCCATGGTCCAGCTGCGCGGCGAGGTGGGGCGGCTGTCCACCGACCTGGCCAGCCGCATCGTCGGGGAGTCGCTGCACAGCGAGACCCGGCAGAGTGGGATCATCGAGCGGTTCTTGGTCGAACTCGAGTCGGGGGCCCTGCGTCCCGAGTCGGCGTCCGACAGGGCTGAGCGCTGATGGAAGGCCCATCGCGCGGCGCCTGGGTGCATGCCCTCGCCACGTTGCATGAGGTCCTGCTCGCTGCCGAGCCCCGCGAGCTGGCCAAGGAGCTGTTCGTCCTCGGCGAGACGATCGACGGCACGGCCAAGCTCCGTCGCTCGCTGGCTGACCCATCGCGGGACGGCTGGCCGAAGCGGGAGCTGGCGCAGCGGCTGTTCGCCGGAAAGGTCTCCGCGGCCGCGCTGACGGTGTTGGAAGCGGCCGTCTCCGGGCGGTGGGTCACCGACCGGGATCTCGTCGACGCCCTGGAGCGCCTGGGCATCGACGCGGTCCTGGCCGGCGCGGAGCGCGACGGCCAGTTGGACCGGGTCGAGGACGAGCTGTTCCGGTTCGAACGGGCGGTCTCGGCGAACCCGGACCTGCGGCGGGCTTTGGGCAACCGGGAGGCGCCGCCGCAGCGGAAGGCGGAACTGATCGTCCAGTTGCTGTCCGGCAAGGCCCTGCCGGACACCGTCTGGCTGGCGCAACGTCCGGTCCTACACCCGCGCGGTCGGCGCTTCTCGGCGGCCATCTGGCGGCAGCTGAGCATCGCTTCGCGACGTCGCGAGCGCATCACCGCCATCGTGACCAGCGCGGTCCCGCTGGACGCGGTGCAGCGGGACCGATTGGAGGGCGCCCTGGCGAAGGTCTACGGGCACCGGGTCTTCGTCAACACTGTCGTGGACACCTCGGTCGTCGGTGGGATCCTGGTACGGATCGGTGATGAGGTCGTCGACGGCACCGTGGTGCGTCGCCTGGAAGATGCCCGGCGGGCGATGGGCGCCTAGCCGATCCGGATCGGACCGCCCAATCGCACCGCGGATCGGATAACTGAACACCCACGGCGTACCGACCCCGGCCCGCCCGAACCATCCAGCAGCAGCCAACGCTTCGGCCCGCACCACTCCGGCCGAGACGAATCGAGGAGAAGAGACACTGATGGCGGAGCTCACGATCCGTCCGGAGGAGATCCGGGACGCACTGGACAGTTTCGTTCAGTCCTACGAGCCCGACGCGGCCACCCGCGAAGAGGTCGGCCGGGTCACCGACGCCGGTGACGGCATCGCCCACGTCGAGGGCCTGCCCTCGGCCATGACGAACGAGCTGCTGCAGTTCGAGGACGGCACCCTGGGCATCGCCCTCAACCTGGACGTCCACGAGATCGGCGTGGTCATCCTGGGTGAGTTCTCCGGCGTCGAGGAGGGCCAGATCGTCAAGCGCACCGGCGAGGTGCTCTCCGTGCCCGTCGGCGACGCCTACCTCGGGCGGGTCGTCAACCCGCTCGGCGCACCGATCGACGGAATGGGTGAGATCAAGACTGACGAGCGTCGCGAGCTGGAGCTGCAGGCACCGAACGTGATGCAGCGCAAGTCCGTGCACGAGCCCCTGCAGACGGGGATCAAGGCCATCGACTCGATGATCCCGATCGGGCGTGGTCAGCGGGAGCTCATCATCGGTGACCGGCAGACCGGCAAAACGACGGTGGCCATCGACACCATCCTCAACCAGAAGCAGAACTGGGACTCCGCAGACCCGCAGAAGCAGGTCCGGTGCATCTACGTCGGGATCGGCCAGAAGGGCTCGACCATCGCGGCGGTTCGCGGCACCCTCGAGGAAGCCGGGGCGATGGCCTACACGACGATCGTGGCCGCCCCTGCCTCTGACCCGGCAGGCTTCAAGTACCTCGCCCCCTACACCGGCTCGACCATCGGCCAGCACTGGATGTACCAGGGCAAGCACGTGCTGATCGTCTTCGACGACCTGTCCAAGCAGGCCGAGGCCTACCGCGCGGTGTCGCTGCTGCTGCGGCGGCCGCCGGGCCGCGAAGCCTACCCCGGTGATGTCTTCTACCTGCACAGTCGGCTGCTGGAGCGGTGCGCCAAGCTGTCCGACGAGCTGGGCGCCGGCTCCATGACGGGCTTGCCGATCATCGAGACCAAGGCGGGTGACGTCTCGGCGTATATCCCCACCAACGTCATCTCCATCACCGACGGGCAGATCTACCTGCAGTCCGACCTGTTCAACTCCAACGTCCGGCCCGCCATCGACGTCGGTGTCTCGGTCTCCCGGGTCGGCGGTAGCGCCCAGATCAAGGCGATGAAAGAGGTCTCTGGCCGGCTCAAGCTGGACCTGGCGCAGTTCCGTGCGATGGAAGCGTTCGCGATGTTCGCCTCCGACCTGGACCCCGCTTCCCGGGCACAGCTGGCCCGTGGCGCCCGGCTCGTCGAGCTGCTCAAGCAGCGGCAGTCCTCGCCGATGCCGGTCGAGGAGCAGGTCCTTTCGGTGTGGGCCGGCACCACCGGTGAGTTGGACGAAGTCGCGGTGCTGGACATCCGCCGGTTCGAGGCCGAGTTCCTGGACTTCGTGCGGCGCGAGCGCAGCGGCATCCTCAACACGATCCGGGAGACCGGAACCCTGGCCGAGGGGACCCTGTCCGACATGGCCGACGCAATGGTGGCGTTCAAGCGGCAGTTCCAGCCCAGCGAAGGCTCGGACCTCCCGGTCGACGAGCCGGTCGACGCCCAGTCCGCCGACGAACAGGACCAGGCGCAGATCGTGCGGGCCAGGTAGCGACGACGCGGGCGGACGGCCCAAGACCACAGTTAGCGGTCGCGACGTCCATTCCCCCCGCGCCGCCCCGGCGGGCCCACCACTAGCCAGAACGAGACCAGGAGAGGCGGAAAGCTATGGGAGCGCAGATGCGGGTCTACCGCCAGCGCATCCGGTCCGTCCAGGCCACCAAGAAGATCACCCGGGCCATGGAGTTGATGGCCACCTCCCGCGTGGTTCGGGCGCGGCAGCGGGTCAACGAGACCACGCCGTACGCCAGGGCGCTGACCCGGGCGCTGTCGGCGGTGGCGACCCACTCCACGGTGGAGCATCCGCTGACCACCGAGCCGGAGAACCCCACCCGGGCCGGGGTGGTCATCATCACCAGCCACCGCGGGTTGGCCGGCGCCTACGCGTCCTCGGTCATGAAGGAAAGCGAGCGGCTCATCGAGCGGCTCGCCGCCGAGGGGATGCAGGTGGTCCCTTACCTGGTGGGCCGCAAAGCCGTCGGGTTCTACCGGTTCCGCCACCGGCAGTACGAGGCCGCCTGGGAGGGCGGCTCCTCGGACAACCCGGCGCTGGAGACGGCGATGGAGATCTCCGAGCGGATCCTCGCCGACTTCCTCAACGACGGCCCGGACGGTGTGGACGAGGTCCACATCGTGTACACGAAGTTCATCACTATGGTCACTCAGGCCCCGCAAACGCTTCGCCTGATGCCGCTGGAGATCGTCGACGCCGAACCCGGCCAGGCGGCCCCCATCCTGCCGCTGTACGAGTTCGAGCCCAGCGCGGATGAGGTGCTCGACGAGGTGCTTCCCAAGCATGTGGCGCACATAGTGTTCAACTGCCTGCTACAGTCCGCGGCCTCGGAACTGGCGGCCCGGCAACGGGCGATGAAGTCGGCCACGGACAACGCCGAGGAGCTCATCAAGATGTACACCCGGCTGGCCAACGAGGCCCGTCAGGCCGAGATCACCCAGGAGATCAGCGAGATCGTGGGCGGCGCCAACGCCCTCGCGGACGCCAAGTAAGACGCCGAGTAAGAAGGACGAGGAGCTATGTCTACGTCGTTTGCCGAGGGCACCGCCACCGCAGCCGCGAAGAACGGCCAGGGACGCCTGTCCCGCATTATCGGCCCCGTCGTCGATGTGGAGTTCCCCGTCGACGCCATGCCCAGCCAATACAACTTGCTGTACATCGAGATCGACTTCGGTGGCACGACCAAGCGGATCAACCTCGAGGTCGCACAGCACATCGGTGACAACCTGGTTCGCGCGATTTCGCTGCAGCCCACCGACGGACTGGTCCGCGGCGCCGTGGTGCACGACACCGGCGGTCCGATCAACGTGCCCGTCGGCGACGTCACCCTCGGTCACGTCTTCAACACCACGGGCGAGTGCCTCAACCTCAAAGAGGGGGAGACGCTCGAGATCACCGAGCGCTGGGGCATCCACCGGGTCGCCCCGGCCTTCGACCAGCTGGAGCCGAAGACCCAGATGTTCGAGACCGGTCTGAAGGTCATCGACCTGCTCACCCCGTACGTCGAGGGTGGCAAGATCGGCCTGTTCGGCGGCGCCGGGGTCGGCAAGACCGTGCTCATTCAGGAGATGATCGCCCGGGTGGCTCGCAACCACGGTGGGGTTTCCGTGTTCGCCGGGGTGGGGGAGCGGACTCGTGAGGGCAACGACCTCATCGTGGAGATGGAGGAGGCGGGCGTCCTCGGGCAGACGGCGCTGGTGTTCGGCCAGATGGACGAGCCGCCCGGAACCCGACTGCGGGTGGCCCTGTCGGCACTGACGATGGCCGAGTACTTCCGGGACGTGCAGAAGCAGGACGTCCTGCTGTTCATCGACAACATCTTCAGGTTCACCCAGGCCGGTTCCGAGGTCTCCACGCTGCTCGGCCGGATGCCGTCGGCGGTCGGTTACCAGCCGACGCTGGCCGACGAAATGGGCGTGCTGCAGGAGCGGATCACCTCGACCCGCGGGCACTCGATCACCTCGATGCAGGCGATCTACGTGCCGGCCGACGACTACACCGACCCGGCCCCGGCCACGACGTTCGCCCACCTCGACGCCACGACCGAGCTGTCCCGTGAGATCGCCTCTCTGGGTATCTACCCGGCGGTGGACCCGCTGACCTCGACCAGCCGGATCCTCGACCCGAGGTACATCAGCCAGGGGCACTACGACACCGCGGTGCGGGTGAAGTCGATCCTTCAGCGCAACAAGGAACTACAGGACATCATCGCCATTCTCGGCATCGACGAGCTGTCCGAGGAGGACAAGATCCTGGTCAACCGGGCCCGCCGGATCCAGCGGTTCCTGTCTCAGAACACCTATGCAGCCACCCAGTTCACCGGCATCGAGGGCTCCACCGTGCCGCTGGACGAAACCGTCGAAGCCTTCGCCAAGATCTGCGACGGCGACTACGACAGTGTCCCCGAGCAGGCGTTCTTCATGTGCGGTGGGCTCGACGACGTCGAGCGCCAGGCTCGCGCCCTCGAGAAGTAGGCGGCTGGGGCGGGACGACAGCGCGGAGCTGGCCTGGCAGCAAGACGGCGGAGCCGACCTCGACGGCGCCGCGGCTGTGCGGCTTCGCGTCCTCCTCCCATGGCCACTTGGCGGTGGCCAGACCGTTGTGGTGAACGTCGATGCCGGACAGGTCGACCGCGTCCGGGCGGACCACGCGGGCCAACACTCAGCCCGCGTGGGTAGCCGACGACTGCAACGATGGCGACCAGAGCGATCCCGGAGAGGCCGAACGAGCCGGACCGGTGTAACGGGACGCTGTGGACGCCTGAGTGGCGCAACTCGCTCGCGAGCAGACTAAGATTCTGGTCTATGGCGACGATACCGCTGTCGGAGGTTAAAGCGCGGCTCTCTGAGATCGCCGAAGAGGTCGCAAGGACTCATGAGCGCGTTCAGGTCACTCGAAACGGACGCGACTACGTCGTCCTGCTCGCTGCTGAGGATCTAGAGTCGCTCGAAGCCACTCTCGAGCTGCTCAGCGACCCGGTGGCCCAGTCGCATATCCGAAGCGCGGAACGGGACATCGAGCACGGACACGTCCTGGATGAAGATGCGGTTCGCGCGCTCCTGCCGAAATCGGTGGTGGCTGAGTGACCTTCCGGGTCTTGGTGACCCGGACCGCCGGACGGCAACTGGCCGAGCACCTCCCCCAGGCGGCAGCCACAGCCTGTGTCGAGTTCTTGTTCGGTCCGCTCGCCGACAACCCGCACCGTGTCGGCGCCTCACTGCGTGCACCCTTCGCGGGCCAGTGGCGTGCCCGACGAGGTGAATACCGCGTCCGCTACCGTATCGACGACGCGGAGCACGTCGTGTACGTACTCGACATCGATCATCGACGAGACGCCTACCGGAGCTTGAGGCCTTGGTCCCGGTCACCGATCCCCGACCGAACGGGGCGGGGGAGCCGAGTCGCTGGGCACTCGCCGGGCGGTCAGTACCAGGAACAGGAGCGTGGCCACCCCGGACACCATGATGGCCAGCTGCGGCGAAGGCCCTATCAGCGCTGGGAAGACGAAGGCGGCGCCCAATATGGCCACGGCGTGCTGCATGCTCAGGCCGATCGTGCGATCCCGGGACAGGCATTCGGATGGCGAGACCACGTCGTCCGGGCTGGCGAGAGCTCCGTCACGATGCAGCGTTCAACCGGCCATGACCTGACGCTTTGAGGCTGGCGCACCACCGAACCGACCGACTCCTCGGCCGACCCGACCCTTGAGCTTGGGGGCCTGCAGGTAGGCTGTGTTGACACGCGGTGGGCTCGGTGTGGCGTTCCGCGCAATCACGTGATCCGCGTGCTGCACCCCTGAGCCTGTCGGCTTCGGTGTCGGACGCGTCGTGGGAACCGGAGGGTAATCGTGGGCCAACTGCACGTCGAACTCGTCGCCGCTGACCGGCATGTGTGGCAGGGAGAGGCCTCGGTGGTCAACGTGCGCGCGGCTGATGGTGATCTGGGCATCATGCCCGGACACACCCCGATTCTGGCCGTGCTCCGTCCCGGTGAGATCAGCATCGTGCAGGCGTCCGGCACTCGGCAGACCGCTGAGGTGGACGGCGGCTTCGTTGCGGTGGACTCCGACCGGGTCACTATTGTGGCCGAGGCGGTGAAAACCGCCGGTCAGGGGTGAGGTTGTGCCGGGCCCCCTACTGACGGCTGAATTCGTCGTTGGAGCCTGCCTGCTGATCCTGCTGGCCTTCTTGGCCGTGACGTTCGTGCGTCGGCGCACCATCATCCGCAGTGGAGATGTGACACTATGCGGCATGCGGACCGAACCCGGCGCTCGGTGGCGTCTGGGACTGCTGCGGCTGTCTGCGGAGACCCTCGACTGGTTCACCCTGTTCGGACTGACTCCACGGGCCCACAGTCGCTGGATGCGCACCACGTTGGAACTCGGATTAGGGGCGCACATGTCCCAGGCAGACGTGCAGCACCCTCTGCTCGGGCCCGCCGTGAGCGTGCCGTTCAGCGCCGTAGAGGAGGCTCTGGGTCCGGTGTCGGCCGAACTGGCCATCCCGATGGACCGGTACACCGCGGTCCGCTCCTGGGTGGAGGCGGCGCCCCCGGGTACCCGTCCGGTCGGCTGACACCAGCGTCACTGCACTGTTGCCTTCAGTGCGTCAGTTGGTGCCAGTCCTCGTCAGTCCGTGTCGCCGGCGTCGGCTTGAGCGGGCGGCGTCGACGCGGGCTCCCCGGTGGCCGACCGGCCACCCCCCGGCTCCCACAGGACGTCCCCGCCAACGTCCAGGTTGGACACCCTGGCCAGGATGAACAACAGATCCGACAACCGGTTGAGGTAGGTGGCAGTCAATGGGTTGATGCCGCCGATGCTGCGCCGGTCTGTCGCCGGTTCGCCGGACCCGGGTGTCCCAGACGCCAGAGCCCCAGAAGCCGAATCGCTGACGTCCGGGTCGGACGGGGCATCGCCGTACCGATCCAGCGCCGCCCACGTCGACCGTTCCGCTCGGCGCACGATCGTGCAGGCCAGGTGGAGGTAGGCCGAGCCGGCCGAGCCGCCGGGCAGGATGAAGGAGCGCAATTTTTTCAGTTCGGCGTTGTACCGGTCGCAGTCGGCCTCAAGTTCGTCGATCCACGCCGCCTGCACCCGTAGCGGGGGGTAGTCGTACCGGGGCCGCAGCGGATTGCATAGATCGGCACCGACATCGAACAGGTCGTTCTGAATCCTGGTCAGGGTGCGAATGACATCGGCGCGCAGCCCGCCGCAGGCGACAGCGATACCCAGGGACGCGTTGGCCTCGTTGGCATCCGCGTAGGCCTGCAGTCGTGAGTCGGTCTTTCGGGTCCGGCTGAAGTCACCCAGCGACGTCGTCCCGTCGTCGCCGGTGCGGGTGTAGATGCGGGTGAGGTTGACCATGCCTCGATCGTGTCAGATCAAGGCCCGGCCGTCCCGGGGAAGCCCCGCCCGCCCGGCCGCGCTTCCACACCGCGCAGGCGCCCCCCGCCGCAACTGTGATGCCAGTCACTGACCGGTGGTTGACGTCGAACCCACGAGCCCGGTTACCGTCCGGTCATGGGTGAACGCAGCAAACCGTGGGTCATGCGCACGTACGCCGGCCACTCCAGTGCGGCGGCAAGCAACGAGCTCTACCGCCGTAACCTCGCCAAGGGCCAGACGGGGCTGTCGGTGGCCTTCGATCTGCCGACCCAGACCGGTTACGACCCAGACCACGTGCTCGCCCGGGGGGAGGTGGGCAAGGTCGGTGTGCCCGTTTCGCATATCGGTGACATGCGGGCGCTGTTCCACGACATCCCGCTGGGACAGATGAACACGTCGATGACGATCAACGCGACCGCGATGTGGCTGTTGTCCCTGTATGAGAGCGTGGCCATCGAGCAGGCCAGGGCGGCCGAGCAGGAGCCCGACAATGTCGTGCGGATGCTCGCCGGCACCACCCAGAACGACATCATCAAGGAGTACCTGTCGCGCGGGACGCACGTCTTCCCGCCGGCTCCGTCGCTGCGGTTGACCAGCGACATGATCGCCTACACGGTCAACCACATCCCGAAATGGAACCCGGTCAACATCTGCAGTTACCACCTCCAGGAGGCGGGCGCCACGCCGGTCCAGGAGGTCGCCTTCGCCATGGCCACCGCCATCGAGGTGCTCGACCACGTGGCCAACCGGGGCGAGGTGCCGCCGGAGCGGTTCGGTGAGGTCGTCGGGCGGATCTCCTTCTTCGTCAACGCCGGGGTGCGCTTCATCGAGGAGATGTGCAAGATGCGCGCGTTCGTCCAGCTCTGGGACGATCTGACGCTGCAGCGCTACGGCATCCAGGAGCCGGCACAGCGTAGGTTCCGGTACGGCGTGCAGGTCAACTCCCTGGGCCTGACCGAGGTCCAGCCGGAGAACAACGTCCAGCGGATCGTCCTGGAGATGCTGGGCGTCACCCTGTCCAAGCGAGCCCGGGCCAGGGCCGTGCAACTGCCGGCGTGGAACGAGGCCCTTGGCTTGCCTCGCCCGTGGGACCAGCAGTGGTCGCTGCGTCTGCAGCAGGTGCTGGCCTACGAGTCCGACCTGCTCGAATACGACGACATCTTCGACGGCTCGCCGGTCATCGAGGCGAAGGTCGACGAGATCCTGACCGGGGCTCGGGCCGAGATGGACCGGATCGCTGCGATGGGCGGGGCGGTCGCCGCCGTGGAGTCGGGGTACATGAAGGAGGCCCTCGTCTCCTCGCACGCGTCCCGCCGACAGCGGATCGAGTCCGGCGAGGATGTCGTGGTTGGTCTGAACATGTTCACCTCGACCGAACCGAGCCCCCTTACCGCCGATCTGGACACCGCGATCCAAACCGTCGACCCCGAGGTGGAGAAGCACGCCGCCCAGGCCATCTCCGGCTGGCGTGCCCGGCGCGACGCCGACCCCGCCAAGAAGCGCGAGGTCGAGGAGGCCCTTGCGGCACTCAAGGCGGACGCCTTGGTGGAGGAGAAGAACCTGATGCCCGCGTCGATCCGGTGCGCCCTGGCCGGCGTGACGACCGGGGAGTGGGCCCAGGCGCTACGGGAGGTGTTCGGGGAGTACCGCGCCCCCACCGGGGTATCCGGATCGGTCGGGGTGTCCGAGGCCCCGGCCGGGTCGAAGCTGGCGCAGGTGCGCGGACTGGTTCACCGGACCGGCGAGGAGCTAGGCCACCGGCTGCGCTTCCTGGTGGCCAAGCCCGGACTGGACGGTCACAGCAACGGGGCCGAGCAGCTCGCGGTGCGGGCCCGTGACGTCGGGTTCGAGGTCGTTTACCAGGGCATTCGACTCACCCCGCAGCAGATCATCAACGCCGCAGTGGCCGAGGACGTCGACGCCGTCGGCATCTCCATCCTGTCCGGATCACACATGGAACTGATCCCGGAGATCCTGCGCGGATTGCGCGAGAACGGTGTGGGTGAGGTTCCCGTCTTCGTTGGCGGCATCATCCCGGAAAGCGACGGAGCCAAGTTGCGCGACCTCGGGGTGGCGGAGGTGTTCACCCCGAAGGATCACGACCTGACCGAGAGCCTGGGGAAGATCGTCTCGATCATCCGTGGGTCCAACGAGACGCTTCCTGTCGGCTGAGCCGACCTGGACCGCCTGAGTCTGCGGCTCGGTGAGCGACCTGCAGTGCCCGGCCACCCTGCTGGTCCTCGGATCCGCTGGATGGCCGGATTCGCCTGCCGCTGATGTCCCCGGCCGGGTGGCTTGCATCTACACCGACCCCCTGCGCCGTGCCGAGGCCGAGGCGTTGGCCGTGCGTTTCGACGCCGCCCCCGTCCGGCAGGGGCCGGTGTCCTTCGCCGGCGGCGGCCGCCTGCCCACCGACCTGGACGAGGTCGCCGACCAGCACCGAGGCGAGACGGTCATCGTGCTGCCTGCCGGCTCGCAGGGCACGAACCGGCTGGTCCGCATCGACGCTGACGGCTGGTCAGTGGCGGCCTGGGCCTGAGTGGCACTCGGACCACCTTCCACGGCCCGCAGGCTCACGTGCGTCCACGCCCAGAGCAGGGAACCCCGGCCGGTCGTCACCTCACCCGTAGGTTCGCTCACGAGACGGCGGTGGCGGCCTCCCGGCGCGGGTCTGCGGCCGCACGGAGCGCTCCGTTGGATCGGCGGAGCGCCGCGCCGACCCCGCCGAAGTACATGGTGATCTCCTCGTGGGTGTGCCAGGGCAGGCCACTGGCGTGGGCGGCCTCCCGCAGGCCCGGCCCGTCCTCATGCTCCAGCCGTGGCCGGTCCTGTTCGTCGAAGGCAACGTGCAGTCGCGGCGCGTCGATGGCCGTCTGCAGGTCCTGGTCGTCCAGGCAGAACGACGTCAGCACCTGGAACAAGGCGGTGGTGATCCGGTCGGCCCCGGGGGTGCCCACGGCGAGCACTGCGCCATCGTCCCGGCGAGCGGTGGTGGGCGCCATGTTGGAGGGCATCCGGCTGCCCGGCTCGAAGGCGTGTAGCCCGCGGCGGTTCAGTTCCGGTTCGCCCAGCGCGTTGTTGAGCATCAGACCGGTCCCTGGTGTGGTGACCCCCGACCCATACCCCGCGGACGTGGTGATGCTGCAGGCCAGTCCGCTGGCGTCGACCGCTGAGACGTGCACGGTCTCGGCCGACCGACCGGCCGCCGCCAGGGCGTCGGGTCCCTGGGTGGCCAGGAGTTGCAGGAGCTGCTGACCCGCGTGCTCCAGGTCGACGGCGTAGTCCAGGTGACTGCGGCGGTACGCCAGCACTACCCGCTCCACCTCGATGATGTCCTCGGCGGAGCGCTCCGCCCGTGCGGCCATCAGCCGCAGCATGGCGGTGAGCACCGGCCCGCCGATGGACGGGCCGGGGTTGACCGCGACATCCCAGGCCCCCAGGGTCGTCCGAAGCGGCTCCCGGGTCACGGTCCGGTAGGCGGCCAGATCCTCCAGGCTCAGCAGCCCCCCGTGGCCGGCCATGTCCGCGGCGATCCGATGCGCCAGCTCGCCGGTGTAGAGGGTCTGCGCGCCCTCCTCCGCGATGAGCTCCAGCGACCTGGCCAGGTTCGGGCAGCGCATGAGCTGGCCGGGCCGGACAATCGGAGCCGGACCCCGCTGGGCCAAGAATTGCCGGGAGTCGGGGTGCCAGGTGAAGAGATCGCCCGAGGCCCCTAGGTAATAGGCGGCGGACGTGCCCAAAGGATAGCCGTCGCGGACCGCCTCGATGGCCGGGCGTACCAGCCACGCCCACGGCAGCGACCCGTGATCTTGGCAGGCCTGCGCGACCGCGGCGAAGAAGCCGGGGGTGCTCACCGACCCATGTCCCCCGTGCACCGTGATGCCGCCGCCGTAGTCGAGCTCGATCCGTTCCAGGCCACGTCCGAAGGCCTTCGCCCCCGCGCCCCGCCCCGGCATCTCGACGTTCCCATCGATGACGATGGGCCGCCGATGGGGCGGCCACACGTTGACGAACGCCCCGCCCATCGGGCTGACGATGCCCGGCTCGGTCACGCTGGCCACGATGACGGCGGCAACGGCGGCGTCGACCGCATTGCCGCCGGCCGCGGCCTGCCTCATCCCCGCCCGCGCGGACAACTCGTTGGGTGCGGCCACGGCCACCGTCGGATCGCTCATGGTCCTTATCCTTCCCGGTCGGGTTCCGAGGCGGGGGCACAGCGGCTGCGAAGACGCCGGCGGGGGCATTCGAGTCAGAACAGACGGTCGTCGCGGTCGTCCAGGCCCTTAAGCGCCTCGTAGTCGAGCACGACGCAACGGATGCCTCGGTCTGCGGCCAGGGTACGGGCCTGTGGTCGGATCTCCTGCGCGGCGAACACCCCCTGCACCGGACCGACGGCGCGCAGCAGCGGGTCCCGGTTGAGCAGCTCGAGGTACCGGGTCAGCTGCTCCACCCCGTCGATGTCGCCGCGTCGCTTGATCTCGACCGCAACGGTCATCCCGGAAGGGTCCCGGCAGACGATGTCCACCGGTCCGATGGCGGTCATGTACTCCCGGCGCACCAGGCTGTAGCCGTCCCCCAGGGTGCCGATCTGCTCGGCCAGCAGCCGCTGCAGGTGCGCTTCCACGCCGTCCTTGACCAGTCCCGGGTCGACGCCCAGGTCGTGGGACGTGTCGTGAAGGATCTCGTACAGGCATACCCTCAGCTGGCCGTCGGACTTGGCGTGCCGGACAAGCCAGACCACCCCGACTCCCTCGGCGGTCTCGTCCGGGGTGGGGGCCAGCTCTACGCGGGTACACGGTGGGGACATCCAGTTCAGCGGCTTGTACGACCCCCCGTCGCTGTGCACCAGCACCGACCCGTCGGCTTTGACCATCAGCAAGCGTGTGGCCGGCGGCAGGTGAGCGGACAGTCGGCCCTGGTAGGCCACGCTGCAGCGGGCGATGACGACGCGCACGAGGCGACCTTACCGGCCGGTGATGTGATCCCCGTCGCGTCGGCTCCACTGCCGCCGGGGTGACGAGTTTGACAGACTGCGCCCATGGCTCGTGACTTCGCAAAGGTGGGTGTCGTCGGTCTGGGCACCATGGGTGCTGGGATCGCGGAAGTGTTCGCTCGCAACGGGATGACCGTGGTGGGCGTCGAGGCTGACGCGACGAGCGTCGAAAGGGGCAAGGGCATCATCCGTGGCTCGACGGACCGGGCCGTGGCACGAGGCAAGATTACCGCCGAGGAACAGGCCGACCTGCTGGGCCGGATCAGCGCATCCGCGTCGATCCACGAGGTGGCCGACTGTGACCTGGTGATCGAGGCCATCCCGGAGAAGATCGAACTCAAGCGCGAGGTGTTCGCGAACCTTGACCGGATCGTCGGTGACGACACCGTGCTGGCCACCAACACCTCGAGCCTCTCAGTGACCGACATCGCGGTCTCCACCGAGCACCCCAAGCGCGTCGTCGGCATGCACTTCTTCAACCCCGCACCGGTGATGGGGCTGGTCGAGGTCATCAGCACGGTCATCACCGAGGAGGGCATCCTCGAGGACATCAAGGCCCTCGTCGTCACGCTCGGAAAGAAGCCGGTCGTCGTCGGTGACAAGGCGGGGTTCATCGCCAACGCCCTGTTGATGGCCTACCTCAACCACGC
Source organism: Dermatophilaceae bacterium (assembly GCA_035633615.1). Taxonomy (GTDB): domain Bacteria; phylum Actinomycetota; class Actinomycetes; order Actinomycetales; family Dermatophilaceae; genus JADJTI01. The sequence continues at coordinate 53,657 of DASQEP010000040.1, forward strand.
CATGTCGATGTACGAGAACCGGTACGCCAGCCGTGAGGACATCGACGCCGCGATGAAGCTGGGCTGTGGCCTTCCGATGGGGCCGCTGGCGCTGGTGGACCTCATCGGCCTGGACACCACCTACGCCGTGCTCGACACGATGTACCACGAGGACCGCGATCGGCTGCATGCGCCGACGCCGATCCTCAAGCAGATGATCTCCGCCGGGTTGCTCGGCCGGAAGACCGGTCGGGGGTTCTACACCTACGACAAGCCGGGCACCTCGACAGTGGTCACGGACGCCCTGACACCGAAGCCTCGCGGCGAGGGTCGGCACGCCTCGGAGCGGCAGATCACGTCGGTCGGCGTGATCGGTAACGGCACGATGGCCATGGGGATCGTCGAGGTGTTCGCCAAGGCGGGCTTCCCGGTGACGTTCGTGGCCCGCTCCGACGAGAAGGCAGCAGCCTCCCTGGCCAAGATGACCAAGGGCCTGGAACGGACCGTCGAGCGCGGCCGGCTGACCCCCGAGAAGCGGGATGCGGCGCTGGCCTTGGTGACCCAGTCCAGCAACGTGGCCGACATGGCCGACGTCGACATCGTCGTCGAGGCGATCGCCGAGGAACTGACCATCAAGCAGGACATGTTCCGGCGGCTGGACGAGGTGTGTAAACCCGGTACGATCCTGGCCACCACGACGTCGTCGCTGCCGGTGATCCAATGCGCCGTGGCCACCAGCCGGTCGCAGGACGTCATCGGGATGCACTTCTTCAACCCGGCCCAGGTGATGAAGCTGGTCGAGATCGTCACCACGGTGGCCACCGGTGCGGACGTCACCGCGACCGTGCGAGACCTGTGCTTCGACATCGGCAAGCATCCGGTGACCTGCGGTGACCGATCCGGCTTCATCGTCAACGCGTTGTTGTTCCCATATCTGAACGACGCGGTGAAGATGCTGGAGGCGCACTACGCCGACGTCGACGACATGGACACGGCGATGAAAGCCGGCTGCGGCTACCCGATGGGTCCGTTCGCGCTGCTCGACGTCGTCGGCCTCGACGTGTCCCTGGCCATCCAGAAGGAGCTCTACATGGAGTTCCGGGAGCGGGGGTTCGCCCCGGTACCGCTACTGGAGCACATGGTCACAGCCGGTTATCTTGGCCGCAAAACGGGGCGAGGGTTCCGCAAGTACTGACCGGACCGGGGGTCAGCGCCCGTACTGAAGGAGGGCGTCCAGCAGCGGCTGGGCGCCCTCCTTCAGGCGCTCGGTGTAGGCCACCCGGTTCCAGCCCTCCCAGCGCAATGGGAAGGCGGCGCTTCCGGCAGCCCCAGCCTCGACACGCACCCCGATCTGGCTGACCGGCACTCCGGTGGCCACCCCTGCCCGGGGCGCCAAGGCCACCCGGGAGGACGGGTCGGCCATGGACAACATCGACCAGGGCAGGCGCAGCCGCAGAAGGGCTCCGAACCCGTCCTGGGGGCCGGTCAGCTGCCAGGTGGACCGGGAGTCAGAGCCGGTCTCGCCCGGCTCCCAGCGGCCTTCGAGGAGCCGGCCCACCTCAAAGAAGTCCGCCGCCACCCGACGCTTCGTGCCGGGCATGGTGTAGGCCCGGTTGAGCGCGAGCCGCTGCAGCAACCATCCGTCCGGTTCCGGGCCAGGCAACGGCCCGCTGAGGCCGTCAAGGGTGATCGGGTCGAGGTCCGGGCGGATGAGCGCGGTAGCAGTACGGTGTCCCGGGTCGATGCTGACCCTCACGTCGTAATCGGGCGCCCGGGATGTGGCCTCATCGCCGACACCCGGCAGCGACAGACCGCCCCCGGGGATGACATCGAAGCCGACCTCGATTCGCTGCATCGGCTCGTTCTCGAAGGTGATGTTCAGGTAGACCCACGAGGCGTCGTGGTCCAGCCCGATCCGCTGGATGCCGGTCCGGTTCTCGACAACCGCTCGCTCGCCGACCCGGATCGGGTCGGTAGCGATGATCCCGAAGAACTGCTCGTTGGTCAGCGGGTCGTGCCAGAGCGCACGTCGCTCGGACGACACCGGCGCCTGCCGGGGCCGGGTGTTCCAGGTGAACTTGAACCACTCATCGGCCCAGACGAAGACGAGGGCCCCGGCCAGGTCGAGGTCCCGGATGCTGCGCAGCATCCCGGCGTCCATCGACAACTTCTCCTGCTCGGAGTGGAACCCCTGGTCCCGCCGGGCGCTGCCCCGATGTGCCATTCCCAGAGAGGAGGGCACCCCGAACTCGGTGACCATCATCGGCATCCCGGCGTGGTGGCGCTTCAGGTCAGCCAGGTAGGCCCGGTAGGAGTCCCCGCCGACCTGGTAGCCGGGCTGCAGCAGTTGGAAGTCCGGGTAGTAGGGGTAGGCGTGGTAGGAGGCGAAGGTGCCGCCCGGCCAGGCTGGCTGAGGGACGATGTGGTTGGCGTCGACGGTGACGAGGTCCTCGAGTGAATTGTGCTCCTGCGGGTGCCGCAGGGGGTCGGCGGTAGGCCAGTTGACCGCGGCGATCGGCAGGCTGACGCCGCTGCGAGCCTCGGCGGTGGCCAGTTCGTCGAGACGGGCGACGAGCCATCGCTCTGTCGGAGTGGCTCGGGGGGCAGAGGCGAAGAACCGCCCGGCCACCGCCGGGGCGCGGGCGTTCCTGCGGTCGGAGGCGGCTGTGGCCACCGGGTCCCATTCCACCCCGACGATCCAGGCGGCCAGCCACGGGGAGACGTCGGCGTCCCAGGTGCCCCAGGCGCGCCCGCGCATCCGAGCGCGGGTCAGTCGGCCGTGAGTAGCGGCGCTGGCATCCCGGACCTCCCGGGTCATCGCCTCCGTGGGACCCCGGTCATACAGGTCGGCGGACTTGACGTAGGACTCGTCCGGCAGGTAAACGCCGTGGATCAGATAGAGGGGGTCCTGCCGGTGCGTCTCGTTGTATGTGCGAAGTGTCTGATACATATGCGGTGGGTGAATAGTATAGATCCGCAGGAAGCGGATCCCCATCTCGCCCATCTGGGTGAACCAGCGCTGGTAGTCCTGCGGGCTGATGGCCAGCTCACCGGGGGAGTGCCCGGGCGTCGTGCCACCCAGGTTCACGCCAGCCCAAAAGCTCATCGGTCCAGCGGCGGTGTGCAGCACCAACCGGTTGCTCTGCTGAGTGGCAAGACAGCGCAGGCCACCGCGAGTCACCGGGGCGGGGGCCCGATTGAGGGCCGGTGTCCGCCCCGACGCCCCCCCGCCGGGTCCGGTGGGATCCGAGCCGCCCGGAGCCGACGTGCACCCGGTCAAGGACAGCCCAGCGGCCGCGAGCGATCCGGTAAGGACGCCTCGCCGGCTCGGGCCTGGCGACGGACGTGCAGACGACAGCATTTCAGACATAGTGCGATGGTGGCAGATCCCGCCCGGTCCGAGCCGCAACAGGCCTTCGGTGGTCTCGAGTCGCACCGGTCTTGCGGGACCCCTCGCGTGGCATGAATGCCTGCGAGCGTGGCGAGGATTCCGCCAGCGCCTGCGTGATGGAGGTGGGCGAGCACTTCCCGCGGGTTTCCTGCTCCGCGTCGTGTCGCTTCGGATGATCTCCGCACGTTGCGGACATACGACGTTCGCCCGGATTGGGGATGCCGGCCGATCCGGGCCGGCCTGCGAGA
>DASQEP010000041.1:0-6165 GCA_035633615.1 Dermatophilaceae bacterium
GCAACCGGCACACCCTCGGGAAGCACCAGGTGCGCCTTCTCGGTGGCGTAGTTGACCGTGGCGGTGACTCCGGGCATCCGGTTGAGCTTCTTCTCGATGCGCATCGCGCACGACGCGCACGTCATCCCCCCGATCACCAGGTCCAGTGCGCTGCTCCCGGCCGGGGAGGTCTCGGTCATGATCCGTGCGCCGCTCCGGCCAGCTCGTACCCGGCCTCGTCAACGGCGGCCCGCACGGTGTCCTCAGCCAACGGTCCCGAGCTGGACACAGTCACCGTGGAGAGCCCCTCGGGGACCAGGCCTATCGCCACCTCGGTGACACCCGGCAGCACGGACAGTTCCTCGGTCACCGCTGCGACGCAATGCCCGCAGGTCATCCCGGTCAGGGTGTAGGTCGTGGTGGTCATGAGTTCCGCCTTCCTTTGGGTAACGCTGAGGTCACCGCCACGTTGTCGCCGGAACCCCCGCACGGGGGAGGACGGGGGCTGGCTCACCAACGACGCTAACTGCTGCCGATGTGGGCGCCCCTGAGATTCGATGACGATGCCATGAAGATCCCGCCGGTTCATCAGGTGCTCCCATGTCCAGGATGTGGGCTGACAGCTGATGCTGGGTCAGGTTCCGTCGGGTTCCCGAGTGCTGGGGCGAGTTGCCCGGGGGTGGTGTGCCGTGCTGGCAGGCGCAGGCGTTTGAGCATGAGGGCGTTGACCGCGACGATGAGACTGGACCCGGACATGGTCAGGGCGGCGATCTCGGGGCGCAGCATCAGCCCGAACCCGGGGTAGAACACACCAGCGGCGATCGGCAGGGCGATGGCGTTGTACCCGATCGCCCAGCCCAGGTTCTGCCGCATCTTGCGCAGCGTTCCCCGCCCGACGGTGAGGGCCACGGGGACGTCGAGGGGGTCCGAGCGCATCAGGACCACGTCCGCGGTCTCGATCGCCACATCGGTGCCGGCGCCGATGGCGATGCCGACGTCGGCCCGAGCCAGGGCAGGGGCGTCGTTGACGCCGTCGCCGACCATCGCCACCCGCCGCCCAGCGGCCTGCAGCTCAGCAACCTTGGTGGCCTTGTCCGCGGGGAGGACCTCGGCGATCACGGTGTCGATACCCAGCTGGTCGGCGATGCGCTGGGCGGTGGCCTGGTTGTCCCCGGTGAGCATGACCACCTGAACCCCGGCCTGGTGCAGTGCGGCGACCGCCGCGGGGGCGGTCTCCCTGGCCGCGTCCGCCAGGGCGATCACCGCGACGGCCCGCCCGTCGACGGCGACCAGCACCGACGTCCGCCCGGCCGCGGCCAGCGCGTCACGCCGGCCGATCAGCGCGTCCACGGCGACGGACTCGTCGGCCATCAGCCTGCTGGTGCCGACCAGGACCCGCCGGCCGGCGACCTGCGCGCGAGCACCACGACCGGGAACGTTGCGGAACCCGGTGGCTTCCAGAACCTGGGCTCCGTGCTCGTCGGCGTAGCGGACCACGGCCGCGGCCAGAGGGTGCTCGGACTCCCGCTCGACGGCGGCCACCAGGGGCAGCAACTCCGCTTCCTCCATGCCGTCGACGATGACGTCGGTGACCTCGGGCTCACCCTTGGTCAGGGTGCCGGTCTTGTCCATCACGACGGTGTCGATCCGGGCGGAGGTCTCCAGGGCGGTGGCGTTCTTGAACAGCACCCCCCGCTGGGCACCCAGCCCGGTGCCCACCATGATCGCGGTCGGGGTGGCCAGCCCGAGTGCGTCAGGGCAGGTGACCACGACGACGGTGATCGCGAACAGCAGCGCGGTCTGCACACCTGCTCCGGAGGCCAGCCAGGCGGCGAAGGTCAGCGCCCCGCCGATCAGGGCCACCAGCACCAACCAGAAGGCGGCCCGATCCGCCAACCGCTGCCCGGGAGCCTTGGAGTTCTGCGCGGCCTGGACCAGGGCCACGATCTGCGCCAGGGCGGTGTCCGCCCCCACCTTCGTGGCGCGCACCCGCAAGGTACCGGTGGTGTTGACCGAGGCCCCGATCACCGCCGAACCTGGTGCCTTGGCCACCGGCAGGCTCTCCCCGGTGACCATCGACTCATCGACCTCGGATTCGCCGGACTCGACCATCCCGTCGACCGGGACCTTCGCCCCGGGTCGGACCAGCACCAGATCAGCGACCTGGACCTCGGCCGTGGGGACCTCGACCTCGGCACCGTCACGCAGTACCACCGCCATCGGCGGGGCCAGTTCCAGCAGCGTGCGGATGGCGTCATTGGCCCCTCCGCGGGCGCGCATCTCGAACCAGTGCCCGAGCAGGACGAACGCAGCCAGCACGGTCGCGGCCTCGTAGAACACCTCCCCACCGCCGGTCAGGGTCACCCCGAGGGAGTACAGCCACCCCGCGCCCACCCCGACGGCGACTAGGACCATCATGTCCAGGGTCCGGGCGCGCAGCGCCCGGTAGGCCCCGTCGAAGAAGATCCACGCCGAGTAGGCCATCACCGGCAGGCTCAACAGCAGGGCGAACACGTCATCGCGCAACCCGAACGGGGCCGGGGCGCTGAACCCGAGGACCTCGCGGCCGATCGGGGAGTACAACAGGATCGGCACCGACAGGATCGCCGCGACCAGGAACCGGTTGCGCAAGTCGGTGACCATGTCGTCCATCGACATCCCCGCGTGGTGGCCGCCGTGACCCATCACGTCCTGCGAGGTGGCTGCCGAATGCCCCGCGGCTGCCGTGTGACCCCGCGTCGGGTGGTCCGCGCCCTCGTGAGCCATCGCCCCGTGTGCCGCAGTGCCATGGCCCATGGCCGCGTGGTTGGATTGGTCACTGCCGGGGTGTTCCTCGGGCATCCGGTGATGGGGGGCGGGTTCGGCCAGCGGGTCGCAGACGTGGTCCGGCACGGACTGTCCGGCGCAGTGGAACCCGCAGTCGCGGACCCATCCGGCCAACTCGGGTACCGACGTGACCGATGGGTCGAAGGTCACCGTGGCCGTGCCGGAGTGGGCGTTGGCTGCCACGTCCAGAACCCCGGGACGCCGGCCCAGGACCGAGTCGATCACCGCGTCAGATGAAGCCCACCCCAGGTCACCGACCTGCAGGGTGACCGTCGCCGCCGAACCGTTGCTTCCCATCTCGACTCTCCTTACTGATATACCCACCAGGGGTATCTGCGTGGATGTAACCGTATACCCCCGGTGGGTATTCCGACAAGCCCTTGAACGGTTGGGGCTTGGGCTGGGTCAGGTGACCTCGGCGCGGAGCTTGATGGTGAATGTCGATCCGGTGCCGGGGCCGTCGCTGGCCGCGGTCAGGGTGCCCCCGTGCCCGGCGATGAGGCCGCGGGCGATGGTCAACCCGAGGCCGCTTCCACTGCCGTCGTGACTGGCCCGGGACGGGTCGATGCGGTGGAACCGGGTGAACACGTCATCGAGCTGGTCGGTGGGGATGCCCTCGCCGTCGTCCGCGACGGCGATCTGCACCACGGATCCGACGGCCGAGGTGGAGACCGCGACGTGCCCGCCGGGTGGGGTGTGGCGCAGGGCGTTGGCCAGCAGGTTGCCCAGCACCTGTTGGATTCGGGCCGGATCGACCCGAATCGGGGGTACCGGGCCGTCCGACGCGTGGGTCAGCTCGACGCCCTTGGCCTGGTAGCTGGGCAGCGCGAACTGCACGGCGGTGCGGACCTGGTCGCCGGGGTCGACGGTCTCCAGGTGCAGGGCCAGTGCGTGTTCCTCGAGGGCGCTGGCCTCGCGCACGTCGATGGCCAGCCTGCGCAACCGTCCGACCTGGTCGCGCATCACCGCGTACGAGGCGGGCTCGGCGGGCACGACGTGGTCCTCCATCCCGTCGATGTAGGCCTCGAGGGTGGCCAGGGGGGTGCGCAGCTCGTGGGACAGGTCGGCCAGCATCCCGGTGCGGGTGGTCTCGGTGGTGGCCAGCCGGCGGGACATTCGGGTGAACGCGCCCGACAGTCGGGTCATCTCGGTGCCGAACCCGCCGCTGGGGACGGTCACCGCGTAGTCACCGGCGGCGATCGCATCGGCGGCATCAGCGAGGTCTGTGACGCTGGCCGCGATCCGGCGGACCACCAGCAGGGACACCAGGCCCGCGGTGATCAGGGCCATCAGAAGCGACACCGCCAGGGCGATTGCGAATGCGGAGGCGAACGCCTCCTCCGCGTGCTGTACGACCAGAGGTGAGCTCTCGCCGGTGTGCCGTAGGTGCTCGGTGAACAGCTGGGGCCCGACGATGGCGGCGGTTGCGATCAGGGCCAGTCCGGCGACGCCGACGACGGCGAGTTGGGCGATCAGCAGCCGGGCGACCAACCCGCGGGGCAGGCGCATCAGGCCAGGACCATGCCGTAGCCGACTCCGCGGACGGTACGCAGGTACCGGGGGCTGGTGGCGTCGTCGGCCAGCTTGCGGCGCAGGTGCCCGATGTGCACGTCGACGATCTGGTCATCGCCGAACCAGTCCGATCCCCACACCTCGTCGGTGAGCTGCCGGCGGGTCAGCACCGCCCGCGGAGCGACGATGAGGGCCTGCAGGAGGTCGAACTCGGTCCGCGTCAGCTCCACCGGGACCCCGCTCTGCAGCACGACCCGGGCGGCTGGGTCCAGTGCCAGGTCGGCGAAGGTCAGGGCCGGTTCGGCTTCCGCACCGGGAGCAGCGACCGCTGGGGTTCGGGGGCGGCGCAGCATGGCCTTGACCCGGGCGATCAGCTCCCGAGGGGAGAACGGCTTGACCAGGTAGTCATCGGCCCCGGTGGACAGGGCCACCACCTTGTCGATCTCCTCGTCGCGGGCCGTGAGCATGATGATGTAGGCGTCGGTAAAGGTGCGGACCTGTCGGCAGACCTCGATCCCGTCGAATCCGGGCAGCATCACGTCCAGCACGATCAAATCCGGGTCGCTCGAGCGCGCGGCTGCCACCGCCGCCGGCCCGTCGTGAGCCTGCTCGACGGTGTAGCCCTCCCGCACCAGGTAGGAGGCCACCACCCCAGCCAGCGGCACCTCATCATCGACCACCAGGACCCGCACCGGCGCTGTCGGCGGCTGGCTGGTCACGGGGCGACGCTACCCGAACCCGCCGGCCCGCTTGGCGCCTGAGCGTCGATCCGGCCCCGCGTCCAGGCGTAGGCGTTGGGGTCTGTCGACCCCTCGGAGTGCTGGTCGGCCAGGACCCGGTTGGGCCGCTGCACGCCGACTCGGGGCGGCGACTGCGCGGTCAGCCGCAACAGCAACCACATGAGCAGACCCATCCCCACCAGGCACCCCACGACCAGCATGGAACTACCCCCGCCGAAGAACCCAGCCGCCCAGCCCATCATCAGCGATCACCTTCCAACCTCGGTTACGGCTGAGATCAGCGTGACGGTGGCAGATGTGGTTCTCCGAGCGGCTGTACGAAGATCCGATGAAGGACCCCAGCCCCCCGGGCTTCTTCATCGAATCTTCGTAGAAAGTGAGGCATACCTGAGTCGGCCCGCGCGCAGACTGGAACTGAACGGTCGCCGGTCCGGGCGACTGCCACCACCAGAGGGGCCGACCACCGTGACCGAGCTGAGGCTCACCCGCCGCCGACTCCTGGGCGGCGCACTGGGCGTGAGTGCGGTCGCGGGACTCTCCGCCTGCGGCCTGGGCGGCTCCCCCACATCCGCCCCACCTCTTCCCAGCGCCCGCCCGACCACCGGCACGGTCCGCGCCTTCACCCTGACCGCCCGACCAGTGCAGGTCGACCTCGGCGGACGGGTCGTGTCGACCTGGGCCTACGGCGACACCGTCCCCGGCACCCCGTTGCGGGCCACCGCCGGGGACCGGGTCACCGTCGCGTTCACCAACGACCTGCCCGCGCCGACGTCCGTGCATTGGCATGGGCTGGCGATCCGCAACGACATGGACGGGGTTCCCGGGGTGACCACCCCCGAGGTTCCGCCCGGGGGTGCGTTCGCGTTCGACTTCTTCGTCCCCGACCCGGGAACGCACTGGTTGCACCCCCACACCGGCCTCCAGTTGGACCGCGGCTTGTACGCCCCCTTCATCATCGACGATCCGAACGAGCCCGGGAACTACGACCACGAGTGGGTGATCGTGCTTGATGACTGGACCGACGGTGTCGGCAAGTCCCCCGAGCAGATCATGGCCGACCTCCAGTCCGCCGGGGCAGACGGATCCATGATGGGTGGGATGGGCGGCA
>DASQEP010000042.1:0-21375 GCA_035633615.1 Dermatophilaceae bacterium
GTCGGTGCCGCGCCGGCATCCGATGCCGCCCTCCCCGACGGCTTTGCCGTCGCGGTCAACCCTCGCACCGTGGTCGGACCGGGGCGGGCCTGGCTTGCTGGGGGATTCCCGGGACGGGTGGTACTGCTGTCGGAGCAGGCCCGGCAGGCCTGGCCGGCGCCGGTCTTGACGGTGACAGACGGGGTCAGTGGTCGGCTGGCCCGGCGACTGCTCGACGCCGGCTTGGTAGACCCGGTCGTGGACCCGCCGGCACGGGACGACGCGGTGGAGCTTCCTCTGACCGTTGTCGTCCCGGTGCATGGCCGGTCTGGGGGGGTGGACCGATTGCTGACGGGCCTGGCCGGCGCGTTCCCGGTCGTCGTCGTCGACGACGCGTCTCCGCGACCCGACGAGATCGCGCGCGTCGTCCAGGGTCACCACGCGAGCCTGATCCGAACAGGTGACCCGGCACGGCGGGGGGCCCCATCCGGTCCCGCCGCCGCCCGCAACGCCGGCCTGGCCCGGGTCGCCACACCCGCCGTCGCCTTCGTGGACTCCGACGTCGTCTGCGACCCGGGCACCCTGCGCCGGCTCGCGCGCCACCTCGCCGACCCGCGCACCGCTGCGGCCGCGCCGCGGGTGGCCGCGCTGATCGGCACCGGACGATGGATCCTTCGCTACGAGGCCATCGCCTCCAGCCTCGACCTCGGTCCGATCCCCGGCCAGGTGCGGCCTGGGGGACCCGTCGGTCACCTGCCCAGCGCCTGCCTCGTCGCCAGGGTGCCCGCCCTCGGGGACGGTTTCGACGAGGGGATGGTGGTGGGGGAGGACGTCGACCTAATCTGGCGATTGGTCGAGGCGGGCTGGGTGGTGCGGTACGACCCGACGACCCAGGTCCAGCACGACCACCGATCGGGGCCGTACCGGTTCGCGGTCCGGCGGGCGCGGTACGGGACCTCGGCGGCGCCGCTGGCCACGCGACATCGCGGCGCCGCAGTGCCGGCCGTGCTGAATCCGACCGGTCTGGCCGTCGCAGTCGCAGTGCTGTCCGCCCGAGCCTGGTCGCTGCCGGTGGCGGGGGCGGTCGTGGTGGCGGCGGCCGCGCGGGTCCGCCGCCGGTTGCCCAGCCAGCTCGGCAGCAAGCGCACTGGGTTGGCGGCCCGGCTTTCCGTCCTGGGTGCGTTCTCGCAGCTTCGTCAGGCAGCCGGTCTGCTGCTACGGCCCTGGTGGCCGCTGACCGCTGTCGGCGTGCTGACCTCGCACACGGCACGGCGCGTGGCCCTCGCCGCACTCGTCGTCGACACCGTCCTGGACGAACGGGCTCGATCGGCGTCCACTTCCGCGCGCACCAGGGCCTTGGCCGGGGCCTATGCCTTGGGTTATCTCGCCGCCCGCCGACTGGACGACCTGGCGTATGGCGCCGGTGTGTGGCGTGGGGCGGCGATCAGCCGGAGTTGGGCCCCGTTGCGCCCGGTCTGGCAGGGTCGGCCGGGGTGGCCAGCCAGGCCTCCACGCGGCTGAGAAGGGCCCGCTTGACGGCCTCGGGCGCCCGACTACCGGCCACCGACCCGGCCGCCAGCGCCGCCAACGCGTGGTCGTCGCAGCCGTGCGCGACCCGTACGGCCTCGTACTGGTCGAGCAACCGGGAGCCGAACAGCAACGGGTCGTCGGCGCCGAGGGCGACCCGAATCCCCGCCGCCATCAGAGGGCGGACCGGCACTCGCGCCACATCCGGATACACCCCCAACGCCACGTTGCTGCCCGGGCACACCTCCAGGGTGATGCCGCGACGGGCCACCTCGGCGAGCACCGCCGGGTGTTCCACGCTGCGTACCCCGTGACCCAGCCGGTCGGGGCGCAGGTGTTGCAGCGTCGCCGCAACGGATTCGGCACCCAGTAGTTCCCCCCCGTGCGGAACCAGGGCCAGGCCCGCCTTCCGCGCGATTCGGAACGCTGGGGCGAACTCGCTGGTCGTGCCGCGCCGCTCGTCGTTGCTCAGCCCGAAGCCGACGACACTGCCCGGGCCATCACCGGCGTAGCGGGCAGCCAGCCGGGCCAGGGTCCGGGCCTCCAGGGGGTGGCGGATTCGGCTGGCGGCGACGACGACCGCCACCCCGATTCCGTGCGCCGCCCCTGCGGTCGCGGCCTCGTCCAGCACGATTTCCAGGGCCGTAATGAGGCCGCCGACATGCGGGGCGTAGCTGGTCGGGTCGATCTGCAGCTCCAGCCAGGCCGATCCCTCGGCGGCGTCGTCCCGGGCGGCCTCGCGGACGACCCGGCGCATGTCGGCCTCGGATCGGATGCACGAGCGGGCCGCGTCATACAGGCGTTGGAAGCGAAACCAGCCACGTTCGTCGGTGGCCCGAAGTACCGGTGGCCACGGGTTCAGCAGGGCATCCGGCAGGCGGATCCCGTGTCTGCCGGCCAGGTCCATCAGGGTGGTGACCCGCATCGATCCGGTGAAATGCAGGTGCAGGTGCGCCTTTGGCAGGTCTCGCACCGACCGGGTCGAGGTCAGCTCAGTCGGTCCCATCCGTCAGGTGGAGGGCGGCCTCCTCCGGGGCCCGGCCGTGACGGGTGTCGCGGCCGGCTGGCCGCGACGAGCCGTCTGGTTCCTCGGTGTCGTCCGCGCTGTCGTCGTCGCGTGTGTCCTCCTCGGGCTCCTCCTGCGCCAGCCGCTGGTCCAGGCTTTCACCCTGACGCTGTTCGGCGACCGTGACGCCGAAGCTCTGCGCGCCGCGGGCGCGGTCCGGAGGATCAAAGCCGTCGTCGAGGATGTCCTCGCCGAGCTCGCCGTCGAGGGTGTCCTCCGGCTGCAGCTGGGTCTCGTCGTCGACGCTGTACTCCCCGTACTCCTCCGAATTGCCCATACCTGCAGCCTACGAGTCGTCGGCCGGTTAGCGGGCCTCGGCAAGCAGCCGTTGCAGCCGGCTCACGCCCTCGACGATGTCGGCATCGGCCAGGGCATACGACAGCCTCAGGTACCCGCTCCGGCCGAACGCCTCACCAGGAACGACCGCCACCTCCACCTCGTCCAGGATGAGCGCGGCCAGCTCCGCGGAGGTCGTCAGCTGACGCCCGCGCAGCTCCCGCCCGAGCACACCCTGCACCGAGGGGTATGCGTAGAAGGCCCCGGTGGGAGTGGGGCAATCCACCCCCTCGATGGCGTTGAGCATGTCGACCATCGTGGTCCGGCGTCGGTCGAAAGCGACCCGCATCTCCGCCACCGCGGTCAACGGGCCCCGGACGGCGGCCAGGGCGGCCTGTTGGCTGACGTTGGCCACATTGGAGGTCGTGTGAGACTGCAGATTGGTGGCCGCGGTGATGACGTCCACCGGTCCGACCATCCAGCCTACCCGCCACCCGGTCATCGCGTAGGTCTTTGCCACGCCGTTGAGGACGACGCAGGTCGCGGCCAGCTCCGGGACGAGGACCGGCATCGACGCGGCGGTCACCCCGTCGTAGGTCAGGTGCTCGTAGATCTCGTCGGTGATCACCCAGATGCCGTTGGCCAGGGCCCATTGCCCGATGGCGGCCACGTGATCGGACGGATACACCGCGCCGGTGGGATTTGACGGCGAGCAGAACAACAGGGCCTTGGTGCGTGGCGTTCGAGCCGCCTCGAGCTGGTCGACGGTGACCAGATAGCCCTGATCGGCTCCGGCGAACACCTCCACCGGGATCGCTCCGGTCAACCGGATGGCCTCCGGATACGTCGTCCAGAACGGGGCGGGCAGGATCACTTCGTCGCCCGGGTCCAGCAGGGTGGCCATCGTGTTGAAGACGGCCTGCTTACCCCCGTTGGTGATGAGGACCTGCCCGGCGCTGACCCTGTACCCGCTGTCCCTGAGGGTCTTGTCGGCGACCGCCTGGCGCAGCGCGGGCAGCCCCGCCGTCGGGGTGTAATGGTGGTTGACCGGGTCGCCCGCCGCGGCCACCGCCGCGTCCACGATGTAGCCGGGGGTCGGGAAGTCCGGCTCGCCGGCACCGAATCCGATGACCGGACGACCGGCGGCCTTGAGCGCCTTGGCCTTCGCGTCGACGGCGAGGGTGGCCGACTCGGCGATCGCGCCGACGCGACGGGAGATCCGCCGGCGGGCCGCGCCTGGCGCCGACTCCGAGGTGCGGTTCGGCGGCGAAGCGGGCGGTGACCACGGGCGGGAACCGGTACCGGCGTCTGACTCTGGGCTCACAGCCCCATCTTGGCGCATGCGGCCGGCTTTGGGCGTCGACGGGTCGGCTCCTGCGCGCCGAGACCGCGGTTCGCGCCGGCAGCGACACCTCGCGTATGCTCGTCGAGCGGGTAGGACGCCGTGGACTGCGGCGTGGGTCGGTGCTGCGGCCGGCCGCACCTGTAGGGCAGTGGCTCAATTGGTAGAGCACCGGTCTCCAAAACCGGCGGTTGGGGGTTCGAGTCCCTCCTGCCCTGCGTTGAGGCAGGACCGGGTTCGTGGTCCACATTCGCCGGCGCCACAGCTGCAGGATGCTGTGGCGCCGATCGGCATGAGAGGTGAGGCATCGTGAGCGAGCAGCGCACCGCTCCGTCACGGGGTTCGTCCGCCTCCCGTCGGCAACGGGCGGGCGACGGCAACCCCGTCCGACGCGTGTTGGGGTCGGTCGGTCTGTTCATCAGACAGATCCTCGACGAGTTGCGCAAGGTGGTCCGGCCGACCCGTAATGAGCTGACCACGTACACCACCGTGGTCATCATGTTCGTGACCGTCATCATGCTGCTCGTCTTCGGCCTCGACACACTCATCACCAAGCTGGTGTTCTGGGTGTTCGCGGGCTCATGACCGGTCCCGACGCCCGCTTCAGCGGCGATCCGGGTGACCAGACCGGGCTGTCGCCAGGTCCACCCCCTCAGGAAGTAGGACCCTCCGTGTCAGAGCAGACCATCGACTCCCGGGCCCTCGACGACTCGATCGCCTCCGGCGACGGCGCTGGCGACGGCGCCGGCCAGGACATCGGCGCCGTGGTGGCCGGTGACACCACGATGGACGAGGCCGCGATGGACGAGGCCGCGATGGACGAGGCCACGGTTGATTCGGCCACCGTAGCGTCCGAGGGAACCTTGGAGCCCGAGGACGTTGCGACCGAGGAGGACACGCCGATCGAGGAGGACCTGCCGATCGAGGAGGACACGCCACGCGTCGAGGAGATGGTGACCGCCGAGGACGGCGGTGACGGTGCGGGGATCGACGTGGACGAGGCCCCCATCGATCCCCGCGAGGAGCTTCGGACTCTGCTGAGACAGCAGCACGGCGACTGGTTCGTGGTGCACAGCTACGCCGGATACGAGAACCGGGTCAAGAACAATCTGGAACAGCGGGTTCAGTCGCTGAACATGGAGGACTTCATCTTCCAGGTGGAAGTCCCGATGGAGCAGGTCACCGAGGTCAAGAACAGCCAGAAGAGGCTGGTCCGCCGGGTCCGGATGCCCGGGTACGTGCTGGTCCGGATGGACCTGACCGACTCCAGCTGGGGCGCGGTCCGGCACACTCCCGGGGTGACCGGGTTCGTCGGCAACGCCCATCAGCCGGTGCCGCTCAGCCTGGACGAGGTGTTCAGCATGCTGGAGCCGCAACTGCAGGCCCAGGCTGGCGAGACGGCCGGCACCCGTGCCTCTCAGCCCACTACGGCGATGTCTCTGGTCGACTACGAGGTCGGCGAGTCCGTCACAGTGATGGAGGGTCCGTTCGAGACGCTTGCGGCGACCATCAGCGAGATCCTGCCGGAATCTCAGAAGCTCAAGGTGCTCGTATCGATTTTCGGCCGAGAGACCCCGGTCGAACTGTCGTTCAACCAGGTCGCCAAGATCTGACGAACGACGGTCGTCGCGTTCCACCCAGGACGCGCACATCCCGTAGCCACCGCAGAACCGACGCTAGGACCGGTATTCATGCCCCCGAAGAAGAAGAAAGTCGCCGGCTATATCAAGCTGCAGATCCAAGCCGGAGTTGCCACCCCTGCCCCGCCGGTCGGCCCGGCTTTGGGGCAGCATGGCGTCAACATCATGGAATTCGTCAAGGCGTACAACGCCGCGACGGAAAGCCAGCGCGGGAACGTCATCCCGGTCGAGATCACGGTGTACGAGGACCGCTCGTTCACCTTCGTGACCAAGACCCCGCCGGCCGCCGAACTGATCAAGAAGGCGGCGGGGATCGCCAAGGGCTCCGACGTGCCGCACAAGACCAAGGTGGCGCACCTGAGCACCGACCAGGTCCGCGACATCGCCCAGCAGAAGATGGTGGACCTGAACGCCAACGACCTCGACCAGGCCGTCAAGATCATCGCCGGCACCGCCCGCTCGATGGGCGTGACGGTCGACGCGTGACCCAGGGGTGCCTCGGCGCCGCCGGGCGCGACGGAGACCAAGCGACACCGGACCCGTGGCCGCCCCGCGGGACGTGGCAGGGCCGGCGCTGGCCCTTCGACCACAGCTGCCGAGAGGCATCGGTCCGAGGACCGGGTGCAGAACCAGGAGCAGAGCATGAAGCGCAGCAAGGCCTACCGGGCCGCAGCAGAGAAGATCGATGCCGACCGTCTCTACCACCCGTTACAGGCGGTTCGCCTGGCCCGGGAGACGAGTAGCACCTCCTACGACGCGACCGTGGAGGTGGCCCTGCGGCTCGGCGTCGACCCCCGTAAGGCCGACCAGATGGTCCGCGGGACCGTTAACCTCCCGCATGGCACCGGCAAGACCGCCCGGGTGCTAGTTTTCGCGACCGGGGCAAACGCCGAGGCGGCCATAACGGCGGGTGCCGACCACGTCGGGTCCGACGACATGATCGAGAAGATCACCAAGGGATGGCTGGATTTCGACGCGGTCGTCGCCACGCCCGACCTGATGGGCAAGGTCGGTCGCCTCGGTAGGATCCTGGGCCCCCGTGGCCTGATGCCCAACCCCAAGACCGGCACGGTGACCACGGACGTGGCCAAGGCGGTCACCGAGATCAAGGGCGGCAAGATCGAGTTCCGCGCCGACAAGCACGCGAATCTGCACTTCATCATCGGCAAGACCTCGTTCGCCGATCAGGCGCTGGTGGAGAACTACGCCGCCGCGATCGACGAGGTGCTCCGGTTGAAGCCGTCCTCGTCCAAGGGTCGATACCTGACCAAGGCCACCATGGCCACCTCGATGGGCCCCGGCATCCCGCTTGACGTCACCAAGACCCGCAACCTGCTCGCCGAGGACGGGGGCTGACCGAGCCGAGCCCGGGGTTTTGACCGTCCGCGACCCGGCGCGTACCATGATCGACGACCACAGACCGCCGGTTGTCCTGCCGTTCCGGTAGGACCGAAGGGCCCCAACGGGGTGACCTGCGCAGGCCACGAATGCGTACCGTGTCGGCCGGGCACTCCCCGGGATCGATCCGGCCTCAGCTCCCGTGCCGTGCGCCGGGAGCTTCGTCATGGGCCCGGGCTTCGGCGTGACCACCTCCAGGAGGCTTCATGCCCAAGGCGGCAAAGCAGGCGGCCATTGCCGAGATCACCCAACGCTTCCGCGACTCCGGGGCCACAGTTCTGACCGAATATCGCGGGCTGAGCGTCAAGCAACTTCGAGGCCTGCGGGAAGCGCTGTGGGCCAACGGCTCGTTCGCCGTCGTCAAGAACACCTTGACGGAGATCGCCGCCCGCAACGCGGGAGTCACCGCATTCGACGGTCAGCTGTCCGGGCCGACCGCCATCGCCTTCATCACCGGGGACCCGGTCGAAGCGGCCAAGAGCCTGCGCGATTTCGCCAAGGCCAACCCGGCCCTGGTGATCAAGTCCGGGGTGCTGGACGGCAAGTCCCTGTCCGCGGCAGACATCGCGACGCTCGCCGACCTGGAGTCACGCGAGGTGCTGCTGGCCAAGCTGGCCGGTGCCATGAACGCGTCGTTGACCCAGGCGGTCTACCTGTTCGCGGCTCCGCTGTCGCAGACGGCGCGACTGCTCGACGCCTGGCGCGCCAAGGTCGAGGAGACCGGTGGCGAGGTGGCCGCGGCTGAGGCCCCCGTCGGTGAGGCCCCCGTCGGTGAGGCCCCGATGGCTGAGGCCCCGGTGACCCAGGCCCCCGACGAGACGGTCGCTGCCGACGAGACGGTCGCTGCCGCCGAGGCCTCCGCCGAATCACCGGGCGATGCCCCTGCCGAGGAAGCCTCTGCGCAGGGGCCCCCGCAGGGCTGAGCGCGGCACACCGCCCACCCGACATCGACACCCCGCCGCTCGCGGCACAACCCAGACCGCCGCTCGCGGCGTCAGACGGAAGGAAGCCCCATGGCCAAGCTCAGCCCCGCAGAACTGCTCGACACGTTCAAGGAGATGACGCTGATCGAGCTGTCGGAGTTCGTCAAGGAGTTCGAGGAGACCTTCGGGGTCACCGCCGCCGCGCCGGTGGCTGTGGCTGCGGCGGCCGGGCCGGCCGGCGAGGCGCCTCCAGCCGAGGAGGAGAAGGACGAGTTCGACGTCATCCTCGAGGCCGCCGGTGAGAAGAAGATCCAGGTCATCAAGGAGGTACGCGCGCTGACCAGCCTGGGCCTGAAGGAAGCTAAGGACCTCGTCGACGGTGCCCCCAAGCCGGTACTGGAGGCGGCCAACAAGGAGGCCGCAGAGAAGGCGAAGGCTGCCCTCGAGGGCGCGGGGGCGACGGTTACGCTGAAGTAGCGGGCCGGCCAACTCCAACCGGCGCTGGTCCACGGTGTCGCCTGGTCGCCTCGAGGGCGGGAGCTGCCGCACACCGGCGTCGCCCGCCCCCGAGGCGGTTGTGGCAAAGCGCACTGAACAGGACTGATGTCTTGACGTGCGATGGCGTTCCCGGCATGCTCATGCTCGCAGGCCTCCTGCGGAGGCAGCGCCGTCGGATCTGACGGCGGGCAGGCGTCACCAGGGCAGCGGACATCTGAACGAACCGGAAGGGCAATTGGACGGCGTGCAATCGCACAGGTATGCTGTCGCTTTGCGCTGCCCCTGTTCACCTTGACGCACCGTCGCGCTCAACTCCCGTAGAACCCTGCCCTCTCGTCCCCCCTGCCCGAGTGCCGGAGGTCGACCCGAGGGTGAGAGATTCGGGCGCAGGTCGGCGCCTACCTGCCGGACCCACAAGGCCTGTGGAAGGACCATCCTTGGCTGCCTCGCGTACCGCGACCCAGACAACGTCCAACGCGATCACGGCTTCGGGCCGTGTCTCCTTTGCCAAGATCCGGGAGCCCCTCGAGGTGCCGGACCTGCTAGCCCTCCAGACCGAGAGTTTCGACTGGCTGCTCGGTAACGAGCGGTGGCAGGCCCGGGTGGCCGAGGCTGTTGAAGCCGGCCGCACCGACGTGCCGGAACGCTCCGGGTTGGAGGAGATTTTCGAGGAGATCTCTCCGATCGAGGACTTCTCCGGCTCGATGTCGCTGTCGTTTCGGGATCACCGCTTCGAGGAGCAGAAGTACTCCATCGAGGAGTGCAAGGAACGGGACATGACGTACAGCGCACCGCTGTTCGTCACGGCCGAGTTCATGAACACCACCACCGGCGAGATCAAGAGCCAGACCGTGTTCATGGGTGACTTTCCGCTGATGACCGACCGGGGCACCTTCGTCATCAACGGCACCGAGCGTGTCGTCGTCTCTCAACTGGTCCGCAGCCCCGGGGTGTACTTCGAGCGCAATCCCGACAAGACCTCCGACAAGGACATCTACTCCACCAAGGTCATTCCCAGCCGGGGGGCCTGGCTGGAGTTCGAGATCGACAAGCGCGACATGGTCGGCGTTCGGGTGGACCGCAAGCGCAAGCAGTCGGTGACGGTACTGCTCAAGGCCCTCGGTTGGACCGATGCGCAGATCCTGGAGAACTTCGGCCAGTACGACTCGATTCGGCAGACTCTGGAGAAGGACCACACCACCGGGCAGGACGATGCCCTGCTGGATATCTACCGCAAGCTGCGTCCGGGCGAGCCACCGACCAAGGAGGCCGCGCAGAACCTGCTGGAGAACCTGTACTTCAATCCCAAGCGGTACGACCTGGCCAAGGTGGGTCGGTACAAGATCGCCAAGAAGCTGGGGCTGGACACCGATCTGACCAAGTCGACCCTCAGCGTGGACGACGTCGTCGCGACGATCCGCTACCTGGTGGCCCTGCACGCGGGGGAGACCAGCTTCACCGGTCGGCGCAACGGCGCGGATGCCGAGATCCGGGTCGAGGTCGACGACATCGACCACTTCGGCAACCGGCGGCTTCGCAACGTGGGCGAGCTCATCCAGAACCAGGTCCGGACCGGCCTGTCCCGGATGGAACGGGTCGTCCGGGAGCGGATGACCACCCAGGACGTCGAGGCGATCACCCCGCAGACCCTGATCAACATCCGCCCCGTGGTGGCCTCGATCAAGGAGTTCTTCGGCACCTCCCAGCTGTCCCAGTTCATGGACCAGAACAACCCCCTCGCCGGGCTGACGCACAAGCGCCGCCTGTCGGCGCTGGGGCCGGGTGGTCTTTCTCGGGACCGCGCCGGGATGGAGGTCCGCGACGTCCACCACAGCCACTACGGCCGGATGTGCCCGATCGAGACCCCTGAAGGACCCAACATCGGCCTGATCGGCTCGCTGGCCTCGTACGGGCGGATCAACCCGTTCGGATTCGTCGAGACCCCCTACCGGAAGGTCATCGAGGGTCAGGTCACCGACGACGTGGCCTACCTCTCCGCGGACGAGGAAGACGAGTTCGTCATCGCCCAGGCGAACGCTCCGCTCACCGCCGACGGCCACTTCGCCGAGGAGCGGGTGCTGGTGCGGACCAAGGGCGGGGAGATCGAGTACGTGCCGGGCAACGATGTCGACTACATGGATGTGGCCGCTCGACAGATGGTCTCCGCGGCGACCGCGCTGATCCCGTTCCTGGAGCACGACGACGCCAACCGGGCCTTGATGGGCGCCAACATGCAGCGCCAGGCGGTTCCGCTGGTGCGCTCCGAGGCGCCGTTGGTCGGAACCGGTATGGAGTTCCGTGCCGCACTCGACTCCGGTGACGTGGTCCGAGCCACCAAGGACGGCGCCGTCTTGGCGGTCTCGGCCGACGTCGTCGCCGTCGCCAATGATGACGGCACCCAGCTGAGCTACCGGATCGCCAAGTTCACTCGCTCCAACCAGGGCACCTCCTACAATCAGCGGGTCGTCGTGGCCGAGGGGCAGCGACTGGCCGTGGGTGACGTGATCGCCGACGGTCCGGCCACCGACGGCGGCGAGATGAGCCTGGGGCGTAACCTCCTCGTCGCGTTCATGCCCTGGGAGGGGCACAACTACGAGGACGCGATCATCCTGTCCCAGCGCCTGGTTCAGGACGATGTGCTCAGCTCGATCCACATCGAGGAGCACGAGGTCGACGCCCGGGACACCAAGCTGGGACCGGAGGAGATCACCCGGGACATCCCGAACGTCTCCGACGAAGTACTCGCCGACCTCGACGAGCGCGGCATCGTGCGGATCGGTGCGGAGGTCCGCGACGGTGACCTGCTGGTCGGCAAGGTGACTCCGAAGGGGGAGACCGAGCTGACCCCGGAGGAGCGCCTGCTCCGGGCGATCTTCGGCGAGAAGGCCCGGGAGGTGCGAGACACCTCCTTGAAGGTTCCGCACGGGGAGACCGGCACCGTGATCGGTGTGAAGCTCTTCGACCGGGAGGAGGGTGACGAGCTGCCCCCCGGGGTGAACCAGTTGGTGCGGGTGTACGTGGCCAACAAGCGCAAGATCACCGACGGTGACAAGCTTGCCGGCCGGCACGGCAACAAGGGCGTCATCTCCAAGATCCTGCCCATCGAGGACATGCCGTTCATGGAGGACGGCACCCCGGTCGACGTCGTCCTCAACCCGCTCGGGGTGCCGGGGCGGATGAACATCGGGCAGATCCTGGAGATCCACCTTGGCTGGGCGGCGGCGTGTGGCTGGGAGATCGACGGCCAGCCTGACTGGGCGGCCAGCATCCCCGATCCCATCCGGTCGGTGCCGGCGGGCACCCGGGTGGCCTCGCCGGTGTTCGACGGAGCCCTCGAGGGGGAGATCACCGGACTGCTGGAGTCGACCCGGCCGACCCGCGATGGCCAGCGGCTGATCGGACGGACCGGGAAGGCGCGCCTGTTCGACGGTCGCTCCGGAGAGCCGTTCCCCGAACCGGTCTCGGTGGGTTACATGTACATCCTCAAGCTGCATCACCTCGTCGACGACAAGATCCACGCCCGGTCCACCGGCCCGTACTCGATGATCACTCAGCAGCCGTTGGGCGGTAAGGCGCAGTTCGGCGGGCAGCGGTTCGGCGAGATGGAGGTCTGGGCCCTGGAGGCCTACGGCGCCGCGTACGCGCTGCAGGAGCTGCTCACCATCAAGTCCGACGACATCAACGGCCGGGTCAAGGTGTACGAGGCCATCGTCAAGGGCGAGAACATCCCCGAGCCCGGCATCCCCGAGTCCTTCAAGGTGCTCATCAAGGAGATGCAGTCGCTGTGCCTGAACGTCGAGGTACTCAGCTCGGACGGATCGTCGATCGACCTGCGCGAACCCGACCAAGAGGTGTTCCGGGCCGCCGAGGAACTCGGCATCGACCTGTCCCGCAGGGAGCCGAGCAGCGTTGAAGAGGTTTAGCCGTTCGAGCTGACCACCCCGACCGTCGTGATCACCGCATGTGAACGAGAGAAGGACATCCGTGCTCGACGTCAACTTCTTTGACGAGTTGCGTATCGGCCTGGCCACCGCGGACGACATCCGCGCCTGGAGCCACGGCGAGGTGAAGAAGCCCGAGACCATCAACTACCGCACCCTCAAGCCGGAGAAGGACGGCCTGTTCTGCGAGAAGATCTTCGGTCCCACCCGGGACTGGGAGTGCTACTGCGGCAAGTACAAGCGGGTCCGGTTCAAGGGCATCATCTGCGAGCGGTGCGGTGTCGAGGTGACCCGCTCCGGGGTCCGGCGCGAACGGATGGGGCACATCGAGCTGGCAGCCCCGGTCACCCACATCTGGTACTTCAAGGGGGTGCCTAGCCGGCTGGGCTACCTGCTCGACCTGGCCCCGAAGGACCTGGAGAAGGTCATCTACTTCGCCGCCTACATGATCACCTCGGTCGACACTGAGGCGCGGCACCGCGACCTGCCCTCGTTGGAGGCCCAGATCGAGGTCGAGAAGAAGGAGTACGCCAACGCCCGGGACGCCGAGGTGGAGACGCGAGCCCAGAAGCTGGAGGCCGACCTCGCCGAATTGGAGGCCGAGGGCGCCAAGGCCGACGCCCGGCGCAAGGTGCGCGAAGGTGCCGAGCGGGAGATGAACAACATCCGCAAGCGCGCAGACGCCCAGATCGAGCGCATCGAACAGGTGTGGGACCGGTTCAAGACCCTCAAGGTCCAGGACCTGGAGGGGGACGAAATCCTGTACCGCGAGATGCGGGAACGGTTCGGCCTGTACTTCGAGGGCGGGATGGGCGCCGCCGCGCTGCAGAAGAGGCTGGAGACCTTCGATCTGGACGCCGAGTCGGAGTCGCTGCGCGAGATCATCGCCACCGGCCGTGGCCAGAAGAAGACCCGCGCGCTGAAGCGTCTGCGGGTCGTCAACGCCTTCCAGGTGACCCGCAACACCCCGATGGGCATGGTCCTGGACTGCGTCCCGGTGATCCCGCCGGACCTGCGCCCGATGGTGCAGCTGGACGGCGGCCGGTTCGCCACCAGCGACCTCAACGACCTCTACCGTCGGGTGATCAACCGGAACAACCGACTCAAGCGGCTGCTCGACCTCGGTGCGCCCGAGATCATCGTCAACAACGAGAAGCGGATGCTTCAGGAGGCCGTCGACGCTTTGTTCGACAATGGCCGCCGTGGTCGTCCGGTAACCGGTCCGGGCAACCGGCCGCTGAAGTCGCTGTCCGACATGCTCAAGGGCAAGCAGGGCCGGTTCCGGCAGAACCTGCTCGGCAAGCGCGTCGACTACTCCGGCCGGTCGGTCATCGTGGTCGGACCGCAGCTGAAGCTGCATCAGTGCGGCCTGCCCAAGCAGATGGCCTTGGAGTTGTTCAAGCCGTTCGTGATGAAGCGGTTGGTCGATCTGGACCACGCGCAGAACATCAAGTCAGCCAAGCGGATGGTCGAGCGGGCCCGTTCGGTGGTGTGGGACGTGCTCGAAGAGGTCATCACCGAGCACCCGGTGCTGCTCAACCGGGCACCGACGCTGCACCGCCTCGGGATCCAGGCGTTCGAGCCGCAGCTGGTCGAGGGCAAAGCGATCCAGATCCACCCGCTGGTGTGTTCGGCGTTCAACGCCGACTTCGACGGCGACCAGATGGCCGTTCACGTCCCGCTGTCCGCCGAGGCCCAGGCCGAGGCCCGGATCCTCATGCTGTCCAGCAATAACATCCTCAAGCCGGCGGACGGCCGGCCGGTGACGATGCCCACCCAGGACATGATCATCGGCTTGTTCCACCTGACCTCGCCGTCTGAGCGCAGCGAGGTCACCGGGACGGACGTGGACGGCAACACGGTCAGCGGGCTGCGGTCGTTCTCCTCCGTTGCCGAGGCCAGAATGGCCTACGACGCCGGGCAGATCGCCCTGGGCTCGGTAATCCGGATCCGGATGGAGGGCGTCGTCCCTCCGCAGGGCCACGAGCAGCCCGACGCTGCCCGGCCGGACGAGAAGGGGCCGCTGCCCGCCATCGTCCTGGAGACCACACTGGGTCGGGCCATCTTCAACATGACGCTGCCGCTGGACTACCCCTTCGTCGACACGGTGGTGGACAAGAAGCGACTGTCCCTGATCGTCAACGACCTCGCCGAGCGGTACTCCAAGGTGCAGGTGGCCGCCTCGCTGGACGCCCTGAAGGAGACCGGTTTCCACTGGGCCACGAGGTCCGGGACGACCGTGTCGATCTCGGATGTGGTGACCCCACCGCACAAGTCGGAGATCCTCGAGCGGTACGAGGTCAAGGCCGACAAGGTCCAGGTGCAGTATGAACGGGGCCTGATCACCGACGACGAGCGTCGCCAGGAGCTCATCGAGATCTGGACCCAGGCATCCAACGAGGTTTCCAAGGAGATGGAGGCCCACTTCCCGCGAAGCAACCCGATCTACCGGATGGTGTCGTCGGGGGCCCGCGGTAACTGGTTCCAGCTGCGGCAGATCGCCGGGATGCGCGGCCTGATGGCCAACCCGAAGGGCGAGATCATTCCCCGTCCGATCAAGGCCAACTTCCGCGAGGGCCTGTCCGTGTTGGAGTTCTTCATCTCCACCCACGGAGCCCGCAAGGGGCTCGCGGACACCGCGCTGCGGACCGCCGACTCTGGCTACCTGACCCGCCGCCTGGTAGATGTCTCCCAGGACGTCATCATCCGCGAGGAGGACTGCGGCACCGAACGCGGCCTCACCCTGCCGATCGCGGCGCGAACCTCGGACGGCAGCCTGGTCCCGCACGACGACGTAGAGAACGCCGTCTACGCGCGGACCCTGGCCGAGGACGTCGAGCATGACGGCACCGTGTTGGCTCCGGCCGGCATCGACCTGGGCGATGTGGTGATCGGCACCCTCATCGCGGCCGGCGTGGAGAAGGTCCGGGTCCGCTCGGTGCTCACCTGTGACAGCCACGTCGGGACGTGCGCGATGTGCTACGGGCGTTCCCTGGCTACCGGCAAGCTCGTCGACATCGGCGAGGCGGTCGGCATCATCGCCGCCCAGTCCATTGGCGAGCCGGGCACCCAGCTGACGATGCGGACCTTCCACACCGGCGGTGTGGCCGGGGACGACATCACCCAGGGCTTGCCCCGCGTGGTCGAGCTGTTCGAGGCGCGCACCCCCAAGGGCGTCGCCCCGATCGCCGAGGCCTCCGGCCGGGTCTCCATCGAGGAGACCGACAAGGCCCGCCGCGTGCTGCTCACCCCGGACGACGGGTCCGAGGAGCACGCCTATCCGGTCAGCAAGCGCGCCCGACTGTTGATCAGCGAGGGCGACCACGTCGAGGTGGGCACCAAGTTGCAGCAGGGGGCCATCGACCCCAAGCAGGTGCTGCGCATCCTCGGTCCTCGGTCGGTGCAGATGCACCTGGTCGATGAGGTGCAGAAGGTGTATCGGCAGCAGGGTGTCTCGATCCACGACAAGCACATCGAGGTCATCGTCCGGCAGATGCTGCGCCGGGTGACGATCATCGAGGCCGGCGACGCCGACCTGCTGCCCGGATCGATGGCGGAGCGGGGCCAGTTCGAGACCGAGAACCGCCGGGTGGTCGCGGAAGGGGGCCGGCCGGCCTCCGGTCGCCCCGAGCTGATGGGCATCACCAAGGCCTCGCTGGCCACGGACTCATGGCTGTCGGCGGCGTCGTTCCAGGAGACCACCCGGGTGCTCACCGACGCGGCGATCCACGCCAAGTCCGACCCGCTGCTGGGGCTGAAGGAGAACGTGATCCTCGGCAAGCTCATCCCGGCCGGGACCGGTCTGCCGCGGTACCGCAACGTCCGGGTCGAGCCCACCGAGGAGGCCAAGGCTGCGATGTACTCGATGCCGGACTATCAGCAGTTCGACTACCAGGCCTTCGGCGCCGGGTCGGGCGAGGCGGTCCGCCTCGACGACGTGTCCCTGGGGCTGGATCGGGACTGACCCTCCCGCAGCACCGCATCATCATGACAGGCGCGCTCCCCCGGGAGGGCGCCTGTCGGCGTCGATGGGCCAGGCGGGGGTACCACGTGTGCCCGGGGGACGCCCCGGGTCATGCTGCGTCTGGCCAGCCGTCCGCGGCTGCCGGTGGGTTCTAGTGTCGGCTCGGCGGGGCCGACTACGCCGGCAGATGGTCTGCAGCCCAGCGGCCCGCGGTCAGCCCGGCCGCCAGCGACAGGGCCGCGAGGAGGAATAGCACTGAGCCGACGTTCTCGAGGCTCTCCTCAATGAACACGTATACCCAATACAGGCTGGCGCGGACCTCGGGTTGCCCAGGCGCAGGGGGCCTGCCGTCGTATTCGACGAACTCGAGGACCTGGGCCACGAACCAGGCGGCGGCGCCGAGCAAGACCAGCGCCATCGGGGCGCGGAGGCCTCGACGCGCCACAACGCTCAGGAACACCGTCACGAGAACCCCCACCGCCAGGGCCACCGGCGCGTAGAGGATTTGCCAGCGGATGCCGAACTGGCTGACCCACTCGTGAATGCCGAAGAACTCGTCGGCGGTCATGAAGATCACCAGGGCGCCGAACGAACCGGTGGCCAGACGTTGCCAGCCCACAGTAGCCCGGCGCGAGATCTCCAGCCAGCACCACCCGGCGCACAGCAGGAGGGCGCTGGCGATGAGGGCAGGGATGACGATTCGGGTCTGCCACGGCGGCCAGCCAAACTCGGTTTCGCCGTCGATATTGAAGATGGTAGCGAAATGACCGGTCAGGAAGACCAAACCCATCAACGGCACCGCTAGTACGGCGGCGCTCAGGTATCCCAGCAGACGCCGGGTGGGGACTGCCCCAAGGCGATCCACGATCCCGACACCGGTGCCGGCGGTACCCACTTCTCCAGCGACCCGCGGTGAAAGGACCGACCCGTGCGCGATCCTTTTGCCCGTCGGTGACATGCATTTATGCTAAAGGAGGGTGTAACCCCCTGTCCGTTCACTCTCAGGTTCCTGTGGATCGCCCTTCGGCTCGACAGCCTTGCCAGCGCGTCCGACCCGGGGCCCCCCGGGTCATCCGCCTCCGGCGACGATTTGGCCTCGTCTGTCGCGCCCCGGTAAGGTGGTTCGGCATACCTTGGGCGCGCAGTGTGGCGGGCTCTCGGGGTTTGCGCGTTGCACGATGCGGCCGTTGCGCACCGACGCGCGCCCGATCCGGGTATCACCTCTCGCCGGGCAGTCTGCTCGCCGACCACCAGGTCGGCGAGCAGGAAGTGCAGGGGGGAGCACCCCCCGGGGGACTCTCAGCGCCGCGCCGGCCTGGGCAGACCGTGGGGGTTATCGGCTAGGAGGTCGGCCCCGCCGACCAGACGACATCAGACAATGGAGACTTCGTGCCCACGATCAACCAGTTGGTCCGAAAGGGCCGCCAGGACAAGGCGGCCAAGGCCAAGACCCCTGCCCTCAAGGGCAGCCCGCAGCGTCGCGGGGTATGCACGCGGGTGTACACCACCACCCCCAAGAAGCCGAATTCGGCGCTGCGCAAGGTGGCCCGCGTCAAGCTGACCAGCCAGATCGAGGTGACCGCGTACATCCCAGGGGTGGGCCACAACCTGCAAGAGCACTCCATCGTCCTGGTTCGCGGCGGTCGGGTGAAGGATCTGCCAGGCGTTCGGTACAAGATCGTTCGCGGCGCTTTGGACACCCAGGGTGTGCGCAACCGTAAGCAGTCCCGCAGCCGGTACGGCGCGAAGATGGAGAAGAAGTAATGCCTCGCAAGGGGCCCGCGCCGAAGCGGCCGCTCGTGGTCGACCCTGTCTATGGGTCCCCGCTGGTCACCCAGCTGGTCAACAAGATCCTGATGGACGGCAAGAAGTCCATCGCCGAGGGGATCGTTTACGGGGCGATGGAGGGCTGTCGCGAGAAGTCGGGCACTGACCCCGTGGTGACGCTCAAGCGGGCGTTGGACAACATCAAACCGACCCTCGAGGTCAAGAGCCGACGGGTCGGTGGAGCCACCTACCAGGTCCCGATCGAGGTCAAGCCCACTCGGGCCACCACCCTAGCGCTGCGCTGGATGGTCGGTTACTCCCGGCAGCGCCGCGAGAAGTCGATGACCGACCGGCTCATGAACGAGATCCTCGATGCCAGCAACGGGCTGGGCGCGTCGGTCAAACGTCGGGAAGACACCCACAAGATGGCGGAGTCCAACAAGGCGTTCGCGCACTACCGCTGGTAAGCCCGCCGGGGTGTCCGGCTGGCGGGATCGTCCGATCACAGCGGGCGTCCCCGGGCCGGACCCCCCGGCCGCGCCACTGCTGCGGGGTCGCCGACGGTCACCCGTTGCGACCCATCGGAGCCGGAGTCCCTGCCCAGTCACCGAGATCACCACGAGACGAGACGAGACAGCTAGTGGCACTCGATGTCCTCACGGACCTCACGAAGGTCCGCAACATCGGCATCATGGCGCACATCGACGCCGGCAAGACCACGGTCACCGAGCGGGTCCTCTACTACACCGGGATCAACTACAAAATCGGGGAGACCCATGACGGGGCCTCGACGATGGACTGGATGGAGCAGGAGCAGGAACGCGGAATCACCATCACGTCCGCCGCGACCACGACCTTCTGGAAGGGTCACCAGATCAACATCCTGGACACCCCCGGGCACGTCGACTTCACCGTCGAGGTGGAGCGGTCGTTGCGCGTGCTCGACGGTGCCGTGGCGGTTTTCGACGGCAAAGAGGGGGTCGAACCGCAGTCAGAGACGGTGTGGCGGCAGGCCGACAAGTACGACGTGCCGCGGATCTGTCTGGTCAACAAGATGGACAAGCTCGGCGCGGACTTCTTCTTCACCGTCAAGACCATCAAGGACCGGCTCGGCGCCACCCCGCTGGTCATGCAGCTGCCGATCGGAGCGGAGGCCACCTTCACCGGTGTGGTGGATCTGCTGACCATGAAGGCGTTCGTCTGGCACGGGGAGACCCAGAAGGGCGAGGACTACCAGGTCGAGGACATCCCGGCGGACCTTCAGGATCAGGCCGAGCAGTACCGGCACGAGCTGGTGGAGAAGGTCGCCGAATCCGACGACGAGCTGATGGAGAAGTACCTGGAGGGCGAGGAACTTTCCGTCGGGCAGCTCAAGGCGGGGGTACGCACAATGACCCTGGCCTCCCAGGTGTATCCGGTCTTCTGCGGTTCGGCGTTCAAGAACAAGGGTGTTCAGCCAATGCTCGACGCCGTCGTGGACTACCTGCCCTCGCCGCTGGACGTGCCTGCCATCGTCGGTCACGACCCGAGAAACCTCGACGTCGAGGTGATCCGGCATCCCGACGCCAACGAGCCGTTCTCAGCGCTGGCCTTCAAGGTGGTCAGCCACCCGTTTTTCGGCCGCCTGACGTACGTGCGGGTGTACTCGGGCAAGGCGGACTCCGGTCAGCAGGTGTACAACGCCACGAAGGGCAAGAAGGAGCGCATCGGCAAGCTGTTTCAGATGCACGCCAACAAGGAGAACCCGGTCGGATCCGTTTCCGCCGGGCACATCTACGCCATGATCGGGCTGAAGGACACCACCACCGGCGACACCCTGTGCGACATCAAGAACCACGTAGTCCTGGAGGCGATGACCTTCCCGGCGCCGGTGATCAATGTCGCAATTGAGCCCAAGACCAAGGGTGACCAGGAGAAGCTGGGCGTCGCCATCCAGAAGTTGGCCGAGGAGGACCCCACCTTCCAGGTCCAGCACGACGAGGAGACCGGCCAGACGATCATCAAGGGGATGGGTGAGCTACACCTGGACATCCTGGTGGACCGGATGCGCCGGGAATTCAAGGTGGAGGCGAGCGTCGGCAAGCCGCAGGTGGCCTACCGCGAGACCATCCGACGGAAGGTCGAGAAGTACGACTACACCCACAAGAAGCAGACCGGAGGCTCGGGGCAGTACGCCAAGGTCCAGGTCACCATCGAGCCCCTGTCGATGGCCGAGGGGTCGATGTACGAGTTCGAGAACAAGGTCACCGGTGGCCGGGTCCCACGTGAGTACATCCCCTCGGTCGATCATGGCATCCGCGACGCAATGCAGGTGGGCGTCCTGGCCGGGTACCCTCTCGTCGGAATCAAGGCGACCCTCGTCGACGGCGCCTACCACGATGTCGACTCCTCTGAGATGGCCTTCAAGATCGCCGGCTCTATGGTCCTGAAGGAGGCGGCCCGTAAGGCCGACCCTGTCCTGCTCGAACCGATGATGGCGGTCGAGGTGCGCACCCCCGAGGATTACATGGGGGACGTCATCGGCGACCTCAACAGTCGCCGTGGGCATATCCAGGCCATGGACGACATCAGCGGGGCCAAGATCGTGCGGGCCCTGGTGCCCCTGTCGGAGATGTTCGGCTACGTCGGTGACCTCCGCAGCAAGACTCAGGGGCGAGCCAGCTACACCATGCAATTCGACTCCTATGCCGAGGTTCCCAAGAACGTCGGTGAGGAGATTGTCAAGAAGATGCGAGGCGAGTGAGGCGGGTACACTCACCCGTTGATGCTCTTCACGTCATAACTGCACACACGAAACAAAGCAGCGACGTCGCCACGTCCACCCGGTCGTACGGCGTTCACAACACAAGTCTCCAGGAGGACTCCAGTGGCGAAGGCGAAGTTCGAGCGGACCAAGCCGCACGTCAACATCGGCACCATCGGGCACATCGATCACGGTAAGACGACCCTTACCGCGGCGATCACCAAGGTGCTGCACGACAAGTTTCCCGACGTGAACCCGTTCACCCCGTTCGACCAGATCGACAAGGCTCCCGAGGAGCGTCAGCGCGGCAT
>DASQEP010000043.1:0-2118 GCA_035633615.1 Dermatophilaceae bacterium
TGGCCGGCAACCTCGCCGACTACGAGTTCGTCGACCGCACGGGCAGCACCGTCAAGGGCTCTCAGGTCGACTACAACGGCGCACCCACCGGCTACACCGACGACCCGCAGGAGAACATCGTCTACGTCGAGGCACACGACAACCAGACGCTGTTCGACATCTCCCAGTACAAGCATCCCCTCGACACCGGCATGGCCGATCGGGTGCGCGCCCAGAACCTGGGCGTGGACTACACGGTCCTGTCCCAAGGCGTCCCGTTCGTGCACGCGGGCATGGAACTGCTGCGTTCCAAGTCGTTGGACCGCAACAGCTATGACTCCGGTGACTGGTTCAACCGGCTGGACTTCACCGGCCAGACCAACAACTGGGCCGTGGGCCTGCCACCGAAGACCGACAACGGCGACAACTGGCCGCTGATCCGACCGCTGCTGGCCAACCCGGCGCTGAAGCCGGCGCCGTCGGACATCGCGGCCGCGAACGCCCACATGGACGAGATGCTGGCGATCCGCCGGTCCTCACCGTTGTTCCGCCTGGCGAGCGGTGAGCAGGTCTCCGACCGCCTGGGGTTCCACAACACCGGCCCGGACCAGGTGCCCGGCCTCGTCGTCATGGAGCTGGCCGACCCCGGTCGTGATCCGCTGGCCGGCGGGGACCTCGATCCGGACGTCGAGGGCCTCGTCGTGCTGTTCAACGCCACGGACGACGCGGTCACCCATCAGCTGACCGACGCCAAGGGCGCGGACATGGTGCTGCACCCCGTCCAGGCCGGATCCGCTGACCCGGTGGTGCGCTCAGCGGCCTTCGACGCCGACACGGGGACGTTCACGGTGCCGGCACGCACGACGGCGGTGTTCGTCGACGTGGCGGACACCGAGCCGCCGGTGGTGTCTGCAGCGCTGGCGCCGCTGCAGGTCGGGGCCAAACAGGGCACGTTCCGGGTCGAGATCGACTGCAGGGACAACGTGACCCAGGACTGCCTGACCGAGGCCGACATCAACGGCGTGCCGGTCCAGGACGGCGATGTGGTCCAGCTCGTGGTGAATCCCGGCAAGCAGAAGG
Source organism: Dermatophilaceae bacterium (assembly GCA_035633615.1). GTDB lineage: Bacteria > Actinomycetota > Actinomycetes > Actinomycetales > Dermatophilaceae > JADJTI01. The sequence continues at coordinate 1,060 of DASQEP010000043.1, forward strand.
TGCAACTGCCCAAGGGGACCGGCGTCATCAGGATCAAGGCGCCGTCGTTCACGATGACCGTCACCTGCACCGACGAGGCCGGGAACTCCGCGACCGTGACCGTCAAGCCGCGGTTCCGACACCCCGGGAGGCCGCCACACCACTGACCCCGGGGCCGACCCCGTGATCGCCGGCGGGTGGGTCAGCGCTCGATCGACCAGCTCAGCACGTTGACGGCCCGGGAGCCCGCGCTGACCCGGGCACCGGGGTCCGTGATCTCGACGAGAGCCGTACCCGCCCGGTCCCACCCCCCGGTGAGGACCGGGCCGGTACCGGTGCAGGGCCCCGCGGGGCAGGTGTACGCGCGCATCAGCACCGTCAGGGGCCGTGGCCAGTTGATGACCGGACCGGTGTAGCCGGGGACAGTGCTGACCGAGGCTGTGACCTGGCGCGCGACCAGACCCGACGCGACCACCGGCGCCGCCACCTGGGCCTGGCTCAGCGCGATCGCCGCGCGCGGTGCGAACACAGTCCCCTGGACGTGGAACCTGGCCGGCCCGTCGGCCGAGGTCACCTGGACCAGGGGGCATGCCCCCGTGCCCGGGTACGCGGTCGTCGGCTTCGCCACGCAGTTGGCGCCGTCGATCAGGGTCGTCTGCTTGCGCAACCCCCCGGGCGTGGTCCAGCCCATGGCGATCTGGACCGTATCCAGGTAGGCGCGCAGGTCCCCGCGGTGGCGCTCTTGAGCTTGCGGCGGGCCTCGAGGTCCCGCTCGAGGTAGACCGCCAACTGGTCGAGCACCGTGTCGAGCTGGCCGGTGAGCTCGGCGGACCGCAGGATCCCCCGGTAGTAGGTGGGAAAGTCCTGCGGGTGCCGGTCGAACGCCTCCGAGAGGGTTGCTCCGGCACGCAGGTCCGCGATGATCTCGTCGAGGACGCGTCGGACGCCGCGGCTGTCGGAACCCTCGCTCAGCTCGGTCATCGCGTCGAGGATCGGGATCCCGGCGCGGATGAACGCGCTGAGCTGCTGGGAGAGGTGCATCAGGTCGTTCGGCTTGATCCGGGGCGGCGTCACCTCGAC
>DASQEP010000044.1:0-28594 GCA_035633615.1 Dermatophilaceae bacterium
CCCCGACGGCCATCCAAGCCGTGAGACTTCAGAGCGTGCATAGATAGGTCACTCGCTGGCGGGGAAGGATCAACGCCGCCGCGACGCAGGTGGCCGATCCGGGCTGGGGGAGTGGGTCCAGGATGGCGTTGCCGGCCGGAGGGCGCTCGGGGAAGGCATCGCCCGGCCCGGACGTTAAACAGCCGTGGCCCCGACCGGGCCGGACTCACTCAGGTGCGACGACCCTCGCCCCATCCACGCAGGAGACCCATGTCGCAGAGCCCGTTCATGATGATGCGCTCGATGTCGCGCGATCCGGTCAAGGGGGCCAAGGTCAAGCCCGGGACCGTGCGCCGCGTGGTCGGGTACGCGGCTCCATACCGCGGGCGCATCGCGCTGTTTCTGGTCCTGGTGGTGACCTCTGCGTTGCTGGTCGTGGCCACCCCACTGCTGCTCAAGCGGATCGTCGACGATGGGGTGTTGCGCGGTGACTCCGCACTGGTGACTCGGTTGGCGCTGCTGGTAGGGGTGCTGGCGGTGGTGGACGCGCTGCTGGGGGTGGCCCAGCGGTGGTGTTCGGCCACCATCGGCGAGGGCCTCATCTACGACCTGCGCACGAAGGTCTTCGGCCATGTGCTGCGCCAGCCGATCGCCTTCTTCACGCGTGCCCAGACCGGCGCACTGGTCAGCCGCCTCAACTCCGACGTGATCGGGGCCCAGCAGGCATTCACCTCGACGCTGTCCGGGGTGGTCAGCAACTCCGTCAGTCTGGTTGTCCTGCTCGCGGCGATGGCGTCGCTGTCCTGGCCCCTAACTCTGGCGGCACTAAGTCTTGTCCCATTCTTCCTGCTGCCAGCCAAGTACATGGGGCGCCGGCTGTCCGGGATGACCCGGGACTCGATGAACCTCAACGCCGACCTGGGCAGTCGGATGACCGAGCGGTTCAACGTCGCCGGGGCGCTGCTGGTCAAGCTGTTCGGTCGGCCGCAGACCGAGAACGAGCAGTACGCCCGCCGGGCCAGGGCGGTCGCCGACGTCGGGGTCCGGATCGCGATGAACCGCTCCGTTTTCATGACCAGCCTCAGCCTGGTCGCGGCCCTGGCGACCGCAATGGTGTACGGCTTCGGCGGGGTGATGGCCACCGACGGCACCCTGACCGTAGGCACCCTGCTGGCCCTGACGGCGCTGTTGGCACGGCTGTACGCTCCCCTGACCGCCCTGTCCAACGTGCGGGTGGACGTCATGACCGCGCTGGTCTCGTTCGAGCGGGTCTTCGAGATCCTCGACCTTCGCCCGCTCATTGCCGAACACCCCCACCCCACGCCGCTGCCGGAGGGAGCGGTGAGCGTCGAGTTCGACGCCGTCCGGTTCCGCTACCCCGGCGCCGACCAGGTGTCGCTGGCCTCGCTCGAGGTCACCGCGAGCGGGGACCGGCGCACCGGCGGCGAGGTCCTCAAGGACCTGACCTTCAGCGTGCAGCCCGGCCAGCTGGTGGCCCTGGTCGGCCCGAGCGGGGCCGGGAAGACGACGATCACCAGCCTCGTGGCCCGGTTGTACGACCCGAATTCAGGAGTCGTCCGCCTGGACGGCATCGACGCCCGGGAGATCTCGCTGGACTCCTTGCGGACCGGCGTCGGGGTCGTCACCCAGGAGGCGCACCTGTTCCACGACACCATCCGCGCCAACCTCAGCTACGCCCGTCCGGAGGCAACTGAGGGCGAGCAGGTGAGTGCGCTGAAGGCTGCGCAGGTCTGGGACCTGGTCGCCCGCCTACCCGAAGGACTCGACACCGTCGTCGGCGACCGCGGCCACCGACTGTCCGGCGGCGAGAAGCAGCGCCTGGCCATCGCCCGGCTGCTGTTGAAGGGCCCCGGGCTGGTCGTCCTCGACGAGGCCACCGCGCACCTGGACAGCGAGTCCGAGGTGGCCGTGCAACGTGCCTTGGACACCGCCCTGACCGGCCGGACCGCGCTGGTCATCGCCCACCGGCTGTCCACGGTACGCGGCGCCGACCTGATCCTCGTGGTCGACGACGGCCGGATCGTCCAGTCCGGGCGGCACGAGGAGCTGCTATCCCGGGGCGGGTTGTACGCCGACCTTTACACCACCCAGTTCCGGGGCGCCGACCCCGTTTCGACCAACGGTCACCAGGACCGGGTCATGCCACCGTCGACGGCCAGCGCGACCCCGGTCAGGTAGGAGGCCGCCGGGGAGACCAGGAACGCCGCCACGTTCCCGACCTCCTCGGGGCGGCCATAGCGACGCAGCGGGATGGACTGCCGCATGGCCTCGCGGAACCCGGCGGGATCCGGCTGGCTCGCCTCGAGTGTCGTGATCCGGCCGGTGTCGATCCGGCCCGGAAGGATCATGGTGACCCGGTTGCCGTCCGGTCCGACGTCGTCAGCCAGTGAGGTCAACGCCCCAGCCAGCCCAGGTCGCAGCCCGTTCGACAGGCCCAGGTTGGGGATGGGACCGCGCACCGACGTGGACAGGATGACCGTCACGGCCCGGTCCCTCGCCCCCTCAAACACCGTCCTGGCCAGGCGCAGGGTGCCCAGGAAGATGGTCTCGAAGCTGTCCCGCCAGGCCTGATCCGTCAGCTCGGCGACCACCCCGGCCGGGGGCCCGCCGACGCTGATGACGGCACCGTCCAGCCGCCCGAACGCATCCAGGCACGCACCGACCAGACGGGTGGCCGCGTCGGGCGCGCCCAGGTCGGCCACCACCGCCCGGACCCGGTCCGGTGCCCCCAGTCGGGCGGCGGCCGAATCGATCCGGGCCCGGTCCCGGGAGCAGATCAGCACGCGCGCCCCGTCCGCGACGAGGGCCTGAGCGCTGGCCCAGCCCAGACCGTCGGAGGCGCCGCTGACGACAAAGGCCTTCTCACCCAATCCGCAATTCATCGGCCCATGTTGCCACGGGACCGGTCACGACACCGGCCAAGCGACCGCCGGAGGCCGCTAAATGGATGGCCGGGCACCGGACACCCGAGGTCCGATGCCTACTCGTCTTCCTCGTCCCAGATCCGGACCTTCCGCGGGCGAGGGGCCGGCCTCGGGCGCAGGTCTGAGCCTTGTGGGGCCGCAGCCGACTCGCGCCACTCCCGTCGGGCGGACACCCCCACCAGGACGAACCCCACAAGCGAAGCCAGCCACCACTGGAAGGCGTACGCCAGGTGCGGGCCGGTGCCCGTCTCCGGGGGACGCAGCGGCTGCGGCCGGGCCGGGGTCGACCCGTCCGGCACCTCCTCCCGGTCCAACAGCAGGTAGGCCCCCCGCAGCGGGCGGCCGATCTGGCGGGATGCCTCGCTCAGATCGATGGACGCCAGCTGACCCGCCGGCAGATCGCGTTCCAGGTCCGGCTCGCCGGGCCGCAGCCACCCAGTGACCGTCACCGGGCCGCTCGGGGCGGGCGGGGGGGCGGGCAGCACGTCGGCACGCTCGGCGTTCTTGATCCAGCCGCGATTGACGAGCAGCCCGGTGCCGTCCGGCAGCAGCAGTGGCACCAGCACCTCGAAGCCGTACACGACGTCCTGCGGCCGGTTGCGCACCATGAGTTGGGCCGCCGGGTCGTACTGCCCGGCGACTTGCACTCTGGTCCAGACGCGCTCCTCGGTCAGTGTCGCCCCCGGCTGCGGCACCCCGTCCAGGGACTGCGGCGGCGCCTGGTAGTTGGTCTCAACGGCACCGGCCCGGGAGGCTGCCCCCTCGTACCGGGCCCACTGCCAGCGGCCCAGATACACGCACGTCAGGAAGAACCCGAGCGCCAGCGCCAGGGCAGCCAGCCAGCGTCGTGTCAGCAAGAGCCGGATCACCCTGCCGACGTTACCCGGCTTATGCTGGCGGATATGACGGGCATGCCTGACGGTGGCCTCACCCCGGAACGCGCCGTCGGTGGGCCCGGCATGGGCGCCAGGCCCGCCGACGGGCTGATCGACACTTTCGGCCGAAGGGTGCGGGATCTGCGGGTCTCCGTGACCGACCACTGCAACCTGCGTTGCACGTACTGCCTACCAGCGAGCGGGTTGCCCTGGTTGAACCGCGCCGAGATGCTCACCGCGACCGAGATCATCCGACTGGTCAGGCTGTTCGTGCAGTGGGGAGTGACCAACGTGCGGTTGACCGGGGGAGAGCCGCTGCTGCGCCCCGACCTGGCCGACATCGTCACCGGCATTGCCAGGTTGACCCCGCGCCCACGGATCGCGCTGACCACGAACGGGGTGGGTCTGGCCGGGGCCGCCGAAAAGCTGGCGCGAGCCGGCCTGGACCGGGTCAATGTGAGCCTGGACACCACCGACTGGGAGAATTATGTCCAGTTGACCCGGCGAGACCGGTTCGACGACGTGGTCGTCGGTTTGGCTGCGGCCGCTGAGGCGGGCCTCAAGTCGGTGAAGGTCAACGCCGTGGTGATCCGCGGAGCCAACGACGACGACGTCGCCGACCTGCTGCAGTTCTGCATCGACAACGGGTATGAGCTGCGGTTCATCGAACAGATGCCGCTGGACGCCCAGCACGGGTGGCGCCGGGAGCTGATGGTCACCGCGGGCGAGGTCCACACCCGGCTTGCCGAGCGGTTCCGGCTCACCCCGACGCCGGGCTACCAGCGCGGCAGTGCCCCGGCGCGACGGTTCCTGGTGGACGGCGGACCCGAGACGGTCGGGGTGATCGCCAGCGTCACCGAGCCGTTCTGCGACCGCTGTGACCGACTCCGGCTGACCGCCGAAGGGATGTTGCGCAACTGCCTGTTCGCCCGGGGCGAAGCCGACCTGCGGACACCCCTGCGTGGGGGTGCCGACGATGCCCAGCTGGTGGCCTTGCTCCGCCAGGAGACCCAGCGCAAGGCCCGGGGGCACGGCATCAACGAACCGGACTTCACCCAGCCGACCCGGCCGATGTCCGCTATCGGCGGGTGAGGCGCCAACCTCCCGCCCGCGGAGCCGCCCGCTGGCGGGCACCCACCTCGGCCTGCGGCGGGTCAGCGAGCCGTCGGCCCGGTCACCAATCCTCGTAGGGGCCGGGACTGCGCGTCTGGTCCTCGGCGGTGCCGATCTCCCGCACGGGAGTGGGTGCCTCGACGAAGTGTGATTTGCGGTTGCTCGTCGCGTTCGCGAGAATGACCGCCGGGTAGGGCAGCACCACCGCGCCGACAACGCAGACCCATGCCGCGGCCGTCCAGTTCAGCGTCATCGAGAACAGCCCAGCCAGGATGAAGCACAGGGTGCGCACACCCATCGACAGCACGTAGTTGCGGACCCGGACGGACTGGTCCTCATGCAGGGAGATAGGCACGCTGGTGATGGAATGCACCGTCGCCGACGCGACCCGAGGGGTGGCTCGTCGCCTCACCTCCATAGCGTAGGCCTGCCTGGGTGAGCCGATGCGAGGGGGGCCTCGTCAAGCGGAGACCGGTGGTAACCGGCTCGCGGGAACGGCACAGCCCCGGCGGTCGCGCGGGAGTGCGCGTGGACGTGACCGGCCCCGCTCGGTCGACGCGGCGTTCGACCCAGCCGAGCAGCCCCTGGAAGGCCTGGTCGGGGGGCTGCACATCAACCTGGTCGGCGCGATCCGTTGTGCCCGACGAGCCGTGCGGGGGATGCCGAGACTGGCCGCAGCCGGATCGCGCTCGTCCCCAGCGTGGTCGCGTCCTCGACCACCCAGCGGTATCGGGACGGCATCCCGCTCGGCGGCTCAAGACACCCGAAGACATCGCGGAGGGGATCGCCTTCCTGGCCGCCCCCGGCGCGGGTTACGTCACACAGCTGCCATCGTGCCCGTCGGTACTGGTCACCGGCGTGTCGACCGGACTGTCGACACGCCTTCGAGGTGGCCCGCAGCGCCGCTCGCGACACGGTGGCGACACGGTGGCGACACGGTGGCGACCGCACTCTATTCGATTGCCTTCACTGCCATGACAGTTCGCCGATAGGACCTGCGAGCCTGAACCGGGCCGGGCCGACGAACCGCCTGGTTCAGGGCTCACACCACGGCCGGGAGCCGCCGACGCGGCCATACCCCCGGGCGCGGCCGACCGGACCACCTGGCGCGGTTCCCCGCCAGGCAGAAAGGACGTCCGTGAAGGCCCGACCCGCCGCCTGGACCCCATCCCGACACCCGCTGGCACGGTTGCTGCGTGAGGTTGCTGCGGGTACGGTCCCGCCCTGCGACGGGCGATGGGTTCGGGTTGTCCCCTGGGCGCAGCACATCCAGGGCGTCGTCGCCTTCGCTGACCACACGGTTCTGGCGGTGTCCTACGACGTCACGGACCAGAGGCTGGAGGAGCTGGGCGTCACGGGGGCCACGGCTGCGGCGAACGCGCGAGTACCGGTCGCGTTGGCCGGCCCCACCGGCTGGGTCGGCACCCTGGATGTGCTGCTGGTCGGCGCCGGCACCGGCGCAGAGGGCCGCACCAGCACGGGGCTGGTGTCGCGCCACGACCAGAGCCGGCACCCGCTGGTGCAACACGCACAACGGACCACCCAGGAGGTGCAGGTTCTCGGGCCGCCCGATCAGCAGACCCACGACGTCGTGGTGATGGCTCGCGGCATCGCCGGTATCCGGGAGATCGGCGTCGCCCTCGACGTCAGCAACCGGGGCCGGGGGCTGGCCGCCTCGATGGTGACCGAGATCCTCAGCTGCGTCCCCAAGGACGAACTCGTCCTCGGACGCGTCCCGGCCGCGAACGCTGCGGCGCTACAGGCGGGCATGCGGGCCGGGATGGACCCCATCGGTTCGGTGCAGCTGTTCAGCCGACGTCCGGTAGGTCGCACCTGAGCGGGGGGGCAAATGATCGGTCAGTCTTCGGTGATGCGGCGCGCTTCCATGTAGAAGCGCTTCTCCTTGGCCTCTCCCATGGAGAAGGTCTTGCGCGGCAAGGCTCCGTCGATGAGCACTGTCTTGAAGAAACTGGCCTTGTCGATGGCCGGTAGGTAGAAGCCGAGATTGCCCGGCTGGCAACCGAGCCGGGAGACGACGTCGCGACCGTGCACATAGTCAATCCGGGCGAACCCTCCCGCGCCTGCCCAGTCGTCGAGTACCACCTGGAGCGTGCCCACCGGCAGGTTGGACGGCGGCTGTGACACGTACAGCACGTCGCAGCCGTCCGGGCCGACGACGCCGATCGCATGATCGGGACCCTGAGCATTGTCGACGATCTCGGTCATGACCTGGAATGAGGCGACCGGCTCGAGACGGTAATGACCGCGGTAGCACCGCTCGACCGCGTTCCGGAACTTCTCGGCGACCCCGAAAACGACCCGGAAGATGGCCTCGAACTCCAGCCCCGGGTCGTGGATGTTCTCGATCTCCACCAGGGCGTAGCGAGCCGGGTGATCCATGCCGACAGTGCTTTTGATCTGCTCCCACATGGTCTTGGCGGTGGCCAGGGAGTGGTTACCGTCGCCCATCGCGTACACCAGCGGGGCCGTCCCGTCCGGCAGACCGTACGTGGCCGTGATGGTCTCCGGTTCACCGAGCCGGCCCAATGCCTCCATCACCTGCTGCTGCACGTCCGGGTCCTCGACGGCACGCCCGGTCAGATGGCCGCTATCGAGCATGAGCTCGACGTCGTACAGCGTGCGCAGCGACTCCATGTGTGCCTGCAGCGGCTCGATCACCGTCCGGTCCGGGTCGTCGATGAGCACCAGGATGTGCGGCAGTTCCACTGGGGCGCCGGAACGGATCCGGATCCGCGGTGGGATCCGCTCCACGATGGTGCCCTCGGTAGCCCGGATCAGGCTGGTCGAACTCCTCGTGAAGTCATACTCCTCCAGGTCCAGGGCGAGCATCAGGCCGTGCCGGGTCTTGCCCGCGACAGTACGGGTGACCATCACCAGGCCCTGGTACTCCCCGAAGACCCCGTCTCGCAGATACTCCTGCATGGTGGCCCGGATGGAGGCCAATCGAGCCGGTTCCTCGGGGGTGTCGAGGTAGACCTCGGGCAGGGTCAGATGCAAGGTCGACAGGGCATCGCCGACGGTCTCGGCGACCTGTTGCCAGTACTCGGGCTCAGAGGTGAACTGGTCGCAGGCGATCACTGCCCAGGTATGTAGGTCTATGTCCGGACGCGGCAGCAAGATCGTGGGAACTCGCGCGCCGGTATCCATGACTAGCTCTTTTCGTCGGTGACGTGGGCGGGACAAGCCGCCGCCCGGAGGCGGCCCCGGCGCTAGCGCGAACCGCGGGCGGCAGCGTCCGCGAGGCGAGGGCATGAATCGGGCAACAGCTCACCTTTCCACACCGCCTCGGCGCACGCCAAGAGTCGTCGGGCCAGCAAGCACGGAGCGGAGGCCACCCGGTCAGGGTGTGACCCGCACCCCCTTGGGGACCACGACGACGCCGCTCTCACTCATGGAGAAGCCCCGCTCAAGGTCGCGGGCATGGTCGACGCCGACCTCTGCACCGTCGTCGACGATGACGTTCTTGTCCAGGATCGCGCTTTCCACCACGGACTTGCGGCCGACCACGACGTTGTCCAGCAGGACGCTGTCGTTGACCTGGGCCCAACTGTGGATATGGCAACGAGGCGAGACAACGGACCCATTGACGCGGGCTCCGCTGATCACCACGCCCGGGGAGACGGCCGAGTTGATGGCTTCCCCCAGCCGACCCGAGTCGTTGTGCACGAACTTGGCAGGGGGATAGCTGGTGGCGTAACTGGTATAGATCGGCCAGTCATAGTTGTAGAGGTTGAACACCGGATGGATCGCGATCAGGTCCAGGTGCGCGTCGTAGTAGCTGTCCAGCGTCCCGACGTCCCGCCAGTAAGCCCGGTCCCGCTCGGTGGAACCGGGGATGTCGTTGTACTTGAAGTCGTAGACATACCCGTCGTTCTTCTCCACGAAGTAGGGCACAATGTCGCCGCCCATATCGTGCTTGCTGGCACCCAGATCGGAGTCCCGGGTGACCGCATCGCGCAACACGTCGGCGCTGAACACATAGTTACCCATCGACGCGAGCACCTCGTTCGGGGCGTCCGGCAGACCCTTGGCGTCCTTTGGCTTCTCCCGCCAACGCCCGATCTTCCGCGGGTCGGCCTCATTGACCTCGATCACGCCGAACTGGTCGGCCAGACCGATCGGTTGCCGGATCGCGGCGACGGTAACCCCGGCGTCGGTCTCCCGATGCTGGTCGACCATCTGGCTGAAGTCCATCCGGTAGACATGGTCCGCGCCCACCACGACGACGATCTCCGGGCGCTCGTCGTCGAAGGTGTTGAGGCTCTGGTAGATGGCATCGGCGCTGCCCATGTACCACTGCTTTCCCATCCGCTGTTGCGCCGGGATGGGGGCCACGTAATTGCCGAGCATCGTGGCCAGCCGCCAGGTTCGGGTGACATGCCGGTCCAGGCTATGCGACTTGTACTGGGTCAACACGACAACCTTGAGATAGCCGGAATTGACCACGTTGCTGAGGGCGAAGTCGACGAGACGGTAGATGCCGCCAAAGGGGACGGCGGGCTTGGCGCGGTCGGCGGTCAGTGGCATGAGCCGCTTGCCCTCACCACCGGCCAGGACGATCGCCAGTACATTCACGTTGCCCGTTGGACGCCTCATGCCTGCAACGTACCGCCGCGTTGTGCGCTCTGATAGCGGAGGGCCAGGACGTTTTCTCGCGGCCGAGGACGGCTAGTCTGCCTAGGGTGCGCGTTGACATCCTCAGCAAGGAATACCCGCCCAACATCTACGGCGGAGCCGGTGTTCACGTCGCCGAGCTGGCGAAGGCGCTCCGGCGCCGGGGAGACGTGGACGTCCAGGTCAGAGCGTTCGGGTCGGTCGAGGTGGAGCCGGGGACCACTGGCTACCCGGCCCTGGCTGCGTTGGCCAGCGCCAACCCGACAATGCAGACCCTGGGCGTGGATGTGGCCATCGCCGCCGAGTGCGGCGGGGCCTCGTTGGTGCACTCGCACACCTGGTACGCCAACATGGCCGGCCATCTGGCCTCGCTGCTGCACGGCGTCCCGCACGTCATCTCGGCACACAGCCTGGAGCCGTTGCGACCGTGGAAGGCCGAACAACTGGGCGGCGGATACCGGGTGTCCTCCTGGGTGGAAAAAACGGCGTACGAGGCAGCGGCGGCGGTGATCGCCGTCAGCCACGGTATGCGCTCCGACGTGCTGTCCTGCTACCCGGCCATCGACCCGGATCGGATCAAGGTGGTACACAACGGCATCGACTCCCAGCTCTGGCAGCGGGACGACGGTGTCGAGGCCAGGGATGTGGTGCGCGGCTTCGGCGTCGATCTGGACCGGCCCTCCGTGCTCTTCGTCGGCCGGATCACCCGGCAGAAGGGGCTGCCGTACCTGCTGCGGGCGGCCGCTTTGCTTCCGCCGCAGGTGCAACTGGTGTTGTGCGCCGGCGCTCCGGACACCCCCGAGATCAAGGCCGAGGTGGAGGGGCTGTTGGCCGGGCTGCGCGGCCAGCGCGACGGGGTGGTCTGGATCCCCGAGATGCTGCCCCGCGCCAAGGTCATCGCCCTGTTGAGCGCCGCGACAGTATTCGTCTGCCCATCGGTGTATGAGCCTTTGGGCATTGTCAACCTCGAAGCGATGGCCTGCGAGGGGGCCGTGGTGGCCACCCGTACCGGGGGGATCCCGGAGGTGGTCGTCCCGGGTGAGACCGGATGGCTGGTGGAGATCGAGCAGGTGGCCGACGGCACCGGAACGCCAGTCGACCCGGACCGGTTTGTTGCGGATCTCGCGGCTGCGCTCACTGACGCCGTCAGCGACCCGGCCCGGGCCCGGGCCATGGGCAGGGCCGGGCGGGCTCGCGCGCAGGAGCATTTCTCCTGGCACTCGATCGGCGACCGGACCATGGAGGTCTACCGGGGCGTCCTCGGCTGAGCGGGCCCAGTCGAGCTCAGTCGGGACGGCCGGGACGAAGGCCGGCCATGGACAGGGCGGCCACACACGTCGCGTCCGCCAGCGCGGCGTCCGCAGCCGCCGTCAGTTGGCGCAGGGCGGCATCCCGCTGATTCAGCCCACTCGCCGCCACCGACGTGGCGTGCCTGGCCAGAGCATCCTCAGCGATGTCCCCGATCGAGGCGGCGTGGGCGATGAGAGCCATTGACCGGGCCGGTATCCCCGGCGGTAAAGCCCAACCCTGCGAGTCCGCCGTGCCTCCACGAGAACCCTCAGCTGCGGGCCAGATCAGTGCTTCCGCGGCGTCCAGGCTCACCACAGCCGCAGCGACGTGCTGGGTCAGCCGGGCCTCGATGTCCCGGATCGCCAACGCCTCGAGCCGATGGGTCGGCATGGGATCGCAGTCGTAGCAGTCCCACCGCACCTCCAGGCCCGGTTCCAGCAGGGAGCCGAAGCGGTGCAGCCGGGGGACCAGGGCGGCCCCGAGCGCCGGCGCGTAGACGCATTCGCCGGCGTCCACCGCGGCCGCGGTGAAGTTGGCGGGCCCGCGGGGTAGCCCGGTCAGATCACCGGCCCGGGGCAGGGCCATCAGAACCGCATGTTCGCCCAACTCGGCCCAGCTGCGCAGGGTCCGCTCCGGGGAAATGGGTGTGTCGACCTCGACCGCTGCCGCCCGGATGGCCCGTCGCAGGGCAGTGGTGTCGACCGCCCCGGCCCGGTGGTCGCGATGTGCGGCGGTCACCCACAGGGCCACGCGGACCGCGATCGGCAGGCTCGACACGGCGCCAGTGTAGGACCGGGCCCCCCGGCCGGGCCGCCGCCGGGTCGGGCTCGTGTCGCGCGCCGGTGCCGGCTCGGCCGGTGCCTTAGGGTCAGGATCATGAGCGACGTGCTGGAATTCGCCGGCGTGACGGTGATGCGCGGGACCACCACGCTGCTGTCCGATGTGGACTGGGAGGTCGAGGAGGGGCAACGCTGGGCCGTCCTGGGCCCCAACGGGGCCGGCAAGACGACTCTGCTGCAGGTGGCTGCCGGCCGGTTGCATCCCACCCGGGGGGTCGCCGGGGTGCTCGGCGAGGTCCTGGGCGCGGTCGACGTCTTCGAGCTGAGGCCGCGGATTGGTTTGGCCAGTGCGGCCTTGGCGGACCGGATCCCGGCCGACGAACGGGTTGCCGACGTGGTGGTGACCGCCTCGTACGGCATCGTGGGTCGGTGGCGCGAGTCCTACGACGGAATGGACCTGGGGCGGGCGGGTCAGTTGCTGCGGGTGATGGGGGTGGCCCACTTGGCCGACCGACGGTTGGGGACGCTGAGCGAGGGCGAGCGCAAGCGGGTGAATATCGCCCGTGCCCTGATGAGCGACCCGGAGCTGATGCTGCTCGACGAGCCCGCGGCTGGACTGGATCTCGGTGGCCGCGAGGACCTGATCGGCCGCCTGGCCGTCCTGGCTGCCGACCTCGCCGCTCCCGCCATGATCCTGGTCACCCACCATGTTGAGGAGATCCCCCCGGGCTTCACCGACGTGCTGCTGCTGCGGGCCGGCCGGGTGGTGGCAGCGGGCCCCATCGAGATCACCCTGACCGCCGCCAACCTCGAGGCCACCTTCGGCCTCCCGTTGGTTCTGGAACGGCATGGGCAGCGCTGGAGTGCCCGGGCCCGGCAGCCCTGACCCGGGGTTGGCCCAGATCGGGCAGGACCCCGCCGGAACCAGGCTCCCGCCTCTGGACCGCGGCACCCACCACACCTACCACAACGAGGACACCCCGGACCCGATGGCCGTTTCCGCCGGTGAGCAGGACAGAATGATAGTGACCGGGAAGGGCGACCGCGCAACCACCGCCGGTTCGCGTCCCCTCCCTGGGGATGACTCCGCCGAAAGGGGGCAGAGGAGGGTATGGACTGGATGGACGACAACGCGTGGGTGATGTGGCTTGCGTTGGCGCTGACCTTCGGTGCCATCGAGGCCGCCACCGCCGACCTGGTATTCCTGATGTTGGCCGGGGGCGCGGTCGCCGCGGCCGTGGCGTCGCTGCTGGGCGCGTCGTTCGCGGTGGAGGTAATCACCGCCGTGGTGGTGGCCACGGCCTTGCTCGGGGTGGTTCGCCCGATCGCGAAGCGCCGTCTGACCACCGCGCCTAAGGCAAGCATGGGCGCCGATGCTTACATCGGGCGGTCAGCCGTCGTGGTGGAGACCGTCAGCTCCCGGGACGGCCGGGTCAAGCTGGGCGGGGAGATCTGGAGCGCCCGGGTCGCGCAGGACCGGCCGGAGGCGGAGCCCGGTCGGGAAGTTCAGGTGGTGGCCATCTCAGGCGCCACGGTCATTGTCGTGCCCGTCGAGCCGACGGGCGAGCCGACTACTCGAGGGGAATGAACGTCATGGGCCCGACTACAGTCTTATTGCTCATCTTGGTGGTCTTCGTGGTGATCGTCCTGATGCGGACGGTCAGGATCGTGCCGCAACAGACCTCGCTCATCATCGAGCGGCTGGGTCGCTACGCCCGCACCCTGGACGGCGGCATTCATATCCTCGTGCCGTTCGTCGACAAGGTCCGCTCCAACCTCGATATGCGGGAACAGGTGGTGTCCTTCCCGCCACAACCAGTCATCACCTCGGACAACCTGGTCGTCAACATCGACACGGTGATCTACTACGCCGTCACCAACGCCCAGTCGGCCACCTACGAGATCGCCAACTACATCCAGGGCATCGAACAACTGACCGTCACCACGCTGCGCAACGTGATCGGTTCGATGGACCTGGAGGAGACGCTGACCAGCCGGGACATGATCAACGGGCAGCTGCGGGGGGTTCTGGACGAGGCTACCGGCAAGTGGGGGATCCGGGTCTCTCGGGTGGAGCTGAAGGCCATCGACCCGCCGCACTCGGTACAGGACTCCATGGAAAAGCAGATGCGCGCCGAGCGGGACCGCCGCGCAACGATCTTGACCGCGGAGGGCATCAAGCAGTCGGCCATCCTGACCGCAGAGGGCGATAAGCAGAGCCAGATCCTACGGGCAGAGGGGTCGGGACAGGCCCGCATTCTGGAGGCGCAGGGCCAGGCCCGGGCCATCCAGCAAGTGTTCGAGGCCATCCATCGCGGCAAGCCGGACCAGAAGCTGTTGGCCTACCAGTACCTGCAGGTCCTGCCGCAGTTGGCCCGGGGCGACGCCAACAAGATGTGGATCGTGCCCAGCGAGCTGACCGAGGCACTCAAGGGCATCGGCCGGGCCTTCGGGGACGGTAAAGGCGGCTGGGTCGACGAGGACGAGCCGTGGACCCCGACCGAAGGTGAGCACACCATCCCGCTGGCGTTTGAAGAGACGTCGTTGAAGGAGCCGCACGAGGCCCTGGCGGAGGCACGCGGCGAGGCCGCCCGGACCGCGGCCGAGGCAGAAGGCGCGGCGACCCAGCGCCCGATCACCCGACCGCCAGCCGCCCCCACCGCTCCACCTCCACCAGCGATGCCGTCGATCTGAGAGGCAGAACCCTCGGAGGTAGGGTGTCGGCGTGCCGGTCGCGGAGGTCCTCGCCATTCTGCTGGCGGGGGTTGCCGCCGGCACGATCAACACCATCGTGGGGTCGGGCACCCTGATCACCTTCCCGACCCTGCTGTTCTTCGGGTACCCACCGCTGGTGGCCAACATGTCGAACAACATCGGGTTACTGCCCGGCGGAGTGTCCGGCGCGTACGGGTATCGCCGCGAGCTGAACGGGCAGGCGGCCGTGCTGCGCCGGTTGCTGCCGATGTCCTTGCTGGGCGGGGTGACCGGGGCCGGCCTCCTGCTGTGGCTGCCGGCTCGGGTGTTCGACACCATCGTCCCAGCCCTGATCGGGCTGGGACTGGCATTGGTCTTCTTCGGCCCCGGGATGCAGCGGCGCGCCGCTGCCCACCACGACGCAGTGGCCCACGACGCAGTGCCCCTGAAGGGGTCCCGGCGTCTGCTGCTACCCGCGGGCATCTTCCTGGCCGGCATCTACGGCGGCTACTTCGGCGCCGCGCAGGGCGTCATCCTGGTCGGGCTGATGAGTGTGCTCATGGCCGAGACCCTGCAGGTCATCAACGCCGTCAAGAACATCCTGGGGCTGGCGGTGAACGCCGTCGCGGCGGTCGTCTTCGTGGCGGCCAGGGGCGGCCAGATCGACTGGGCCGTGGCTGCCTTGATCGGGCTGGGCAGCCTGGCAGGCGGCGTGATCGGTGCCAGGGTCGGGCGCCGGTTGCCGCCGGGAAGGTTGCGAGCCGTCATCATCATCGTCGGGTCGGTCGCCATCCTGAGACTGACGGTGCTGCGCTGATGCCCACCGTCGTCACCGACCCCGACGACCCCCGGGTCGCCGACTTCCTCGCCCTCACCGACGTTGCGTTGCGCAGCCGGGTCGACCCCCAGCGAGGGTTGTTCCTGGCCGAGAGTGAGAAAGTAATCCGGCGGGCGCTGGCCGCCGGTCACCGCCCCCGGGCCTACCTGATGGCCGCACGGTGGCTGACCGACCTGGCTGACCTGGTGGCCCAGGCCGAGCGGGAGAAGGTCCCGGTGTACCTGGCCACCCCGGACGTCATCCGCGCGATGACGGGCTTCCATCTGCATCGGGGTGCCATCGCCAGTATGGTCCGCCCTGAGCTGCCCCCCCTGGGGGCGGTGCTCCGGGCGGCTCGGCGGGTGCTGGTGTTGGAGGACATCGTCGACCACACGAACGTTGGCGCGGCGTTCCGCAGCGCCGCGGCGATGGGGATGGATGCGGTGCTGGTCACCCCCCGCTGCGCCGACCCGTTCTATCGGCGCAGCATCCGCGTCTCGATGGGGGCCGTCTTCCAGTTGCCTTGGACGCGGACCGAGACCTGGCCGGGGGTCGTCGACCTCCTACACGGGGCCGGGTTCACCGTCGCGGCCTTGGCCCTCGCCGAACGGGCGGTACCGCTGGACGTCCTTGCTGCCGAGCCACCGCAGCGGTTGGCCCTCGTCGCCGGCACCGAGGGTCGCGGTCTGAGCGAGGCGACCCTCACCGCTTCAGATCTGCTCGTACGCATCCCGATGGCCCACGGGGTCGATTCGTTGAACGTGGCGGCCGCCTGCGCGGTGGCCGGCTGGGCCCTTCGGGTGCCCTGAGGGTCGGCCTCACCGTCGGATCGACGGCCGCTACGGTGGGTGGCAATGGACGTCGAGCTGGTTTACACCCCCGTCATCGGCATCGTCCGGACCCTGTTCTTCGTCCAAGGCGGGCGTCTTCCATCACACGGTGAGTAGGCCGCTGATGAAGGGGATGAAGCACATCCCAGTGGCCCGGGATTCGGGGCTGGGCGCTTACCGGCATGCCGTTCGCGCGCTGGAGGACGGTGAGCTGGTGGGGGTGTTCCCGGAGGCCACCATCTCGCGCTCGTTCGAACTGAAGGGCTTCAAATCCGGATGGCGCAGGAGGCGCAGGTCCCAATCGTTCCCATCGTCGTGTGGGGTCGCAACGGATCTGGACCACAGGGCACCTCCGACGGCTCGGCCGCACGAACATCCCCGTGTCGGTCAGAGTGGGGGCCCCGCTGCGGGTCGAGGCGGACGCCCCACTGCTCGAGGCGATGGCCTTGCTACGGGCGCAGATGCTGACGATGCTGACGGCCGCGCAGGAGGCCTACCAGCCGCTGACCGGGTCGGACCTGGTTTTCCTGCCTGCCCGAAAGGGCGGCACGGCGCCCACCCTGCAGGTCGCCGACCAGGTGGACCGCGTCGATCGGGCGGCCCGTCGGCGGCCCGCGCCGCGACAGCGAGCAAGGACACAGCGCCCCCCAGACCCAGACCCCGACCGGCCCCGCCTGAGGCTGTCGGGCCCGACCACGCGGCGCCTCCCCGTCGCGGCCGCCCAGGCGACGTATCCTGCCAGCGACGTCAGCCCCTGGACGGAGGTCGCATGGCAAACCAGGACGCATCCACGGCACGGGTGGCCGCGGCAGAATCAATCTCGGGCCGGCAGCCACGACCCAGTTTACGGCGGGTGGGCCTGGCGGCACTGACGGCGGGCCTGGTCGTCCTGTCCGCCGGGTGCGCCGGTACCGGCGGAGGGACCCGCTCCCAGCCGCCGAGCTCCCCGGCCTCGTCGACCACCCCGACGGTCGTACCCTCCGCGGTACCGAGCGAGGCGGGGGCAACCTCGGGCCAGTCCGGCCCGGTGACCCTCGCCTTCGGCGGCGACGCGAACGCCGAGGGGTCCGCCGGCAGTGTCCTGCGACGGGGAATGGGGGCGACCGGCGAGGTCCTCAGGTCCGCCGACATCGCCCTGGTCAACCTCGAAACGGCCATCGCACAGTCCCGCTCGGGCCTGGTTGGTCAGCCCAAGCAGTTCACCTTCCTCGCCCCGCCGAGCTACCTGGACATGCTCGCCCGGACCGGTGTGGATGCCGTCAGCGTCGCGAACAACCACGGCCTGGACTTCGGCCGCAACGGTCTGGACAAGACCCTTGCCGCGCGCAGCCCGGACCGGCCGACGATGATCGGAATCGGCGCCGACGACACCGAGGCGTGGAAACCCTGGACGACCACGGTTCGCGGACGCCGGGTGGTCGTCTTCGCCGCTAGTGACGTCCTGGACGCAGGCTTCGATTGGGCCGCCGGCCCCGGACGCAGCGGGATGGCTTTGACCAAGACCGAGGCACAGTACGAACGAGTGCGCTCGGCGGTCCGTCAGGCCCGCCAGGAGGGCCCTGGCGACGGCGTCGTCGTCTTCCTGCACGCCGGGGTCGAGCGGGTGGTCTGCCCCACCGACCGGCAGCGGCAGCTGGCCAGGGACCTGTCTGCCGACGGCGCCGACGTCGTCGCGATGAGCCACGCCCACGTCATGCAGCCGGCCACGGTGCTGGGCAATACAGCGGTCATCTATGGCCTGGGCAACTTCGTCTTCGCCAGCCAACGCGCTGAATCCGCCCGGACCGGCGTGGTCACGGTTCGCCTTGAGCAGGGGCGCCCCCCGGTCATCGATATGCACTCGGCCACCATCCGATCCGGGGTGCCGGTCCTGGACAGCGGTGCCGCCCTCGGGTCCGCCACCCGGCGCTGGGAGGGGTTGATGGGCCGCTGCTGAGCCGGGCGTGACCACCAGACGATCCGCAAGCCTGCAGGGGTGTGTGCAGCGTGCACCAAGCCGCCGGCGAGGACAAGAGCCTATCCCCGGGCCCGCCGGTCGAGCATCGGGGCCGGTCAGGACGCCTGGGGGTGGGTCGATGCCCAGGCGGCGTACCCACCGAGCAAGTCCGAGACGTCTGAGAGGCCTTTGGCGCGCAACAGGCTGCCACCCACACTGGAGCGCCAGCCACCGGCGCAGTACACCACCACCGGGCGGGCCGGATCCAGCTCCCCGACCCGGCCTGCGAGCTGGGCCAACGGGATGTTGACGGCTCCGGGAACCATCCCGGCTTCCAGCTCCCCGACGTTGCGAATGTCGACGAGCTGGGCGTCCTCGGTGGCCACCGCCGCGGTCAACTGGGAGATCGTCAACCGGCTGGCTGGGCGGACCGTCTCGGAGTGCGAGAGCAGGTACCCCTCGGGGTCGGCGACGTGGCCTGCCACCGCGTCGAACCCGATCCGTGCCAACCGGGTGACAACCTCCTCATGCCGACCGTCGTCGGCCATCACCACGATTCGCTGCTGCGGCTGCAGGACCATCCCGACCGTCTCAGCCATTCGTCCGTCGGCGGGCACGTTGACCGATCCCGGCAGGTGGCCGGCCGCGAACATGATGGGGTCCCGGGTGTCGAGGAGCACGGCGCCGGCTGCGAGCTCGGCGTCGACCTGTGCGCTCTCAAGCGCAGGGGAGCGCTCGTCGAGGTCACGCAGCCCGCGGTCCTGCCGGTTGATGGTGGCGTTGAACACGAAGTACGAGGGAGCAGGAGGCTGCCCTTCGGTGACGACAGCGACGAAGGCCTCCTCGCTCATCGGCTGGCAGGCATAGTTGAGCGCCCGCTGTTCGCCGATGGTGGACTGCCGTTCGGTGGAGAGGTTCTTCCCGCACGCGGACCCGGCACCATGCGCCGGGAAGACCCGCACCTGGTCGGGCAGCGACATCAGGGTGTGCTGCACTGACCGATAGAGGGCCCGCCCCAGCTCATCAGCGGTGACCCCGAGTGAGGCGAGCAGGTCGGGACGCCCGACGTCACCGATGAACAGCGTGTCACCGGTCAGCACCCCGTAGGGCACCGAGTCCTCGGCGTGTTCGAACACCAGCACGCTGACCGATTCCGGGGTGTGCCCGGGGGTCTCCAAGATCTCCAGGGTGACGTCGCCCAGGCTGATCCGCTCCCCGTGGCGCAGGCGGCGGATGTCCAGGTCAGTCTGCGCAGCCTGGCCGAAGCCCATCCATGCCCCGGTCTCGGCCGCCATCTCCAGGTGTCCGGAGACGAAGTCGGCGTGGATGTGCGTGTTGATGACCCCGACGATGCTCAGGCCGTGGTCGGCTGCGTCGGTCAGGTAATCCTCGATGTCACGCCGCGGGTCGACGACGACGGCCTGGCCGGACGTTTCGTCACCGATGAGGTAGGAGGCCTGGGAGAGGCAGTCGATGTAGTGCTGCACGAAGTACATGTGAACTCCTGCGGGATCGGGGGCGCGTCTGACGTTTCCTGTAGCCATTAACTGATACCCCCTGGGGTATATTCCGCTGATCGTCTCGCTGGGGGTGGCCTGACTGGTCTGCAGCGCCCGCTGGGGTGCGTGCCGTTCAGAGAGGCATGCGTCACCTTCGCTGCCCGGAATACCCATAGGGGTATTCCGGTTGAGCAGAATTAGGTGGAAGCAGGTGACGTGGCGGCTCGTACCCCTGGGATCGAACCACGCATCACCACGGCGGATCGTCACGACGGATCGGCGGGACGGATGGACGCGACAGGACGACGCCGCAGGACGGACAAGGGGGACCGGTGAGCTGGTGGATCGTTCCGGTGGCGCTGACCGTGGGAGCCGTCATGGGGGCCTTGGGCGGAGGCGGCGCCATCCTCACCGTGCCGATCCTGGTGTATCTCTTCGGCCAACCCGCCACGGCCGCCACCACCGGCTCCCTCATCATCGTCGGGCTGACGGCTACGGTCGGCATGCTCGCCCACGCTCGAGGCAGTCGGATTCGGGCCGTCGAGGGAGCCACCTTCGGCGTCCTCGGGATCGGTGGGACCTACCTGGGGTCTCGACTATCGGCCAATATCCCCGAGCATCTGCTGCTGTCCCTCTTCGCACTGCTCATGCTTCTGGTGGCGGGACTGATGCTGCGCAGCCGTCGTCGCTCCCGAGCCGCCGCCGACCACGCCCCTGCCGACACGGCGTCGGTCGCCCTGCCCGGACGCCGTTGGAGCCCGGCCCATACCGCCCGGGTGCTCGCCGCCGCCACTGGGGTGGGACTGTTGACCGGCTTCTTCGGGGTCGGCGGTGGATTCGCCGTGGTCCCTGTGCTGGTTCTCGTGCTGGGATTCAGGATGCCTCAAGCGGTGGCGACATCGTTGCTGGTCATCGCTATCAACAGCGCTACCGCGCTGCTGGCCCGAGCCGGTTCGACGGTGGCGTTGGACTGGGGGCTGCTCGGGGCCTTCAGCGCCGTGGCGGTGCTCGGCAGTTTCCTGGGCGCCCGGATCGGTCGGCGGGTGAGCCCCGACAGCCTCACCATCGCGTTCGTGACGATGCTGGTACTGGTCGCCGGTTACATGGCCGTGATGAACATCCCGCACCTGGTGTCCGGGGCGTCCTGACCGTGCCGCGCTGACCATGTCTCGTTGGACATGTCTCGCCGGACACCCAGGGTCGACCTGCAGGCCGGGACCACGGAGCCTGATGGGCCGGCACAAGAGAGCTTGTTCTCGGAAACCGCATCAGGTAGCTCAAGGACCTACCCATTGGTGTCCGGAGGGGGACTTGAACCCCCACGCCCCTAAGGGCACTAGCACCTCAAGCTAGCGCGTCTGCCATTCCGCCACCCGGACCGGGTTCGCCCGCTCGCCACGAGGCGCCGGCGACGACACGGCACCTTAGCACGAGGCCGGCTGGTGAGGCGAAACCCCGATCAGGCCGCCTACAGTGGCGATGTGACAGCCGGTGTGAGGCAGGACGCAGGGCCGGACCCGCAGGACGAGACCGTGCAGATCTGCCGGGACCTCCTGCGCATCGACTCCACCAACGCCGGTGACGGGACGGGGCCGGGTGAACGCGAGGCCGCTGAATACGTCATGGCCAGCCTGACCGAGGTGGGCCTGGAACCGGTGTACCTGGAGAGCACCCCACGCCGCGCCAGCGTCGTGGTCCGGATGGCCGGGACGGATGGCTCCCGGTCGGCGCTGGCCATCCATGGCCACCTCGACGTGGTCCCGGCAGACGCTGCCGACTGGCGGGTCGACCCGTTCGGAGGCCAGGAACAGGACGGCTGCCTGTGGGGGCGGGGCGCGGTGGACATGAAGGACATGGACGCGATGATGCTCGCCGTCATCCGGCAGTTGGCGCGCACTGGAACCCGGCCGGCCCGGGACATCGTCTGGGCGTTCTTCGCCGACGAGGAGGCCGGTGGGGTGCATGGGGCCCAGTGGCTGGTACGCACCCATCCGGAGCTGTTCGACGGGGTCGGCGAGGCGATCAGCGAGGTGGGCGGGTTCTGTGTCACCGTGCCGACACCCGGCGGCCCGCGGCGGGCCTACCTGCTGCAGACAGCCGAGAAGGGCATCGCCTGGTTGCGATTGCGCGCCAGCGGCCGGGCCGGGCACGGCTCTGTCCCCAACGACGACAACGCCGTGGTCCACCTCGCCGAGGCGCTGGGCCGGATTTCCCGGCACCACTGGCCGGCCGACTACATCGCCTCGGTACGTGGCCTGCTGGACGGTCTGTCGCACCTGACGTCGGTCGGATACACCGACGACGACTGCGCTCAACTGCTGAGCACTGTCCCGGGGGTGCGCGGGTTCGTGGAAGGCAGCCTGCGTGACACCGCGCAACCGACCATGCTCACCGCCGGATACAAGAACAACGTCATCCCGCAGACCGCAACTGCAGCCCTGGACTGCCGGTTCCTGCCCGGACACCGCGAGGACCTGCTCACGACGATCCGGGAGCTGGCCGGCGAGCACGTCGAGGTCCTCCAAGACCATCTCGCGGTCAGCCTGGAGCAGCCGTATACCGGCAGACTGGTCGACTCGATGCGGGCCGCACTGCTGGCCGAGGACCCCGACGCGACCGTCCTGCCGTACTGCCTGTCCGGCGGGACGGACAACAAGCACCTGGCCGAGCTGGGGGTCACCGGTTACGGCTTCGCACCGCTTCGGCTCCCGCCGGAGCTACCCTTCGCCCCGATGTTCCACGGCATCGACGAGCGCGTCCCGATCGAATCGCTGCGCTTCGGCACCAGGGTGATGTCCCGCCTCGTGATGAGCTGCTGACCGGGACGCTCGGGGAGGCCTCTCCGCTCGGCTGCTAAGGGTGCCCGGGCCCTCGCGAACGCGATAGCGTCAAGCCATGAGTTCCGACCCTCGCGCAGCCCTGGCCGCCTTCGTGACTGCCTTGGAACGACACCTCGAAGCCGCTTCGTCGCGCCGCAGCGAGAACGACCCGGTGGTCGTGGCCGCCTACCAGGACCTCGCGGAGGCGTTCGATCGATATGACGACGCCCTGATGGAAGCCTTCGGGGAGGTCACCCCCCTGGAGATCTACAGCGGTGACGACGAGGACGACGAGGAGTTCGACGAGGAGTTCGACGACGAGGACACCGGGACCCCTTACCTCGGCCTGGACGAGGAGGAGTTCGACGAAGATGCTACCGACGGTGACGCCGACGAGTCCGACGCCGCAGATCTGGACGACGAGTCCGATGACGACGAGTCCGATGACGACGAGTCCGATGACGACGAGTCCGATGACGAGGACGAGGAGCTCACCCCGGTAGGCCTGGACTCGCAGCTCGATCCTTCCGCTGATCCGGCCGGGCCCCAGCAGACCCGGTGACCGTCCGGGGGGTCGAACGCCGCTCAGCACGGCACCCGTCCCACCTTCCCAGGTCCCCCGCTGGGAACGGTCGATGAGGCTGGGACTCAGCCTGAGTTACTGGGGAAGTGGCCTGCCGGTGCAGGACCTTCAGTTGGCTCAAGAGGCGGACCGACTCGGCTACGACGTGGTCTGGGCCGCCGAGGCATTCGGCGCCGATGCGGTGTCCATGCTGGGCTGGCTGGCCGGACAGACCGAGCACGTCGGGCTCGGATCGGCCGTGCTTCAGGTGCCGGCCCGCTCGGCGGCCATGACCGCGATGACGGCAGCCACCCTCGACCTTCTCTCCGGCGGGCGGTTCCGTCTTGGGCTGGGCGTGTCCGGACCCCAAGTCAGCGAGGGGTGGCACGGCGTCCGGTTTGACGCTCCGCTGCAGCGGACCCGTGAGTACGTGGACGTCGTCCGGCTGGCGCTGTCTCGGCAGACGGTGGCCTACCAAGGACGGCACATCCGATTGCCGCTGCCGGAGGGACCGGGCAAGGCGATCCACCTCACCGTCCGGCGGGTCCGACCGCGGTTGCCGATCTACCTGGCCGCGCTGGGCCCCAAGAACCTTGAGTTGGCCGGCGAGATCGCCGACGGCTGGCTTGGTTTCATGGTCAGCCCGGAGCACGCCGGTGACTTCACGAACCGGTTGCGCGCCGGCGCCCGCCGGGCCGGTCGCGGGACCGACGGGGACCCTCTGGAGGGCTTCGACGTGGTGGCGACCGTGCCCGTCAGCGTGCACGCGGACGTCGCGGGAGCCGCTGACCGGGTCCGCAGCTTCGCCGCGCTCTACCTGGGCGGGATGGGATCGCGGGAACAGAACTTCTACCAGCAGTTGGCCGGTCGACTCGGTTTCGCTGGCCCCGCGGCGCGGGTCCAGGAGCTGTTCCTGGCCGGGGAGGTGACCCGGGCCGCTCAGGCCGTGCCGCTGGAGTTCCTGGACCACATCGCGCTGCTCGGGCCGCCGGGCCGGATCGCAGAGCGGATGCAGCGGTACGCCGCCGCCGGTGTGTCGACCCTGACGATCAGCCCCTACGCTGAGACCCTGGATGGGCGGCTTGATGTGGTGCGCATGATGGCGGAGTTCACCGGGGCAGCCGCAGCCGCAAGTGAACATCCGAGCCGAGCCTGAGAGGTCGCCCGTGCAGTTGTCATTCCTGGACGCCGTGATTCTGGGGATCGTAGAGGGGTTGACCGAGTTCCTCCCGGTGTCCTCGACCGGTCACCTGACGATCACCGAGCAGTTGCTGGGGCTGCCCATCGACGATCCGGCGATCACCGGGTTCACCGCCACCATCCAGATCGGGGCCATCGCCGCCACCCTGCTGTACTTCCGTGCGGATATCACCAGGATGTGGCGGGCCTGGACGTCTGGGCTGCGAGACCCCGCGGGACGTACCCACGACTACACCCTCGCCTGGACCGTGATCATCGGGTCGCTGCCGGTGGCCGTCGTCGGCTTTCTGGCTCAGGGACTGATCAAGGGCCCTTTGCGGTCGTTATGGGTGGTGGCGTTCGCACTGATCGGGTGGAGCGCGGTGATGTGGGTCGCCGAACAGCGTCACGATGTGCTGCTGGCCGGTGGCAGGCAACGCACCGAGAAGGATCTGAGAATCCGTGACGGGCTGGTGTTAGGCCTGGTCCAGTGCTTCTCGCTGGTGCCTGGGGTGTCCCGCTCGGGGGCCACGATCTCGGCCGGGCTGTGGACCGGGCTGGATCGGGTGACCTCGACGCGACTGTCCTTCTTCATGGCGATCCCGGCGCTGACCGCGGCGGGATTGTTCGAACTGAAGGACGTCGACACGGCCGTCGTCGGGTGGGGTCAGTTGGCGGTAGGCACCGGCGTCTCATTCGTGGTGGCCTACGCCTCCATCGCCTGGCTCCTACGATTCGTCGCCAGCAACTCGCTCCGGCCGTTCGTCTATTACCGGGTACCCCTGGCGGTGCTGCTCGCCGTGCTGCTCGGCGTCGGCGGGCTCAGCGCCACCTAGCCAGCGGATGCGCCGGTCACAACCACTTGGATCGCCGGAACGCCACATACATCGACACGCACACGCTGACCATGATGGCCAGCACCACGTAATACCCGTAGAAACTGGTCAATTCGGGCATGTTCTCGAAGTTCATCCCGTATACTCCGGCGATCATGGTGGGAACCGCCGCGATGGCCACCCACGCGGAGATGCGGCGCATGTCCGCGTTCTGCCTCACCGAGACCTGGCTGAGATGGGCGGCGAAAATATCGGTGAGCAGCCGCTCGTAGGACTCGGCGTGATCGACGACCTGGAGCACGTGGTCCAGGACATCGGCGAAGAACGGCTTGGTGGCCTCGGGGATCAGGTGCGGCTCGGATAGCAGGAGCCGCAGCGGCACGACCAACGGAACCGCCCCCCGCTTGAACTCCAATACTTCCCTCTTGAGCTTGTAGATATCGGCGCCTTGGACGCCTTGGTCACCTACGAAGACCCTCTCCTCGATCTGTTCCAGGTCCTGGTTCAGCTCCACGGCGATTCTCCGGTAGGCGTCGACGACCAGGTCGATCACCGCGTGCATGACGGCCACCGGTCCGTGCCGCAGCGCATCCGGGCGCGCCTCGAGCTTGCGTCGCAGATCGTCCAGGGGACTGGCCTCTCCCTTCCGGACGGTCAGCACGAAATGGGGGCCCACGAACATCATCAGCTCGCCGGTCTCCACGTCGGAGCTGGCCTCGATGTACCGAACCGGCTTGAGGACGACGAACATGGTGTCCCCGTAGTGATCGATTTTGGCTCGCTGGTTGCCCTTGACCGCGTCCTCGACCGCCAGCGGGTGCAGGTGTAGTTCGTCGTTCATCCCGGCGAACTCACGATCAGTGGGATCCTTCAGACCGATCCACACAAACCCGTCCCGGGTGGCACCCAGATCGTCCAGCTCGTCGCTGATGTCCGAGCAGGGGAACCGGTACCCATCTCGGTAAACGGCCTTGTCGACGATCACGGTGCACATCCCACCACGGCCGGGCCATCCCGTACAGCCACCCATCCCCTCTCGTAGAGTGACTGCGTGCCCCTCTGCCTGCTGGTCCGACACGGCCTGACGACCTCGAACGCCGCGGGCACCCTCGCCGGCTGGACGCCCGGAGTGGAGCTGGACCAGACCGGCCGCCGACAGGTGGAGGCACTGGCCGAGCGGGTACGGGTGCTGCCGGTCCGCCGGGTGGTCAGCAGCCCACTGACCCGGTGCCTGCAGACCATGGACCTGTTGCGGACGGCCTGGCCAGAAGCCGTCGTGGGTGAACACGAGGGCCTGGGGGAGTGCCGGTACGGGGCGTGGACCGGCGGGAAGCTGGCGGAACTGGTCAAGGAGCCGCTGTGGAGAGTCGTTCAAGAGCACCCCAGCGCGGCCCGGTTCCCGGATGGGCCGCAGCACCCCGGCGAGTCGATCGCGGACATGTCCTCCCGGGCCGTCGCGGCCGTCCGTTCGATCGATGCTGAGGTCGCGCGGGAGTTCGGCGCCACGAGTATCTGGGTCGCCGTCTCGCACGGGGACATCATCAAGGCGATCCTGGCCGATGCCGCAGGCAGCCACCTGGACCACTTCCAGCGCATCGTCGTCGACCCTGCGTCGCTGTCGGCGGTGTGCTACACACCGCGCCGCCCGTTCGTGTTGCGAGTCAACGACTCCGGCGGTGACATGTCCGCGCTCAGCCCGGTCACGGGTCACGACGGGGACGCCCAGATCGGCGGGGGCGCAGGGGCGGACACCTGAAGGCGGGTCCGGGCGTGTCCCGGCGCTGTGACCCCGGGGCCTCGCGGGCCATCCCCCCTCCGGTCAGGAGTGGGGTCACCCGCAGCCCCGCCCCGCCCGGTGCCGCGAGCTATCGTCGGGTCATGGCGCTCATCGACTACAGCCCCCCGGAGCGATTCGTCGCGGGCACGGTGGGACCGCCCGGTCAGCGCCAGTTCTTCCTGCAGGCCCGCGGTGCGGGGCGGACGACGTCGGTGGCGCTGGAGAAGACTCAGGTGAGCATCCTGGCCGATCGCGTCAATGATCTACTGGACGACTTCGCCGCGGGAGCGGCAACCGAACAGCAGGCTGGGTCGAAGCTGGACATGGCACCTCTGGACACCCCCATCGAGGCCGAGTTCGTGGTCGGCACGATGGGGCTGAGCTGGGACCCCGAACGCACAGTCATCATCATCGAATGCCATGCCGCGGGTGACTCCTTCGACACCGCGGAGGCCACGCCGGAACGCGTCGAGGTGGACCCGGCCGAGGACCCCGAGCAACTCGTGCTGCGGGTCTGCCTCTCACCCGCCGAGGCCCGGGCATTCGCTCGGCGCAGCGCCAAAGTGGTCGCCGCCGGCCGTCCGCCCTGTCCGTTCTGCGCCGGTCCACTCGACCCGACCGGCCACATCTGCCCCCGCGCGAACGGCTACCGCCGTTGAGGGAGTCCGACCTGGTCGGCGCGGAGCTGACACTGCTGGGCAGGCTGCCGGACGCGTCCAACACCGCGCTGCTGACCGACCTTCGAGCCGCCGACGGCCGGCGACGGTACGGGCTGTACAAACCGATCCGCGGCGAGCGTCCGCTGTGGGACTTCCCGGACGGCTTCCTGGCCCACCGGGAGGTCGCCGCGTACCTGATCTCGGAGGCCGGCGGCTGGCGGGTGGTGCCCCCCACCGCGCTGCGGGACGGGCCGTTGGGGGTCGGATCGGTGCAGCTGTGGGTGACCGCCACCCCAGGCGAGGACGGTACCCCGCAGGCGGACCCGCGCAATCTGCGGCCGGTTCCCTCGGAGGTCGACGTCATCGTCACCACGTCCCGGCACCTGCCCGCCGGGTACCTGCCGGTGCTCACCGGGCAACAGTCCGCCGGCTCCCGGGTGGTCATCGCCCATGCGGACACCCCGGAGCTGGCATCGGTCGCCGTCTTCGACGCGGTCCTGAACAACAGTGACCGGAAGGCCTCCCACCTGCTGCGTGACGCCGGGAACCGGCTGTGGGGGGTCGACCACGGGGTCAGCCTGCATGTCCAGGACAAGCTACGCACGGTGCTGTGGGGGTGGCGCGGCCAGCCGCTGCCGGCCGCGGACGTCCAGCGGCTGCAGATCCTCCGGGCCGCTCTGGGCAGCCAGACCGAGCCTGGCTCCGACCAGTCCGGGCTGGTGGCGGCCCTGGCCGAACTGCTCACTCGGGCTGAGGTTGCCGCGCTGCAGCGCCGGGTCGAGCACCTGCTGTCCACCGGGGTGTTCCCCGAGCCACCGCATGAATGGCCTGCAGTGCCTTGGCCCCCGCTGTGACGGTCACCGAGAACCCGTCGACGGTCCCGTAGGCTGATCGGTGTGAGAGCGTGGGCTGCCCCCGAGGTGCCGCGGGTACCGGGATCAGGCCCACCGTTGTGGTTGCACGACAGCTCCTCTGGGGTACCGTTCCGGCCCGCTGCGGGGACGGCGGTGGGGCTCTACGTCTGCGGGATCACCCCCTATGACGCCACCCACCTCGGACACGCCGCCACTTACGTCACCTTCGACGTGGTGGTCCGGGTACTGCTCGATGCCGGCCACACCGTTCGGTACGTGCAGAACATCACCGACGTCGACGACCCGCTGCTAGAGCGCGCCACCCGGGACGGTATCGACTGGCGGGACCTGGCCGACCGAGAGATCCAGCTGTTCCGGGACGACATGACGGCACTGCGGGTCATCCCACCGGACGACTACGTCGGGGTGGTGGAACGGTTGCCGCACATCGAACAAGCAGTCACCGCGCTCGTCGACGGCGGGCTCACCTACGATCTACCCGTCCACCCGACCGAC
>DASQEP010000045.1:0-2545 GCA_035633615.1 Dermatophilaceae bacterium
GACCGTAAACGATCTCGTGCCGCGGCCGCGGGGGACCGCGGGTGTCGCGCGGACGTGATGTGGTCAGGCGGCCGCCGGGGTGTACTTCGGGTATTGGCGGGCGTGCTGGCGGGCGAGGTGGTGGACCTGGTACTCGTCGAAAGAGTCGGTGATGACCAGGGCGCGCAGGTCCAGGACGTGCCCGGCGCCGTCCAGCCCCCAGCGGGCCCCTGAGACGTCCATCCGGTCGCACACAAGGTTCTTACAGGCGCCCTCGATCACGCCGGTGGCGATCGGCCAGCCCCGGGCCAGGGCGGTGGGATAGTCGAGCTGATCGAGGTGATTCTCCAGGTAGGTGGCCGCGGCCAGGACCTTCTTGCGTTGGGTGCCGGTGCACCGGAACCGGTCGGCCCGCCCGCGGATCTCGGCGGCGACCTGGTCTGCGTGTCCTTCCAGCACGGCACGGGCCTGGGCGAGGAACCAGGTCCGGGCGGCGGGGGCGCCGGGGTTGAACGTGCCGTTGGCCGCGTCCCCGAGGTAGCCCAGAACGTGCAGCAGATCGATCAGGATCGGGACGTGGATGCCTCGGGCCGTGGCCTGCGCGTCGGCTGCGTCGAGCTGGGACTTGTTGCCGTCGATGAGGACGAGCCAAGCCCACCGGTGTGCGGGGTCACGCCGGTCGGCCTGGGCGAACCCGTCGGCCACGACTTGATCGATCGTGGCGGTCAGGCTGGCCTGCAACCAGCGGGCCCGGGCCCGGGCCCGGGGCGTGCGGGCGTCGGCGGGAGGTTCGCCGGACCCGGCCTCGGGGTCGGCGGACCTGCCGGCCAGAGCCTGGATGACCTCCTCGACCGTGCGGGGCTGCACGGCCACGTCGTACACGCACGACAGCTCGGCCAACCGCTTGCGTCCCCGACGGTATCCCTGCTGTTCATGACCGGGCAGACCCGCCCCCAGACCGACCGTGCCCGGGTCGGGACGTTCGCCACTGCGCAGCGACTCCCGGCGCATCACCACGCCCTTGCCGTCGAACGTCGCCACCAGGACCCGACCGGCGGCGAGCCCACCGCTGGACCCCATCGCCGAACCCTCCACCCCGTCCACCTCGGCTATCCCGGGTACGCCGGCCGGTCCGGGTGCCACGCCCATCCGGTCCACCTCGCCCGGTCCGGGTGCGTCGATCGTCTCGGGCACGGCTCTGGTCTGCGGGAACGTCGCGGTGTCCGCGGCGGCACGGGCCACGATCTGGCGTAGTTGCCTGGTGTGGATCGACACGCCGGTCTCCCATTTGAGCAGGTCATGGACCTGCCGGTGGGGCAGTAGCGCCTCCAGGTAGGCCACCCGGGCCTCCAGTGCCCGGGAGAAGGACGGACCGGCCGGCAGGTCCAGCGCCTCGTCGGCGGGGAACACGTCGGCAACCCGCGACCCCCGGTAGGCGAACCGGGTGAACGTGACGTCCCCGAACAGTGTCCTCAGGGTGCGGGTCCGGCTCGGGTCCGCCCACGGCCGGGGCGCCCCTTCCGGACCGGTCACGTCGTGACGGCGAACCTCGGCCGCACTGAGGGTGTTCAGCCCGTCCTGGACCGCAGCCGCGCCGATCGTGAGCAGGTCCTGGCGGACCGCCTCCTCCAGGTCGGCCAGGGTCGACCCGCCGGTCGTCACCTGCCGGACCCGCGCCATGATTCCCGTCACCGCCAGCCGCAGCTCGTCGAAGCCCTCGAAGCAGACCTCCGGCGCCTCGCCCGAGGTGCCGGCGGGCTGCGCCCCCGTGGCGGGCAGCCTCGGATGATTATCGGGGTCGACCTGGCGCGGTTGCAGGGATGTGGGGACGTCGATGGCGCACGCTGGGTTCACGGGCACGGCTCTTTCCATGATCTGGTCTGAACCTTGATCATCTATGGAGTCGTGCCCGTCTCCCATCATTTACCGTTATGCGGCGTTCCTACCACATTCCATCCCGTAGCACCCATACCGGACATCATCGGGCTTGGCACGAAAGGACCCGCACCCGGCCGAGCAGCTCGGCGACCTCCTTCTCGTACTGCAGGTGCAGCGTCGTCCAGGCGGTTCCGAGGCCGCGCGCCCGGGCGGCGAGGCAGTAGCTCCACGCCGCGGGCAGGATCGAGCCCCACATGCCGGCCTGGTTGCCCGC
This sequence comes from Dermatophilaceae bacterium, assembly GCA_035633615.1. Classification (GTDB taxonomy): domain Bacteria; phylum Actinomycetota; class Actinomycetes; order Actinomycetales; family Dermatophilaceae; genus JADJTI01. The sequence continues at coordinate 2,132 of DASQEP010000045.1, forward strand.
CGGCAGTCCGGACCTCGGGTACCGCAGGCAGGGGATGACCAGGACCGGCACCTCGCCCATGTGGGCGCCGAGGTAACTCGACGAGTCGCCGACCCGTTGCTGGACGGCGCCACGCTCCGGATCGTCGAATGGCTGCTTCCCCGGATAGCCGGGTGAGGCCTGGTAGGTCTCGAGCGCCCGCCGGTAGTAGTCGCCTATCGCGGCGCGGCGGTCGGCGTCCGTGACGACGACCCACTCCCAGTGCTGCCGGTTGGATCCGCTCGGAGCCTGCAGGGCGATCTCGAGGCACTCGCGAACGAGCTCCATGGGCACCGGCCTCGTGAGGTCGAGGCGCTTGCGAACGGTGCGCGTCGTCGTCAGCAACTCGTCCGGCGTCAGGGGCTCCACCATGCCGGGAGGCTACCGGCAGGAGCC
>DASQEP010000046.1:0-14138 GCA_035633615.1 Dermatophilaceae bacterium
TCGACGTCCGGCTCGAGTTCGAGTTCGAGTTCGCTGGGGGTCTGCACCGGTGGCTCGACGGGGGCGGGATGATCCCTCAATGCCCGGGCGACGGTGGTGTCGGCCACGCCCAGTCGCGCCCCGATGACCACGTCGGACACCTTCTCCGCTCGCCAGCGCCGGGCCTGGGCGATCTGCCGACCGGTCAGCTTGTTCGGTCGTCCCATCTCGCGGACCAGCCCGGCCGACCCGTGATCGCGGGCCCGGCCTCTCAGCGTGGAGACGTACCCCGGCGTCAACCCCATCAGCGCCGCCACCTGCAGGCCGGGGAACCGCATCCGGGTCAACGTCACCACGGCGAGGTTGCGCATCCCGGTGTCGGTGGCCGCGTAGCAGAACAGCATCCGGCTGCCGACCATGATGACGACCTGGTCGTCGGTGTCGATCCGGTGCAGGTGGGCGGGGTCCGCCATGCCCTCCAGCGTCTGCGCAACGGCGATCGACATACCCCAAATCCTACCATGACTTCCACGACTTTCGCAGAGGTATGGTCAACAAGAAACCCCAGGCCTCACGGCCGTTGGGTTCACCAATCAGCGGAGGTCTGAACCTTCATCAACATATCGACGATTGTGAACTCACTGATCGTCTTCCTGCTCACCGCGGCCGTGGTCTACTTCATGTTCGTTGCGCCGATGAACAAGTTCAAGCAGCGGCGCGCCCGCGGCCAGGTCGCCGCGGCCGACCCGACCGAGCTTGAGCTGCTCGCCGAGATCCGCGACGCACTGAAGACTCGCAGCTGACGGACACTATGCGGCGGCAGGGGCGGCGACCACACTCGGTCTGCCGCCCCTACCGCTGTCCCGGTCCCTGGTCCCCTCTGCTGCCCGATCCGGACGTCCCTGCGCTACTGCCAGTGCGGGGGTCGCTGGTCCGCGAGCCATCTGTCACGCTGCGGGTCCCTGGTCCGCTCCAGCGCCACATATGAGGACCCCCCACCGGGCGCGCTGTCGCCGCCTGCCGGTTCGCTTACCCCGGGCTGGTCGGCGACCACCCGCCGGCGCCCGATGCGGCGGATCCGGGTACCGCGGGTCCGGTCAGCGTCCGGCATCGTGTCCGCGGTTCGACGTGGACCAGCCGCTGCGGGCGTCACTGGCCCGGACCGCCTCGACGACCCGGGCCACGTCGCGGGCCGGATCCCGGAACACGTCGGTTCCCCACACCCGCACCGTCTCCCAGCCCAGTCGGCGCAACTGCTCCGGCCGCAGGCGCTCCCGGTCGCGCACGGCGGTCAGGGCCGCGTACTCGGCCCCATCCGACTCGACCGCGACGATCGGGCGACCGGGTGCGTACGGGTCGTCGATGACCAGACCGATCGGCAGGCGTCCGGAGCCGAACCCTTCCCGCACCACCAGGCCCTCGTGGCGCAGCCGACTGGCCAGTTCCCCCATCAGCGGATCGGCACTCCCGCCCGCCTCGCCCGGGTCACCGGCGCCATCCGCCGCCAGGTGCCCCTGCCGGGCAGGACCGCCAGCAACCACCGCCCCCGCGACCTCGTTGTCCGCACCGGCGATGGCGAGGAAGCCGCCGAGCAGCTGCGCCCCACGACCGGCCAACCGACGTGGGTCGACGTCCGCCGCGTCGAACGCCGAGACCACCACCATCCGCTGGCGCGCCCGGGTGGTGGCGACGGTCAGCCGCCGATGCCCACCCGGGGCGCTCAGCGGTCCCAGGCGGTCCGGGACCAGCCCCTGCGCGGTCGGCTCGAGACCGAGAGCGAGGATGATCGCGTCACGGTAGTCACCCTGGGCACCCTCGACGGAGGTGACGAAGAACGGTTCGCGCGCGAGTCCAGGACGCTCGGCGGCGAAGTAAGCGACAACCGCGGGGTCCGGGTAAGTCGCCAGGGCGGCTCGGATAGCCTGCGCGATCCGGGCCGCGTGATGTCGGCTGAGGGTGACGACCCCCAGTGACTCCGTCGGTCGGCGCACCGCGTGGTCGATGGCCAGACGGACCACCCGGGCCACCTCGCGATCGGAGTGCTGCGACCCGATCGCGGGTGTGGTCGCCTCCGGTTGCCGATGCCCGGTGCCGACCTCGTCGTGCTCGACGTCCTGACCGTGGACGGGGGGCTCGGCCGCCGGGGGGGCCTCCGCGGCGGGCTTGGCGGTGGGCCCCTCGGCGCCGACCCGGACCAGCCGAACCGGACTGAGCGCGGCCGCGGCCGGCAGCGTCATCAGCATCCCCCCGTAGCTGTGCGCGTTGGCGAACTGCACCAGCCGTTCGTCGGCAGACTCGTCGTGCCAGGTCAGGGTGCAGGTCGGGGCGACGTCGGCTATGACGTCGAGCACCGAATCGACGGACCGCGTAGCCACCAGGTCGTCGCCGGCGGGTGACGTGTCCGCCTCCGTGGCGGCGGTCCGGTAGGGCACCGGCGGCAACTGCCGGGAGTCCCCGACCACGACCACACGGCCCGCTCGGCTGAGCGCGGACATGGCGTGGGCGATCGGGATCCGTCCGGCCTCCGCGAGGATGACCACGTCGAACCGGACCCCGGCCGGAACGACGCTGGCGACGGCCACCGGACTCATCGCCCAGCACGGCGCGGCGGCGCGGACCACCTCGGTCGCGCCGGTAAGCAGGTCGTGAACGGCCCCGGCGGCCGCGGTGGCCTCCAGCCCGCCTCGGCCGCGGCCAGACCCGCGAACAGCCACGTCATTGAGGTGTCTGGCCTGCTCAGGATGATCGGCGAGGGCCCGGCGCAGCAGGCGAAGCCGGGATGCGTCCAGGTTGTCGGCGGCGGCCCGAGCGAAAGCCTCGTCCAGCCGGACGTACTCGGCACTGACCGAGCGGAGTGCCACTCCGTCGTGCTGGCCGTAATCCGGGTCTTGATCGGCGACCTCTTCCAGCACCGACGTCCACCAGACGAAGTCGACCTCGCCCGGGATCCGGTCGGCCGGGACGGCCCGGGCCGCCAGGTCGGCGACGACGTCCCCGAGACCAGCCGCGCGCAGCTCGTCCAGGCGGGCCGTCACCACGGGCAGCACCCTCATCCGGTCCAGGGTTTCGCGCGCCCGGGTCAGCCGGTCCTGCACGGCCGGGACGGGCGTGGCCTCGAGGTCTCCCCCGGCGGCGGTGTCGCTCCAGCGCGTCCCCAGCCAGTTCAGGTCTTCGGACAGGCTCAGCCAGACGCTTCGGGCCTCCTCCAGCGAGGGGACCGGATCGGTGGGGCAGGGGGCGCTCGTCAATCCGGCCCAGGCGTCCCGCTGCGTCTGAGCGACGCTCAGGGCGCGGTGCAGGTCCGGAACCTCTCGGCCCGGCCGAACCAGGGCCCTGGCCTGCCGCCGCAGCGACCATCGGGTCCACCAGTGCTGCCGCTGGCCGTGGGTCAGGCGGCTCTCTCGCCGGTAGTCCCGGTCGCCGGTGGCCGCCAGGAGCGGCTGCAGCGGCACGATCAGCACGGCGTCGTCCACGTCGGTCAGGGTGCCGGCCAAGCCGTGCAGCAGCTCCAACGCGATCGACCAGTCCCGCGGCGTGCCTGCGGGGCTCAGGCCAGCTCCGGTCAGGGTCGAGTCGAGGCGGGCAGCGGCCTCCTGGAAGCCCCCACCGGCCAGCCGGTTGACCCGGGTGGCGGCGTGGTCGGCGTCCTGCGGGGTCTCGATCCGCGCCCCGAACCAGGGATCGTCGGCAACCGGACCGCTCCACGCACCTTCGCCGACGGTCTCGGCGAGCAGCCGACCGCACCGGGTGGCGTCCTGCCTGCTCAGAGCCGCGAGGACCGGTCCTTTCAGGCGCACCCGGCAGATCGGCGCCTTAGTCGGGGGCGCGCCCCGGGCCAGCGACGCCAGGGCGCCGTGCGCATCGGCGAGGCTGACCTGCCACGGTGACCGAGGCCGGTGCATCGCCGCGTGGTGGTCCGCCAGGCGTCCCCGGTGGGCACGCAGCCGTTCCCGCAGTTCGTCGGTGTCGTGCTCGTGCGGCGGCTGCTCCCCGGCTGCCTCGATCCGCGCCAGCAGCTGGTGCAGGAGCGAGTCCGCGGGACCGGGGACCGCGCCGACGTCCAGAACCAGGTGGTCGAGGCCGACGCCGGCCAGGTCAGCGTTGACCCGGTCGATGACGGCCCGCTTCTCGGCGACGAACAGCACTGACTCGCCCCGCGCGGCCAGGGCGGCGACCACGTTGGCGATGGTCCGAGCCTCCCCGGTGCCCGGTGGGGCCTGGATGACCAGGTGCCCCCCGCCGGTGACGTGTGAGACGGCGGCGACCTGGGTCGCGTCGGCGGGGAGCACGAGGTTCTCGCCCGCCTCGTCCACGGTCGCCGGGTCGGGGCTCACGACGCCGGCGTGGTCTGCCTCGTCCCGCCGGGCACGGCATGAGGCCTCGACGACAGCCGTGACCAGCGCAGGTGCTTGCCCCCCGGAGCCGATGGCCGCCACGTCCAGCACCGCGGGCAGTTTGGCGTAGGGGAAGGTTGCGAGCACCTTCCGGTCGGTGACGTGGAACCCGGGCACCTCCCGGCAGATGCGGTTGAGCTCACGGAACACCGGCACCGGATCGAACCGCCGGGCCGCCCGAGCCAGGTCCACGAGCGCCTCTGAGTCGACGTCGAGGCCCAGTTCGTGAATCAGGTAGTGCAGCAGCACGGGGTTGACCTCAACCGATACGCCGAGGTCGAGGTCGTAGTCGGGGGCGGCCGGCCCGAGCGGGCGCAGCTGGCAGGAGCGCAGCAGAACGGGGGCGTAGGGTCGCTGCCCGACCGACGGACGACCCCCCGCGGCCCGTCGGTCGGGCAAGGTCCCGGCCGGTGGAATCGTCCAGGTCGCCATCCCGATCGCCATGAAACCCACTGCGAGGCCGCGCTCCTCGCGCAGTTCACGGGTTTTGGCGTGGATGACGTGAGCGCGGCGCAACGCCTCGGCGAACGCGGTGGGTTCCCTGACCAGGTCGGACAGCCGGGTGGCTCGCCCAGCCATCAGCATGGCCACGCCGCCGGGATGGGCCGTGCTCAGGTCGAGGGTGCCCAGGGGCAGATCGCGATACCACAGCAGGGTGTTCGGGCCGCCCACATCGGCCAGGTCGCGTTGCCAGCCCCGGACCGCGTCAACGACCGTCTGAGCGCCGACTGGTGAATCGGACGCGTCGGGCCGGATGCTCACCCGGTCAGGTTATCGGCTGGGTCGCCCCGCACGGCGGACCCGCTCAGCAGCACGACCGCCGCCAGTCCAGTCGCGACGAACGCGCCGACCACGGACAGCCACGGGTACCCCCATCGGGCCACCACGACGCCGGACAGGCCGCCACCCAGTGCCGCACACAGGCCCATGAGCAGGTCGGACGCGCCCTGGACTCCGGGCCGCTCGGGGGCCGGGACCGCCGAGGTCAGCATCGTCGATCCGGCGACCAACGTCGCCGACCACCCGAGCCCGAGCAGGAACAGCCCCGCGGTCAGGCCCCCCGACCAGCCCTGCGGCGCCTGCGCCGACAACACGCAGGCCAGGAGCAGCAGCCCGGCGCCGAGGACCGCGACCTGGCGGTCCCCGTGCCGGTCCGCCAGTCGGCCCATCACCGGCGCGAACGCGTACATGCCCAGCACGTGAACCGAGATGACCAGGCCGACCAGCCGCAGCTCGGAGCCCCCGTGTTTCATGTGCAGCGGGGTCATCACCATGACGGCCACCATGACCGTGTGCCCCAGGGCGACGACGAAGGTGCCAACGGCGGCGCGCGGGCGTCCGGAGATGACGCGCCAGGCCCGAAGGAACCCGCCGTTCGAGTTGGCCGCATCCCCGGCTCTGGACGCCCGCTGCCGGGCCAGCAGCAGGGGGTCCGGGCGGAGCCGGACCAGCAGCCAGATCGCCGCGGTCAGAAAGACAACCAGGGAGATCATCCACACGCCGACCAGCGGGTTCAGCCCGGCTCGGGTGGCCAGCGGGGCGGCCGGGGCGAGCAGGTTGGGCCCCAGCACGGCCCCCACCGTCGTGGCGGCGACGATGAGTCCGAGGTCGCGGCCCCGGTGGTTGGGGTGGGACAGGTCGACGGCGGCGTACCGGGCCTGACTGTTGGCCGTCGTGGCCGCCCCGAACAAGATGGCTCCGGCCAGCAGCAGCGGGAAAGAAGGGATGACGGACGCGGCGATCACGGTGACACCGCCGACGGCGGCCACGAGGTATCCGGTGGCCAGACCGATCCGCCGGCCGCGGGCGGCCATGAGCCGGGCGCCCGGGACGGCGAGCACGGCAGATCCGAGGATCTGGAAGGTGTTGGCTAGGCCGGCCAGTTCTGCTGAACCGAGGATCTGCTCGGCGAGCAAACTGCCAACGGCCACCCCACCGGACAAGCCGACGCCACCGAGGATCTGGGAGGTCATCAGCGTGGTCAGGGTGCGACGCTGCACCGGATCCGGGGCTGGAGACAGGACCGGGCGCTGGTCTGTGGCCGGGGTGGGTGCGTGCGGTGTCATGGCGCGTGCGGTGTCATGGTGCATGCGGTGTCAGGGTGGGGGTGGCTGGCCGGCCGCGGCGTCCATGCCGGGAGATTGGCTGGGTGGGACGCGCCTCCGGGGCCGTGTCGCGCCACATCACCCGCACCTGCGGCAGGCCCGCCTGGGTGTGCGCCTCCCCGACGATGCGCGCCGCCATCGGCCCGCAGTCCACGGTCACTGAGCCACGCGAGCAGCAGGGTGGCGGGCGCGCCCATCAGGTGTCCCGCGTCGACGAGCACCACACACCGGCCCACCGCGCACCCCCTTTTCCTGACCGGCCACGTTACCGGGCGAGATCGGCGGCCACTGGATCCGGGCCGGAAGCGGGGGCCCCTCGTGCACCCTGATGCGGCACTGGTGATCTGGAGGCGGGTACGCGCCGCGGCGGTTAGGGCTCGGCGGCACGACAGGCCGGGGGGCTGCTGGGCTGGGCGCTGGTCACGGCAGCCGAGACGGCTTCGCCCTGTGGTGCGCGATCCGGTGGACCGTGACAAGTGTCGCCGGTCCGGACAGGCAGGCCGAGCTGGCTGGCGCTGCTGGTGTTATCCGCTCTGAACGGCTTGGACGTCCTCGGCGTGCTCGCCTACCTGTTGATTCGGTTCGGGTCGATGCGGAGCCCGGGGTCGGCAAGGTACAACTTGCCTACCGCAGTTGCCGGACCCCCGGGACCGCCGACTGTAGTCGCGCGGTCGCCCGCCGACGGCCTACGCCGCCGCGGAGGCCGATCAATGCCGCTCAATCAGCGGCGCCGGGTACGCTAAGGTCGGGTCGCCTCGCGGAGAATCGCCGCGCGGCCACGGAGGTGTCGCGGCACTCGTTGCTCGCACGGCTATTGTATCGGCACAACCCGCCCAGCCCTCGTAGCTCAGGGGATAGAGCACCGCTCTCCTAAAGCGGGTGTCGCGCGTTCGAATCGCGCCGGGGGCACCACACATCCTCGCTTACTCAATGCCAATTCTCGCCGAGGAGGCCGAACCCGACTCACGGGCCTCTGCGGCACATCTGTGACACAAAAGCATTCAGTGGACGCCCCCACCCATCCAGATCGTCGTGAAGGACCCGACGCAGACGTTGCACGTCATGGCGGCATACGCGTGTCCGAGTATCTGCGACACCGCCTTGACGTTGCCCCCGCCGCCACTGCGAGAGACGCGGCCGCGTGCCGAAGGCCGTGCGGCCCGGATTCGGCGATACCCGCGGCCCGGCAGGCTGGCTCAAAGACCCGTTCGCCAGTTCTTGGGCCACAGCGGTCCGCCCCTCGGAGCGGGGAAGAGCACTTCGGCCGGACTTGCTCCGGGCCCGGTTGTCGTTCTCGCACCGCCCCGGCTTTCATGAGGTCTTTCCTGGCAGGGGTCGTCTCGCTCTCCGCGGTTGCGTGGGGGCATTGACATCACTCCCGTGTGCCGCCAGGATGGTCGCATCTACCTGCATTCGGTATTCGGTATTCGGTATGCCGTGTCCCGGCATACCGTCACCCCTCTGCCTGGTCCGACCGGAGGAACCGGTGGCGATGTCTGGCCCGAGTTCATCCATCGGCCCAAGTTGCGTGTCGCCGCTGATATTGTTGGTATTTGTGGTTGGCTGTTCTCGATTGGTAAGCCTTCGCCTCACGCGTCACACCAGCCACAGGACGAAACTGCACTAATGTAACTCTAAGGAAGCGACATTGCGGCGCGCCGGGTGGGTGGTACGGCGTTCACGCGGGTGTACATCGGCGCGCACTACCCGTGGGACGTTCTGGGAGGTCTGTTGCTCGGTGGCCACGTCGCCGGGCTCGGCTGGCTGGCCCCGAGGGTGCCCCTGACGTGGCTGACGAACGACTGCGGACCCTGCCCGGCGTGCGCGTGTTCTTCGCCCCGGCCTGGCGCTACGCCGTCGGCTGAATGGGCACGAGCCCTAAACCGCTGCCACGCCCCAGTTGACCGGGATGGGCTGGTGCCCTGGTCGCCGATGCCGCTGCTGTGCCGCTCGACCGGTCGCAGGGGGGTGTCGGGTGTCCGCTGAGGGCCTCCCGATCGTCGTTCGTCGTCGAGCGATCCATCGGCGGTGTGACATCGAGGCTGTCGCCGAGGCGCAGCCCCTGCCAGCGACAGGACCAGGCCGACGCCCCCCGCGAGCCGGTCTGGTTCGGTCCCCCCGGACACCAGTCAGGAGCTGAGTTGCTTGAGGGTTTCGGACAACAGCGATCCGACGCGCTGTGCGACGAGTGCCATCGCGTCGTTTCCGGTGAGCAGGTGCATCGTCTGGGGGTCGATGGCCTCGACTATGGTACGTGCCTCGTCGTCGTAGCGCACGACGACGTTGCAGGGCAGGAGCAAACCGATCGAGGCCTCGGCCTGCAGGGCCTGGTAGGCGCTGGGCGGGTTACAGGCGCCGAGGATGATCTGTGGCGGGATGTCGACGTCGAGCTTCTTCTTCAGGGTGGCGCCCAGATCGATCTCGGTCAGGACACCGAACCCGTGCTCGGCCAACGCCTTCCTGGTCGCGGCGAGGGTTTCCTCGAAGGGTCGATCAACGACCGTGGTCAGGGCGTAGCCCATGTCTTCCTCCATTGACGACGGAAACAGCGTTCAGGTGACGACAATTTCCTGGTACATGCCGTTCGCGTAGTGGTTCTTCAGGTTGCATACCAGCTCATACCGCCCGGGGGCCAGGGTGAGCGTCGTCCAGCCCACCGAGCCCGAGGTGATCCCCTCCCCGGAGCCGGCAACGCAGGAGTTTGACGCCTCACCGAGGCTGCCGGCCTCGTCGACCTTGCCGTCGGCTCCCGGAACCCGTTTGCCTGCCGCGGTGCCCGCGGGCAACGGCAGGACCACGACCTCGTGGGTGCGCCACCCGAGGTTGGAGACGACCACGCTGACCTGCCCGGCCGGGACGGTGCCTGGCGTGGCATAGAGCATCATCCGGGCGCCCATCGGTGCATCGCCGCCCATCATCGAGGACATCCCCATGTCGCCCAGCGACACCACCACGGTCTGGCCAGGCAGGGAGGCCGGGGCGGAGCACTTCAACGGCGCGTACTGATAGCCCGCCATGGACCCCATACCGCCACCAGGCGAGGACCCGCCCATCATCCCGGATACCGTCTGGGAACCGCCCATCATCCCGCCACCCGAGGGCTGGCTGCCGCTGGACGAGCAAGCCGCCAACCCGACCACCGCGCCCACACCAGCCACAGCGAGCAGGACGCGAACCCCTCCGCGTCGCGGCAGGGACAGGCGACCTTCGCTCGTGTCTGCGACCGAGCCGGGACCCGGGTGGGCGACCGTGTGGCGTACGCCGGAGTCGTTGTAAGTGAAGGTCATTCGGGCTCCATGGTCGAAGGTGATTCAGCAGCCCCAATGTATACCCCCGGGGGGATGTTCCCATATCACGGAACACGTTCTTCATCGAACCTTCAGGGTTTCGCTGCGCTCCCTCTCCGGGGCCTCCCGGGAACTCCGGTTGATCACGGACAAATCACGAACGACCCGACCCATTCGCTCCACCCTCATTACAATCGCTTCACCGCTACCACGAGTCGGTCCGCCCGCGCGTCGCGACGGTACTCAGCCCCTCCCGGCGACGAGCCGGTTGGAGACCTCCCTCTCGCCCGACCACCAGGGGAGGACAGTATCAAGGCGCGCGTTCCCACGTTCCGTACGAGCGCAGCAGACCGGGCTCACGTCGCCTGCATGCCGGACACCACCTGGCCAGTAACCGGCTTTCCGCCAGACTCAGACCTCCGCTAGTTGGTGAACCCAAGGTCGTGTGACCTGGGGTTTCTTCTTGACCTTGCCTCTGCGAAAGTCGTGGAAGTCATGGTGGGATCTTGGGTAATGTCGATCGCCGTTGCGCAGACGCTGGAGGGCATGGCGGACCCCGCCCATCTGCACCGGGTCGACACCGACGACCAGGTCGTCATCATGCTCGGCAGCCGGATGCTGTTCTGCTACGCGGCCACCGACACCGGGATGCCGTGCCAGCGGCGGGACAGGTTGGTCGAGATCCCGACCAGGACACCGGTGTCGTAGCGGTGGCGCAGCGTGGCAAGCAGGGCGGGGTCCACGGTGGTGGCGCCCTCGCGGGCGGTGTTGACCTGGTGGATCGTGGCGCGCAGTGCCTCGGCGACCTGGCCGGCCCACCGCTGAGCGTGCGGGTCGATGTCGTAGGCGTCGTCCAGGTACCTGAGCAGATGCGCCAGGCATTGCTACGACGCCGGCCAGGTCGGCGTCGTAGCTGGTGTAGCCGCCGAAGTCGTCGCGGACCAGGACCCCGCGCAAGGCGTCCAGGATCCCGAACGCGCTGATCGAGGCCTTCTTGCGGTCACCGGCGGCGCCGTACCAGACCAGGTGTTGAACTGCACTCCCAATACAGACCTGCCCGGCTTTCCGGATGAAGACGACCTGCCGGCAACTCGGGGCCTCGCGACTGATCTTCGGCGTCACCAGCTCGCCGACAAGCCACGCGATCTCTCGCGGGACCGTGGATGTCGATGGCAAGCCGACCCGCACCGCAGGCGCCCCCAGGGCGCCGAGGAGCGGAAGCGGCGCGGCAGCACCTCCCGAAGCACCTCCTGGAGGTCCGTTCTGCCCGGGCGCCGCTGACGTCGACCGCCGGCATCGCGCCGATCAGGACGTCAGCCGACCGGGTCCGCCGCCAGCCTCAGCTGAAAGTGCAGCACCGGCCCGCAGGCTGGCGCGAGTCCGGGCGTCGTCACCGGCCTGGGCCGCGTGGGCGCCCGGGCCCCGCCCGGTGCACCACGCTCGGCGACAACCTTAGTGAGCCCCTCCGACGCGGCGTGACGGCGGCGGCGAGTCCCGCCGGGCCGGCGCCGATCACGGCCAGGTCGTAGGCGTCCAGCGAGGGGAGCGGAGACCAGGCCGAGGTGGGTGGCAACTCGGTGAGCGTCGGTGAGTCCAGGCAGGTGCCGTCGGCGAAGCGTGCACACGACCACGCCAACCGGGAGCGCGGCGTCGAGATACTCGAACGTACGTTCACCCGGGTGACGAAGCCGCGGACGGGGACGCCTTGGCACCACCGGTGACTGTCACCGCGTCACGGTCGCTCTGTGGGGTCGGGGCGGTCAGGTCGGTCCCCTCGTGTGGGTCTCACCGGGCACGTTTGAGCTCGCTGAAGGTCGGTACGGCGGACAGCAGGATCAGGGCGTCGAGCAGTCGCTCGGCGTCGCCATCGTCGGGCGGCGCGGTCACGACAGGACCGAAGAAGCCGGGACCGTCATCGATCGCGATGACCGGACTGCCGGACTCCGTGCCGACTCGTTCCTGGCCACGGGCGTGGCTGTCGCGGACCGCCGCGTCGTAGGAGGTGTCGTCGCGGGCTGCAGTGAGGTCTCGAGGCAGGCCGGCCGCCTCCAGCGCCATGGCAACGTCGTTGTCGTCGGGCTGGTGGCCCTCCTCGTGGATCGTCGTGCCGACGGCGTCGTACAACCGTCCGACGGCGAGCGGGCCACCCTCTGCCTCGGCCGCGGCGAGAAGCCGGACCAGGCGCCACGACTCGGCCATTTTCTCTCGGTAGGCCTGCGGAATCTCACGGCCCTCGTTGAGCACAGCCAGGCTCATGACGTGCCAGTCGATGTTGATGCCCCGCTCGGCGGCGACCGATCGGAGCCACCGCGATGTGCGCCACGTCCACGGGCACCCGGGGTCGAGCCAGAACGAGATGCTAGTCATTGGGTCCTCCCTTTCGGTAACCCCTCAGCTTGTGATTTAGCCTTGGCTGACTTGGTCTTGGCCTCTTGCAGGGTGAGCTCGGTGGCCTTGGCGGCCACGTCACGCATCGCGGTGATCAGGGCGCGTAGCTGTCGGTCGTTGTCGATCCACTCTTGGTAGTGCTCGGCCTCTGCCTGGGTCAGTCGCCGGGTGACGGTCTTGCCGTCGACCTTGGCGCTCCACTGCCAGTAGGGGCCGTGCATCTGCGGGGGGTCGGCGTGGCAGCGGCAGTTGAAGGTGCCGCAGCGGGTGTATCTGCGGGTGATGCTGCCGGCGGCGATGTAGCCGACGTCGGCGAGCTGGGCCGCGAGTTCGCGGTAGCGCCGGCGGTAGGTGGCCAGTCGTTGTGCGGTTGATCGCGCCAAAGCGGGGGTCCTTCCGGCGTGTCGAGTGATTCTGCCAGCCCAGTACCCGACAGTATAAATACTGTCTGGGAAGGGATTGCGGATGAGCACACCACACACCAGGGCCGGGGCGGACCCGTCAATGACGGCCCTGCTCGGCTTCCGGGCCGGCTTCCACCGATGTCTGACCGGGTGGGCCGACGCCGCGTTCGAGCTGACCGACGCGGTCCTGTGCCCGCCGGCCCCGGTCTGCTCGGTCCCCGGGTTGAGCCTGGAGCCGGTCTTCCGGCGCAGCCACGGCAGGCTGTACAAGGCGCTGGCCCGCGGCGGGGTTGACCCCGACGCGGTGGGCGACCTGTTGGCCGAGCACCGCCCCCGCGACTGGCCGCTGGTCTTCGCCGTTGACGCCTCAACCTGGGCCCGGTGCGATGCCGAGACCTCCCCGGAGCGGGGATACTACTACTCGGCGTCCAAGCATTCGGCCGGCAAACCCATCGTGGCCGGCTGGTCCTATCAATGGGTCACCCAGTTGAGCTGGGCCAACGACTCGTGGACCGCGCCGATGGATGCCCGCCGGATCGCACCGACCCAGGACACCGTGGCGGTCACCGCCGCCCAGGTCCGCGACCTACTCGCTCGGCTCGGCCCGAACGCCACGAGCCCGGTGTTCGTCTTCGACGCCGGCTACGACCCGATCGCGCTGACCCACGAACTGGCCGATCAGGCCGCCACCATCGTGGTCCGGATCCGCGAGGACCGGCTCTTCCACACTGACCCGGCCGCACCGACGCCCGGCACCCGCGGCAGGCCTCGCCGCCACGGCCAGCGGGTCAAGCTCACCGACCCCGCCACCTGGCCGGAACCAGAGCACGAGTCGAGCAGTACCGACCCGCGGTACGGCACCGTCCAGGTCACCGCCTGGCACGGGCCGCACCCCAGGCTCGGCCGACGCGGACACTGGGCCAAGTACGAGCAGCCGCCGATCGTGACCGGCACCGTGATCCGTGTGCAGGTGCAGCACTTGCCCAAACCGACCTCGCGGACCAAGAAGACCCTGTGGCTGTGGGCCGCCGGGCCCGACCTCGACCTCGACATCGCCTGGCGGGCCTACCTGCGCCGGTTCGACATCGAACACACCTTCCGGTTCGTCAAGAACACCCTCGGCTGGACCACGCCCTCGGTGTGTACCCCCGAGCAGGCGGACCGCTGGACCTGGCTCGTGGTCGTCGCCTACACCCAGCTGCGCCTGGCCAGACCCATCGTGGAAGACCTGCGCCTGCCCTGGGAACGAGAACGAAAACCCGGCCGGCTGACCCCGGCCCGGGTCCGGCGAGGATTTCGTCGACTTGCCCCAACCCTGGGCACCCCAGCCAGTCCCCCAAAAAGCCCTAGCGCCGGCCCAGGACGCCCAAAAGGCACCCGACGAGGGTACACGGAGGTTGTCCCGGCGCCCGTGGAACTTGAGTGGCGGTCCCCCGCCTAACACCGACCTTGCGGTAGGTGTTGGGCGTCGACCAAGACACCACCTCAAGAAGGGGACCACCGTGACCAAGAGGTACCAGATCAAGGATGCCAAGACCAACGACGCGCTCGAGCTGGCCGTGCCAGCGACGGTGAACGTGG
>DASQEP010000047.1:0-3957 GCA_035633615.1 Dermatophilaceae bacterium
GCAGCCACATCCGGGGCCTGGAAGCCCTCGGCTACCACGTCACCCTCGAACCCGCAGCCTGACCACCGACCAACTATCCCGGCTCCGCTACGCTCCGCCGGGAGCTGACGGCTGCCCACTCACCTTCATTCTCGGACTAGCTGCCTGAGGATGAGCGCGTCATGGTGGGCTGATCCTGGCGGTGGTTCGGGGCGGTCTGGGTTGGGGGTCTTGCGTTCGTTTGTGTGCGACGTCAGGGTGAGGATGTCCTGAGGTAGGCGACGGCCCCTCCGCATGTCTTGGCGGACGCGGAAGGGCCGTCTTGGTGCATAGGAGTGCACCCGTGATAACGGTAGGGCTGGACGCCGCGGCGGTCGAGGACGACCTGCGCGCTGGGTTGTTGCGCTGTCCGGCGACGAGTTGCGGGGCCGTGCTGGGGCCGTGGGGCTGGGCACGGGAGCGGGTCGTTCGCGGGGCGGGTCGGTTGCAGCCCCGCCGGGGCAGGTGTCGGGGATGCCGGTGCACGCAGGTGCTGCTGCCGGCCAGTGTGCTGGCGCGCCGGGCGGACGCGGTGACGGTGATCGGGGCGGCGTTGTTGGCCAAGGCCAGCGGGTCGGGGCATCGCCCGATCGCGGTGCTGCTGGCCTTGCCTGCCTCGACGGTGCGGGGCTGGCTGCGCCGGATCGTCACCGTCGCTGACCGGGTGCTGGCAGTGCTGGCCGCGGCCGCTGCGCAGCTCGGCACCGAGTTCACGCCACCGGCGCCGACGGCTGGGCTGGTCGCGGCGGTGGTGGAGATGCTCGGGGCGTTGGCGTCCGCGGTGGCCCGCCGGTTGGGTGGTTCGTGCTCGCCGTGGCGCCTGGCCGCGGTCCTGACCGGTGCCCGGCTGCTGGCCCCGGCCGGTCCTGACCTGGGGTCGGGATGGGCTGGGCGTGGCAACACGAGCTCGCCCTGGGCGGGCGACCCGTAACCCGATGGGCTGTGCGGATCGGCCCGCACCGGGTAGGCCGCAAGGTCAGAGGCGGTCGCCGTGAGCAGGGAGCAAGACCAGGACAACGCCCGCAGGGCCCGGGCCCGGGAGGTGGGCCTGTTCCGTTACGCCCTCATCCAGGACGCCCTGAACGAGGAGCTGAGCACCAAGCAGCGCGGTCGGCTGGTCCGGGCCATCGCGGCCAAGACTCATCCGGGGCCGTTCGGGACGCCGGTGCGGATCTCCCGGGCCACCTTGGACCGTTGGGTGCGGGACTACCGCAGCGGTGGGTTCGCCGCGCTGGTCCCGGCGCCGCGGCGGGTCCTGGCCGGCACCCCGGCGCAGGTGCTGGAGCTGGCGGTGGCCCTGAAGAGGGAGGCACCGGATCGGACCGCCGCGCAGGTCGCGGTCGTCCTGGCCGCGCACGGCGGGTTCGCGCCCTCGGCGCGGACGTTGCAGCGGCACTTCGCCGCCGCTGGCCTGACCCGCTCGCGTCCCGACGGTGCGCCGCTGGCGGTGTTCGGCCGGTTCGAAGCCGACCGGCCCAACGTCCGCTGGGTCGGCGACGCACTGCACGGACCCCAGGTCGGCGGCCGCAAGGCGATCCTCATCGCCTTCCTGGACGACCATGCCCGCGCCGTTGTCGCGGCCCGCTGGGGGTATGCCGAGAACGCGGTCGCGTTGCGGGAGACCCTCAAGGTCGCCTTGGCCTCGCGGGGCCGCCCGGATCAGTGCTACGTCGACAACGGCGCCATGTTCGTCGATGCCGGGCTGCGCCGGGCCTGCGCGGTGCTGGGGATCAAGCTGACCCACAGCCAACCAGGCAAACCCGCTGGCAGAGGCAAAATCGAACGGTTTTTTCGGACCGTGCGGGACCAGTTCCTCGTTGAGATCAGCACTGACCCGGCCGATCCGGGCAGTGCTGGGACCGTCGTGGGCAGCCTGGCCGAGCTCAACTCTTTGTTCACCGCCTGGGTCGAGCAGGTCTACCACCAGCGAGTCCACACCGAGACCGAGATGGCCCCCCTGGCCCGGTTCCTGGCCGCCGGCCCACCAGCGCCGACCCCAGCCGCGCTGCTGAGCGAGGCGTTCCGCTGGGGCCAATGGCGCACCGTGACCAAGACCGCGACGGTCAGCCTGCAAGGCAACCTTTACGAGGTCGACGCGGCCCTGGCCGGCAGCAAGGTCGAGCTGGTCTTCGACCCGTTCAACCTCGCCGACATCGACGTGCGCCATCACGGCAGGCCCGTCGGCAAGGCCGTGCCGTTCCGGATCGGTAAGCACGTGCACCCCAAAGCCGTCGCCGACACCCCACCCCCAGCGACCCCGACCGGGATCGACTACCTGCGCCTGATCCAGACCCGACACGAGCGCGCCCTGGGCCAGCGCCTGCAGTACGCGCAGCTGAGCGACCCGAACAACCCTCCCACCCCAGCGGCTGCAGGCCAACCACCCACCGACGATGACGCACAGCCCGACGACAGCGGCCCGCTCGCCTGGCCAGCGCAGGCCAGCGCAGGCCAGAGCGGACCGGACCCGCAGCCGCAGGCAGAGCCGGCCGGTTTCGCCGCCCTGCTCAACCGCCCCGACACCGGCCCCGGCACCGACGCCGATGCGGCCGACCTGAAGGAGTCCCGGTGAGCCTGGACCAGCTGGGTTCGTTCTTCGGTTTCACTCGCACCCCGTTCCGCCGGGACCTGGCCCCCTCGATGCTGCACCGCCATCGCGGGCACGCCGAAGCCGTCGCCCGGATCCGCTGGTGCATCAGCGAGAACGCCCTGGGCGTCATCACCGGCGAGGTCGGGGCCGGCAAGACCGTCGCACTACGCGCCGCCCTGGCCGAGCTCGACGCGTCCCGGCACACCGTGATCTACCTACCCAACCCGGCCGTCGGAGCCCGCGGCCTCTACGCCGCCCTGGTGTCCGGCCTCGGAGGCGTCCCCCGCTTCCACACCGCAAGCCTGATCGCCCAAACCATGGACCACCTCGCGGCCGAGAAACACGAACGCGGCCGGGCCGTCGTCGTGGCCGTCGACGAGGCCCACCTGCTGTCCGCCGACCAGCTTGAAGAGCTCAGACTCCTCACGAACAGCGAGATGGACAGTGTCGCCCCGTTCGCCGGGCTGCTGCTCGGCCAGCCCACGCTGCGTCGCCGGATCAAGCTCGGCAGCTTCGCCGCACTCGACCAGCGGATCATGCTCCGCTACGCCCTACCCGGCATGACCCAAGCCGAGACCGGCGACTACCTGACCCACCATCTGACGCTCGTCGGCCGCAGCGACCAGCTGTTCAGCGACGACGCCGCCAACCTCATCCACCAGACCAGCCGCGGCCTGCCCCGAGCAGTGAACAACCTCGCCCTGCAAGCCCTCGTCGCGACCTACGCCGCGAACAAGACCATCGTCGACGAATCCGCCGCCCGCGCGGCCGTCACCGAAGTCACCTCCGAATAGCCCCAGCCCTGACGACACCGTGAACATCAAGGCGTCACCATGACCACCAAGGCCCCCGCCCCGAACCCCGGGACGGGGCCTTCGTCATGCCGCCACATCCCCAGCCACCCTGACGCGGTCATCCTCACCCAGCGTGGCGTCTAACACCACCGACACCGGGACAGGGCCCCGGCAAAGTCGTGAAGTGCGTGTCGTGACGGGACGGCACGCCGTGGCAGGGGTATGAGCAGGGCGGACACGGTGACCGGCGGGATCGTGGATGTGTCAACGCAACTACGAGGCCCGCTGGAGGTCACCGTGTCCGCTTGTCCATCCTGCCTGAACCCGGCTCTTCGGACCGAGTCCGCCCACGATCCGCGTTGCCCGGAAGGGTTCGCCGACGCGGTCTCGGTGATCGAGGATCCCCGGGCGCGGCGTGGACGCAGGCACCCGCTGTCCCTGGTCGTCTCGTTGGCCGCCGCGGCGGTCGCCGCGGGTGCGGATTCCTTCGTCGCGATCGGTCAGTGGGCTGCTGACCTGCCCCGTCATTTGCTCGCCAGGATCGGCTCGGGCGGT
>DASQEP010000048.1:0-8840 GCA_035633615.1 Dermatophilaceae bacterium
ATCCCCAGCACGACAGCCATCACCGCAGCTCGGAACAGCCGGGTGGAGAAGGTCGCCAGGCCGCTCAACACCTCGAAGGGCCAGGTCAGCGCAATGGCAGGATGATCGGTCCCGGCCAGCGGAGTCTCGGCCGGCGCATCCGAGAGCGGCCAGGCGGTGGCACCCGTGGACTGGTTGTCGCTGGTGAACTGGTCGGCGCCCATGTCACCGGCGGTATCGGCGACGGCGACCTGGTGGGGGGACACTGGAGGTTCTGCGTGGCCGGTCGGCACGCCGTCGCGTACGTCCAGGCCTACCTCGCCCTCGTCGGCCGCGCTGATCGAGTTGCTGGCTGCCTCGGGTACGGTGACCGACGCCGTGACCACGCGCCGCTCGGGCGTGGTCGTGCGCAGCAGCTGAACGGAGCTTTTCAGCCGGGTCCGGGGGGCGTTGCGGACCGCGCGTCGCTGCAGGACCCGCATGTGCTCGGAGAAGCGGTCGACGTTGCGTGCCGTGGCCAGATGCTCCCGCCGTCGAGCCACGTGCAGGACCAGGTACCCGGCCCAGGTCGCGATCACCACGACGAAGATCAAGCTGCTCGGCGACACAGCTGCACGCTATTGGCCCGAACCAGTCCGGGTAGGGAGCGATGACGGCGTGTCGAACAATGACTTACAAGTGTGTAACTTCGCAGCTCAGTTCGGCGAGTCGGGACACACCTCCAGGCCCGTAGGTCGCTCGTCCGAGGCCTCCTTCGTGCGGAGCCGGGCGGCGTTCCACCGGGACAGCAGCGTCTGCCCGGCGAGGTCTTCCACGGTCAGCGCAAAGGTTCGGTGATCGCACCACTGTCCGTCGATATGCAGGAATCGGCTGCGCAGCCCCTCGTCGCGGAACTCCAGCTTGTCCATCACCCGCAGGCTGGCCTTGTTCTCCGGCCGCACGTTGACCTCCACCCGGTGCAGCCCCAGGCCGTAGAACGCGTGATCGACCAGCGCAGCCAAGGCCAGCGGGGCGATGCCGCGCCCGGCCCACTCCCGGGCTACCCAGTACCCCGCTGCCCCTCCCCGCAGCGACCCCCAGGCGATGCCGAACAGGTGCATCTGTCCGACCAAACGCCCGCCCGCCTCCAGGACGAAAGGCTGCAGCCGACCGGCCTGTGCCTCCGAGTCGTTGTACCGCACCAGTTGGCGGTACCGCATCGAGTCCTGCGGGAACGGATTGGTCGCCTCCCACGGCAACAACCAGCCCCGGTTGGCTCGGCGCAGGGCCTCCCATTCGGTCCGGTCCCGGCCGCGCAGGGCCCGCAGGACCACCGCCGGACCATCCGGCCGGCGGATCGTCAGCACCGTCGGCCACAGCCCCGCCATCAGTGCTCACCCCCGGCGAGCTGGTCCAGTGCGTGCCGCAGCACACCACCGAGGACATCGAGCCCGTCCCGAACTCCGCCGGTCGACCCCGGCAGGTTGACGACCAGCGTCGACCCGGACACTCCCACCAGACCGCGCGATAGCGCCGCAGTGGGCACACCCGCCGCGCGCCCGGCGGCCCGAATCGCCTCGGCCAGGCCTGGGACCAGTCGGTCCACCACGGCGGCGGTCGCCTCGGGCGTCAGGTCACGAGGACCCAAACCGGTGCCACCGGTCGTCACGACGACAGCCACGTCGCCGGTCACGGCCGAGCGCAGCTGCTCCTCGACCGCAGGACCGTCGGGAACGACCGTGGCCTCCGGGCAGTCGAACCCCCATTCCCGCAGCCGGGCAACGGCGAGCGGACCGGACCGGTCGACGTACTCCCCGGCGGCGGCCCGGTCCGAGCAGGTGATGACCCGGGCCACCCGAGCCACCCCGGCCCCCGGTCCGGACGGGTCGGTGGTCATTCGGATTCCGCCCAGTCCGCGGAACGGCCCCCGGACTTGGCCACGACGCGCACGTCGGTGATCCGGGCGGTCCGGTCGATCGCCTTCACCATGTCGATGATGGTCAAGGCTGCGACGGCGACGCTGGTCAGGGCCTCCATCTCGACGCCGGTGCGGTCGGCGCTGCGGACGGTCGCGGCGATCCGCACCCCCTGCTCGACCACCTCGACCTCGACGTCCACCCCGTGCACGCCCACCACGTGCGCCAGCGGCACCAGGTCCGACGTGCGCTTGGCCGCCTGGATCCCCGCGATCCGGGCCACTGCCAGGGCGTCCCCCTTGGCCACCGGCCCGGCCCGTAACGCAGTGACGGCAGCTGTGGACAAGATCACCACCCCGGCGGCGGTGGCCGTCCGCACGGTGACCGGCTTGGCCGCCACGTCGACCATCCGCGCCGCGCCGCCCGCACCCAGATGGGGCAGATCCGCCCCGGTCACGACCAAGCCTTCGCGAAGGTCGAGCCCGGGGTACCGACGGGCAGCGCCCGCAGCGGAAGGCAGCTGAGCCCCTGGCCGGCCTCGACCCGGGTGGTCTCCAACGGGACCACTGCGAGCGCGTCGGCCTGGGCAAGCCCGCCGACGACGTGCGACCCCTGCCCACCGACCGGGGAGGCCAGGTAGCCGTGCTCGTCCCGACTCAGCACGACTCGGGCGTACTGCACCTTCCCGGCGGGTGAGTCCCAGGCCCGGGCGGCACGGGCCGGGATCGGGGCCTGCTCGAGAGTCGGCCGACCAGCCATCACGCGCAACGCCGGCGCGACGAACACCTCGAACGACACCAGGGAGCTGACGGGATTGCCGGGCAGGGCGAACACCGGCAGGTGATGCGGTCCCAGAGTGCCGAACCCCTGGGGTTTACCGGGTTGCATGGCCACCGAGACGAACCGGACCGTGCCCAGGCCGCTCAGGGCAGCCTTGACCGCATCGAACAGCCCCACACTGACCCCACCGGAGGTGACCACCGCGTCCACCCGGGACAGGTTGTCGTGCAGGGCGGCCAGCAGCGCGTCCTGCTCGTCCGACACCGGCGGTAGCAGCACGGCGGTGCCGCCCAGGTCGGTGACCGCGGCGGCGAGCATCAGCCCGTTGACGTCGACGACCTGCCCGAACCCCGGCACGGCACCCGGTTCGACCAGCTCGTCGCCCGTGCTGAGCACCAGTACCCGGGGCGTCGGAACGACCTCGACGTCCCCCTGGCCCACGGCCGCCAGTAGGGCCAGTTCCTTCGGCCCGAGGCGAACCCCGGCGCGCAGGCAGCTCTGCCCGGGCCGCACGTCCTCACCCATCCGTCGGACGAAGGCGCCGGCGGGCGCGGGGGCGCCGACCTGCACCTGCCTGGCACCGCCGTCGGTGTCCTCGACCGGCACGATCGCATCCACCCCGTCCGGGACGGGTGCGCCGGTCATGATCCGCCAGCAGGCACCCGGCGAGACGATTCGTCGATGCGGATCACCAGCGGGGATGTCCCCCTCGACCCGCAGCGTCACCGGGGTGTCCGGTCCGGCCCGGCCGACGTCGACGGATCTGACCGCATAGCCGTCCATCGCCGAGTTGTCGAAGCCGGGCAGGCTGAGCCGGCTGACGACGTCCCCGGCCAGCACGCAGCCGCGGGCCTGCGCCAACGGCAGGCGCCGGGGCGGCAGTGGACGCATCACGGCGAGGATCTCGGCCAGGTACTCCCCGACGGTGATCATGCTCGCCCAGCGACGGTGACACCGGTCGCTGCGCGACGGTCAGCCCTGCCCATGGCCCGACAATAACGCTGATCGCTGCCGGCGCCGAGGTCCCGGCGTCGTGGACCCGGGGCCGCATCGTGCCCCGGATGCGCCGAGACTGGGTCCATGCCCCAGCCCCACGAGCCCCTACCCGCGGAGACGGAAGTCGGCCACGAGCAGGTCGGGCGGCTCAAGCAGGCCTGGCGGCTGCGGATCCGTCAGGCTCGCCGGGAGCGGGTCGCCGGCCTGGCACGTGACCCGGAGGGCTACCTGCTTTCCCGCTTCCGAACGGCACAGAACCTCACCGCGGGACTGCTGGACGCGGTGGCACCCACCCTCGCACGAGTTGCCGCCGAGTCCGGCTGTGTGGCCGTGTACCAGGCCCTGCCGACCGAGCCTCCCACCGACCACCTGGTCACGACACTGCTGGACCTCGGGGCGTCCGTGCTGGTACCGCAGCTGCTGCCGGATCGTGACCTGGCCTGGCGTCGCATCGTCCCGAAGTCCGGGTCCGGGCCTGCCGACCCAGGCGTGAACCCTGCCGACCCCCGCGCGGCGGGCCGACCCGTGTTGCCGCCCAGCGCTATTGGCGAGGCAGGTCTCGTCGTGGTCCCCGCCCTTGCGGTTGACCGCTTCGGGGGCCGACTCGGCCAGGGCGGCGGCAGCTACGACCGCGCGCTACCCAGGGTGCGGCCGGGGATACCCGTGGTCGCCCTCGTTTTCGACGAGGAGTTCACCAACCAACCTGTGCCCACATCGGCACACGACGCCCGGGTCGGCGCTGTCCTCACCCCCCAATCGGGGTTTCGTTGGCTACCTCTGACGGCCACCGACACGGGAGAATAGGGTCACCCAGCCGGCGGTCCAGGGGGTAGCGGGGCTAGATACGACGAGTGAGGTGAGCGTGGGCGACTCGACCGGCGGGTTCGGGCTTCAGGATCTTGCCGTCGTCCTGTCTGTCTCCGCCGTCGTGCTCATCGTGGCGGTCGTCGCGGTGCGGCTGGCTGTGCGGACCGGGCTGCCGTCGTTGCTGCTGTACCTGATGATCGGGGTCGCCATGGGCGGCCTGGGGCTGGGGATCGGGCAGGAGGACATGCCCATCAGTCGCGTCCTCGGCTACCTCGCGCTCATCTTCATCCTCGGCGAGGGCGGTTTGACGACGTCCTGGTCGGACATTCGCCCGTCGATCGCACCCGCGGCGCTGTTGTCGACCCTGGGTGTCGCGGTCTCGGTGGTCGTCGTGGCCGTGGCCGCCCGGGCCTTTCTCAACGTCGACTGGACGGTGGCGTTGCTGCTGGGTGCCATCCTCGCCTCGACCGACGCCGCGGCCGTGTTCTCGGTGCTCCGACGGGTGCCGCTGCCCCCGAGGTTGAGCGGCATGCTGGAGGCCGAGTCCGGCTTCAACGACGCCCCGGTGGTACTGCTCGTGGTTGCCCTGTCCAGTCAGGCGTCCACGTCAATGGACTACCACACCCCCGCCTGGCAGTTGGGTCTGCTCATCGTCGCCGAACTCGCCGGCGGAGCGGTGGTGGGCCTGCTCGTCGGCTTCGCCGGTGGCTCCCTGATGCGCAAGATGGCCGGGGCCGCCGCCGGCCTCTACCCGATCGGGGTGATCGCGTGGATCATGCTGGCCTACGGTCTGGCCAGCCTCGTGCACACCAGTGGCTTCCTGGCGGCGTACCTCAGCGCCCTGGTGCTGGGCAACTCCCGCCTGCCGCACCGGGCTAGCTACCGCGGGTTCGCCCAGGGCCTGGGCTGGTTCGCTCAGATCGGGCTGTTCGTCATGCTGGGGCTGCTCGCCGCGCCGAGAGAGCTTGCCGACCAGCTGATTCGGGCGGTGGTCCTCGGTCTGGTCCTGCTGCTGGTGGCCCGACCGCTGTCGGTGTGGATGTCGACGGTGTGGTTCGGTGTCAGCTGGCGCGAGCAGGTGTTCTTGTCCTGGGCCGGGTTGCGGGGGGCGGTCCCCATCGTGCTGGCGATCGTCCCGGTGATCAGCGGGGTACCCAACATCACCTGGCTGTTCAACCTGGTGTTCGTGCTGGTCGTGGTGTTCACACTGGTCCAGGCGCCAACCCTGCCGTGGGCGGCACGCAAGCTCGGTGTGGTCTCCGCTGAGCGGGCCGTGGACCTCGACGTGGAGTCGGTGCCGTTGGAGGAGCTCGGCGTCGACCTACTGGAGGTGACCATCGGCCCGACGTCACGGCTGAACGGGGTGGAACTGTTCGAGCTGCGGCTGCCGGTGGGGGCCGACGTCAGCCTCATTGTCCGAGACGGCACGGCCATCGTCCCGGGTCTGCACACCACCCTGCGCCGCGGCGACAAACTGCTCGTGGTGACGACGACGGCGGCCCGCGCCATCGCCGAGCGGCAGATGCATGCGATCGACCGGGGAGGCCGGCTGGCCGGATGGTGACCGGCTGGCCAGGTAGGTCCCGGCTGAGGACGCGCCCGACGACGCGGACCGACGGGTGCGCGCTTCGAGGGCGGCACGGCGCGGGAAGCTAACCCGCCTGGGTGGCGTTGATCGTCCCAGGAACCCCCATCTGGTGCGCGGACCCGGCCGACGGCAGTGTGACGCTCGAGGACGCCGATACACTGGTGAATGAATCCCGACCCGCCGGAGACCGCTGATGCCCACGTACGCGTACGCCTGCACCGACTGCCACCACCACTTCGAGATCGTCCAGTCCTTCACGGACGATTCGTTGACCGAGTGCCCACGCTGCGACGGCCGACTGCGCAAGCTGTTCAACGCGGTGGGCGTGGTTTTCAAGGGATCCGGGTTCTACCGGACGGATTCCCGGTCCGGCAACGGATCCGCGGGGTCCGGAGCACGATCGACGGTGCCGGCGGAGAGGGCGCCGGGATCGTCGGGGTCGGACGGGTCAGGGTCGCCGGCTTCCGGGACGTCCGCGGGCACCACGTCGACCAGCGGCGGAGCCGACGGTCCCAGCACCAGCACGCCCGGTGGATCAACGACCGCGGGTGCGAAGGTGGCGGCGGCAAGGTCGGTGGCCTCCGCCACGCGCGCCAGAACCTCGTCGGCGGCCGAACGCCCCGCCAGCTGACCACCTGCCCAGCTGGACGGTCTGTCCACAAGCAGCGGCCGGGCCCGTTGAGCGCACGATGCGCCACCCCTAGGGTCTGAAGATGAGCTCAGCGCCCACGCCGGGTCGGGTCGACCCCACGGACCACATCGACATCGGTGTCATCGGCGGCTCCGGCCTCTACGCCTTCCTGCCGAACTTCGCTGAGGTGAGGCTGACCACTCCGTTCGGGGACCCCAGCGACGCAGTGCATATCGGTGAGGTCGCCGGCAGGCAGGTTGCCTTCCTGTCCCGCCATGGCCGAGGCCATCGGTATCCGGCACACCTGGTCAACTACCGGGCCAACGTGTGGGCGTTGCGCTCCCTGGGCGTGCGACAGGTCGTAGCCGCAGGCGCCGTCGGGTCGCTACGCCCCGAGCACGGGGCCGGTACCATCGTCGTCCCCGACCAGATCATCGACCGCACCTGGGGACGGGAGCACACCGTCTACGGAGATCTCGGGGCCACCGTGCACGTCGGTCTCGCCGACCCGTTCTGCCCCAGCGGGCGGACCGCCGCCCTACGCGCCGCCGGAGACCAGGGGCACCTGCCGGTCGTGGATGGCGGGACGATCCTCGTCATCAACGGTCCTCGGTTCTCCACGCGGGCAGAAGCCGCATGGCACCGCCAGGCGGGAGCCAGCGTGGTGGGCATGACCAGCATGCCCGAGGCCGCCATCGCCCGTGAGCTGGCCTTGTGCTACACCTCTTTGTGTCTGGTCACCGACCTGGACGCCGGGGTCGGCCCGGACGATGCGGTGACCCACGCGGGGTTTATGGAGGTCTTCCGGGAGAACATCGGCGCCTTCGCGGCACTAGTCGGCCAGGTCGTCGCCCAGCTGCCCGAGCCGGAGCAGGACCAGGCCGCTGGATGCGCCTGCCGCCACAGCGTGGATGGGCTGAGCCTGCCGTTCGCCTTGCCGTGACAGGCTGGCGCGCCCGAGCGGAGTCGTCGGCGCCGGCGCGGGTGGCCGCGGCGCTGCGTGGGCCGGGACGGCGGGCGGCTTGGCGGCGCCACGCGATTCGCCGCCTGGCCACCGGAGTAGTGGGCGGCGCGGCCGTCTGGGTCGGCCTGGGGATGGTCACCCCGCATACCGAGGAATCGGGCAGAACGGTGGTCACCGCAGCCGTGGACATGCCCGTCGGACACCGGCTGCGCCCGGACGACGTGCAGGCACGGCGAGTAGGCGATTCGGGGATCCCCAGCGCTGCGTTGACCGACCCCCAGGCCTGCGTGGGCCGGGTGACCACCTCCATGGTGGCCGCGGGCGAGGTGCTCACCGCGGCGCGAATCCAGACCGCCGCAGTGGTGGCCGGGCTGGGATCGGCCCACCGCGCGATCCATCTTCCTCTGACGGACCCGGCAGCCGCCACCCTGGTCCGGGCCGGTGATCGGGTGGATGTCATCGGCATCGCCGACGGACGGATCGTCGCCGCCGACCTCGTGGTCGTTGCCGTCGACCAGCAGGCCGACGACGGCGGGGCGCTGGCCCTCACTGCAGCCCCGAACAGCGGCGTCGTCCTGTCGGTGCCCGTCAGTCAAGTCGGGGAACTGACCCGCGCCGCCCTTGGCGACACCCCGACGGCCGGCGTGCACCTGGCCTTGCGGCCGGCGTCGTCGTTATCGTGACTGGCTGGTCGAGGACGTGCACAACTGCGGCCGAGCAGTACCGGCAGCCTCAGCAATTGTGGCGAAAGTGTCGTCCAATCGATACCAGTCGGACTGCTGACGGTTTGGAAAGCGCAAGAGTGCTGCACTATGTTTGAGAAAAGTGGCGGCCTCAGCGACATGAGCCGCCCGGGGCGACAATTCAGCTTCATCTCCTACGCTACGAGGACACTAAAGAATTCATTATGCGCGGCAACGTCATTGACCTGGCCGTTGCCGTCGTCATTGGCACCGCATTCCAGAAGGTCGTCGACACATTCGTCTCAGCCATCATCACCCCCTTTCTGAACGCTCTCGGGGGCGCGAACAGTGAGGGCCTCGGATTCCGACTTCGCGGCGACCAGGCGGGAACCTCAGACCTCCGCTGATCGGGTCTGCGGGGGTGTTGAAGTGGGTCGGGGTTTGCGCAGGGTGTAGGTGATGGGTCGGGGGTCACCGGGTAGGTGGGGCGGGGTGTTGTTGATCTCTTGGAGGAGCA
>DASQEP010000049.1:0-2753 GCA_035633615.1 Dermatophilaceae bacterium
ATCCCCAGCACGACAGCCATCACCGCAGCTCGGAACAGCCGGGTGGAGAAGGTCGCCAGGCCGCTCAACACCTCGAAGGGCCAGGTCAGCGCAATGGCAGGATGATCGGTCCCGGCCAGCGGAGTCTCGGCCGGCGCATCCCAGACCGGCTAGCCGGTGACGCCCCTGGACTGGCTGGCGCTTACTAACTGGTCGGCGCCCACGAAACCGGTGGTATCGGCGACGGCGACCTGGTGAGGCGAGCCAACGATTCCCCCGCTGCGATCGGCACCGCACCCAGGCCCCGCTGCCTAGCGCTCGTCGGGATGGGCGCGGGCCGTCCTGGGTCTCTTGGGCTCCCATCTGTAGGACCACGTCGCCAAATATCCGCTCATCAGCGTGAGGGGTCTACCGCGCCTGTCGCGCAGAGTTAACTTCCGAAGCGTTGCTGCGCGGCTTGCCGAGTGGTGTCCAGCGCCGCGCCGATGATCGTCCAGGAGTCTCCGGCCTCACGGGCCGCCCACACCGCGTCGTGCAGCTCCTGCTCTGCTGAGGCCAGGTTCTGCCGGGCGGCGAGGATGCGGCGGAACTGCGCAGCGTCGCGCGCGGGGTGCGTGGCCACGTCAAGCCGGTCCAGGCCGGTGTGGTCATGATCTGCCTTGAGCTTTGTCATCCGTTGTCACCTCATCTCAGGTAGTCGTAGAACGTCGGTCGGAGTCGATCAGCGTGGATGATCCGGGTGGGCTCATCGACGGGGACCGCGACGAGCTCGAGCATGCGGCCGTGGCGGTCCGGTCCGATGACCAACAGCCGGTCTTCCCCGTCGTAGTGGTACTCCACGAGCAGGATGGCGTTGGTCCAGGCGTGCTGAATGTCGGCATCGTCGATGCCGTGCTTGCGTGCCGAGGTCGTCACCTCCACACGTCAAGAATGCCTTGACGTGTGGAGGATATCAAGATGCCCTTGACGCGCGCTCGTGCCGCCTCTGTGGAGCAGGGCCCTGACCAGGCCCTGACCGTGTCCTCATCGGGCTTCTAGCCAAAGTGCCCCTGTCGGGGCGCCCGTTCCGGGCTGAGAATGTTGCTGTGGCCGTCCGGTGACGCCGTTCTTCCTATGGTCCTGTGAGGCCGTCCTCGAGCCGGGTGGGGAAACCGTCTGGTGGGCTCTTCAATGCTGCCGATGCCGGAAACGGCGTGAGCGCGAGGACTAGATTCGCTTGTTGCCCTGGCGGTTTCCCCGGGCGGTCGCGTTTGTCAGTGACCGAACGGATGGAAGGAGCAGGTGATGGTCTTCGCTGAATCGCATGACGAAGAGCAGCTCATCGAACGGGTCGCCGCGTTGGACATCGGCAAGGCCGAGATCGTGTGTTGTGTCCGCCTGCACGCACTTCACGATGGTCGGTTCGTTGAGCGACCTCGCGCAGCGACTGGTCGACTTGCGGGTGTTCAGGTGAAGACGACCAAGTCCGGCCGGTCCCGTCGGGTCCCGGTCGGCAACCGAGCGCTCCCCCTGGTTCGGTTCATGGCCGCCGACGTGAGGCCGTGGCGCCGCTGTTCGTCACCACCACCAGTCACGTGCCGCACGCGTCGGAGGTGGAACGCACCGACTGGTCGGTCGTCGCCCGCGGTCGGCGGATCCACGACCTGCGGCACACCGCGGCCTGCCTGTGGCTCGCCCGGGGCGTGGACACCAGCACCGTGCAGGCATGGATGGGCCACGCGTCCATCGCGACGACCAGCCTCTACCTGCACCACCTCGGCACCCCCGCCGACCGCGCCGGTCTGGACCGGCTGAACGCTCGGGGGTGCACCGGGGGGACACGAAACGAGGTCCGGCACCAATGACAACGACGAAACCCGCCCGACCCTGCGCGTTGGTGCTGCTCGGACGGGGTTTCCGATGGGTGGAGCTGAGGGGACTCGAACCCCTGGCCTTCTCATTGCGAACGAGACGCGCTACCAACTGCGCCACAGCCCCAACAGCGGCCTTACCGTACCACTTGGTCAGCATGAGCCCCGAACCCGCACGAGGCCGCCGAGCCCCTGCCCGGACGCCGAGGACCCGCGGCGATCTCGACGGATCAAGCCGCGGGCCCTGGTGGTCTGTGAGTGGCGGAGGGGCCGTGTCAGCCTCCCGCGGCGGTGCGGGACACCGGCCGGGGGATCCACCCGGCCACGTCGTCGAGGTCGTCGTCGATGTCGATGGGCACCGGGACCACCGCAGGCCGGTCGGCCGCCGCCGTACGGCCCGCGACGGACGCCGACTGGGGGGCCCGGGCCTTGAGGGTGTACGTCGGTGGTGGCACCGGGACCGGCGTCCACCCTCCGCCGTCGGCCAGCAGGTCGAACGGGCGCTCCGCGCCACGGTGGTGACGTCGACCGAAACTGGCGCGCGGGGAATCCGGCCTGCTCTCAGCGGAGCCGGCGGACGCCCCAGCAAGGCTGGCGGGCCCCTCGTCGGATCGGGCGCCACCCGCGGCGTCCTGCTGAATCCGACGTCCCGTCGCGGCTACTCCGGCCTGTGCTGCGGCCTCAGCGATCATGCGCCGCCGGGTCCGCGGGTGAAGATAGTGACGGGCGCGGCGGCGACGGTTCCTGGCCAGCCGTTCGGCGTGGGCGGCCCGAGGCAACCAGGCCAGCACCGCCCCGATGACGGCCACCGAGACCGCAAGAGTCCACCAGGCCAGGACCCCCACCCAGACCAGCGCCCCGATCACCACCGTCATCCCCAGCACGACAGCCATCACCGCAGCTCGGAACAGCCGGGTGGAGAAG
>DASQEP010000050.1:0-41383 GCA_035633615.1 Dermatophilaceae bacterium
CGTGGGAACCGGCCTGGACCGTTGGGTGCGCAGAAGTACGAGTGATGGGGAACGCCTACGGCCAGTCGTGGAACAGTGGCTCTCACCCAGCGCAATATCCAGGCAGGGCCAGTCAGGTCACCCGAAAGTGCGAAAGTCCACTTCCGGCCAGATGAGGTCGTCGTGGCCGGCAGAGCGGTGGCCAGGCCGCCGGATGCTCCGCGCCGTCACCGCGAGCAGTACGGACTCCTGCGCCGGCGAGTTCTCAACGCGCTGGCCGCCAATGGGACGGCCCTGAGCTATCGCAGCGCTCTGCCGCCGAGGGGGTAGTCGACTGGGGCGCTGCGACGCACCTTGGGACCTCGCGGTCAGTCGTCCATCGCTTCGATGCCGAGTTCGGCCAGTTCAGCCAGGCGCTCTCGCATGTTCTGGATCATCGCCGGTGAAGGGGGGTCCCAGCCGGTGATCTCCTCAAGAACCCGTAGCGGCTCGGTGGTGCGATAGGAGCGGGTCGGGTTCCCGGGGAATCGCTTGTCGGTGACGTTGGGGTCGTCCTCGATCGTGCCGATGGGCTCGACCCGGTAGACCCGTCCCGGCCCGTCGCCCCAAGCGAGCGCGGCAGCCAGTGACGCCCCCTCGCGCGTGGCCGTGAGGTAGATGTGCTTGGCCGGACGCCGCGAGCCGTAGTTCGAGCGTCGACCCGGGGTGAGCAGGTCACCCGGACGCAGCTCGGCTCGTGTTCCGTGGAAGAACGGCCCGGGGTCATTGACGATCCCTGGGGTCGGCGCCGGGTCCCGCAGCATCCCATCGAGCCGTTCCACGAGGATCGCGACTCCGGCGCGGCCCTTCGGAGCCCTCGGGTAGCGGGTCAGCACGTCGAGCACCTCCGGGGTCGCTCGTCGCGCGGCTGCGGTGATCACATACTCGGCGACCACCGGGTCATCGCCCCGCGCGAGCTCGGCCGCCCGAGCGGCGTGGGCGGCCGCCCCCAGGATGTGGCGCACCTGAGTCGCCTTGGCCAGCGGATGAAGGTAGGCGGCCGCGGCCGCAGCGCCCGCTGCAGTCGCGGCATGGGAGGCGGCTTCGGTCGTAGTGTCCCTGGCTGCGCGGTGGGCGTCGGTCGCGGCCGCGCGTTGGAGGCGCGAACGTGGCGCCCCCTGGGCGAAGACCCGCCCGGCGTGCAAGGCAGCCGCCGGGCGAGGGTCATCCGGACGATCTTTGTCGAAGATGACGAGCGCAGGTTCAGCGCACGCCACGGTGTACCCGGTGACGGCCCGCAGCTCGCCAATCGTCAACTCGAAGTCCGCCGCGCCCGTCCGCATCCCTGCGAGTCTCGCAGAGTCGCCACCACCGAGCACCTACCGAGCGGCAGACCCACCCGGTGACGATGGTCGACTGGTGGCGGAAGGGGGCACCGCGAGCATGTCGTGGTTCAGACCGTGAGCCGTTCGACGTGTTGGCCTGTGATGCTCGCGATGAGGTCGAAGTCCTTGTCCAGGTGGAGCACGGTCAGCCCCGCCAGCTCGGCGGCGGCCGCGATGAGCAGATCCGGGATCGACGGGGCCCGGTGTTGACCCTGTCCGGCCAGCAGCAGCTGTAGCTCAAGGGCTCGGTCCTCGATGGCCGGGGTCAGGTACTCCACCGGCATCGCCGACATCGGTGCTCGCGTGAACATCGAGCGGGCCTCCGGCCCGCTGCGGGCGGAGTAGCCGACCTCGAGGCGGGTGAGCGTGGTGATGCCCACCAGGCCCCGCTCGATCCGCTGGGCCCAGGAGTCGGCGTCTGGGCTGTCACCCAGTCGGACCAGAGCTGACTTGTCGACCAACCATTCGGTCACTGCCACGCTGCGCCCATGACCTGCGGATCGTCCAGATCTCCAACCAAGTCCGCGAAGTACCGCAGGTCCTCAGCGGACACCGCGGCATCCGAGGTCGCCGCATCCGCGGCGAGCCGCCGGCGGATGTACTCCACCCGTGACAGGCCCAACCGGGACGCGTGCGCGTCGACCCCCGCAAGGACCGCCTCGGGCACATTACGGATCAAGACGTCTGCCATCGGAACCACCTCCTGATATCTGATGATATCAGGAGGTGGTTCCGCCCGCTTCGGCGCCCGCCCAAGCACGCCCTACGCGGCGAAGTGGGGCATACCGCGCGGTCGTGGTGATCCGGCCCACGGCGGGGGTCGCTCTGGCGATCGGGAGCGTACGGTGGGTGTGGGAGCTGCTCATGGACACCCTTGGCGACTACAGCAGATTGCGTGGTGTCGTTCGCGCGCAAGGCGCGGGCCCGGACGCTAGGGGGCCTATGCCGCCATTGCCACCGAGATCATCGCTGAACTCGGCGAGACCCTGGTGGCCGCGTGGGGCGTCACTCCCGGAGACCCAGTCCAAGCGCT
The DNA here is from genome assembly GCA_035633615.1 of Dermatophilaceae bacterium. Taxonomy (GTDB): domain Bacteria; phylum Actinomycetota; class Actinomycetes; order Actinomycetales; family Dermatophilaceae; genus JADJTI01. Next base: position 2,377 of record DASQEP010000050.1, read on the forward strand.
GCCCTTCCCGGACGACGGCTTCGACGTCGTGCTCTCCTGCGTCGGCGTGATGTTCGCCCCGCAACCGCGGCATGGATCGCCTTGTGATGGACTGGGAGTACTTGCTGGTCATAGCCCGAAAGCGAGCCGGTCCAGGGCCGCCGGTCCAAGCAGCAGCCCGAAGCCGGGGTCGTGGATCCCGCCGATTCGATGAGGCGTCGGTGCGCGATCATGGCCGGACGATAGTCTCCAGCGCTGAGCACCGGAGGAGAGGAGCCTGATGTCCGGGTCTGTCGTGCTGGGGCTTGCCCTGGGCGACGACGGCGCCGCGTGCCTCGTCGTGGACGGGGTACCGCGGGTGGCGATCGCGAACGAACGCCTGACCCGACGGCGGGCGGCCGGTGCCGATGTCCGGGGCGCAGGGGTCCCCACGGAGGCGGTCCGGTACTGTCTCGATGCCCTGGGGATGAACGCGTCGGACGTCGATCTCGTCGTGGCCAGTGTTGCCACCGCCGATCCGGTGCGGCAGTCGGATGTGCGGGCCGGCCTGCCCGAGTTCGCCGAGACCCCGGTCCAGCTGGTCGGCGCCCACCGGGCGCATGCCGCGAGCGTGGTCGCCCTCTGCGGCGACGCCCCGGCCCGGATCATCGTCGCGGACGGCGGCGGCAGCACCGGCCCGGACCTCAGGCGTGAGCTGACCTCACTGTTCGATTGGGACGGCTCCCGCCTGGAGCGGCTGGCCACGGTCACCGACCACCCGAGGGCGGGCGGCAACTCCCTCGGCGGCTTCTACCGGCTGATCACCCGCGTGCTCGGCTTCGGCCCGGGGGAGCAGGGCAAAACGATGGGCCTGGCCGGGTATGCCCGATCCCGACCCGGCTGGCAGCCGCTGCCGCAGTTGCGCGAAGCGATCCGGGTGGGCCCCGGATTCACCCATGAGGTCGCGGCACCGTTCCGCCCCGACCCGCCCGGTCACCACCCCGAACTGACCGGCTGGTTCGGCCCCCCGCGACCGTCGCTGGGCGGCGAGCACCCGCTTCGGGACCTCGACCTCCAGGTGGCTGCGTCGGCACAGTGGGTCCTGGAGGAGGCGTTGCTCGGCCTCGTCGCCGAGCGGGGCAACCCGGCCCCGGCCACCCTGGGACTGGCCGGGGGCGTGGCGCTCAACTGCGTTGCCAACGCCCGCATCCTTCGCGAAGCGGGAATCGAGCGCTTGGTCGTCCCCCCGGCCGCCGGGAACGACGGATGCGCACTGGGCGCCGCACTGTTCGGAGCCTGGAAGCTGACGGGGGGGCGCCCGCCGGGGCCACCGCAGTGGGTCACCCCCTACCTCGGCCGGTCGTACGGGTGCAACGAGATCAACGCCGCCGTCCACGCCCAGACCGGAGCGCGGCAGGTGGTGTCCCGGCCCGGGGACACCGTCGCGGCCCTGGTTGCGGACCTGTTGGCGGGCAGAGTCACCGCCGTTTTCCGCGGCGGCAGTGAGTTCGGGCCGCGGGCACTGGGGCATCGCAGCATCCTGGCCGACCCCCGGCCAGCAGCGACGAAAGACCTGGTCAACGTCGACGTCAAGCACCGCGAGCGGTTCCGCCCGTTCGCCCCGATGGTGCCGCAGGAACGCGCTGCCGAGTTCTTCGAGCTCTCGGTTCCCAGCCCCTACATGCTGCTCACCGCCCGGGTGCGGCGCCCCGACCTGCTGCCCGCGGTCACCCACGTGGACGGCACCGCGCGCGTCCAGACCGTCTCCGTGCAACAAGAGCCCTGGCTGCACCGGCTGCTGACCGACTTCGGCGCCGCGACCGGGGTGCCGGTGCTGCTCAACACGTCCTTCAACGACCGAGAACCCATCGTCGAGACTCCCGGCGACGCTCTGCGATGTGTCAACACAACAGGGATCGAGGTGCTCTACTTGGAGGACCAACGGGTCGCTCGCGTGCGCGACTGATCTCGCGCGCAGGTGCACTCAGGCCTGCCGGGGTCCCGCACCCGCCGTGGAATACTCGACCGGTCGCCTTCCGACCAGGAGAACCCATGCCGATCCAGGACTTCCCCCGCCACCCCCTGATGTTCGGCCCGAGTCCGATCCACCCCCTGGAACGCCTCAGCACCCACCTGGGCGGCGCCGCCATCTGGGCCAAGCGGGAGGACTGCAACAGCGGACTGGCATACGGCGGCAACAAGACCCGCAAGCTGGAGTACATCGTCCCGGACGTCCTGGCCGCCGGCGCCGACACCCTCGTCTCGATCGGTGGGTACCAGTCCAACCACACCCGGCAGGTCGCCGCGGTGGCCGCCCGACTGGGGCTGGCGTGCGTGCTGGTGCAGGAAAAGTGGGTCGACTGGCCGGACTGCGTCAATGACCGGGTCGGCAACATCATGCTGTCGCGGATCATGGCCGCGCGCAGGTCCGGCTCGACCCGGCGCAGTTCGGCATCGGCATCAAGGACAGCTGGCAGCGGGCATTGCAGGACGTACGCTCCCGCGGCGGGGTGCCGTACGGCATTCCCGCCGGGGCATCCGAGCACCCCCTGGGTGGGCTGGGCTTCGCCAACTGGGCCGACGAGGTCGCCCAGCAGGAGCGCGACCTGGGCGTCTTCTTCGACACAATCGTCGTCTGCACGGTCACCGGCTCCACCCACGCTGGGATGATCGCCGGGTTCGCCGGTCAAGCCCGCCCGCGCCGCATCATCGGTATCGACGCCTCGGCCACCCTGGAGCAGACCCGCGAGCAGGTGGCCAGGATCGCCCGGAGAACCGCCGCCCTCATCGGCCTCGGCCGCGAGCTGACCGATGAGGAGATCATCGTGCTGCCGGGGTGGGCCGGCGACCGATACGGCATCCCGGTGGCCTCGACGCTGGAGGCGATCCGGCTGGTCGGACGGCTGGAGGGGGTCATCCTCGACACCGTGTACGAGGGCAAGTCCATGGCCGGCCTGATCGACCTGGTCACCAGCGGTGACATCGGCCCGGACAGCACCGTGCTGTACGCCCACCTCGGCGGGCAGCCGGCCCTCAACGCCTACAGCGCACTGTTCACCGACTGAGCCTCGATGTCCTCGCCGCGATCCAGGGCGGCGAGTTGGTCTACCCGGCGCTGGTGGCGTCCTCCCTCGAAGGCGGTGGCCAACCACGTGGCGACGATGTCCTGGGCCAAACCCAAGGCGGTCGCCCTGGCACCCAGGGCCAGCACGTTGGCGTCGTTGTGCTGCCGGCTCAGCCGGGCAGAGTACGTCTCGGTGCACGCGGCGGCCCGAATCCCCGAGATCTTCGTCGCGGCGATCCCGATACCGACCCCGGTGCCGCAGATGACGATGCCGCGCTGGCAATCCCCGGAGGCCACCGCGCGGCCGACCCTCGCCCCGAACACCGGGTAGTCGACCGACGCCACGGAGCCGGTGCCCAGGTCGACCACCTCGTGGCCGAGGCCCTCGACGTACGGGCGGAGCTGCCTGCGCAGCTCGAATCCGGCGTGGTCACTGGCCATGGCAATCCTCACGGCGAGGACTCCGTTCAGTCGTCTCGGTCAAAGGGTGCCGCCGGCGGCGTTCGTGGCACTGCCCTGGGTAGTCTGCCCGGATGAAGATCGGTGTGCACCTGCCCACCTTCGGACCGCACGCGAGCCCCGAGAACATCCTGCTGGTGGCTCGGACGGCCGAGGAGCGGGGCTTCGACTCAGTGTGGGTTTTCGACCACGTCGTCACACCCGTACACATCGCCACCCCCTACCCCTACACCGCGGAGGGCCGCTACGGGGTGCGCCCGGATGACCCCTACTACGAGGCGGTCAGCGTGCTCGGCTACCTCGCGGCGGCCACCTCCCGGGTTCGCCTCGGCGCCGGGGTGCTGGTGCCCACCCTGCGACACCCGCTCCTGCTCGCCAAGCAGATCGCCACCATCGATCGGCTCTCCGGTGGGCGGGTCATCCTCGGCGTCGGGGCGGGCTGGCTGCGGGAGGAGTTCGATGCCCTGCAGGTGCCCTTCGCACGGCGTGGGGCGCGGCTGGAGGAGCACGTCACGGTGATGCGGCGGCTGTGGGCGGAGACGGTCGCCGGGCACGACGGACCGCTGTACCCGCACGCCGAGCTGGGCTTGTCGCCGGCGCCGGCGGCACCCGGCGGTCACATCCCAATCATCTTCGGCGGGCACTCCAATCGGGCCCTCGACCGGGTGGTCCGGATGGGGGACGGCTGGGCGGTCGTCGCCTCGCCGTCCGCAGACCCGGTCGCCGCCTACGCCGAACGCCTGGAGACGCTGCGGCGGATGTGCCTCGACGCGGGCCGGGACTACGACGAACTGCTCCTGGTTGCCCAGGTGCCGACGACCGTCGGGCTGCCGGTCCTGGAGCAGCTTGCCGGTCTCGGCATTCATGTGTGCGACCTGGTCGCCTTCGGGCGGCCGGAGCTGACCGCGAAGCTGCTGGCCACCGTACCCACCGAGGTCGGCTGAGCCGGCCGCCACCAGGACTGGAGGTCACGATGCGCGCGGACGAGGCGACCGGGCTGGGCCGCTGGGGCGGGGCCCTGCTGCGGGGTGCGACCACGGCCACCCAAACGGTGCACGCCGCCGTCGGACGGCGAGGTGACGCCGTCGCCGTCGCCATCGTCGGCCCGGACGCCGCGCCGTTCATCGCGATCCGGCGGGTGATGACCGACACGGTGTACCGCACGGTCGCCTTCGGCGTCGACGCCGGGGCCAGGATCGTCGGTATCGTCGCGGCAAGGCACGTCGACGACAGCACCAGCCTGACCGACACCCCCCGTGGGAACCAGGCGTTGGCGCTGGTCAACGGCTGGCACGGGGACCGCCTGGCGTGCTCGGGCTCCCCGCTGAGCCTGCCGATGGCGTTGCGCCACGACGGCCGCGACCTGCCCGCCGATCCTGACCAACTGCGCGCGGCGTTCCCCAATGCCACCGGCCGCCTCGTCGTGTTCGCGCACGGGCTTGCCGAGACCGAGGACTACTGGCGTTACCGGGCCCAGGACCACTACGGGGACCCCACCGTCAGCTACGGCAGCCGGCTGCGCGACGACCTGAAGTACACCCCGCTGTGGGTGCGATACAACACCGGCCGGCGGATCTCCGACAGCGGCGCCGACCTGTCCGGACTACTGGACGGCGTCGTCGCCAACTGGCCGGTGCCGGTGACGTCACTGGCGTTGATAGGACACTCGATGGGCGGGCTCGTCGTGCAGAGCGCGTTGGCCCAGGGCACCGCCTCGGACTGGATCGCCCTGGTGCGGGACACTGTCAGCATCGCCACTCCGCACCACGGGGCCGCGCTGGAGCAACGGGTCGCGGCGGTGGCAGCCTGGGCAGGCACCCGCGAATCCCTGACCTGGCTGGCTGCGGTGCTGCGGCATCGCAGCGTGGGCATCAAGGACCTGCGGCACGGCAACCTCGTCCCGCAGGACTGGGTCGGTCACGACCCCGACGACCCGGTCAGCCACCGGGTCGACGTGGCCGTGTACCCAGGGGCCCGCCACCACCTGGCCCTGTCGACGATCTGCCGGAACACCGACGGACCGGTGGGCACCCGCATCGGTGACCTGCTGGTCACCCCAGTCAGTGGCCGCGGTGGCCCGGACGGCGGGCGATTCACGCAGACCCCGGCGAGCAGCGTGCACATCGTCGGTGGGCTGCACCACTTCGACTCGCTCAACCACCCCGACGTCTACCCGCAGATCAGGACGTGGCTGACCCACTGACGCCCCGACCCCGCCGGCCGCTGCCACTCCCGCCGCTGCCGCGTTCTCCCCGACGGCGACCGCCGTGGCTGCCGCCGAGGATGATCGAGACACCGACCATGAAGCCGAAGTCGTACCAGTTGCCGGAGTTTCGCACCTCGTAGATGCTCACGTCGTCGCGGAAGAACGACACGATCACGGTGATCGGGCTGATCACCCCGTGCCACAACCCGAGCCAGAAGCCGGCTGGGTCTGGACCCCCTCCCACGGCCGGGTTCGCCCCGGCGGCGCAGGACGTCAGCAGTAGCGCGGTGCAGAGGACCAGGCCAAGGCCCCAGCCCCGTCGCGCGGTCACGACGGGACCGCCGTCAGCGCGCCGGAGGCGGCGACCAGCCCACGGCCGGACAAGGCGTACAACCGGCGGGCGACCAGCGCGTTCCACCCCAGCATCAGTAGCCCCCCGATCATCGCGAGGACCATGACCAGACCGGATGCGTCCGGGTTCAGGGTGACGGCCGTGACGTAGCCGAGCAGTAGCCCGCTGCCGACGATGCCGACCCAGGCCAGCCGGCGCGAGAAGGCGATCGTGCCGAGCATCGCCACCGCGGTGACCAGCGAACCGATCCCGGAGACCAGGAACGCCGGGTAGACCCCGAAGGACCCGTGCGCGCCGCGGGCGAGCAGAGCCTGCACCGCCCCCTCGGCGCCCAGCCGACCGGCTCCGGAAGCGGGAGCCTGTCGGGACAGCTGGAGCATCGGCAGGGCGGCGTTGGAGACGACGAACAGCGCTGTACCCAGGACGCCGGTCAATGCCGCGAAAGCGGCCGCGAACGGGGTCGTCCGCCGGCACACCCAGGCGACGGCCAGGTACATCGGCAGCCCGACGACCGCGACGAACAGGTTGATCAGGTCGAGGTTGCGCAGCCCCAGCAGCGGACGATCGGTGAGCTGGTCCAGCCAGGCCGCGGCCGTGGAGGGGACCGTGTCGGTGCCCCAGCCGGGGACGTTGACCAGGACGAGGTCGAGCAGGATCAGCGCCAACGCGGCCAGCGCGCTGGCCGCCCCGACCCGTAACCACCGCCGTTCGGCGGCTTCAGGAATGCTGCGGTCGGCGGCAAGGGTGTCGTGAGGGGGCATTGGGGGCTCCTTCCCCGGACATGACAAGCCTAACATCGTTAGGCGTACTGAGACGATGTCATCTAACAGTGTTAGGGTCAAGGGGTGCAGCCAGGACTTCCGACCGTGATGTCGAGCACGCCCGGTCGTGCGGTGACGTCGAGCACGCCCGGTCGTGCTCGGGCGCCGCTGACCCGGGAGGTCATCGTCGAGGCGGCGCTGACCGTCGTCGACACCGAGGGCCTGGGTGCGCTGAGCATGCGGCGGTTGGCCCGGGAGGTGGGGGTCGAGGCCGCGTCCCTCTACCACCATGTGGCCAGCAAGGACGCCCTGCTCGACGCCCTGGTCGTGCGGATCCGCAGCGAGATGACCCTGCCGGACCCACTGCCCACCGAGTGGCCGCGGCTCATGGAGGCCATCTTCGCGGAGTATCGCCGGGTGCTGGTCGCCCATCCGGCGGCGATCGCGCTGGCCGGCCGCCGCGTCGAGACCGACCCGGACAGCGGCCTGATGTACCTGGTGTCCATCGGGTTTGATCTGGACCACGCAGTCGAGCTGTGGCAGTCGGTCGTCGCGTTCGTCGTCGGCTTCTCGATGCTGGGCTCGCAGGTGGTGTCGCTGGACGACGAGGATCTCAGCGAGAGCGTGCGGCGCCGGTTCGGGCAATGGCGCGAGGAGACCTTCCGCCGGTCGCTTCGGATGCTCCTGGACGGGTACGCGGCCGCCCTGCCATCGGCGCAGTCGCCTGAATGACCGCGACCCCGCCGATGAGCACCGCCCCACCCAGAAGTTGGACCGGCCGGGGAAGCTCCCCGAGCAGGAGCGCCGCCCACAGCACGGTGAAGGCCACCTCGATCAGGCCGAGGAAGGACGCGGAGGTCGCGCCGAGCCGCCGGGTGGCCAGGACGCCGGTCAGGAACGCCGCCGCGGTCGAGATCAGCACGAGCCCCAGCGCGGGCAGCCACCACGGCACACTTGACCCGGCGAGCCGAATAGGTCCGCTGGTCACCCGGAACGGGAGCGCTCCCAGGCTGGTCAGGCCGGCCAGCGTGACGGTGGCGACGATCAGCCCGCCGCCCACCATCACCACCGCCGGAAGGGCCTCCTCGGTCCGTGCGGACATGGCGAAGTAGACGGCCAGGCAGACCGCCGCCGCCAAGGCCAGGCCCACACCCCGTGGGTCGAGGGTGGACTGGGCCGACCCCGTCACGTCGAGCACGAGCAGGAGCCCCACCGCACAGACGCCCACCCCGGCCGTCGTTCGCAGCGAGGGCTGCTGGCCGTGCCGGGCCCACATCCACCCGACGAGCAGCACGACTCCGACGTACTCCAAGAGCAGGGCCACCCCCGGGGTGAGGTACGCAACGGCCCCGAAGTAACAGGCCTGGGCACCGGCGACGGCCACCGCGCCGTAGCCGACGAGCCGGCGCAGCTGACGGGCCGTTGGCCGCGGGGTGGACCGGAGGGCCACGACGGTGGGCACGAGCAGGACCACGGCGGCACCGCCGATGCGGGCCAGCACCGCTGCTCCCGGCGACCAGCCCGACTCCAGCAGTCCCCGGGCGAAGACCCCGGAGGTCGCGAACGCCGCAGCAGAAGCCAAAGCCAGGGCGACGCTCGACATCCGAGCTCGGGGCAACCGGTCGACCTCCTTTCGCGCCATAATGAGTGAAGTGACTTTCACCCCTGACGCTAAGAGGCCGCCCGCTAAGGAGTCAAGTCGTGTTTGCTCATGACACCCAGGTGGCCTTGCAGGCGGTGGTCGGCCTGGTCAATGCTTCGCCGGACCCGCCGTTCCACGGTGGCTCTCACGGTGGTGCCCGGCTGGGGACGCCCGCCGATCTCGACGCATTCCTCGACGAGCATCGTTTCACCGGGCCGCGCGTCGGCACCGGGGCGGAGCTGGGGGAGGTGCTCCGGTTGCGAGAGCAACTGATCGACCTGTGGCAGCTGGCCGCCCAGGCCGCAGACGAGGCGGCGGTGCGGGTGGTCAACGGGATGCTGCGCAGCGGCCGCGCCCTGCCGCAGCTGGTTCGGCACGACGACCTCGACTGGCATATCCACGCCACCCCGTTGGAGGCGCCGCTTCCGCAGCGGATGGCCGCCGAGGCGGCCATGGCACTGGTGGACGTGATCCGGATGGGCGGCCTTCAACGGCTGCGGCGATGCGCCGGCGCGGACTGCTCGGCGGTGTTCGTCGACTTCTCCCGGAACGGTCGGCGCCGGTTCTGTGACGACTCGGGCTGCGCGAATCGAGCCCATGCGGCGGCGTATCGGGCCCGTCGGCGGAGCGGATAGGCGGCTGAGGCGCAGCAGATGTGCGCACGCGGACGCATGTGGTTCGCCTGACCCATCCTCTCTCGAGCTTGATAGTTGACAGTCAACTGAATCAGTGAGAAGTAGTTGAAGAAGTAATCAATCGAATGAAACACGATGAACCGACACCGGCGCTTGGAACGCGGCTCTTGGAGGCCGGCGGCGTGCTGGTCGGTGAGCAGGTCAGCCTTGAGATCGAGCTCTCCGCGATCCGGGTCGGCTGACCACAGCTCGGCATACTGCCATGAGAAACCGCTTCGGCGGCCCGCCCTGGGCCGATCTGATGCCCCGGGCTTTTGGCGCTGACCCACCACTGGCTGGAGACACATGACCGACCAGCCCGGCACCCTGGAGAACCCCGAGAGCGTCACCCTCGAGCAGGCGACGACTGCCGTCATCGCCGGCAGTATCCGGATGCACGAGCTCGGCTCCCTCTTCGACCGCGCGTTCAACGAGACGGCCCATGTCGTGCAGAGCCAGGGTGTGGCGTTTCAGGGGCTCCCCTTCGGCTATCACCTGAGCATGCCGACCGAGACCGTCGAGCTCGAGGCAGGCTTCATGACCGACCGGCCGGTCACGCCAGAGGGTGATGTCGTCGCCAGTCACCTGCCGGGCGGGAGGTCGCCGACGCCGCCTACTTCGGGCCTTATCCCGACACCGGAGACCGACCCCTCGAGCCTGCGCACCGACCTCTACTGCCCACTGGCCTGGACGCGCGCCGCCGTCACGACCGCGACGACCGTGGCGACGGCCTGCTCCCCTGCTCGGGCGCCCAGATCCAGCTGCCAGCCGACGTCGCTCATCGACCGGTCGGTGTCCATCCCGGGTGACGTTGGCTAGGGCCCGGACATGGCCCTGGGGAGGTCGAGCGGATGTGCAAGCTCGTCGACGGGCATGCGCGCCGCGACGATGGCGATCACCGCCAGCACCGGCGGAGCCAACCCGGCCAGCAGGAACGTCGTGGTTATGCCGATTCCCTGACTGTCCCGGGCCGGCCAGCGCCATCGAGATGGGCATGAACGCCAGCGAAACGAAGAAGTCCAGGCTGGAGACCCGTCCGAGCAATTCCGGCGGGACCCGCCGCTGCAGCAACGTGCCCCAGACGACGGTCCCGGCCTCGAAGGCGGCGCCGACGACGAAACTCCCCAGCGCCATCAGCCACACCTGCGTGGTCAGCCCGGCCCCTGCCATCGGTACACAGCCCAGCCCCCACATCAGCAGCATGACCGTCAGGTATCGACGAGGCAGACGCCAGGAAGCGACCAGCAGCGCGCCGACGACCCCGCCGACTCCGTAGGCGGCCAGGACGAGGGCGTGCTCGCCCGGCCCCCCGCCGGCCTGGTCCTTGATGACGAAGGGCAGCAGCACGTCGAGCGGCCCCATGATGACCAGGACCAGCAGTGACGAGAACGCCAAGGTGGCGCGCAACCACGGGGTCCGCCAAAGGTAGGCGACGCCGTCGGCAGGTCGCGGCGCATGCCGACCAATGGGTGTTCCGTGGGTGCGTCGGTCCGACGGATGGCCACCTGAGGCAGCCACCGCAGCGACACCACCGCCGTAGCGACGACGGCCGCGGTGCAGGCCAGCGCGAGCCCGGGTGACCACGTGGCGACAAGGATGCCGGCGGCGCGGTCAGCGACAGGACGGCCCCGCCGGCCAACACGACGGCCTTGACCGACTCCGCAGCCATCAGCAGCGCCGTTGCGGCACCCGGTCGGCCAACACCCCACCGATCAACGCGGTCACCAGCAAGCCGGCCGCCTCGGCGGTGGTCACCAGGGACAGGTCGGCGGGTCCGCCACCGAGCGCGACCACCTGCCAGACCAGGGCGACGACAACTAGCCCCGCGCCGAGCAGCGACAGGGTCAGGGAGGCGGCGAGAACGCGGTACCGGGAGTGCCGGAACGGCGCGAGCGCCTGGGCGAAGTCGACAGACATGTCTCCTCCAGGGAAGCAGACGTCCTGCGTCGCCGTCGCGCGAGTTTCCGCCACATGGGTTCGGCTCTCCTCTGTTGTCAGGATGCCGGGATCGGCTCCTTGGAGTGTGTGCCGGCGCTTGTCGCCGTGAAGGTCGTTCGTCCGGTGGGGCGCTGAACCTTGACGGCTCCGGCGCGTCTGCATGTTGGCTGGGAAGCCGAGCCCGGGCGGGGGTTCGGCTGGGTCGTGGTGGCCGGTAGCGTCTCGTGGGCGCGGGTCCGGGAAGTGGCTGCTCCGAAGTGTCGATGTGCGGGGGCAGGTCGGCCGCGCTGGATGTCAGAGTCGCCCGCAGTGCCCTCCTGGGCCCGTGCCAACGACATCGGCGTCGGCAGCCAGTTGTCGGTCTCCTGTGGTGGGACGCTGGAGGAGCAGGTCGGCGCCTGGCCGACCCTCATGCTGTCTGCATCGGTCAGGTGTGATGGACTATCGGGAACCGATCGCGACCTGTCGGGCGGGGGAGGTGCCGGTGTGGACTATGTGAACGTGCCGCACGCGGTGCGACCGTACGCAGATCAAGTAGTGGCCGCGACCGACGCCGTCTGCCTGGAGCACTTGGATGTGGAGTACGCCGGCCTGTGTCGGAGAGTGGTCGGCAAGCTCGGCCGGAAGCGACCCTCCCCGCTGACTCGCGGCGACCTGCGTATATGGGCCGCCGGAGTCGTCTATGCCGTCGGGCAGCTGAACTTCGTGTTCGATCCTGGGCAGACGCCGCATGCGACCGCCGACCAGCTCAGCGGGTGGTTAGGCGTGAAGAAGACCACGATGGCGAACAAGGCCAGGCTGATCCGCGACACCTTGCAGCTGAGCCACTTCGATAGCGAGTTCATGCGCCGTGACCTGGTTGAGGCCAGCCCGTTGACCTGGCTACTGGAGGTTGACGGGCTGCTGGTCGATATCCGGCACGCGCCCGTGCAATTTCAAGTGCGGGCCTTCGAGCTCGGGTTGTTTCCGTACGTCCCCGGGGTTGCCGATGACAGACCGTGACGAGACGGATCGCCTCGGCGAGGTGATCACCGTGGACTGCTATAACCAGCCATGCCAGCAGGATGGAAGCCATCCTGGCTGTGACTTGACCAGGGCGGCATGATCTGCCGCTCGACGACCGCCTCAGCGGTTCCCGACCGCCTTCGCCGGCAGGTGCTCGACGTCGACCTGCCCGGGCCGCCAGGCGGTCCCAGGGATCGAGCGCAGCGGAGCGAACGGGTCGGCCGCGCGCTGCCAGGCGACCGCGAGGCTATCCGCGATCAACCCTGCCGCATCCGGGTGGGCCTGGGCAGCAAGCCGACGCAGTTCGTCGACGTCGGTAAGCTTGACCGTGACCGTCCAGGTGACTTGCCCCGGTCAACGGACTCGGCCACGACCTCGCTGTCCAGCGAGAGGACCCGGAAGGCGCCAGCCTCCAGCGGCCCCTCCATGCCGCCAGTGGGCCAGAGCAACCAGCCCAGTGCGTCGAACGCGTTGCTGGCAGGCGCCACGTCAGGGGACCCAGGCTCGGTGTCCTCGACGTCGGCATCGCCACGGAGCCCGATCGTCACCGCGTTCTCCGCGGCTTGCGCCGCGGCTTCGTGGAGTGCGCCCGCGTCGATGATGGTGACCTCGGCGGTAGCGGTGCGGGCCCACGTCTCCCGGTTCCTCCCGCCCAGCGGCCGATTGGGAGTGCCCGGCCGGTCGCGGTGGGGCAGGTCGAAGAGGCCGGGCTCGTTGGCATCCATGCCGACCGACCTTATGCCTATCCCTCCGACCCGAGTGATGACCAGCCGGCGCGTCTGACCGCCGCGAACTGGCCGGCGGTCGCGACGGGTGCGCACGGTCCTTTCAGGGCCTTCGGTTCGGCTTATAGCCTGAGTGGGTGCTCGACTTAGGCGAGATCGACGTAGATGAGATCGCAACCGCGCTCGCGGACCAGACGGACTACGAGCACCGATGGCTGCTCGATCCGCGAACCGGCCAAGTGGTGTTCTGGACCAGCGACACCGGCGTCGATGGCGAGAACCCCGTCGAGATCGACGAGTTGGACCTCATTGCCATCGACCCCATCCCGTCGTACGTCTGGTATCAGGACATGGCCGACTTCGCTGAGGGCATCAGCGACGGTGCGGCCGGACGACGTCTGGCCGCGGCGCTTCAGGGGCGCGGAGCGTTTCGTCGGTTCAAGAACCAGCTCTATGAGCACCTTCCCGAGCTGATCTCGCCGTGGCATACCCACCGTGACGTGCGAGCCCAGCGCCGCGCCGTCGATTGGCTCTTGGACCAAGGCCTCATTGACGAGAACGCCGCTGAGAAGTTCGTGGCCGAGCACCCGGAGCCCGATCTGTCCTGATGCCAGCACCCGTGACGACAGATACCTCTAGCGAGAAAGTGCGTCATTTCGGCTCCCCTCTGTTGTCAGGATGCTGGTATCGGCTTCTTGGAGTGTGTGCCGGCGCTTGTCGCCGTCAAGGTCGTTCGTCCGCTGGGGCGCTGCACCTTGACGGCTCTGGCGCGTCGGCGCGTTGGCTGGGAAGCCCAGCCCGGGCGGGGGTTCGGCTGGGTCGTGGTGGCCGGTAGCGTCTCGTGGGCGCGGGTCCGGGAAGTGGCTGATCGGAAGTGTCGATGTGCGGGGGCAGGTCGGCCGCGCTGGATGTCAGAGTCGCCCGCAGCGCCCTCCCGGGCCCGCGCCAACGACGCGGGCGTCGGCAACCAGTTGTCGGTAGACGGCGTCGGAGATCCTGCGTTTGAGGCAGCGTATGGCTTCTGCATGGGTCTTGCCGGCGGAGATTTTGGTGCCGACCCGGCCCGTGGTCAACACCGTCTCCCGGTCATCGACCACTTCGATCGTCGCCGACTGGTTGTGGGGATCGACCCCGATGAACACCTTCGCCTTGTCACTACTTTGCTTCGTCGTGGACCCGTAGGGGTTGCGAGGCGGGCAGTGCTGTTGCGAGCAGGGCAGTCCCCTCTGGAGCAACGCTTCGTCACGGCACCCGGCGGGAGCGCAAACCGGAAGAGCCCCACCAGCGAACAGGTGGGCAGCTGCGAGAAGAGCACCCGGCCGGAGACCTGGACCAGAGACTGGCCGCACACCGGTCCTACCGATCGTCTAACAGCCGCGACAGCCCGCCCGGACGACATCCGCGTCCACCGCGACGCGGCCTGCCATGAGCGCGGGCCGCCGTTGTGGTATCTGCCACACCCGGACTGGCTCCTGGGGGACGTACCCACGCACTCTCCAGCGGCCGGGAGGCCTGATGATCCAGTTCCAGCTCCGCGAAGACGACGTCGAGATCGCTGGGCGGGCGGTCGCCGCCTGGCACGGTTCGGCAGCCGACGATGAGCCACTCATGTGGCACATCACGGTAGAGCTGGCGGCGGGGGACGCACGCCTGACCCGAGCCGACGGCACCGTGAACGCCCTCAACCGGATCGACTGCCGGGTCACTCCGGTCGCCCCGTTCCGCGACCTGAGCAGCGCCGGCGAGCTGCTCGGAAACCTGGCCGGGCAGTCGGTGCGGCTGTCCGGCAGCTGGGGCGACCTGAGCAACGACGCCATCCCGGTGGGTACCGTGGTCTGGCCGGTGACCTGGGTCGTCGCCGACCTCGGCATCACCCCGCTGGTCGAGGAGCACGGGTTCACCCAGGCCGTCCGGGACCTCGACGTCTTCGCTTTCACCGACGACTGCCAGCTCTCCCCCGAGGCGGTCTTGCCGCCGCACCACCGGCAGGACCGGCACGTCGAGGTCAGTCTCCCCTTTCCGTTCCGGCCCCAACCGACGGCGGTGCCGCAGTTCGTCGACTGCCGGGACCGGGAGGACCGGGAGCAGCAGCTGTACTTCGGGCGGCCCAACCCTCGGCCCGCCTTCCCGCTGTACGACGACCGGCAGCACCTCTACACGGTGGCGAGCACACCCACCTCCGACACGCTGAGCGTCACCATCGACACCGGTGACCCGGGCGCCGGCAAGGGCTTCTTCTACGCCAAACTCGCCCTGACCCACGACGAGGGCTTCGAGACGATGTGCGTGCCCAATGTCTGCCTGGTCGATCCCGGCCGTAGCTGCCAGGCCACCGGGGAGGAGCGGTACACCTACGTGTGGCCGACCTTCCCCTCGGCTCGCCCCGGTGACCTCGTGCTCGGGCCGGCCGGCCCGGGTGGGGTCCTCGGCCGGCTGCTCGGCGCGCTCGACCCGCCGCAACGCTACGACCACATGGGAATGTTCGTCGAGAACGACGGGGCCACCATCCGGCACTGCACCGCCTCCGACGATCGGATCCAGGATCCGGAGTACTACAACGGCGAGGTCACCGTCACCACTCCGTTCGGGACCATGTCCGAGAAGGTGCCGCTCAAGGGCATCCGTGAGGACGTGTTGCGGTACGGCTGGCCCGGCAGCATCACCCAGAGCGTCGGTGAGGTCATGATCTCCGGGCGCAACCGGTCCAACCCCCAGTTCGGGCACGCCGCCCTCTATCCGGCCGTGACCGCGGACGAGGCCGCCAACCCGCCGAAGCTCTGGCAGTTGGCCCCCGCCGAGCGGGACAAGCGGACCAGCTTCCATGACCCCGAAGCCGCCGGCACCGCCAAGCATGGCCACGACGGCGGTGCGCGCCGCCGGTACTCCCTGGTCCGTCTGCAGAAGGACCCCGCCTGGCGCCCCGAGATCGACCCCGACACCGGACGCCCGATCGGCTGGCTGTGGCCGGTCATCGTGCAACCGCACCCGTTCCTCAAGCCAACCGCCTACGAGGCGCTGGCGGTGGTCGCCGCCCAGGCCAAGGTGCTGCGGGCGCACTACCGGTTCTTCGCCTACACCAAGGGCGACATCGCTATGAACCCGTCGTTCGACGCCCCCGGGCCGGGCGCCTGGGGGCCGGGCGAGGGTCGCGACTGGGCGGCCGGGAGTATCGCCGCGGTCTGCTCCTCGTTCGCCTGGGCCGCCGTGCAGGCTGCCAACCCGATCCTGGGGGGAGCCGGGGGCAACCCCATCGAGCTGGAGGGCGAGCCCGAGCCGAGCGACCGGCGCGTCCCTGGGGCGGCCGACGGGTTGTACCGGTACAAAGCGGATGAGCGCGTGGATGCTGGAAAGGCGCTCAACGAGTACACCTATCACCGGGTGGCCGCAGAGGTGCAGAAGAAGGTCGACGACCTACCCGGGGCGGTGACCACGCTGATGGACGTGCTCGGGTTGTTCGCCGGGTCCTCCCCGACCGACCAGGTCAAGGATTACCTGGCCACGACCGTCGCCAACCAGCTGTGCAACATCTTCGCCAGTGACGCCGCCGGTGACTTCCAGGAGACCTGGGCCCACGCGGGGGAGGGCAGTGCGGTGAGCCCGGACGACACGATGCTGCGCTGGGACCCCAACGCCGACCTGACCACCTACCCGCCGACTTCCCCTGTGCGGGTCAACGTGTACGGCAACCCCATCCCGGTGGCGGTGCCACGTCCGGGCTGGCGGCGGGAGCCGGTATACCGGGTCAAGGCCGTCACCGGCATCGGGTCCATCAGCGGCCTCGTGGTCCGGCGGGAACGCCCCGACCAGAATCCGCAGCGCGTCGTCGGCGCGACCGTCCGGTTCGGTTGCCGGACCGTCTCCACCGACGCGGAGGGCAGCTTCCGGTTCAGCAACGTCAAGGCCGGGGCCTATCACCTTCAGGGGTCGATGTTCGTCGTGGACGAGGAGACGCGGGTCGGCACCGAATGGACGTCCAAGCCGGACCTCCTCAAGTTGCGACCCGGTGACGATATCGGCGGGATCGAGCTGGAACTCGTGCCGCCGCCCGGCGTGGCACGCGATGTCATGGTCCAGTCCCACCATGATGTCGTCGACCGTCGGGTGGTCGGCAAGGACGCCTGGGGTCACTTCGACCTGGACGGCACGATTGAGCTCGCCCACGACCCGCTCGACGTGCCGGGCGCGCCGGCCGACCAGCGCAACACCCGGCTGTCCGGCGGGTTCGACCGGACCACGCCCGAGGTCGGCAGTGGGGTGCACGTGCGGGTGCAGGTGGCCGCCCGGCTCAAGCAGACCCCCGGGCCGGCCGGTTCGGTCAGCTATGACGGCACCGTCATCGCCGACCTCACCGTGGTGTTCTTCGACGCCGAGGAGGGGGAGACGAACGCCACCCGCACCGAGCTGGGCATCGAGCTGGCCCCGGGGGCGACGCACCCCATGCCGTTCAACCTGGTCAGCGACGACACGGTACCGGAGCGGGCGTCCGGACACCTCACCGTGAGCAACGTCTTCGCGGTCCTGGCCTGATGACGGGGGGCCCCGGGTGCTGCCTTCCGGGGTCAACCCCTCGCCGGGTCCAGCTTCAGCCGACGCTGGCTCATCCACGCCGCCATCGACGTACCCCCGTCGAGTCAGCCGCCGTCGGTAGGCCCCGCCGAAAGGGCCAAGGCCAGTGCGAACCTGCCCGCCGGGTCGTCAAGCGCCGACCCCAAGACGCGCCGCAGCTCGGTGATCCGGTAGCTGACCGTCTGGGGATGGACGACCAGTTCGCGGGCCGTTGCGGTGCGGTCACCCCAGTGCGTCAGCCAGGCCTGCAGGGTCTGCACCATGACCTCCCGCCGGGCGTCGGTGATGGCGTCCAACGGGGCCAGCACTCGGGCGCGCAGGTCGGTCAGCAGACCTCGATCGGCATGGACCACCAGGATCGCGAGGTGGTCGTCGGCCATCACGGTCGGGTCCGGCGCCAGGATCTGCTCGGCCACCAACTGCCGCACGGCCCTGGCGTGGCCCAGCGAGGTGGGGGCCTGCGCCGGTGGCCGGATCGTCCCGACGAAGACCGGCGCCGCAGCACCGAGCAGGGTGGACCGGCCGGTGTGGCGGCGTAGCAGGTCCCCTGGGATGAGCGCGTGGAGCTCCTCGTCGACGGCGGTGACCAGTACGTCCGGGTGGACCAGCGGGACCCGCGCGCCGGTCCGGTCCAACGGGGAGATCGCGGCGGCCAGTTCGTCGGGCACGGTCCAGCCCGCCTCGGCGGCCAGGTCCTCCACGCGCGCTGGTGCAGTCAGGGCCTCACCCTGCAGGAGGGCGGCGGCCAGCCGTTGGCGGACCACGTCCCGATGCCCCACCCGGGCCACTTGGGCGTGCGCGAAGCCGAGGGCGCTGGCGGCCGACAGTTCGTCGATGTAGGCGAAGATGGCCTCGGCAAGGCGAATGACCTGCGGCGTCGGCAGCTCGACGGACACGACGGTCTGCGCGAAGTGGGCCCACGACTCCCGAGCGCCCCGGCGGTAGGCGGCCAGCAACGTCTCCATCGTGCGCCCGTGCCGGTCCTCTCGGGCCCCAAATGACCGGTACAAGTTGGTGAGCTGTTCGTCCATGGCCGGTACGTCCGCGCCGAGCAGGGTGAGGAAGTGTCCGAGGGCCCCCTCGATACCTTGCCGTAGCGCCGCGCCGTACGGACCGGCGAGGTCGCGACCGAGGGCCGGTAGTTGATGGGCGATCGCCTCCAGGATCTGGTCGATCAAGCCGGGCAGGGTGGGTCGGAGCACGTCGGCGGTCTGCGGGTCGATCTGCGACCACGGCCGGTCGCCGAGGTTGGTTAGCAGCATCTGCTAGAGACTAGGCCACGACACTGAGGCGGATGAGATACCGGTGGTGCACTCGGCTGGCCGACAATGGGGGTGACGCACCACCGCCCTGCGAGGAATCGAACGGACATGACGCTGACCGGAACTTCCCAGACCCGCCCAACCAGCCGAGATGCAGCCGGTCGACCCAGGATCATCCAGGGCGGCATGGGTGTGGCCATCTCCGGGTGGCGACTTGCCCGCGCTGTGTCGATGACCGGCCAGCTGGGGGTGGTATCCGGAACGGCCGTGGACGTCGTGTGTGCGCGCCGCCTCCAGGACGGCGACCCAGGTGGGCACATCCGCCGGGCGCTGGCCGCGTTCCCGGTCCCCGAGGTGGCCCAGCGGATCATCGACACCTACTTCGTTGACGGGGGGATTCCTGCCGACGCCCCGTACCGTCCGGTGCTGCGGCACACGCTCTCGTCGGCTCCCAGGCTGGTCGAGTTGACTGTCGCCGCCAACTTCGTCGAGGTGTACCTGGCCAAGGAGGGCCACGACGGGCTGGTGGGAATGAACTACCTGCGCAAGATCGAGCTGCCGCTGCCCGCGGGCTGCTATGGGGCGATCCTGGCCGGGGTCGACTACTTCCTGGTCGGCGCGGGTAGTCCCGCGGAGATCCCCGAACTGGTCCGACGGCTGTCCCGGCACGAGCCGGTGACCATGGCGGTCAAGGTGATGGGGGCCAGGTCCACCGACAACGTGGGCGGGCTGCACTTCGACCCGCGCGGCGTGGTGCCCAACCCGCCGCCGGTGGCTGCCCCGCCACAGGTGCTGGCCATCATCGCCTCCAGTGACCTGGCCACCGGTCTGGCCGGCGATCCGGGCAGCCGCCCGGACGGGTTCGTCGTGGAAGGACCGCTGGCCGGTGGCCACAACGCCCCGCCGCGCGGCCCACGTCAGGTGGACGAAGTGGGGCAACCGGTCTATGGCGAGCGGGACGTGGTCGACATCCCGTCCATCGTCGCTCTCGGCCTGCCGGTCTGGCTGGCCGGTGCGCAGGCAAGCCCGGAGGGTTTGCGGGCCGCCATCTCGCTCGGCGCCGTGGGGATCCAGGCCGGCACCGTCTTCGCCTACAGCGACGAGTCCGGCTTCGACCCGGCACTGAAACAACAACTGCGCGAGGGGGTGGAGCGGGGCGACCTCACTGTAAGAGCCGACTGGCGGGTGTCCCCGACCGGCTTCCCGTTCCGGGTCGCCGAGCTACCCGGGACGCTCAGCGACACCGCCGTGGTCGCGGAACGGCAGCCGGTCTGCGACCTGGGTGTGCTGCGCACCGCCTATCTCAAGCCGAACGGGGATGTGGACTACCGGTGCCCGGCCGAACCGGCAACCGCCTATCTGCGCAAGGGGGGGCGGGAGGTCAACCGTGAGGGCCGGGTGTGCCTGTGTAATGCGTTGCTCGCCAGCGCGGGTCTGCCGCAGCGGCGCCCGAACGGGTTCGTGGAGCCGCCGCTGGCCACCTCGGGAAGCGATGTGAGCCCGGTGGTGACGCTGCTGCGCCGCCGCCCGGTCGACGCGCCGGCCGACGAGCCGCCGGAGCACCCGCTGGGGCACGGCTACACGGCCGCTCAGGCTGTCGACTACGTCCTGGGCACCGTCGGCTAGGGCCGTCGTGGCCGACTACCTACGGCCCCGCCGGGCGCGCAGGTAGTCGGCCACGACGTACTGCCCCAGCCGGTCCAGGTCGGGGCTGAACACCCGGCCCCCGCAGCGGCGGGCCAATGAGTCCAAGAACCTGGCCAGCCCCGGGTCGTCGCCCAGCCGGAAGATGTTGATCCCGGCTCCCCCGCGGGCCAGGGCGTCCACTTCGGCGACGGTCGCCCGCAGGGTGGCCGACGAGGTGGGCCACTGAAACACCGGTTGGCCGCGGTCGTCGATGTGCGCGGTGGGCTCGCCGTCGGTGATGACCATGACCACCGGCTCGGCCTCCGGGTGTCGTCGCACGTGCCGGCCGGCGAGCATCAGGGCGTGCGCGAGGTTGGTGCCCTGAACCCACTCTGGTTCCAGCTCGGCCAGCTCTAGCACGCCCATCCGGCGGGCAGTGATGTTGAACCCGATGATCTGGAGGGCATCGCCGCGGAAGCGGGTGCCGACCAGATGCGCCAGGGCCAGCGCGGTCTGCTTCATCGGGCCCCACCTGTCCCACTCGATCATCGAGTAGGACAGGTCAACACACAGGGCCACCGCCGCCCGGGTCCGCCGCTCGGTTTCGACGACGACGAAGTCCTCGACGGACAGCCGCAAACCGTCGCCCGCGCGGGCCTGCATCGCCGCCCGGCGGAGCACCGCGTTGCCGACCGTTCTCGCCGCGTCCAGGGGCTGCTCGGTGCCGTACTCCCATGGCAGGAAGGCCCCGGTGCGTTCCTGCGCCCCGCCGACCCGCCGGTCGTCGTGCTGCCCGGCGCGCCGGGCCTCCAGATCAGCGAAGATACGCCGCAGTGCCGTCTCCCCGAGACGCCGCAGTGCCTTCGGGGTGAGGTTGAGTGCCCCACCGGGGGCGTCACGCCGGGTCCAGCCTTGGCGCTCCAGTTCCGCCTCCAGCTCCCGTAGCAACGCCAAGTCCCGGACCGCCTCGGCACCCAGTTGGCGCTCCAGGGCCTCGATGTCCACGTCGTCCAACGCCGCCCCGGCGTACTGCTGGCCCAGTTGGGAGTCCAGGCTCTCCAGGTCGGCCATCTCCGAGACGACCCCTGCGGCCTGCCCGTAGCCGAGCGGCTCGTCGCCGTCCATCTGCACGGGTCGACCGGACATCATTCCCGGCCGCAGCGTGTTCAACGTGTCACGCAACTGATGCAACGGCCCGTCCAGACCGGCCTGGGCCATCGACTGCTGGATCAACTCCTCCAGCTCCTGACGCTGCTGCGGAGTCAGCGAACGCATCATCCGCTCGGCCGCGGCCTGCTGGCGGGCCAGTTGGTCGATGAGTTGGTCGACGTCCGCGGGCCGGTCGGGGAAGAAGTCGCCGTGCTTGTCCATGAACCGGGCGAACTGCTCGGGGGTGTCCTGGCCGCGGGCGTGGTCGGCGAGCAGCTCGTTCAGGTCGTTGAGCATGTCCCGCAGGGCGCCCATGGTCTGTGGGTTGGCGTCCCTGAGGGATTTGCGCAGCCCAGCGAACTGGTGGTCGAGGACGTCCCGGCGCAGCCGCCCGGTGATGTCCTGGTAGATCTGCCGGGCCTCGGGGGAGTGCCAGTCGTAGTCGGCCAGCTCCCGGACTGCGGCGGCGGTGGTGTCGGGCAGCCCGGCCAGTCTCATCTCGTCCAGCCGTGCTTGGTCGGTGGCCTCTCCGGCCAGGGTGTCCCGCTCGGTGGCCAGGGCCTGGTCCAACGCGGCTCGGGCTTGATCGAGAGCCCCACCGAGGCGGCCCGCCTGGCGCAGCTGCTCCCGGCGGCGACGGACCTGCTCGCGCAGGTCGTTCAGGCCCGGCTGCCGACCCGGCCCGTGACGTAGCAGCTCCCGCAGTGCGTCTGGCAGTGATCGCCCGGCCAGAACGGAACGACCGAGCTCGTCGACGGCGGCGCGGACGTCGAACGGAGGGGCCAGCGGGTCCGGGCCCTCACGCCAGGTGCCATACCGGTACCGGCCGTGGTTGCGGCCGTCATGTCTGTCCGGTCCGTCCGGAGGGTGTGACCGAGGCATTCCGGCCTCAGTGTCCGTAGATCGTGGTCGTGCCGACGGTGTCCTTGGACAACCGGCGGGTCAGGTGCAAACCCTCCAGGACGAACTCGACGGCGGCTGCCACCTGCCCTGGCGACAGGTCGTCCACGTCGACGTGCAGGCGGGTCAGCACCTCCGCCAGCCCGCGGACCTGCCCGGCGTTGCCCTGTCCGAGTTGTCCGAGCAGATCGGTGGCGGGCACGAGAGGTCCGGTCTCGACCGTGACATCCTCGGCGAAAAGGTCGGTGAACCCGGACAGGTCCATCCCGCGCAGTAGGTCGCGGAAGACCGAGGCTGTGGCGGTCCTCAGCAGGTGGTCCAGCAGTTCGGCCTCGCGCCCCTCCTCGCCCATCTCGAACTCCAGCTTGCCGCGCAGGGTGGGTAGCACTGCGGGTATATCGCCGATCCGGGCGACCGGCGAGTCCTCACCGACCAGCGCACCCCGCCGCAGGGCGCCGGCGGCCGTGGCCTCGGCGGCGGCTATCGCGAACCGGGCGGAGACCCCGGATCGGTGGTCGATGGAGGAGGACGCCCGCAACTGGGTGGTCAACTCGGCGATGACCCGAAGCAGGTGCTCGGGCACCGGGGCGCACAGGTCCGCCTCCTGGCGGGTCAGCGACACGTCATCGTCGGTCTCCAACGGGTAATGCGTACGGATCTCGGCACCGAAGCGGTCCTTCAACGGAGTGATGATCCGGCCGCGGTTGGTGTAGTCCTCCGGGTTGGCCGAAGCTACCAGCAGCAGATCCAGCGGCAGCCGCAGCGCGTAGCCGCGGATCTGGATGTCTCGTTCCTCCAGCACATTGAACAGTCCGACCTGAATCCGCTCAGCCAGGTCGGGCAGCTCATTGAGGCCGAAGATGCCTCGGTTGGCGCGGGGCAGCAGGCCGTAGTGGACGGTCTCGGGGTCACCCAGGCGGCGGCCCTCGGCGATCTTGGTGGGGTCGACGTCGCCGATGAGGTCACCGACGCTGGTGTCAGGGGTGGCCAACTTCTCCCCGTATCGCTCCCCACGGTGCCGCCAGGCGACCGGGGTGTCGTCGCCCAGCTCCGCGACCAGGGCCCGGCTGCCGATGGTGACCGGGTGGAAGGGGTGCTCGTTCAGCTCGGAGCCGGCGATGACCGGGCTCCACTCGTCGAGCAGACCCGCCAAAGTACGCATCAGCCGGGTCTTGCCCTGGCCTCGTTCCCCGAGCAGGACCAGGTCGTGGCCTGCCAGCAGGGCCCGCTCCACCTGGGGCACGACTGTCGCCTCGAAACCGACCATGCCGGGCAGGGAGTCCTGGCCGGCACGCAACCGGCGCAGCAGGTTGTCCCGGATCTCGCTCTTGACGGTGCGGTACTCGACTCCCTCGGCACGCAGCGCGCCGAGGGAGTCGATGTGCGGTGCCATCGTGCGTTCCATGACGTGACTCTAGGCATACGTCATCAGCCTCCGCGACAGGGGGCTTTCATCGGATTCCTTCGACCGGGCCGGCGCCGAGGACGGACAGGGTGAGGTTGGCCATCTGAAGGTGACCTTCGGCGTTCGGATGGACCGGCTCGTCCAGCCATGGGGACGGATCGGCGGTTCCGAACGTGCCCACCCAGTGCGCGTGATGGTCGACCAGCAGGGTCTCGAGTTCGGCGGCTGTCTGGCGCACCGCGGCGGCGTACTGGGCCACGTCGCCGGGGGCATTCCAGGCCCCGGAGCCGATCGCGTTGGGGGTGTGCAGCACGACCAGGACGCCGGGTGCCGACCCCGATCGGGCTGCCTGCACCGTCTCGGCGAGGGCATCGGCGAATCCTGCCAATCCGGCTGAGCCCGCCATCGAGTCGTTCATGCCCAGCGCGATGCTGACCACGTCGGGGGCGAATCTGCAGATCAAGTGGTCGACGTCGGCCAGCACCGCGGGGGCGGTCCAGCCGGCAATGCCGCTGTTGATCAGGATGTCGCGGCTGCGGCCCAGTTGAAATCGGATCCGTTCGTGCACGTGCTCCACCCAGCTGCGCCGACCGTGGGTGTGGGCGACCCCCGCAGTGATGCTGTCACCGGCGAAGACCCAGGTCAGTGGCCGCCGACAGGCCAGGACGTCGGGGTCGGTCATCGACCTGGCGACCGGGTTGGGGCAGACGACTGTGATGACACGTGGGCGGTCCTTCGGGGCGAGGCAGGGGCCCGGGCAGGGATAGGGGGGGCTGGTTCCGACGGGAGAGATCGACAGTTCATCATGCCCGTCACGACGCCGTCCCACCCACCGCAACGGGACATAATGTCGTTGCCCGACAACGAAGTTGGACGTATGCCCAAATCCGTTGGACGAAGGCCTTGGACGCGCGCGTGGATCGCCGATGAGAGCGGTGTCCGGAGGGCCGGACGACGGAGGCGGGCCTGATCCGCATGAGTTATCGGGGGACGTAGCCATGACGACGCGGACGGGCGGGATGGTCCCGGGTGCCGAGCAGGGCGGACACCGGCACGTCTGGGACGAGCCGGCCCCGGGGGACCGGCTGCTGGCCTGCCCCACCTGCCTGGTGCTCAAGGACGGCGCAGGTGACCGGCGGGGCAGCGAGGCTCTGCTGGGAGCAGGTGCCCCGGATGTGACGCCGCAGGCCTGCCCGACCTGTGGATTCGTCTCGGTGGAGTGGGGTCTGGGGATGCTCATCGACCGAACCCTGGTGGAGTTGTTGGGGCTGGAGCGGCTCGACGCGGCAATCGCGGCAATGGCCTGAACTGAGGAGCCGGACCGCGGCTGGCCCAGGCCCGTGAGCCCACCTTCGTGCGGGTCAGGTGCCTACCCGGACCTGGACCTCGTGCCACCCGGTGGGCCCATCCGGAAGCACCCCCTGCACCTCCTGCGGTTGCACCGTGCCGTCACCGTCGATGGCCCGTGCGGTCAGCCGGTGGTCCCCTGGGGCGGCCTGCCAGGGCAGGTACCACTGCCGCCAGTAGTCCACACCCAGGTCGGGGCCGAGCCGGGCCCGTTGCCACGGCCCATCATCGACGCGCAGCTGGACCGCGGACACCCCCCGATGGGTGGCCCAGGCCACCCCGCCGACCGCGATCTGCCCCGGCGAGACCGACAGACCAGACCGGGGCGTGTCGATCCGGGTGGCGGTCTTGACCGGGGCCTGCTCCGCCCAGCCACGCTGGGTCCAGTACGCACGTTGCTCGGCGAACGTGGTCACCGTCAGGCGGATCAGCCATTTGGTGGCCCCGACGAACCCGTACACCCCGGGGGTGATCAACCGAGCCGGCGCGCCGTGAGTCCGGTCCAGGGGGGCGCCGTTCATCCCCAGCGCCACGAGTGCCTCCCGGCCGTCCAGCAGTACCTCCAGCGGCGTGCTGGCGGTGAAGCCGTCCACCCCGGTACTGAGCACCTGGTCGGCTCCCGGCGTGGGTCCGGCCCGGCGCAGCAGGTCGGCCACCCGCACCCCCAGCCACCGGGCTGACCCGACATAGGGCCCACCGATCTCGTTGGACACGCAGGTCAGCGTCATGTCATGGGCGACCAGGGGGATGGCGCGAAGCTCGTCGTAGGACACCGAGAACGGGCGCGCGACCATGCCGTCGACGTGCAGGCGCCAACCGTCGGTGTCCACCCTCGGCACGACCAGGCTGATATCGATCCGATAGAACTCCTCGACCGGGGTCTGCAGGGCGCTGACCCCCGACACAGTGCGTTCGAGGCCAGGCGGCAGCGCCAGTAGTGAGCGGGCCGGGGCGGGCAGTGCCGACGGTGGCATGGCCGGCGTACCGAGCCTGTGGCCGAGGAGACCGGCGGTCACCCCGGCAGCGGCGGTGGCTCCCGAAGCCACCAAGAAGCTGCGTCGCGGCAGCAGTCCACCCCGCCCGACCCCACGGGCACTCTGGCCGGCCAGTGTGCCCAACCATCGGAGCGTCAAAAGTGAGACGCCCCCGGCGACCAACCCCGGCAGGGCGTCGGCCGGTACCGCAGCGGGCCGGGTCACCGCCGCGATGGTGGCCAGCGCGGCCAGGCCAAGCAGTAGCCCGCCGGCCACACCGGGACGTCTCGGGACGAGGGCTCCGGCGGCGCCCGCCACCAGGGCGGTCAGCACCGCGATCCCGACGACGAGCACCGGCTTGTCGGCAGTGCCCAGGGCGGCCACCGCCCACTCCTTCACCGGCGTCGGGGTCGCGTCGACGACGCCCGAGCCGACCGCCGCCAGCGGCGACGCCGCGGGGTTGACCAGCGCCCCGACCAGATGTCCCAGGCCCAGACCCGTGCCGGCGGCGAGCACCCCGGCCGCTACGAACGGCCATCGGGGTCGTCGGTCCGAGCGCTCGGTCGGGCCGGGTTTTAGGCCCGCTGAACCGGCAGCAGAGACGTCGGTCATGGTCACCTCGATGCGGCAGGACTGGTGCGGCGGACGGTTGCGGCCTGGCTGGTACGGCGGGTGGGGCGGCGTGCCCTGATCATCCAAGCCTGCACCGTGTGGTCCTGGCCGGCCAATGCGGCAACCGATCAGGACGAACACCGGTGGGTGCGCAGGAGGGGGCGCCGGCGGCGGGCGAGGTATGCCTGTCAGACCCCTGAGCTACTGACCGCAGCCGAATCGACTTGTGTGGGGGTGGTCAGTCCCGGTTCGCTGGGGGCGTGCCGACATCATCCGACTCATTCGCGACCAAGACCTCCGGCGTCGCCCCCATCGAGCCACCCGTGTTGAGCGACGGCGTCGTGCGGTTGCGCGCTCTGAGCGAAGCGGACCTGCACGCCGTGGTCGAGCAGTGCCGTGACAGCGAGGTCATCCGGTTCACCACCATCCCGCTCGAATACGGCCCGCCCCAGGCGCAGGAGTTCTTGGCGAGTGTTCGCGCAGACTGGTCCGATCGGTCTGGAACAACCGCCCGGACCTGGGCGATCGACGTCGCCCGACCCCGGTCGGGGCAGCCCAGCGGGTCTTCGGTCAGCGGCGCCTGGCAGTTCGCCGGTACTACCGCCTACCGTCCGGACGGCCCGGGCACCGCCAACGTGGGGTACCTGGTTCACCCGGCGGCTCGGGGGGCCGGCGTGGCATCCAGAGCATTGCGCCTGCTGGTCGACCACCTGTTCGCCGACGAGACCCAGCAGGTGCTTCACTGGCGAGCCATCACCGGGAACTGGGCGTCCCGACGGGTCGCGTGGTCGTGTGGCTTCCGCTTCGAGGGGCTGCAGCGTGCCTCGATCGACGACCGAGGCAGCAGCGTCGACGCCTGGGTGGCCTCCTTGCACCGTGACGAGCCTCGCCGGCCGGTTCAGGCATGGTGGCGGACCCCCCGGCTCGACGGCGACGGGGTGGTGCTGCGCCCCTGGCGCGACGACGACGGCGACCGGCTACCGGCTGTGCGTGACGAGGTGGCGCAGCGGTTCCTTGGCGAGATCGTCCCGACCAGTGGCTCCTTCACGGCGTGGTGGTCGGAGGTCCAGGAGTTCCAGGCTGCCGGTGACCAGGTCAGCTGGTGCCTGGCCGACCCGGTGACCGACGAGGTCCTCGGTGGCATGCAGGTGTTCCGGTTGACCGACCCACGCAGCGGGCATGGCCGCTTCGGCTACTGGTTGATCGAGTCCGCACGCGGGCGGGGAGTCATCGCCCGCGCCGCGACGGCCGCACTGGGGTGGGCCTTCACGCCCCACTCCGACGGTGGCCCTGGCCTGCTCGCCGTTTCGGCAGGCGCGGACGTGGCCAACACGCCATCCATCCGGTGCCTGCATCGAGCCGGATTCCGGGACGTCGGGGTGCGGCGCCGTGCGGGTGTCCGCCCGGACGGGACGGTGGTCGACCTGCTCGACGTCGACCTTCTCGAGCAGGACCGGAGGGCCGGAGAACGGTGCGGGGTCAACGGACCGGCAGCGCCGTCCCCCCGGTGATCCTGACCAGCTCCTTGAACGTCGTCGCGAACATCGAATACTCGTCGCCCGCCCCCGCCCAGACCCGTGGGTAGCCGGTCAGGTCGACGTCGACGATGGTCCGGATCGGGGCCGGATGGCCGACTGGGCAGACCCCTCCGATCTGCTGCCCGGTGTGTCGGAGGACGAACTCGGGGCGGGCCCGGCGCACGATCGCCGCACCCAGTGCCGAAGCGATCAGTTGCAGGTCCACCCGCGCCGCGCCGCTGGCCACGACCAGAACCGGCGGGCCGCCTGCGTCGAAGACGAGGCTGTTGGCGATCGCCCCGAGCGGGCATCCCAGCACGCCGGCCGCCGCTTGCGCGGTCGCAACCGGCCGGTCGAACGTGTGCACCGGTCCGGCGACTCCGGCTGCGGCCAGGGCCGAGGTCAGTGGGCTCACCACGATTCGACGCTCAGCCGAGTGCTCATCGTGTGTTGCCCGCCCGGACTCAACCGCACCGTCTCTGTCAGCACATTCGCGGTCTCCACGCACACCATCCCTGGCCACTCCTCGTCCCCGAAATCGGCCATGTCGCGCGCCTTGCCGGCCCAGGGGTTCCACACGACGGACTGCGCCGACCCGGTGCGGGCAATGCGGACGCGTCGCCGTAAGACAGGGTCCTCCAGCGAGAGTGTGGCCTCGGTGTGATAAACGCGGTCGGTCTCGTCGTGGAACCGCAGCGGCCCCCACTGATGCTGGACGGTTCCGTCCGGGGCCACCTTGTCCAGGTAGGTGGCCCCGTTCATGCCGTCGATCCAGGCCCGGCGGACGTCGCCGACGACGAGGTGGGTGTGCATGGCCTGCTCCCAGTCCAGCGCCGGCCCGAGGCTACGCACGCTCCACGTCACGGTCAGCTCGGCACCCAGCCCGATGGTGCACCGGCATTCGTAGGCGGGAGGGTAGTCCGCGGTTCCCCCGATTCCCAGTTGTTCAACGTGCTGATGGGCATCGGTGCCCGCCATCGACATCGTCACCTGCACGATGTCTGGGCTGGCATCGTCCGAAGGGATGCTGGCGACGGATTCCAGGCGCCACGGAACGAACTGGACGAAGCCATGGAGGGGCTCCCGGTTTCCGGATCGGCCGAAGACGAACCACGGGGCGCATAACGGAATGCCACCCCGGAGGGGTTCTCCGGCCGCGTGTGTCGCCTCACGACTGGTCCACAGCACGGGATCGGCGCCGGCCGGTTGCCAGGCCAGGACGTGTGCACCGCGTAGTTGGACCTGTCCGGTGCAGGCGGGGGTGTTGACGCTGACGACCGGCGTATCGCCCAGTCCGGTGGTGACCTCGGCGCCGTCGGGGAGGGCGTTGACAGACATGCGATGACCGTAGTCCAGCCCGCCGCGTCCGGGAGTGCGCGCGGTCTCGACCATGGCGCCGCGCCGCGTGGATCTTCGGCGTGGTCGACCTGACCGGTGGCTACGACGCGGACTGGCTTGGCTCAGCCGGCGTCGAGAAGGCCGCGCAGATAGGCTGCCTGCCCGGCGTGCTGAGCGCAGTCGTCCACGACGCTGACCAGTCGGACCCCGACACTGACCGGGGGATCCCAGCGTTGGTCGACGACCCGGTCCAGGTCGGCCGGGCTCACCCCGCGCAGATAGCCCACGGTTGCCGCATGGGTGTCTTCGAGGTAGCCGATGAGCAGGTCGGCCGGCGCGCGTACCAGGCCGACCTGCTCAGCAGTGTGTCCGTATCCGTGTTCTCTCGGTTCGAACGGGAGTGCGAGCCGGGTGTGCCAGCCTTGGGCGGTCCACACCTGGGGTGTGCCGGCCAGCTCAGCGACCTGGGCGTCCTGAATCCGGGCCAGGTGCCAGACCAGCCAGGCGAGAGAGTTGGCGGTCGGCGCAGGACGCCACGCCAACCGTTCGACGTCCAGGCCGGTCACGGCAGCGCGCACGGTGGGCGGGACCCGACCAAAGGCATCCACGAGTAGCTCGGCGGGAGTCATGACGCCAGGTTAGGGGTTGGCGCGGCCCGCAGGCGATGGCCCTGGCCTGCTGAGCTCGCGTGACCCGGAGCGCAACGTCCGCTCGTTCGGCACCGACCCCGGCGAGTTCCGGCGAGCTTGGTCCGACCCGCCGAGCTTGGTCCGACCCGCCGAGCCGCCGATCCGCCGACCCGCCGACCCACGGATGACGGCGTCACTGACCACCGCGCCGGTTCGGGCCGTTGCTCACCGTGGGCTAAAGGCGGCCCCGAGTCGTGGCCGCCCGGATCAAGCAAGTGCGCCCCCGCGGCTGAGATAACGATGTCGTGGCACTGATCCGTCCGCTCGCCCGGGCAGCCTCGATCTTCACCACCCCGCTGGCACCCGAGGACTTCCTGCACCTGATCAATCCCTTGGCGTCCCGCCGCCAGCTGCGCGGCGTCGTCACCGAGGTGATCCCGGAGACGGCGGATTCGGCGACCATCCGGTTCCGCCCAGGCAAGGGCTGGGCGGCGCACCAGGCGGGTCAGTGGGCCCGGATCGGGGTCGAGATCAACGGCGTGCGGCAGTGGCGCTCATATTCTCTGACCACGGCTGCGGGGCAAGACCCGGCGATCACCGTCAGCGCGATGGGCACCGTGTCCACCGCGCTGGTCCGCTCGGCCAAACCGGGCGATGTGCTGTTCCTTGCGCCGCCGCAGGGTGACTTCGTGCTACCGGAGCATCCCAGGCCCTTGCTCATGATCACCGCCGGCAGTGGGCTGACGCCCGTCATGTCGATGATCCGCACCCTGGTCGGTCGCCGGGACGACGCCGACGTGGTGCTGCTGCACTCGGCCCGCACCCCGCAGGACTCGCTGTTCACCGAGGAGCTGGCGCGGCTGGCCGCCGAACACCCGGGACTGCGGGTGGTGGCGTGGTTCACCGGGGAGCAGGGGCGACGCCTCGACCTGGCCTGCCCGGCCGACCTCGATCGACTCTGCCCGGACTGGCGCGCCCGGGCCGCCTATGCCTGCGGGCCGGCCCGGATGCTCGACGCGGCGAGCGCCCTGTGGGCCGAACACCACGACCCTGACCAGTTGACCATCGAACGGTTCGCGCCCGTGGTGGTTGCCGGAGCCCCCGGCGAGGGAGGCCTGGTCACGTTCGAGAAGTCGGACAAGGAGTTCCACGCCGACGGACAGACCACTCTGCTCGAGGCAGGTGAGGACGCCGGCGTCGTCGTGTCGAGCGGATGCCGGATGGGCATCTGCCACACCTGCGTCACCCCACTGCTGTCCGGAAGGGTGCGCGACCTGCGCACCGGTGAGGTCCACGGCGAGGTGGGCCAGGTCGTCCAGACCTGCGTGTCCACTGCCGCCGGACCCGTGCACCTGGATATCTGAGAACCCAAGGAGCCCAAAGTGACAACCATCGCGCCGCCCGTGGTGCAGCCGCTGCCTTCAACGACGCGCCAGCCCGGCTTCGCTGCTCTCGGCGGTCCCCGGCGCCGTCCATCGGCGGCTGCACACCTGTCCGACGCCGACGTCGCCGAGCTCGGCAAGGAACTAGACGCGATCCGGGAGGAGGTGCTGGCCTCCCGGGGTGCGGCCGACGCCGCGTACATCCGAAGCGTCATCAAGGTGCAGCGCATCATGGAGCTCCTTGGCCGGGGGCTGCTGGTGGTCAGCGTCAACCCGGTGGCCTTCGTTGCGGGCTCGGGCATCCTCGGGGCGGCCAAGATCCTGGAGAACATGGAGATCGGGCACAACGTCCTGCACGGCCAGTGGGACTGGATGCGTGACCCGGACATCCACTCCACGACGTGGGAGTGGGATTTCGTCGCCCCGGCCAAGGGCTGGAAGCACACCCACAACGACCTGCATCACACCTGGACCAACGTGATCGGCCGGGACAGCGACGTCGGCTATGACCTGCTGCGGATGTCCGAGGACCAGCCGTGGACAAAGAAGGCACTGTTCAATGTCCCGTTGAACATGATCCTTTCGCCGTTCTTCGAGTGGGGGATCGACTTCTACGACCTCGAGGTTGACCGGCTCAAGGCCGGCGAGAAGTCCCGCGAAGACTACGACGCCGACATGCGCGACCTGAAGATCAAAGCCTTCAAACAGGCCTTGAAGGACTATGCGGCCACGCCGCTGATGGGCGTGTTCACCGGTTCGGCGCTACCAGCGCTGGCCGGCACTTTCGTGGCGAACACGATCCGCAACGTGTGGGCCCACGCCGTCATCTTCTGCGGGCACTTCCCTGAGGGCGCGGACACATTCACCGAGGACATGGTGCGCAGAGAAACCCGCAGCGACTGGTACATCCGGCAGATGCTCGGGTCCGCCAACATCTCGGGCGGGCCGCTGATGCACATCATGACCGGCAACCTGTCTCACCAGATCGAGCACCACCTGTTCCCCGACATCCCGTCCCGACGGTATGGCCAGATCGCCCCGCGAGTCCGGGACATCTGCCGCCGCTACCAGCTGCCCTACACCACGGGCCCGTTGTATCGGCAGGTGGCGCTGTCGTGGAAGCGTGTGTTCCAGATGTCCTTCCCGCCAAAGCGGACCTCGCAGCAGGAGCCGGCCCCGAAGGCGCCCGCCGGCTGACCGGCCCGCGTTCACTGGCCGGCGTGCACCAATGACAGCTGTAGCTCCAGCTCGGTCCGCAACCCTTCGGCGATGACCTCCGGGTCCGGGACCAGTTCCTTGACCGACGTCACCCCGAACTCGACCAGCCCGTTGTAGGTCACCGAATGGATGAACAGGTGCACCGGCGGGCAGATGATCATCCGGCCGTAGTAGTTCTCGATCCTCCGGCCGGCGAAGTAGGCGTCGCGGGACGGGCCGCGCATCGTCGAAACCGTCAGGTTGAGCGTTGGGGGGATGTACTCGAAGACCGGAGTGCCGGCGAACACCATCGCGGCGTGCACGACACCGGGAAGCAGCAGGTCGCCGACGTTGGCCAGGGCGTCCCAAGAGGCCTGCGCGGTGCCCAGGTTCTTCTTTGCAGCGGCCGAGCTGGACTGGACCGCACGCAGGCGTTGGGCCGGGTCATCCAGGTGGACCGGTAGCTCCACCCACATCGTGGTGAAGTTGTTTCCCTCGTCGGTGACGTCATGGTCGTCCTCGCTGCGCAAGTTGACCGGGCACGTCGTCCACAACGGCCGGTCGGGCAGGTCGTCGCGCCCGGCGAGGTACCCCCGCAACGCTCCGGTGACCAGGGTGAGCAGGATGTCGTTGATGGTGACGCCCGGCCGGCCCGACCGGATCTCCTGCACGTGCTCGAATGGCAGGTCGATCACCGCGATGCTCTTGGCGGGGTCGGAGACGTGCCGGTTCAAGAGGGTCCGGGGCGGGTGGTGCAGCACCGAGGGGACAAATCTCGGTAGGTGTGGCAGATCGCTCCCGCTCACCCGCGGCGGGCTGACCAGCTTCTTGGGCAGGCTGGGCAGGCGGCGCCGCACCTGAGTGAGCGCCTTGGGAGCCGCGCTGATCGCCCCGCCCACTCGACCGCCGAGGTCCGCGTCGCCGACTGCGCGGGCGGCGGCCTGCACGATTCGAGTGGTGGCCACGAGCTCCCGGGCCATCCGGTCGGGCACCTCCCGAAGCGCCCGCCACAGCACCGGCTCATCGGGCTCGCCGAGGACCGGGTCGTGCCGCAGCCGGAAGTCGACCGGCACCGGCTCGGTGTCGAACAACGCGTCGTTGATTTCCATCCCGCCCATCCCGTCCACGAGCGCGTGGTGGGTGCGCAACAGAAACGCGGTCCGCCCGTTCTCCAGGCCCTCGAGGTACCAGGCCTGCCACAGTGGCAGGTTGCGATCCAGGGGGTCCTTGGTGACGTCGAGGATGACGTCGAGCATGGCGCGGGTGTTCCCTGGGGCGGGGACGGTGACCTGGCGAAGGTGCTCGTCAATGTTGAGCCGGGACGCCTGCACCCATCTGTCCTCACCGATGCCGAGCGGCGCCGAAGCCACCTTGCGCCAGAGCAGGGGGATGGTGTGCGCGCGGAGGTCCAGCCTCTGGCGGACGTGCTCGAATGGCAGCGGTCCCTCGTCCGCTGAGGCGGCAACGACGTATACCCCGACCACGTCAATGGGGTAGCCGGGCCGCTCCAGGCGAAGGAAGATCCGCTCGGTGCTGGTCATCGGCTTCATGGGCGCTCCAGGTGCCGGTGCGGTGCCGAACGAGGGGGGCCGCGTATCGACCCGACGCTGGGTGGGACAGCCCCATCCTGTCGCGCCGGCTCGCGCAACACCAGGGACCTCCGGCCGGTCGGACCCACCCGAGCAGTCAACCCGTGCGGACCAGGAGCCACCCATGACGTACTCGTCTGATCGCGGACGCATCCCGACGTGGCCTCGATACCCAGGGGGGTATACTGGGGGTTCACGCAGCTCAACGAAGGAGAGAACGCGATGTGCCGAGCAGTGACCTGTCGGACCTGTGGCAAGACGACCTGGGCCGGCTGCGGACAGCATGTCGACCAGGTCATGCGGGGGATTCCTACCGACCAGCGGTGCACCGGTCACCCTGATCAGCCCTCCTCGGGCGGATTCTTCGCGCGGTTGTTCGGTCGGGGGTAGCCCACCGTGACCATCCCGGACGAGGCCGCCGACCGTCCGGTGGCCGGCGATCTGCCCCGATGGCCGAACGTTCTGGTCGTCGTCGCTCACCCCGACGACGAGTCGTTCGGTCTCGGGGCGGTCATCGACGCCTTCGTCTCGTCCGTCTCGACTGTGTCGGTGCTGTGCCTGACCAGCGGTGAGGCCAGTACCCTCGGGGCCCGACCAGACCTGGCCCAGGTGCGCGCCGGCGAGCTCGTGACGGCCGCCCGGTCGCTCGGCGTCTCCCACGCGACGCTGTGCGGGTGGCCGGACGGTGGCCTGGCTCAGATCGATTCTGTCGCCGTTCAGGCCGACATCGTGGCTGCCGTCGCCGAGGACCGTCCCGACGGGCTGGTGGTGTTCGACCCGTCGGGAATCACCGGGCATCCCGACCACCGCACTGCCACCCGGCACGCGACCGCCGTGGCCGCTGCCGCGGGCCTGCCGGTGCTGGCCTGGACCCTTCCGATCGACGTCGCCGAGCAACTCAACGGCGAATACGGCACCGCTTTCGTCGGGCATGCCGACAATGAGGTCGACGTCCGGCTGCGGGTGACCCGACAACGTCAGCGGCAGGCCATCGCCGCGCACCGTAGCCAGGCCGTTCCCGGCAGCGTGCTGTGGCGTCGGCTGGACCTGCTGGGCGATCGTGAGGTCCTCCGCTGGGTTCTGCCTCCGACGGTGACCGGGCCCCCTGTCACCCCGCTGGGCTGACATCGTCTGTGGACCTAGAGTGGGGCTAGCGTCCTCACGGGCTGCCGGTCCGGCCGGCCATGACCGGCCTGAATGTGACCGACGCCGCCAGATCCGTGGGAGGCGCTGACCGACATGATCGCGATCATCCAGGTCGGCCTGTGGACCAGCACCGTCGTCGGCGTCGTGCTCCTGTTTCTGGCCGTGCTCGGCCGCGCGCCCCGCAGTCCGGTGCTGGTTCTGGCCGGGCTGGCCGAGTTCACCGTCCTGGTCGGGATCCTGGTCAACGTGGTGGTGTTGGTGCGCGGCCACGCCCCGCCGGACCTGATCACGCACAT
This sequence comes from Dermatophilaceae bacterium, assembly GCA_035633615.1. GTDB lineage: Bacteria > Actinomycetota > Actinomycetes > Actinomycetales > Dermatophilaceae > JADJTI01. Next base: position 38,096 of record DASQEP010000050.1, read on the forward strand.
CAGCTACCTGCTGACCATCCCGTTCATCATCCCGCTGGGGGTGGGTTTGACCTCGCGCAAGATCGACCGGTGGGGCCTTCTGATCATCGCTGTGGCCTGCCTGGTCACGGCCGTTCTGGTCGTCCGCCAGCTGCAGACCCTGGGGGCCGTCGGTGGCTGACGCCGTGCGAATTGACGGCCCCCCCCGAGAGGTCGGGCCGAGCCGGGTCTTCCTCGTTCTCTACCTCACCTTCGCGATCGGTGCCGGCGCTCGCAGCGCCGTTCAGCTGATCACCCGGGCCGCGCACGCCCCGCTGGCCTTCACGCTGTCCGCGCTTGCCGCCGTCATCTACACCGTCGGCCTGGTCTTGCTCGCCAGATGGGGGCACGGCGCAGCACGGCGAGCCATGTGGATCCTGTGCTGGGTGGAGCTGTCCGGGGTGATAGTGGTGGGCAGCCTCAGTCTCGCCCGGCCGGACCTGTTCCCCGAGGCCACCGTGTGGTCGGCCTTCGGACGCGGCTACCTGTTCATCCCGGCCGTCCTGCCAGTGGTGGTGATGCTGTGGCTGCGGCGGTCGGCTCTGGCCACCCGGCCCCACGCCGAGCTGGCCTGACCGAGCCCCCCAGTCTAGTCTCAGACCAGACTGACAGAGAGGGCGTCGAGGTCGGCCAGTTCGATCGCGGTTGGTGGTTGGCGCAGGCGCCTCTCGGCGAAGCGGCGATGGACCGTGCCCGCTGTGGTGGCTCTGCACAGTTGAACAGAATCGGTGCCGCCTCCGGGGCGCACCGTGGTGCGCGAAGATTCCGGCGGGCGGGTTGCGGTCCGTGCGGGGCCCTTGGATGCTGAGGGAGTCCGTTGTGGTCGACCCCGGTTTCGCACTGGTGCTGGTGAGCCTGCAGTTGAGCATGGTGGGGAGGGCTCCACGGGAACCGTGGAGTGGTGCGATGAGTCTGAGCGTCGGACGGCCTACTTCCCTGTCCTCCCCACGACGGCCGCCCACCCGTGAAGGTCCGCCCGGTGTTCCGCATTCACTACCTCGACCAAAGGGCAGCCGCGCCGCTGACCCTGACGTCACGACTTAACGCTCACACCAAGGAGCAGATCAGTGAACGCCAAGCAGATCAGTAGCCGCCACGACCAGAAGGTCAACGTGAAGGTCGTGATCAGCGGATTATGGGTCTCGATGCTCTTCGTCTTCGCCTACGTCGACATCTTCGGCTTCTGGCGGGCCGACGTGATCAACGGCGCCCTGGACGGCAAGGTCCCCGGAGCTGGTGTCGACATCACGCAGTCCTTCCTGACCCTGACCACGCTGTACATCCTCGTCCCGAGTCTCATGGTGACGTTCTCGCTGATGGCCCCAGCGAGGTTCAACAGGCCGATCAACCTAGTCGTCAGCGTCTTGTACGCCGTGTCCGTGGTCGTCGCGGCGATCGGCGAGACCTGGGCCTACTACATCATCGGCAGCGTCGTCGAGGTCCTCCTCCTGCTGACCATCGCCACCGTCGCCTGGTTCTGGCCGTCTTCACCGACGGGGATCGACGCCACCGAGTCGCAGAAGCAGAGCACCGTACTCGATGATCAGCCGCGCCAGCCATAGCGCCAGTGACACTGCAGCGTCACTTCGTGATCAACGGTGGGGTGCGCTCGGCAGCCCGGGCTGCGCTGGCGTGAGCGGTGGCGTGGTGTCGGCGTCGCCTAGGGACCAGGCGATCCGGAAGTGGCTGGTTATCGCTGCGTAGAGGGGTGGTTGCGAGCAGGTGGCGCAGTTCGTTGCGGGTGACCGTTACCAGGTCGGGGTCAACCCGGGGTCAACCCGTCCGTTAAGGGCGGTGCGCGTCCACTCGAGCTTGTTCGTCTCACGACTCGCCCAATCTGGTGGTGAGCTGCTGGACGGTGGCTTTGGCGTCGCCTAAGAGCATGCGGGTCTGGCCGGACTTCCGCAGATGGTGGGCACACGATCCCGCGAAAAGTGGGTCTGAGCAGCGCAAATGCGGTCGGGAGGGTGGAGGTCGTGTTACTACGGGATCTTTGCTCGCCCCGGACGGGTCAGCTGGGGAGCTTGAAGTCGAGGAAGCGTGGTGGTTCGGGTAGGCCGAGGGCGGCCAGGAGGGTCTTCTGCCCGGGGGTGGTGGTCGTGCGTTGGGCGAGGTTGCCGGCGGGGGTGGCCAAGGTGACCAGGTGCATCCGGTCGAGCTTGTGGCGGATGTTGCGCCAGGTGTCCGCGGTGGTGTTCTCGGCCGCTGGGATCAGCAGCAACGCGAGCCAGCAGAGTTGGACATGGCCGCGGATCCGGTCCTCGGCGTGGTGGAACACTGGCCGCAGCCCGAGGGATCCCTTCATGTCCCGCCAGCCTCGCTCAACGGCCAGCTGTTTGTAGGCGGCGGCCAGGTCTTTGGGGGTCAAGGTGACGTCGGAGGTGCGCGGCAGCCACGTGCCGTCCAGGTGTGCCTCGGCCTTGGCTGCGGCGGCATCGATGCGCAGCAGCCCGGCCTTGGTGCGGCGTAGGTAGCGGCGCAGTCCCGGCTTGGTCCGCAGGCTGCCGACCAGCTCGTCACGGCGGCGCGGTGTCCAGGTGTCTGAGCCGTCGATCAGCTGGGTCAGGTGCGCGGTCAGGTTGGCCCGCACGCTCGCGTCCCGGTCGGCCTGTTCGGGGTTGTGGCAGATGACGAACCGTTGGGTGCGGGCCCCCTGGTCGCCGTCGCCGTCCCCGCCGGGCGCGACCGAGACTTCCTTGCCCCGTAGGTTGCCCGCCACGGTGCGGTAGCGGCCCGGGCGGGCCAGCGCTGCGGCGGCTTTGGTGTTGGTGTGCCGTAGCTTCTCGGCGTGGCTGTCGTGCCCACCACCACGGGTCAGGTACGCCCGGTTGGCCGCGCTGGCGAAGCCGCGGTCGGCGACCCAGACCATCCGGTGCAGGTTCCACCCGGTCAGGTCGTCCTTGACGGTGCGGATGATCGCGGTGTCGTTCGTGTTGCCCGGGAAGGTCCAACAGCGCACCGGCACCCCGTCGCGGGTGACGGCCATCGCGATCACGACCTGCGGCAGGTCGGTGCGGAAGTCCTTGGAATGACCGAAGGCTCGTTTGGCCTGCTGCGCCGGGCGACTCACTCCGTCGTCATCGGCCAGGTCGGCCAGGTCGGTCAGCAGGTCCGACCCCTCAGCCTGCCAGTAGGTGCTGGTGGTGTCTCCTTTTACCGGCTAATACCTGGCGGGCGTACTGTCCGACACGCCGATCTGCGTGGGTTTCCGGGCCCGACCTGCCGATGGTGGGATACATGTCTCATGGCAGACGGCTCACTTTTGAAGGT
>DASQEP010000051.1:0-27111 GCA_035633615.1 Dermatophilaceae bacterium
CAGGGAACCGCAGGACACGCCAGAAACGAGGGATCTTCCCTGCGTGTCGCCGCGTCAGCCCGAGGCCATCATCCCGACCCGGACGTCACTCCAGCGGAGCCACACCCCACGGATTTGGTCACGGGTGGCACTTTGGCCGCCGAATTGGGCCTCAGTCACCCGCCCGAGAGCCCCTCGGAAGACGATGGACTGTGAGTCAGCCAGGGGGGCGCTAGTGCGCAAACATGCAGGTCAGCGACCTAAACAGCAGAAGGCCCGGACCAGTAGTCCGGGCCTTCTGCTTGCTGACGCTTTGGTAGCGGGGGCAGGATTTGAACCTGCGACCTCCGGGTTATGAGCCCGGCGAGCTACCGAGCTGCTCCACCCCGCGTCGGAAGCTTCATCCTACGGGCAGGGGGCAGGGCGCTCCAAATCACGCCGTCCAGCGGGCTAGGTCCCGGGTGTGACCGACACCACCCCACTGGGCTGCAGCTCCACCGCCCGGGCGATGGCCTTCTCCAGGGCCCGCTGGGCCTTGCCGTACTCGGTCCAGTTCTCGGCCTTGAGAGCTTCGCGTCCGGCTGCGTACTGCCTCTGGATCTCCGCGATCACCGTCTTCAGCTCCGCGGCCGCGGTGGGGGCCGTGGCCGGTGGTCGCTGACCCGGTGGAACAGGAGTCGACGGCGTGGGTTCGGACGCAGTCGCGCCGACCCCCGCATCGCCGCCGAACAGCTGGTCCAACGCCCCGTCGAGGGTGTTCCCCCAGGCCAGCCGGGTCCCGAAGGCAACCACCACCGCGCGCATCAGCGGGTAGGAGGTGGCGGCGGCTGGTCGGACGTAGATCGGCTGCACGTACAGCAGCCCACCCCCGACTGGCAGGGTCAGCAGGTTGCCTCGTAGCACTCGCGAACCGGACTGGTTGTTGATGTTGAGGAAGTTGTTCAGCGTCGTCGGGAAGTCCCGCGAGTTCGCGTTCGATGTCCCGATCTGGTTTTGAACCTGCAACGGCCCGGGCACGTTGGTCGAGCTGGGCAGCCGGAGCAAACGCATCACCCCGTACCCCGCGCGGCGCTTACCCTTCTCCGACCCGGCGTCCGCATCGACGGCCAGGAACCCGGTCAGGAACGGGCGGTCGTCACCGACCGGAGAGAACGACGTCGTCAGGGAGAAGGACGGCTGCGGCTGACCGGGCATTTTGATGCTCAGGTAGTACGGCGGCTGGCTGGTCCGATCGTCCGCAGTCGGGTCAACCGGGACCTTCCAGTAGTCACCACCGGAGTAGAACGAGCCGGGGTCAGTCACGTGGTACTTGGCCAGCAACTCCCGTTGCATCTTGAACAGGTCCTCGGGGTAGCGCATGTGCGACATCAGTCCGCCGCTGAGTTCCGACATGGGCCGTATCGACCCCTCGAAGGCCGACGACCACGCCTTCAGCACCGGGTCCTGGTCGTCCCAGGCGAACAGTCGGATCGAACCGTCGTACGCGTCGACGGTCGCCTTGACCGAGTTGCGGATGTAGTTGACCTGCTCTGCCTGGCCCTGAGTGACGCTGGTCGAACGGGTCGTCACGGCGTCTCGGGTGGCCCGGTCCAGGGCCTGAAGCCGCGAGTATGGGTAGTTCGCGGACGTCGTGTAGCCGTCGATGATCCACGTCACCCGGCCGTCGGCGACCGCCGGGTAAGCGTTGCCGTCCAGCGTCAGCCAGGGCGCCGCCCGCTCCACCCGTTCCCGCGGGGTGCGGTAGTCGAGCATCCGGGAGTCGTCGCTGACCTGCTCGGACAGCATGAGCTTCAACTCGCGGTACTTCGCCGCATACGCCGCCCTACGCAGCACGTTGTCCATGGCGACGCCACCGCCACCGCGGTAAGTCGTCCGCGACTCGCCCTGCTCGGACTGGTAGTCCAGCTCCCGGTCCGGCTGCCCCTGCGCGGCACCCACGATGGAGTAGGAGGTCGACTTCTCGCCGAAGTAGATCCGCGGTTCGAACGGCATCAGCGGGCCCACCGGGGGGATGTTGCGGGTGGCGAAGACGGGTTCCCCGTCGGCGCTGCGGCGGTTGCCGTACGCGGCGACCACCCCGAAGCCGTGGGTGTACACCGTATGGTCGTTGACCCAGTTGCGTTGCGGAACCCCGAGCAGGTCGAGTTCCCGGACGGCGATGACAGTGTCCTGGGACCTCCCCTCGATCGGGTAACGGTCGACGTCCAGGGAGTCCGGAAACTCGTAGTACGCCCGAAGACCCTGCATCTGCTTGAACGTCGGCGACACGATCAGCGGGTCGAGGATACGAATCCCCGGAATGGTGGCCGCGTCGGCCCGCAACTGGCCGGCCGTCGCCGTCGTGGTGGCGCGGTACTCGCTCGAGAGGATGCGATCCAGCCCATACGCGGCCCTGGTCGCCTTGATGTTTTTGTCGATGTAGGGCGCCTCCAGGGCCTGCTCCGAGGGGCGCACCCGCAGGCTCTGCACCGCTGCCGGGTAGATTCCGCCGAATACCAGGGAGGTCACCAGTAGCAGCGCGACCGAGATGATGGGCAGCCGCCACGATGAGGTCCAAATGGTAGCGATGAACAGGCCGGCACAGATGATCGCAGCCAGGGCCAGGATCGCCTTCGTCGGTAACACCGCCGTCTGGTCGGTGTAGGTCAGGCCGGTGATCCGTTGGGAGTCGTTGACGCTCAGCTGATACCGGTCCAGCCAGTACCCCAGCGCTCGGAGCAGGACGAAGGCCGCGGCCAGAACCGACAGGTGAACCCGGGCAGCCCTGGTCACCCGGGACTCCCGACCGCCCAGCTGTAGGCCCCCGTAGACGTAGTGGGTGAAGGCGGCCGCCAGCAACGCCAGCACCATGGCCATCGTCAGGAACGACTCGATGAACTGCAGCCAGGGCAGGGTGAAGACAAAGAAACCGATATCCATGTCGAACGTCGGATCGGTGGACCCGAAAGGCTGCCGATTGAGCCACAGCAGCACCGTCTTCCACTGGCTGGCCGCGGCTCCCCCGGCGAACAGACCCAGGATGATCGGCGCACCTATGGTGGCCGCACGCCGCAGCGGCTCGATCATCTCCCGATACCGGTCCAGGGCCTGTTGCCGCTCTGTGGTTGGCGCGTAAATCGGGCGACTTCGGTAACCGATGATCATGCTGGACGCGACCAAGGCCGCCACCAGCAGGGTCCCGACGACGAACAGGCCGGTCTTGGAGACGATCTCGGTGGCGAACACCTGGCCGAACCCGACCGACTGGTACCACATCACCTCGGTCCAGACATAGGAGCCGGCCACCGCCACCAAGATCACCACGGCCACCACCAGGACCGTGATCCCCAACGGACCCAGCCGTGGCGATCGGCTGCCGAGTGACCCGCCCGGACGAGGAGTGCCGAACGCGCCGAGCCCGAACGGGTCACGACCGCGCGGCCCCCCAGGAGCCCCCGGCCCCGTCGGGCCTACCGGCCCTCCGGTGCCACCCGAACCGCCGCCGGAGGGCCCCTGGCCACCTGCCCCCCCGCCGCCCGGCCGCCCGGGCCCTACCGGGTCGCCTGGGCCTCCCGGGATGCGGGGCCCGGAACCGAAGCCTGCGGCGAAGTTGCCGAACAACCCACCCGGGCGCCCAGCAGACGGTCCGGTGCCACCCGGGGCTTGTGGTCCCCGCACCGGATCACCTCCGGGGCCGACCGGTGGGCCCGGCCGCGGGTCAGATCCCGACTCGCCGGAACCCTCGGTCGGGGGCGTGCTGCCGTCGCCGGCCCCAGCGGGACCGCCGGCGGGGCGGGCCGACGATGAACCACCTGACCCCTCGGGCGTCCCGTCCTCGGGGAGATCGGGGTCCACCGGTCGGTTGTCGTTGTCCTTACTCACGTTGTCCGCTCTTCTCATCGAACATCTTTGGCGTCGCCACCGGCGACCGCCCTGATCCAACGGTACCCGGACCGTCCGGTAGGTCATCGGCCAGCGCCGGTTCGCGGCGGTGCGGCACAATGGGGCCGGTGACCAAGCTCGATCCGCCGACCGCCCACCCACCGGCACATTCATCCGACGACCCGACGGGCCGCAACCCGCTGGAAGCCTGCGCCCGCCGCACTGAGCGTTTCGTCGCCGCCTCGGGGTGGAACCAACCCCCACGATTGTTCTCCCTCGTCGGCACAGCCCGACTGTTGGCCGCCGAGCCGCAGTTGACCGGTGCCCTGGGCGCGCCGGCCGCCGGCGAGATCAGCGAGCAGATTAGTTCGATCGAACAGGAGGGCTGGATCGAGCAGCTGGGCCGTGTCAACGACCTGGACGGCCTATTCGCAGCGCTGGCCTGGCCGCCGGAGGTCGACGGGGCGGCCCTGGCGATCGAACGGGCCGTGGCGCCGCACGGCGAACTCGATCCGGCCGCACCGCATCCGGACGACCCATCCCCAGCGGAGGTCCGCCTGTTCGTGGCCGTGCTGCGGGACGGGTCCGGGACCTGTCTGCTGCGGCAGCGCGCCCACGATGCCGACCACCTGGTGGCCTCCGGCCCGGAGATAGCCCCGACCCTGCTGGATGCGCTGGCCGGGACCCTCCGAGCGGAGTAAGGGCTCAGCCACGAGATCAGCACGTCGCCAGCCCGTCCGTGCGTCCGGCGCCGATGGCCGCGACGGCGTCCCTGGCTTCGGCGAATGTCCCCACCCGGACCACCCGGAGACCGGCTGGGGCCCGGCCGACCACGTCCCGGCAGTTGCCCGCGGGGGCGAGGAACCAGTCGGCTCCGGCCGCATGGGCGCCGACCATCTTGTAGGCGATCGAATCGATCCGGCCGACGTCGCCGGAGCTGTCAATCGTGCCGGTCCCGGCCACCGACCGGCCCTGGGTCAACGCTCCGGGGGTGAGCAGGTCGTAGACGCCGAGGGCGAACATCATGCCCGCCGAAGGTCCACCGACCTGGCCCGCGTCGATGGTCACCGATACCGGGAACCGGAACCGCGACTCCAGCCCGACGCCCAGCACCCGGCGGTTGCCCGCGGCCACCGTCGGGACGGCGACGCTCACCACCGACCCCGCTCGCGACACCCGGACAGGCACGGGCTGTCCCGCCGGGACGGTCTGGATCAGCCGGACCACGTCGGACGGCCACCGCACCGAGGATCCCGCCACCTGTTGGATGACGTCCCCGGTGCGCAGCCGACCGGACGCCGGCGTGGAAGCCACCACCTCCCGGATGACGACCTGCTCGGACACCGCACGGCCGGTGGCTCGCAACGCCACTGCCACGGCCTCCTGCTGGGAGCCGGTCATCTGGGCCTTGCTGACGGCGGCCACCTGGTCCCGGTCCGCCCCCGGCGGGAACACCTCGTCCCGGGGGCGGATCTCGGCGTCCGTGTCGACGCGAGCGGCCAGGAAGTCCCACAGGCTGATGTCGTACCCGGGGCCTCCGGCGATGCTGACGGTGGTGAACCGCAACGCCCCGCTGGTGGGGTAGGTCGGCGCACCGGACACCCTGATCAGGGGCGCACCCCCCGGGGTCGGCTCCAGGATGTTGATCGCCGCGCCCGGTCGGAACACCACGTAGGGGGGATTGATCCGATCACCCACGAGCAACACCAGCAGGACGACCAGCATCCCGGTCAGCCACCACCGCACGCGGGTCGTCACGGCAGGCCCACCCACTGGCTGGACCCATCGGCGAAGACCTGATGCTTCCACACCGGCACGGTCGCCTTGATCCGGTCAACCAGGGCAGCACAGGCATCGAAGGCCTCAGCACGATGCTCGGCGCTGACGGCGACGACGAGCGCGGGGTCACCGATGCTGAGTCGGCCGGCCCGGTGGACCGCTGCCACCCGCAGGGCGCTGCCGGGTGGCCCCGGCGCCAGAATCGATGCCAGGGCCGCCGCCAGGGCCACTTCTGCCCGCGGGTGTGCGGCGTAGTCCAGCCGGGTCACCGAGCGGCCCTGGTCGGCGTTGCGGACCGTGCCGACGAAGGTGACCACAGCACCGGCCGCCGGATCGGTGACCGCCGCGGTCAGCTCCTCGATAGCCTGGGCCACCGACCATGGCTCGGTGCGGATCTCGGCACGGGTAACCGTCCCAGGAGCTGCACTGAAGCGGTCGTTCACCCAGCATTCACCTCTTGAGTCGACGTCGCACCACCGCGGTCGCCACGATGGCGACCGCGGCACTTGCGGTGCCCAGAGCCGTTTTCGGCCAGGCTGTTGGCTTATCACGTCCAGCTGACACTGCCGTGAGTAGGAGCTGGAGACACTCTGAGTTGTCGTGGGCCGGACGCCACCCGCTGTCAAGCAACCGCTGCGTCGAAACCACCCAGGGGTGCCGCAAGAAGTCCAGGTCGTTGTGCCGAATCGACATCTGGCCGGCCTTGTGCAGCCGCTGCACCGTGACCACGGCCAGCTTGTCAGCCAGCTCGATCCGGCGGTTGCCGGCCAGGTGCTCCAGCTCGGCCTGGGTCAGGAACCCGGAAGAGGCGACGGTGACCACCGGTGCCAGCCGATCGCTCAGCACCGCAGCGACGGCCGACCCGAGGTCGTCCAGGTGGCAGAACTGCCAGCGCGGCTCGCTACCGCGCAGAACGAGAAGCCGGGGGGCCTCCAGGTACCGGCTCACCGCCACGTCGCAGCCCTCCACGTCGGCTGCGACAACCGCGGCCGCTCGCACCGAGGTGACCACCAGATGGGGGTAGGTGGCGCGAGCCCGGTCCAGAACGTCCTCGACGACGGCCAGATCCCCTGCCTGTCCCTGCGAGTGGCTGGCCCGACGGGGGGCCTCGTCGGGCAGAGGAACCGGATTGTCCGGCAGCGCCCCGTAGACCCGGGCCGAGGTGATCGCCACCAGGTGGCCGACCCCAGCCGCGGCCGCCGCGGTGGCCAGCGTCTCCGTGAGCCTGACCAGCTCGGCGCGGTGGCTGTGCGGCAACTGGGCCAGGGACAGGTCCGGGGCGGTGTCGAGCGGGATGAACACCACCGCCTCGGCGCCCAGGAGGTAGCCGGCGATGTCGGGGCTGGTCAGGTCGACGATCACGGTCTCGGGTGGGTCATCCGGCCCACCCACCGGCCGGGAGTCCCCGCGGCGGGTGGGTGGGGCGTGCAGCAGCAGGGTGGGAGGCGGGCCACCGGGGTCCGTTTGGCGCAGAGCCCGGACCACGGCGCCGCTGACGGGCCCCGGTAGTCCAGCGACCACGATCCGGTGGTGACGCTGTCCCGGGTCGCCGGCTTTCGGGGCTGGGGACGTCACATCGGCCTCCGCATGATTATCTGGAGACTCCATCCTCGCAGCCGGCCTGGATCCCGCCCGATCAGGAGGCACCGTGTCGGACACGCCGCGCCCGTCCGAGCCAACCGAGCCCGAAGAGCCTGACCTGAGCCAACTCATCGAGCAGTTGCTCGGCAACCCGGACAACCCGGCGATGGCCGAGGCGCTCAAGCAGCTCGGCATCGAACGGCTCGACCCGGCCACCCTGACGATGGTCTCCGCGCAGCTGCGGGCACTGTTCGAATCGGCCCCGACCGACGGCATGAACCTGCAGCTCAGTTCCGAGGTGGCTCGCAAGACCGTGGCCGCCGCGGGCGACCTGCTGGTCACCGGCCCGCAGCGCCGATCGGTCGCGGATGCTGTCCAGGTGGCGGGGCTGTGGCTGGACGCCGTGACTGTGTTGCCCAGCCCGAGTGTGGCCGTCCACGCCTGGAGTCGCGCGGAGTGGGTGGACTCGACGATGGCCACGTGGGGAGACCTGGTCGGGCCGGTTGCCGAGGGGGTCACCGCGGCCATCACCAGCGCGATGCGACGGCAATTCGACCGGCTCGGCGAGGGCGACCTACCGGCCCTGCCCGGTCTGCCGGCGGGGACCGATCCCGCCGCCATGCTCGCCGGGCTAGAACCGATGATGGCCCGGATGAGCGGGTCGATGTTCGGGGCCCAGATCGGGCAGGCGGTCGGCGCCCTGGCCGGTGAGACCCTGACCGGAACCGAGGCGGGCCTGCCCCTGGTCCGCGACGACGCGGTGGTGCTGCTGCCGGCCAACGTCGCCGCGTTCGCCGAGGGGCTGGAGATCGACCCCACCCAGGTTCAGCTGTACCTGGCCGTCCGGGAAGCCGCCCGGGTCAGGTTGTTCGCCGCCGTCCCATGGGTCGGCCCGCAGCTGATGGCGGCGGTCCAGTCATACGCCCGGGACATCTCCATCGACACCGATGCGATCGAGGCCAAGCTGGCCTCGATCGACCCCACCGACCCCGAGTCGATGCAGCGCGCGCTGGCCGACTCGCTGTTCTCTCCGACCCCCAGCTCGGCTCAGCTGGCCGCGCTGGCCCGATTGGAGACCCTGCTGGCCCTGGTGGAGGGCTGGGTGGACGTGGTGTGCGAACGCGCGACATCTGGCCACCTGCCGCAGTTCTCCGCCCTCGGCGAGGCCATCCGCCGCCGACGGGCCAGCGGAGGCCCGGCCGAGCACCTCTTCAGCCAGCTGGTCGGCCTTCAGCTGCGGCCACGCAGGTTGCGTGACGCCGCCAACCTGTTCGCGGCCCTGGACAGTGCCGGCGGGGCTGCCGCCCGGGAAGGTGCCTGGGCCCACCCCGACATCGCACCCACGGCCGAGGACCTGGATGACCCGCTCGGCTACGTGGAGCGGCACACGGCCATGCCGGCCACCTCGACGTCCGAGCTGGACGACGCCCTCGACCGGATCCTGTGGGACGCCGATCGGCGCGCGGCTCAGGCGGCGGAGGAGCTTGAGGGTCCGATCGACGCTGGCCCCTGGCCCGAGTACCCCTATCCGAGGGGCTCCGGTGGGCCACACCGCTCTCGCGGGGCGGCCGGATCCGATGGGCCGGACGATTCCGGCGGTTCGGACGACCCGGACGGGCCGACACCCGGCCGCGCATGACCGAGTGGTCGGCACCCCTCTCGGCCGACCGGCACGAGGGCGAGAGGCCTGTCGTCGCAGTCGGCCGTGCTCGCGGCGGCGCTGGCAGGGTCGGCCGACGCCGTGGCCGGAGGCCTGGTTGGGTGCCGAACCAGCACGGCGCCTGGGCGATGCTCGCCGTTCCGTTCCTGACGGGGGTGGTCCGCGGGGGGCCGATCTGGGCCCATCTGCTGCTGCTGGTCTGCTGGCTGGTCGGCTACTTCGCCTTCTTCGCCGCCGGCCAGTGGCTGCGATCCCGGCGGTCGACCCGGCTGCGCACCCCCGTCCTGGTCTACGGACTGGCCACGCTGGCATTCGGCGCACCCTTGGTGGCGATGCGTCCCGATCTTCTGGTGTGGGGGGCGGTCTACCTGCCGCTGGCCGCGATCAGCCTGGGGTTCTCCGCCCGGCGCGACGATCGGGCGTTGCTGAACGACGCGGCCACAATCATTGCAGCCTGCTTGATGACGCCCGTCGCCTACCAGCTAGGACAAGGGAGCGTGCCGTGGTCCGATTCCCTCGACTGGCACCGTGTCTGGTGGGCAACCGTCGCCCTGCTGTGCTACTTCTTCGGCACAAGCCTCTACGTCAAGACGGTTATCCGGGAACGGACCAACGCGGCGTATCACAGAGCGTCGGTGGGCTACCACGCGGCCGTCGTCCTGTTCTGGGCGATCGCCGGCTGGTGGGGGGCGCCGATCCGCGCTCCGGTCTGGTGTACGCTGCTGGGCTTCTTCGCGGTGATGACGATACGGGCCGCGGTGATGGCAGGCCGACGGGTCAAGCCGATGAGCGTGGGACTCGGCGAGCTGGCCGCTTCCACCGTCCTCCTGGCCGTCGTCCTGGCGGTATGACCGCCGCGTCCCTAAAAGCCGGTGGTGGTCCTCCCGGCGGAAAACCCCTCGAGGTATCCGCGGGCCCGGTCTCGGTGCGGATAAGCCTCTAAGAGGGTCCAGAACTCCGGGCCATGGCCGGGCTGCAGCAGATGCGTCAATTCGTGCAGCAGGACGTAATCCACCACCCAGGCCGGCATGTCGCGCAGCCGATCAGACAGTCGGATGCTGCCGTCGGCCGGCGTGGCCGACCCCCATCGCCGATTCTGGTTGCCGACCCAGCGGACCGTCGAGGGCCGGGCTCGGGCCCCGAGGTACTCGGCGGACAACCGATCCGCCCGCTCCACCAGGTCCACATCGCTTCGTGGCGCGCGGCGGCGCGGGGCATCCAACCGGGTCTGCATCCGGTCCACCCAGTGACGCTCGTCGGCCGCGGAGAACCACGCCGGGATCAGCACCACGAGGCTGCCGTCCCGGTGGTAGGCGCTGACGGTTCGAGTGCGCCGCCGGCTTCGTCGGACCTCGACGGGACGATGCCCCGCAAGCGGGGGCCCGGACCGGTCGATGTCGGCGCCGGCCGGCAGACTCGGACCCACCGCTCAGCGGCCCTGGAAATGCGGTGTGCGCCGGGCCCCGGCCGCGGCCAAACCCTCCTGGAGGTCGGCCGTGGCCATCGTGACCGCCTGAGCCAGCCCCTCCCACTTCAGAGCATCCTCGAAGGTCAGGTGCCCCCCGTCGCGCAGTGCGGCCACCGTCAGCCGGGTGGCGACCGGGGCGGCCGCGGCCACCCGGTCGGCGGCCGCCAGCGCCCGATCGAGCAGCTCCTCGGCGGGGGCGCACAAGGAGGCGAGCCCGAGGACGACGGCCTCCGGGCCGCGGACCGTGCGTCCGGTCAGCAGCATGTCGCGGGCCACCGCCAGCCCCCCCACCTCGGCAAGGGACCACGTGGTCGCCATGCCGGGGTGCAGCCCCAGGGCGGTGAACGGAGCCCCGATCGTCGCCTCCTGGGCGATGTACCGAATGTCGCAGGCGAGGGCGACGGCAAGACCGGCGCCGATGGCGGCGCCGTTGACGGCGGCGATGGTGGGCACCTCCAAGCCCTTGATGCTCAGCCACTGCCGGTAAAAGGTGAGCATCCGGGTGCGCAGGTCGGCAACGGCGGCATCTGGCTCGGCCGACAACCAGGACAGGTCCCCGCCGGAGCAGAATGCCGAACCGGCCCCTGTGACGACCACGGCCGCGAGCAGGCTGTCAGCACGTAACGCCGTCATGACGGCCGCCCAGGAGCGAGTCATGTCGTCGCTCATCGCGTTCCGCTTGTCGGGCAGATTGAGGGTGACAACGGCGATGTGGCGACCTGAGGCGACCCTTCGGCGCACCGTTAGGTCGGGGTAGTCCGTGGTGCACCATGACGGCGCGGGGGGTTCCGCAGGCCCGGTCGGGGCCTTGCTCGGGGGCTCGGTAGGCAAAGGCGCCTGGGTCATGACACCGACAGTACTGCCGGGCGACACCGGCAAGGGTGGGTCGGGCCCGCGGGCCGAGCGCACTGCGGTCGGATCTCGCAGGAGCTGGACCGAACCGCCAAAGACATCGAAGCTACTGCTGAGCCTGCAAGCGAACTTATGGCCGCACCTCTTGCCGGGTCCACGGCCACATCAGCTGCCGGACACGGCCCGTGGTACTGATCCGGCGGTGTCGGACACGGACGGCTGAGAAGGCCCGCCGGGTCGTTCCGGTGGTCTACTGTGAAGCCGTCGAACGCTGTCGCACGATCGAAATCGCGTGCGTATCAAGCACGGTCGCCAAGCCGCACTGGGCCGGACAAGGGGCGCCGCAGCAGCTCGGGGGCCGACCGCAAGCTGATCACAGGGAGACGGTGGCAATGGCCGAGACAACCGAAACATACGAGGGCGACTACTACTGCGTGAAGTGCAAGGAGAAGCGCCACGCCAAGGGCCGCGTGGTCGAGACGAACGGTCGCCGGATGGCGAAGGGGACCTGCCCGGAGTGCGGCACGAATCTGAACCGGATCCTCGGTAAGGCCTGACCGCCCTCCCCCGGGACCCCACGGCACCGAGGCGACTCTGCCGGTCGTGGGCCTGCTGTGGATACCGGCAGCGAGCGGGCGGGGTAGGGCCGGGCTGGGTACCCTGGCCCACCTGAAAGGGCGCTCGGATGACCCGCACCCGTCCTTCGGCCGCTGGGCGGCGGTGCCACGGCATGGGCAGCGGCACACCCCCGATGCGCCCAACAG
This sequence comes from Dermatophilaceae bacterium, assembly GCA_035633615.1. GTDB lineage: Bacteria > Actinomycetota > Actinomycetes > Actinomycetales > Dermatophilaceae > JADJTI01. The sequence continues at coordinate 11,945 of DASQEP010000051.1, forward strand.
GGCGCCCGGGGGACAATGACCAGGTGAGCCAACCCCCGAGGAATCCTCTGGCGCGGACCGCGCGCCTGGCCAGCCTGCCGCTGAGCCTGGTCGGGCGGGCCGCCCTGGGGGCCGGCAAACGCCTCGGTGGCCAGCCCGCCGCCGTGGTGGCCGCGCAGCTGCAACAACGGACGGCGGAACAGCTGTTCAGCGTGCTGGGTGAGCTCAAGGGTGGCGCGATGAAGGTCGGGCAAGCCCTGTCGGTGCTGGAGTCGGCGCTGCCGGAGGAGATGGCGGCGCCGTACCGCGCTGTCCTGACCAAACTGCAGGAATCGGCCCCACCGATGCCGACCGCGACGACCCACGCTGTGCTGGCCGAGCACCTCGGCCAAGACTGGCGAACCATGTTCCGCGACTTCGACAGCACACCGGCGGCCTGCGCGTCCATCGGTCAAGTGCACCGGGCCACCTGGCAGGACGGCCGGCCGGTGGCGGTCAAGGTGCAGTACCCCGGGGCGGGCCCGGCGCTGCTCGGTGACTTCAGGCGCCTGTCGCGGGTCACCAAGTTGGCCACCAGTCTGCTGCCAGGCATCGACCTAGGGCCGGTGCTGGACGAGCTGGTGCTACGGGTCGGTGAGGAGCTCGATTATGCGGCCGAGGCCGACCACCAGCGAGCTTTCGCGGCGGCGTTCGCCGAAGACGCCCACGTCCGCGTCCCCGACGTGGTTCATCAGGCCGGCACGGTCCTGGTCAGCGACTGGGTGGGTGGGATACCACTGTCCAGCGTCATTGACCGTGGGAGCGCCCAGCAGCGGGATCGGGTCTCGGAGCGTTACCTCGAGTTCCTGCTGGCTGGCCCGCAGCGAGCCCGACGCCTGCACGCCGACCCGCATCCCGGCAACTTCAGGCTGTTGGAGGACGGACGTCTGGGGGTGCTCGATTTCGGCTCGGTCGACCGCCTGCCCGACGGGTTGCCCAAGGCGATCGGACGTGTCTTGCGAGAGACTCTGACGGCGGACGCCGCGTCGATGACGACCGGCCTACGCGAGGAGGGATTCATCCGAGCGGGCAGCGACCTGGAGCCGGAGCGGGTCTGGCGGTTCCTCGCGCCGTTCATCGAGCCGTTGCGCGAGGACACGTTCACGTTCCAGCGAGAGTGGCTGCGGGGTCACTCGACCCGCCTGCAAGACCCCCGGGGGGAGGATTTCGGCCTGGGCCTGCGGCTGACGTTGCCGCCCGAATATCTGCTCATCCATCGTGTCTGGCTGGGCGGCATCGCGGTATTGTGCCAGATCGGCGGCACAGTCCCGGCTCGTGCCATCGTTGACACCTGGGTTCCCGGGGCGCATCTGGGACCGACCCCGGTCAGCAGGTCAGCCCCCTCGTAGCCGGGACGGCCTGTTGAGGCAGAAGGAGGGGCCTACCCGCGGATGGACGTGACGACGTCCCGACGCAGCGCGCTGTCCAGCACCTTCTCTGACGGCGACTCATCGGGGCGCGTCTTGCGTGCCACGGAGGCGTTGCGTGTCATGGCCAAGCGGAGCCGGTCCAATGTCAGGACGCTTCTGCGGCCGGGGCTCGTCATGGTCGATGTCCCTTTCCCTGGGGTCGATGTCAGGCCGGAGAGGGATTCATCTGTGTGGAACGGCGTCCAAAACTGGAGGGAACCGCGCCGCGCGTAGGACCTGGCCTGCCGCGGTGATCAACACCTAACACTGTACGGTTCAATTGTTACTTGTGGCAAGGGACCAAAGGCCGCCATGCCACAGTCCACCGGAGGGCCTCGCGCGGGCGGCCGCGTGGTCGTTTCCGGGCGACCATCCCCTGCACCAGCAGCTCCCCGCCCCAGACGCCGCATGGCTCGCGCCGACGAAGAGCACCCTCCAGGCACCCCCGGCGAACCGGGCAGGTGCTGCACAAGGGCGTAGCGAATTCGACGTCCGCCGGGGTCTCGGCGAACCACAGTTCGGTGCCTACGCCCTGACAGGGAATGGGCTCCGGCGATGACCATCGCGGCACAGGGTTTACCCGGGTCCTGCCTCGACGGGCTGACCGGCCAGCACAGCAAGCACATCGGCACCGTACCGGGCCAGCTTGGCGCTCCCGACTCCCGAGACGGCAGACAGCGCGGTCAACGAGACGGGCATCAGTTCAGCGACCGCGGTGAGGGTCGCGTCAGTGAAGACAACGAACGCGGGAACCGACTCGGCGGTGGACACGTCTTTGCGCCAGGCCCGCAATCGCTCGAAGACCTCGGTGTCGTAGGTCGGTGGGCAGGTAGCGCACCGGCCCACCTTGCGTTCGGCGGCGGTCTGCAGCGGCTCCCCGCAACCCCGGCAGGTCGTCGGAGCGCGCCGCGGCGGCCGGCCGAACCCGCCGGCAGCACGTCCAGCCGCTCGTGCCGTGGACTCGCGGGTCGGTGCGATGACTCCCGGACCGAGCACCCGGCTCGTGCCGTCGAGGAATCGGGAGGGTCGGCGGGTGGCCCGGCTTCCGGGTGCCCGCAAGCTGGCCATCGACAACCGCAGGTAACTGCGCGCCCGGGTCATCCCGACATACAGCAGGCGCCGCTCCTCCTCGACGCCCTCCGGGGTGTCGGCCATGCTGATCGGCAGCAGACCCTCGCTGCAGCCCACCAGGTAAACGGCGTCCCACTCCAGGCCCTTAGCGGCGTGCAGCGACGCGAGGGTGACTGCGCGGGTCGTCGGGGCGTGCTGGGCGGCCGCCCGCTGGTCGAGTTCGGCGACCAGTTCCGGGAGCCGAGCCAGCGGGACGGTGGCCCCCAGGTCCCCGGCGAGCCGGATGAGGGCAGCCAGCGATTCCCACTGGTCGCGGGATGCCCCGCTGCCGGCCGGGGGGTCCGGCCGCCAACCGAGGCCGGCCAGGATGTCCCCGGTCAGCACCTCCAATGGGCGGGTGCCGTCGTCCGAGCGGGCCGCGGCACGCAGTAGCAGGAGAGCCTCACGAACCTCGCGCCGGGCGAAGAAGCGCTCCCCGCCGCGCACCTGGTAGCCCACGCCCTCGGCCGCCAGCGCCGATTCCAGGGCCTCCGATTGAGCGTTGGTGCGAAACAGCACTGCGATCTCGGCCGGGTCCACACCAGCGGCGATGAGCCGAGAGATGCCGCGCGCGACGGCGGATGCCTCCGCGTCGTCGTCGGGGTAGGACTCGAACGTCGGCGACGGGCCGGCCTCGACCTGGGAGACCAGTCGCAACCCAGACCGAACGCCTCCGGCAGCGCCGGCCAGGACCGTGTTCGCCAGCTCCACCACCTGCGGCGTGGACCGGTAATTGCGCACCAGCTGGACCGTGTCGGCGCCGGGATGCCGCCGGGGGAACTCCAACAGGTACCTGGGCGTGGCGCCGGTGAACGAGTAGATGGTCTGGGCGGGATCGCCGACTACACACAGATCCTTGCGGCCGCCCAGCCACAGCTCCAGAAGCCGCTGCTGGACCGGGTTAACGTCTTGGTACTCGTCGACGACGAAATGACGGTACTGCCGACGGATCTGGTCGGCGACGTCCTCCCGCTCGGCGAGCATCCCGACCATGACCAACAGGGCGTCCTCGAAGTCGATGACCCCCCGGGTGGTCTTGACGTCCTCATAGGTGCGCAGCAGACGGGACACCGCCACGGGGTCGAGCCCGGCCGGGGCTCGCCGAGCGGCCTGGGCTGCCGCGGGGTAAGTCTCCTCGGTGAGCATGTTGACCTTGGCCCACTCGATCTCCGCCGACAGGTCTCGGATGCCCGCCCGATCCAGCTGCAGGCGTAGCCTCGAACCCGCCTCGGCAACCAGTCCGGCCTTGTGCCCGACCAGCTCGGGCGCGGCGCCGCCGATCACCCGGGGCCAGAAGAAGTGGAGCTGACGCAGCGACGCGGCGTGGAAGGTGCGGGCCTGCACCGACTCGATGCCCAGCACCCGAAGCCGCGAACGCATCTGACCGGCGGCTCGGGCGGTAAATGTGACTGCGAGGACGTGGGATGGCTGGTACATGCCGGCCAGGACCCCGTAGGCGATCCGGTGGGTGATGGCCCGGGTCTTGCCGGTGCCCGCACCGGCCAACACCCGCATCGGACCAAGCGGCGCCGCGGCAACCTGCCGTTGCTCGGGATCCAGGGCGCCGAGGACGGCGTCGGGTCCACGGCTCGCGGCGGCGGCCTGGGCGCCGACGGGACCAGCGGGGGGCACCTTTCCTCCCTTCGCTCGATCGAACCCGACACTCGGGCGTACGCGGTCCGTGCTGTGGCTCGATCCTCTCAGACCCTGACGGAACGGCGTCGGCACCTGTTGACGGCCGCGGCATGCAGCCTCGCGTGGTCCCCTCGCATGGCCCTTTCGCCTGGTCCCCTCGCCTGGCGCCACGCCCGGCAGCGGTACCGTTGGGGGCGCCGACAACCCGGGTGGCCGTCCAGGCCCAGCCTCAGAGCAGGAGTCCGGCATGACGGATCGAGGTGGTCCCACCCCGCACCCAGTCATGCCCGAGGCTGGCGACGTCGTCGTGTACGCCACCACGTGGTGCCCGTACTGCGCGATGTTGCTCGTCGGACTGCGTTCAGCAGGGATCCCCGCGCTGGTCATCGACATCGACCGCGACCAGCTGGCCGCGGCCTTCGTCGAAGGCGTCAACGGCGGGAACCGCACGGTCCCGACGGTGGTCTTCGCGAACGGGACCATCCTGACCAACCCGCCGCCGGAGGTGGTCGCGCATCGGGCATCCGCGGAGGCTGACCGGCCCGCATCCCCGCGGCCGCCCTCGCCTGACCCAAGCTCGACCTCCAACTGAGCCCGGCAATCCGGTCATCGGCGGCCGAAGGTTGACTCCACGGGTGGTGTCAACGGCTGACTCAGCCAGTCTTCAATGAGGCGCCGGGCCAGCGACAACCGGCCCGGCACCAAACGCGCGCCCGTGGACACCGCGGATACAACCTCGTCGGCCGTCCACCAGCCGGCCTCGGCGATCTCTGCCGGATCGGGCCGCAGCCGACATGCGGGCGCCCGCGCCGTGAAGCCGAACATCAGCGACGCCGGGAAAGGCCACGGCTGGCTGTGCCGGTAGGTCACCTCGTCCACGACTACCCCGACCTCCTCGGCGGTCTCTCGGACCACCGCCGATTCCAGGCTCTCCCCGGGCTCGACGAACCCGGCGATCACCGAGACGCGGTTACGTGGCCAGGTGGGGGCGCGCGCGAGCAGGAGCCGGTCGTCGCGGTCGACCACGGCCATGATGACGGCCGGGTCAACCCGGGGCCGTTGATCTGCGTGGTCGGCGGGACAACGACGGATCCAGCCCCCGCTGACCGGTGCCGTCGCGGCACCGCATCGCGGGCAACGTGGGTGGGTCTCGTGCCACCTGGCCAGGGCCTGAGCGGTGTGGAAAGCGGCGTTGTCGAGGCTTTCCAGGTGGGGACCGATCTCGCGCAGGCTCGCCCAGTGTCCCGACAAGGCGGGACGTCCGTGGGCAGCCTCGGATCCCATGGTGGCGCTCCAACCGGGGGTGCTTGGCACGGCCACGGGTTCGCCGGAGGCGTTAGCCGAACCGTCGCCGGAGGCGTTGGCCGACCGGTCGGCAGTGGGGGTGCCCGACCGGTCGGCAGTGGGACCGGTCGGCCAGACGCAGGCCAGCAGGCCGGCTCCTGCGCGGTCGCGGCCCAGGAAGAGCAGTAGCCGGCCGCCGTCCGCGGCGGTGGCTGCTCGCCAGGCCAACGCGGCCTGTTCCGGCTGCGGTTCGTGGCCCACATCCACCCTGGCCAGGCCGTCCCGCCAATCGAGGAGCCTGGTGCCGGGCTCGGCCAGCAGCCGGGGCAGGGTTGAGTCGCCGCGCTCAGCCGGGCGGCGATCCAGCAGCGACTCCCCCGGGAACGTCGCCTGCCAGGCAGATCCGGCCATGCCGCTCACGCTACGGGTCTTGGCGACCCGGCCCGGATACGGTGGGACTCGTGACTCACTCCGTCCTCTTCCTCGCCGCCACCGCCGCTGCGGCCGTCCCGGGGTTGTCGCCCGTGCTGGTTCGCGAGGTCCGAGCGCGAGCGGGGGCGCGGTTCCAGGTCGGCTTCGTCGAGGACAGTCAGCGACGCCGCTGGGTGGTGCGCGTACCGCGGGACGCCGTTTCCGGCGCGGCGCAGGACGCCTCGGCTGAGCTGCTGACGATGATCGCCCGCCGCCTTCCGTTCGCAGTCCCCGCCCCTGAGGGCTTCGTGTCCGTCTCGGACCGGGGCCGGGCGATGGTCTACCCCTACCTTGACGGGCGGCCCCTGAGGGCCGTCGGTCTGCCCGGAGGACCGGGCCCGGCGGCGGAGCTTGGTCGTGCCATCGCTGCGGTGCACAACCTCGACCGAGGGCTGTACGAAGAACTGACTCTCCCGAGCTATGACGCCGAGGAGTCACGCCGGCGGCACTTGGCCGACCTGGATCGTGGGGCCGGGACCGGGCGGGTGCCGCAGCAGCTGCTGTCCCGGTGGGAGCGCCGGTTGGACGACGTGTCGCTGTGGCGGTTCGCCCCGGCCACCCTGCATGGGCGCCTGGCCCCCCACCACGCCCTGGCCCTGTTCGACGACCCCGAGGATGCCACCTCCGGCCGGATCGGGGCCGTTCTCGGCTGGGATCACGCCTTCGTCGGTGACCCGGCCGAGGACCTCGCGGCAGTCGTCGGTGCAGCACCGCGCGACGCGGTGGACGCCGTCCTGGAGGCCTATGCCATGGCCCGCCCAGAGGTCCCCGACCCGCACCTCGAGCAGCGGGCCCACCTGTTGGTGGAACTGCGCATGCTGGACGACGTGCTGGCCGCGCTGGCAAATAGCGACCAACAGGCCACCGAGGAGGCCGTCGACGCGTTGCGCGCCCTCGCGCGGGAGGTGGGTCAGGAGACCACAGGTCACCCCGCCAATCCCACCAGCACGGCGCCGCCCACCCCCGGAGGGGGTGCGGTCAGCGTGGTGTATGAGCCGCATCCGACAACCGACCAGCTGTATCAGGCTGGGTCCCCACCGACCGCGGTCGGACCCGTGGGGTCTGCGGGTGGTCAGACCACCCCGCCATCCGAGGGTCGAGTCTCGGCTCACCAACGACGTCACCGCTCGGCGGAGGACGTCACCTCCTCGGAGGGAGCCGCACACCGCGGCTAGCACGAGGCGCTCCGGGCCTGTGCTGTCAGCCAGGCGAACAGCGCCTGTTCGGTGGGTAGTTGGGGGTAGCTGGTGTCTGACGTGGCGGCGTAATAGCAGCCGGCGCGTACCCGGTCCACTGCGATGCCGAGCAGTCGCGCGATCGCGATCCTGTACACCGCCAATTGGAGCGCGTGCGCCGACGCCGCGGCCCCACGCGGCTTGCGCCCCGTCTTCCAGTCGAGGACGACCACGCCGTCTGCCGAGTCACGGAAAACCGCGTCGACCCTGCCGCGGATGCAAAGCCCGGCGATGTCGGTCTCAAACGGCACCTCCAGCATGAGGGGGCGGCGGTTCGCCCACGGGCTACGCAGGAACGACGCCGTCAGGACGTCCTGCTGCGGGGCGGACAGGTCCCACCCACCCGCGTCGACCGCCCGGTCCATTCCAGCTGTCCCGGCCGGCACCCCCGCCTGGGCCGCCTGAGGCGACCAGGTGAGGGTGGCCTCCCCCGAACCAGGCAGCTCCTTCTCCTCCAGCAGGGTGGCACACCGGTAGTGGCGCTCCACCCAGGTGTGGAAGGTGACGCCTCGGTCGGCCACCGGATCCGGCGGCCTCGGCATGGGTCGCCGCAGCTGCTCCGCGAAGCCGTATGGATCGGTCCGCAGGTAGCCCAACTGCGACACAGACAGATGCGTGATCGGGTACGCGCGCGGGGGGGTGAGTGGGTCTCGCGGTCCGTCGGCGATCTCGGCGCAGGTCCGCCGCTGCAGCAGGCGGAGCAGACCCTCCTGCAGGCCCTCAGTGAGCTCCACCACAGATGCAGTGCCCAACTGGTTCACCCGCGCGACCGCCGCGGCCAGCCTGTCGTCGCTTGCAGGCTGCCGGTCGGCGGGCCAGACGACACAGCCGGTCGGCTCCTCGGATGCATCCGCCACCCTCTCGGGCAGATGCCCAGTCGCCCCCCTTGCTGCTGGACGCCCTTGCAAAAGGCCCTCCTCTGGCCGTCCGGCCCCGGTGCCAGTGGGCCTGCCTGCGGGCGTGCCCGGCATGTCCTGCCACGGGCCCACCGCGACTGCGACCTCCGGCGATTCGACCAGGTCTTCGAGGAACCGGGAGGTGACCCGTGGGGTGGCTGCTCTGGTCCACACCGGAGCCGTCAGCAGGACCTCGTGGCGTGCCCGAGTTACCGCGACGTAGCACAGTCGGCGTTCTTCGTCGACGAGCCGGGCGCCCTCCCGCTCGGCGAAATCGCGCAGTTCTCGCTGCAGCGCGGCAAGGTCGGGGCATCCCCGCCAGGGGAGCAGGGTGAGTCCGTCACGGTCACCGCGCAGGTCGAAAGGCAACTGGTCGAGCGCCGTCAGCCACCCCTTGTGCCGGGCCGGCGGGACCCGCCACTGGTCACCGGACCACGTCGATCGGGCGGCCGGAATAGCCGGGAATACCCCCTCGACCATCCCGGGGATCGCCACCACGTCCCACTCCAGACCTTTGGCGGCATGGATGGTGAGGACCTGAACGGCGCCGTCGGTGACCGACCCGGTGGGCAGGTCCAGGCCGCGTTCCTCCAGGCGGGCGGCGTCCAGCCAGTCGACGAAGCCGCCCAGCGTGGGTCGCTCGGTGGTCTCCTCGAATGCCGCAGCCGCGTCGACGAACGCGTCCAGGTTGAGCCGGGCCGATTCCCCGGGTCGGTCGGGGCGTGAAGCCACCTCGAGGTCCAGTCCGATGGCTCGTTCTGCGGCGATGACCAGGTCAGGCAGAGTGGCATCCCGGCGACCCCGCAGATCGTCGAGGACATTGGCCAGATGGGTCAACCGGCCCCGGGCTGCCGGGGATAGCCGCTCCCCCTCCCGGCCCCGCCACCCCGGGCCGGGTAGTCGATCGATGGCTTCGCCCAGCCCGATCGGATCGGATGACACGTCCGCATCGCTTCGGCGTCCTAGTCCGGCCAGCGCAGCCGCGCGCAACTCGCGGGCCCACCCGGCCAGAGCGTCCAGATCGGCCACCCCGAGTGCGACCGCCGGGCCGGTCAGCAGCCGCACAGCCGCGTCGCCGCGTCCCGGATCGGCGACCAGGGTCAGCACCGCGACCAGGTCGGTCACCTCCGGCGTGGTCAGCAAGCCGCCGAGGCCGACCACCTCCACCGGCAGACCCTCGGCCCGCAGAGCCGCCACGACGGACGTGAACTGGCTGCGCCGGCGGCACAGCACCGCCGCCGAAGTCGCGGTCAACGCGGCGGCCGGTGTTGCCGCCTTGGCGCCGGCGCGGGCGACCGCGCCCCCTGCCGGTGCCGACGGGCCCGGTGCCGTGCGAGGCCCTGCCCAGCGACGTGCGATCCACCCGGCGACGTGGCCAGCCTCAGCCCTCTCGTCCCCCAACCGTGCAACGTGGATGCGTCCGGTTGCCGCCGATGGCGCCGGGACGGCCGACGACACCGGTACCGGACTGTGCCGGCGCAGCGGCGCGACGACGACGTTGGCGGCGTCGATGACAGCCCGATCGTTACGCCAGCTCGTCGACAACCCCCCGACGGCCACCCCCCAGGAATCGTCCGTGAAGTCCCTGACGAAACGGCGCATCGTGGTGGCACTGGCTCCTCGCCAGCCGTAGATCGCCTGATGCGGGTCACCGACGGCCATGACCGGGACGATGCCTGGCCCGACCGATCCGGCCGGGGCGGCGGCATCCGGCGCTGCGGCGTCCCGGGCGGCGAACAGAGCATGCAGAAGGGTCAACTGGGCCTCGCTGGTGTCCTGCACCTCGTCGAGCAGAACCACCCGCCGCCTGCCCCGCTCTTGGCTCACGACAACGGGGTGACCTGCAACCAAACGGCACGCGAAGGCCATCTGGTCGGCGAAGTCCATCGCGCGTCGCTGCCGCTTGAGCCGCTGGTAAGCGGTCACCAAGGGCAGTAGCTCTCGGCGGGCCAAAGCCCGGGACACCAGCGCGACCACGTCGGCGGGTAGTCCCCGGCCGCGAAACCCCCCGCCGGGTAGCGAGGCCACCCTGGTCTCCATTTCGCCGAGATACTCCTCGACCGCCTCGACCGACTGCAGGTGCTCGTTCAACTCGGCGGACACTGCGACGACAGCCCTGGTCACCGTTGACGCAGCCGCCTCCACATGAGCCATCGGACCGTCATAACGCTGCACCACCTCGTGGGCGTACTGCCAGGACGAGGCCTCGGTCAGCAGGCGAGTTCCCGGTTCCACCCCGATGCGCAGGCCGTGCTCACCGAGCAGCCGTCCGGCATAGGCGTGATACGTGAGGATGTCGGGGACCGGCAGCAGCGGGTCCCAGCGTCCGGGAAGGGCGTCGGCAAGGCGTCGAAGTCGGCCCGCAACCCGGTCGGCCAGCTCGCTTGCGGCCTTGCGGGTGAAAGTCAACCCGAGTACCTGCTCCAGCGAGATCAGGCCGTTCGCCACCAGCCAGACCACCCGAGCCGCCATTGTCTCGGTCTTGCCGGATCCGGCCGCCGCTACCACCAGCATCGACTCCAACGGCGCCTCGATGACCATGACCTGCTCCGTCGTCGGCCGCGGACGACCCAACGCGTCGGCAAGTGCCGTCGCCGACCACGATGCGTCGCTGAGCTGGCCGGATGATCCCCACGAGGCTGGGCACACCAGTTGCTGCCTCACGAGTCGACCCCCGTATCGGCGAAGGACGGGCACGAAGCCACCGTCGGACAGGTGCGGCACCACGTGCCGGGGATGGCCCGAAACCCAGACCCGGCGGCCCGGCGGCCGACGTCCGAGACCATCGCCGCCGCCCAACCTGCCGCGTCCCCGTCTTCGAGGGGCGCCTGCTGCTGCAGGTCGACGCGGGATGCAGTGGCGGCCCCGCCGAGCTGCAGGAGCGCGGCTCCGGCGACGGGGTCCGGGCCGTGGGCGGCCAGCAGCAGCTGATAGGCGCCAAGCTGCGGGTGCCGGGCGACGTCCGCAGCGCTCGGCTTGCTCGCCCCGGTCTTCAGGTCGATGACCCGCACCCGCCCCCGGTCGTCCCGCTCGACCCGGTCGACCCGGCCACGAACGGTCACTCCGCCCACCGTCGCCTCCAGGGTGACCTCACGGGAGACCAGCTGCCAGCCTTGCTCCCGGGCGGCCCGATCGTGCGCGGCCAACCGGCGCACCATGTCACCGGCCAGCTCGAACTGCCGGCGGGTGACCCAACCCGCCGGCAGACCCAGTCCCGGCCACCGGCGAGCCAGCTCGGCCCCCATCGCGTCCTCGTCGCCGGTGTCGCAGCCGGCTGCGATGTCGTGGACGAGCTGGCCGACCGCCGAGGCGGGACTGGTGTGATCCGGCTGCCCGCCGCAGTGAGTCAGGAACCAACGCAGCTCACACTGCGTGAAGCCGGCGAGGTGGGACGGGGAGATCACCACCTCCGTGAGCCCGGCCCGCCGGGGCCGGTCACGGTCGGTCGCGTCCCGGGCCGACCACCAGGACGCCGGGTCGGCCCCGCGTACCCCGTGATGAGCCAGCAACGCCAAGCCTCGGGCCGCCCGCTCCCGCTGCACCGGCTCCTGGGCGACGACGACCTCCCGCCGCAGCTGCGCGACGGCCTCGGGCAGCGAGGCCGACGGGCGGGCGACGGCGAATGGGCGCGGCTCATCCTGACCCGGTGTCGGCGGGTCGACCAGGTCGAGAAGGACCGAGGGTTGGTGGTCTTCGTCACGGACCGCGGTGACCAACAGGTGCTCCCGAGCGCGGCTGACGGCGACGTGGAAGAGCCTGAGCTCGTCATGGAGGACGGCGCAATCGGGCCCTGTTTCGCGATCGTCCCGGCCGGTGAGCACGTCGATGAGCCGCTGAGTGTGCAGCAGGCCACCGTGGGGCCGAAGGTCCGGCCACTGTCCTTGCTGCACCCCGGCCACCACGACGAGCCGCCAGGACCTGCCGGCCGCGCCGGCCGGTGTGGTCACGGTGACCGCGTCCGTGGCCGGCGCCAGGGCCACCAACGCGTCGGACTCCACCTCCTGCCCCATGACCAGCTCGAGGAACCCCCCGGGACCCCCACCGGGCAGCCGTTCTTGATGGTCGGTGGCCGCCTTGAACAGCGCGACCACGGCGTCCAGGTGTCGATCCGCCGCGCGGCCCAAGGGCCCACCCGCCAGGGCTGCCTGCCGCCACTGCTCGGCGACGCCCAGGGCAGACCAGACGGCCCACAACAGCGCGTGGGCGGTCGCAGGAACCTGACCGGTCATGGCCCGCCGGCCGGACCGGATTGCCGCCGCGCATCGCCGGAGCGGATCGCCGAGCTCACCGAGCGCCGCCGCCACGCTGTCGCCGAGAGCCCCGGCCACCAGAAGCTGGTCGCTACTGCGCTGGCCCCCGCGGGAACGATCCACCCGGAGGATCGCCCGCCGCACCGCGCGTAGCCGGAGCGAGTCCACACCGCAGACAGGCGAGGTCAGCGTGTCGACCAGGGCGTCGACGCCGAACGGATCGGCACTGCCTGCGGCCACCGCCACCGCTGCGGACATCAGGCTCAACAGCGGACGCACGACTGGTTCCTCGACGAGCGGGAGCCCGGCGTCCGCCACCAGCGGGATCCCCTCCGCGGCCAGCTGCCGCCGCAGCGCTGCCCCGCACGCCTGGCCGCGGACCAGAACGGCCATCTGCGACCAGGGCACCGCCTGCAAGACGTGTGCCTTGCGCAACGCCGAACACACCGCCCTGGACTGCGCCCCACCACTATGCAGGACGGAGACCTCGACGGCGGGTGACGCGGCCCCCGCGACGTGGGCTGAGTCGGCGGCGACGGGCAAGACGGATGCCGGCCTCGGGTCGGGCCGGGGCACCGGCCGGCGGTGCCGCACCATCCCGACAGATCCGACTCGCTCGGCGACTCGCGAAGTGACCGCGGCCAGCCCCGAACCCTGACGGTGGCCGCGCCGCAGCACAACGGTGGGAGCATCGGCGAGCAGACTCCACCCACCGGCCACCAGCCGTGGGTCGGACCCTCGGAAGCCGTGCACCGCGGCGTCCGGGTCCCCGGCGACCAGCAGGCGCACCCCGCAGACCCGCACCGCCGCCTCGATCAGCTGGGCAGCGGCCGGGGACAGGTCCTGAGCGTCGTCGACGGCCACGAACCGCACCCGGCCAGCGAGCCGCGCCGCGCTGGCCGAGTCTTCCCGCAGAGCCGCGGCGGCGGCACCGAGCACCCAGGACGGGTCGAAGCAGCCTGGCCGTGACAGGGCCGTCACCTGGTCGTACTCGGCCAGGACCCGGCTGGCCGCCACCCACTCCGGGACCTCGTGGGTGACCCCCAAGAGCGCCAGGTCGGTGGCCTCCAGCCCGTGCTCGACGGCCCGACTGATCAGGTCCCGCAGCTGATCGCGAAATCCCCGGGTTGGCACGGCCTCGGCGAGGGCTGCGGGCCATTCCGGGCGCCGGCCGGGTCCACCGTCGTCGGCGGCGTGGCCAGCGAGGAGCTCGCGCAGAATGGTGTCCTGATCCGCCCCGGTCAGCAGCCGGGGCTGACCGTCACCGGAGGAGTCGGCGTGGTCGCTCAGGATGGCGTAGGCGAACGACGCCACCGTCCGGGCCATCGGGCGCGTCGTGGTCACCCCGGCCCCGGACACCAGGCGGTCGCGCAACCGCTCGGCCTGCCGCCGGCTGGGCGTCAGCACAACACCGGCCGAAGCGGGCATGCCGTCCCGTCGGATCCGGTCGAGGACCGCTGCGAGCGCGACGGTCGTCTTCCCGGTGCCAGGGGCGCCTACCACCCGCAGCACTGGGGAGCGATCCTGCACGGCGGCCTTCTGCAACGCATCCAGGTCCGGTTCTACAACCAGCTCGGATTCCAGTTCGTGCGCCGGTTGGACTTCGAGCGCCGGTTGGACGCGCGCCGGCTCGACGATCAGCTTCACATTTCCACTGGATCATCCGCCACCGACAACCGGTACCGGCGGCGTGTCGACCAGGTCCCGGACGGTGTCGGCGACCTGGTGAACCCTCATCTTCCCGGCGTACTCATCCGTGACGACCCGGCAGTTCGACAGGGGCAGAGCGGGCTGGGCCGCACTCGGATCGAGCTGAATGTGCTCGCCATCGCCTCGTAGAGCAGCAGCCGTCCCACCATGGGATCGCCCGCCCCGGTGAGGATCTTGACCGCTTCGATGGCCTGCAGGGTACCGATGACGGCCGGCACGGGTCCGAGCACCCCCACCGAGTTTGCGTCGAGGGTCGCCGGCTCGGTGTGCGGGAAGACGCACCGGAAGCACGGGCCCCGCGGAGCCCACCACACGCTCAGCTGACCCGACGTGGCCGCTACTGCCCCCCAGACGTGAGGACGGGCAAGCGCGCCGCAGGACCTGCTCAGTGCCTGCCGGGTGGCCTGGTTGTCGCACGCGTCGATGACAACGTCGTAGTCCCGGACCAGGTCAGGAGCCACCGCGTCGTCAACTCGGAATTTATGCCGCCGAACCCGTACCGTGGAGTTGAGCTCGGCGATCCGGTCCGCGGCTGAATCGACTTTGGCGCGCCCAAGGTTGTGCTCTGCGTGGATCACCTGTCGATGCAAGTTGGACAGTTCCACCAAGTCGGGGTCGGCCACCCCGAGGGTGCCCACACCCACCCCAGCCAGGTTCGTCAACGCCGCCGACCCCAGGCCACCGGCGCCGACGACGAGCACTCGGGCCCGAACCAGAGCCTGCTGGCCCGCCGGTCCCAGGTCGGGCAGCACGAGCTGACGGGCGTACCGCTGGTGGAAGGCCGGGTCGCCCTGCTCGCTCGGCGCGTCGCCAGCAGGCTTCATGGGCAGAGGCTACTTGGCAGTGGACTTTCGCACTTTCGGGTGACCTGACTGGCCTGCCTGCGCGCGTTCTACCAACTGATCCACGACTGGCCGTAGGCGTTCCCCATCACTCGTACCTTCTGTGCACCATCCTCTTACCTGCACGCGTGGCGCGTGCAGGTGAGAGGATGGTGCGACGATGTCCCCCAACGGTCCAGGCCGGTTCCCACGGATGATCCGCGGCTCTGTAGTGGTGCAACGGCGCCGCTGCGGTACCCCCTCGTGTCGCTGCGCGGAGGGCCAACACCTGCACGAGAGCACCGTGCTGAGCTACTCCGAGGCCGGC
>DASQEP010000052.1:0-2753 GCA_035633615.1 Dermatophilaceae bacterium
GAACCGGCGGTGGTGCGCTGTGGGCGGACCCGAACACCAGCGAGCAAGCAGGGATCCGGTCGCCGCCGCCGAGGCGGCACAGGACGTGTGGTCGGTGATGGCTCGGGCCAGCACCGGCGATGCTCCCCGGACGCTGGCCGCCGCCCGGGACGCGGTGTTCCGTCGGTACCTGCCGATGGCCCGGGCGCTGGCCAACAGCCCCGGCCCCGAGCACCGGCCGGTTGATCCGGTGAGAGCCGAACAAGCCGCCGAACTCGGCTTGGCCCAGGCCGTGCTGGGCTGGCGGCGACCGGACGGCGGCGGGTTCGAGTTGTTCGCCAGCATCGCCGTCGCGGCACAACTGGACAGCATCCCCCGCTGAACCCCGGGCCCGCCCGGCCCCGAGTGACCGAAGAGTCGTTTCCCGCCCCGCTCCCCGGGCGCGGTCACGCGCCGCGCCCGGGAAGGTTATTCGTTCCAGGGAAGGCATCGATGATCGATCTGGCGACGGTCCGGCCCCTGCAGGGGGTCTCTGGTCGGGCACACCCGCCGGCCCCCGCGGACGTGGCGGCGATCGGGGTGGACCGGCCGGCCGTCCGCGTCGCGGGAGAGGTGATGACCCGCGACTCGACACCGCGCGCGACACCGATCCGGTACCACTCAACCGCGGCGCTGCGACGGCACTGGACCAGCGCGGTGCGAACTGACCCCAGCCGGCCAGACACCGCACGCTGCCACCCGGGCCGGGGTGATCCCATCGGCGTGTCGAGGTGTTCGTCTCGGCAGTGCAGGAACATCTCCGCGAAAGTAGCCGCGCTGGACCGAGGAATGTTCGCCTTTTACCGCAGCCGGATCAGTCCCTCTTGGACGACGGTGGCGAGCATCCGCCCGTCCTGAGCATAGAAGTGGCCGATCCCCAAACCCCGTGCCCCCGACGCGCTGGGCGAGGTCATGTCGTACAGCACCCACTCGTCGGTCCGGAACGGACGATGGAACCACATAGCGTGATCCAGCGACGCCATCTGCATCCTTTCGAACTGGGCCGCCAGCGCCTGCGTGGCCAGCACGGAGAAGAACAGGGAGAGATCCGACAGGTACGCCAGCACGCACACGTGCAGCAGGTCGTCGTCCGGCAGCGCGGCATCGGCGCGGAACCACACCCTGTTGTGCGCCCCGGAGTCCGGTTCGCTCAGCCGAGACTGCCACGGCGGGTCGTCGACATACCGGATGTCGAACAACGGAGGTATCGGGCCCCACGCGGAGATCCGATCGCGAATCGGCGCGGTCCGCTCGGCGTAGGTGGGCAGCGATTCCGGTGACGGAACGGACGGCATGGGGTCGGCGTGATCGACCCCCGGCTCGTCGACCTGAAACGACGCGGACATCGTGAAGATCGGTTGGCCGTGCTGGATGGCGACGACCCGGCGGGTCGTGAAGGCCGACCCGTCGCGGGCCCTGTCCACCTGATACACGATGGGATTGCGGGGATTTCCGCCCCGCAGGAAGTACGCGTGCAGCGAATGCACCCGCCGCTCGCTCGGCACCGTTCGGCCGGCGGCGATCAACGCCTGGGCGGCGACCTGGCCGCCGAACACCCGGACCGGCGACGCCGCCGGCGACACCCCTCGATACAGGTTGTCCTCCAGCCGCTCCAGACCGAGCAACCCAACCAGCCCGCCCACCGTGGACAAGTCGGCGGTATCGCCGTCGCCGTCGCCATCGACGGTCCGAGGAGCGTGATCGGCCGACGGCGCGGCGTCGGCCGTGCCAGCGGATTTCCTTTGACCCTGCGGTGCAGCGGCGTTCATATCCGCCCCCTCTCGCTCACAATGTGGTCGTCATCCGCAGCGCCAGTTCATCGGATGTTATTGCCGCGGCTCACCGGCCCCAACACCGCCCTGAAGGAGGTCATGTGCCTGAACCCGAGGTGTGAGGTAGGCGGCCTCGCGGGACCTGGACAGTTGATGTACCTGGTGTGGTTCTGGATGGTGGGCCAATTCTTGGGCTGACAAGACCCTTCACGCCGGGAGCTGCAGCTCCCGGCCGCCCTGGTTGGACAGATCTTGGAGAGCGGGACAAACCATGGGAGGCTGCGCAGCCAGGTGCTCTTGATCGGTTGTGTGGGTGAAGTCGGGGTACCAGCGTCGGTAGTCGTCGGTGAGGGTGTCGTTGAGGACGCGGGTGCGGATCTGCAGTAGCAAGTGCGCGCCGCGGGGGCTCCATCGCATCTGCGTAGTTCGGGATGGCCGGGGCGTTGGCGGCGAGGTAGCCGCCGAACTCGCGGACCACCTTGGCCAGCTTGCCCGACTCGACGCCGACGTCGGTGAGGTCGGTGGTGAGGTCGTCGACGGTTTGCCGGGCACGGAAGACGTTGCCGTGCCAGAGGAACCACTTCTGGTCAAGGACCCGGTCAGGGCGCACCCTCCGGGCGGCTCGGGCAGGTTGATTTCCGGGTTGCTGTTGAAGACCCCGCAGCTGCGGCTGCGGCTGGACCGAGCGCTGCCACTCTTGCGGGCGGTCGCCGACGACCCCTCCGGCACCCGTCTGACCGGGCCGCTTGGTGCCGGCCGGTCCCGACCCGGCAAGACGGAGAGCGGGACTTTTCGGGGGAGGCGGGCCGCGAACATCGGGGGGATCCCGCGTGGAGTGTCCAATTGGGGTAGACCCCACCCGGACGTCAGGGTCCGCACTACGGATGCGTCACAATAGGGTCTACATCCTGTTTATTGGACACTCACCCCGCAGAGTCTAGAGTCCAACCTGACACATCGGGT
>DASQEP010000053.1:0-5025 GCA_035633615.1 Dermatophilaceae bacterium
TAGGTGCCCCCGATTGGCTGGCCGTTTCCGGCGCGTTTCCGTCGTGTGTCGTGGTTGCCGGGCGCCCGATCACCTGACCCGGACGGTCACCGGCGCGGAGAAGGCGCCGTACCCCTTCGCGTTGCGGGCCTGGACCTTGACCACGTAGGTCCGGCCCTTGAGCAGCTTCTTCGTCCGGCACTTCAGGGTGCGCGGCTTGGCCGTGCACGACGTGCGGTACTTCATGGCCTTGCCGGAGCTCAGGTAGACCTTGGCGCGGTACTTGGTGACCTTCTTGGTCCCGTTGGGGACAGGAGCAGACCAGCGCACAGTCACGCGCTTGGACTTCGCGGTCGCCCGCACGGCGGTGGGGGCACCCGGCCGCTTGGTCGGAGCCGCGGCGACCGGGGCTGGCGCAGGTGCAGCAGCCGGCACCGCGGCCACCACGGGCCCGGCGAGCGGGCCGCTGACCGGCGATCCGGCACAGCTGAACGCCCCCCACGCCCGGCAGTCGACCGGAGCGTGGTTGAGGTTGGCCAGCATGAGGTGGTCGCCGGTGTTGGTCAGGAGGCTCGAGGGCCAGCCCAGGAAGAGGGTGTCCGCGGTGTCGATGCCCGCCCCCATCGACAGGCGCAAGGTGCCGCCGGGTTGGATCGCGGTGGCCGGAGGGAACGCGTACTGCGAGCCCTGCCGGGTGAAGGCATACCCGCCCAGGCTCACCGGGGCGCCCGTCGTGTTGCGGAACTCGATGAACTCGCCGGCTGCGGTGTCAGCTCCGGGCGGGTCGTACTGCACGGCGCCGATCACGACCCTGCCGACCAGCGGGTCGCCGCACGCGGCCGGGTCGCACGGGTAGTGGAACCAGGCCCGCAGGTTGCCGTACGCGAATCCGGGCTGGGCGTCGTAGACGTACGCCCCGTCGCCGTAGAAGTAGCCGGCAGCCGGGTCCCAGTTGGCGAACATCTGGGTCGGCCCACCGAAGTGGAAGTCGCGTGGTGTGGGCGTCCCGGGGGCGCCGGATCCGGTGAAGATGCGCAGATGATCACGCGGGCCGATCACGGTTCCCGGCGGCAGGGTGACGGTGGTCAGCGAGGAGTCGCGCACCGCCCAGCCGCTCACGTCCAGCGCGGCATCGGAGTCGTTGAGGACGACGACGTACTCCCGGCCGGCGTCATCTCCGATCGGATCCGAGACGACCCACGTCCGTACCGCCGCCGGAACCGAGGGGCCGCAGTACCCGGCCGACCAGAGACCGGCGCCGCGCGCGGCGGCGTCATCCACGAGTCGCCGGTACTCCAGGTTGTGCGTGTACTCGGGCTTCTCGGAGTCGGCGACGCTGTGCGGGAACCACATGGCGTGCCCGCCGGCGAGGACCGCACGCCCGGCGTCGACCCAGGTCCCGGGGCTCGCCTCGTAGTAGACCGAGCGGGCCAGTCTGCCCTCGGAGTAGTCGTTCTCCACCGACCGCACGCTGATCGAGCGCAACTGGACCGGGGTCCCCTTGGGAAGGACTGCCCTGAGCGCGTCGGTGGCGGCATCGGCCCGGCACTGCGGGAGGGCCGAGCCTCCGGCCGCGCCCGCCTTCTCCGGGGCCTGGATCCCGCTCAGGCGCACCCGGCAGCCGTCGAGATCGTTGTCGTCAGTGGGCATCGTCCCGTCAGTGTTGAGCCGGTCGAGGCAGTAGGAGCGCGCGGACGGCAGAGCCGGGTCGGGGGAGGCAGCCGGTGCGATGAAGCCGGGGTCGGCGGCTGTCCGGATCTCGACGAGCACGGTGTCGCCGTCTGCGACGCCCTGGATGACACCTGTCTCCCAGGTCTGCTCCGCCTGGGGCGTGATGGCAGTCGAAGGCGCGGCGAACGGCGTCAGGGCTCCGAGCAGCAGTGCGCCCACC
The DNA here is from genome assembly GCA_035633615.1 of Dermatophilaceae bacterium. Taxonomy (GTDB): domain Bacteria; phylum Actinomycetota; class Actinomycetes; order Actinomycetales; family Dermatophilaceae; genus JADJTI01. The sequence goes on from DASQEP010000053.1 coordinate 1,871, forward strand.
GCTGCGGCGACGACAGTGCGGTGGCGCGCCGACGGAGCGTCGCGCCCAGCCCGCCCATCCCTGCGATCCATCTGTCCCCCCGGACGTCGACATCTTCGGTGAGCCGAACGTAGCAGGGCTGTGGTGCCCCTCAGGGATATCGCCGGGGCAGGGTGTGGATATCGGCACGTGAAGAGCGTGCGAAGGGTGCTGCTCGGGTGGTCGGCATGCGGGTGTCGGGGGCCTGCGGTTGGATCTCCCCATGGCAGCGATCACCGCGGAGGGTCTGGTCAAGGTGTTCCCGAGCCGGTCGGGCGAGGTCCGCGCCCTCGACGGCGTGGACCTCGAGGTCCCGACCGGGTCGGTGCTCGGGCTGCTCGGCCCCAATGGCGCGGGCAAGACCACGGCCGTGCGCATCCTGACCACCCTGCTCGCGCCGGACTCCGGGCGGGCGACGGTCAACGGCATCGACGTCGCCGACGACCCCCAAGGCGTGCGCCGCTCGATCGGCCTGTCCGGCCAGTACGCGGCTGTCGACGAGTACCTCACCGGCAGGGAGAACCTGCTGATGGTCGGGCGGCTCTACCACTTCAGCATGGCGCAGGCGCGGACCCGGGCCATCGAGCTGCTGGAGCAGTTCGACCTCATGGAGGCCGCCGACCGTCCCGCGAAGACCTACTCGGGTGGCATGCGCCGCAGGCTGGACCTGGCTGGCGCGCTGGTCGCCCGGCCGCCGATCATCTTCCTCGACGAACCGACGACGGGCCTGGACCCCCGCAGCCGGATCGGCCTGTGGGACGTCATCGAGGGGCTGGTTGCCCGGGGGACGACGGTCCTGCTGACCACCCAGTACCTCGACGAGGCCGACAAGCTCGCCGACTCCATCGCCGTCGTCGACCGCGGTCGCGTCATCGCCCGGGGAACCTCCGACGAGCTCAAGGCCCAGGTGGGGGGCGAGCGACTGGCCGTCACGGTGGCTGCTGGTCAGGTTGGGGACGCGCGTGAGGTCCTGACCGCCCTGGCCAACGGCGCCCTGGACGTCGATGAGCACTCCCGGCAGCTCGTCGCCCCGGTCGCGGGCGGTGCGACGGCGCTGCTGGAGGCCGTACGCGCCTTCGATGAGAAGGGTGTGCACATCTTGGACATCGGGGTCCGACGGCCCACGCTCGACGATGTCTTCCTGGAGCTCACCGGCCACCACGCAGAGGCCGAGCAAGCCAGGGGTGGTGCGGGCTCAGGTTCAGGGAGTGGACGGCGGGGATCGGCCCCCGCCACGGTCCCCGGCAGTGCCCTGTCCGACACGCGGGAGGCACCACAGCGATGAGCGACCTTGCCCAGTCCCTGTCGGACACGCGGACCATCACCTGGCGCAACCTCACCCGGCTGCGCCGCCAGCCGGACTCGATCGTCTTCGGGATCATCCAGTCGATCATGTTCGTGCTGCTGTTCGCGTTCGTGTTCGGCGGGGCGATCGAGGTGCCCGGAGGTGGTGACTACACCGATTACCTGATGGGCGGGATCTTCGTGCAGACGGTGGCCTTCACCTGTGCGACCACCTGCATCGCGATGGCAGATGACCTCTCCCGCGGCTTGTTCGACCGGTTCAGGTCGTTGCCGATGTCCCGCTCGGCGGTGCTGGCGGGGCGCACCTTCGCCGACCTCGCCTTCGCCGGGGTCACCACCGCCGCCATGGCCCTGACCGGCCTGCTGGTCGGCTGGCGCACGGATGCCCCGGCCGTGAGCGTGCTGGGAGGCTTCGCCCTGCTCGCGCTGTTCGCGTACTCGTTCCTCTGGATCGGCGCAGTCATCGGCCTCTCCGTGCGCAGCGTGGAGGTGGCCCAGACGGCGGGCCTGATCTGGCTGTTCCCCCTCACGTTCCTGTCCAACGCATTCGTCCCGCTGGAGACCATGCCCACGTGGCTGCAGACCGTGGCCGCGTGGAACCCGATCAGTGCGGTGGCTGCTGCTGTCCGTGAGCTGTTCGGCAACGTCCCGCCGGGATATGTCGCCCCCGACTACTGGCCGCTGCAGAACCCGGTCCTCGCCTCGGTCCTGTGGTGCCTGCTCCTGCTCGCGATCTTCGTCCCGCTGGGCGTTGCCCGGTACCGCAGGGCGGCATCGCGCTGAGGGATCGGGCGCCGGCCGGCCGCGATCACGTCGCGCCATCCCCCCTCGGGAATCCCTTCGGCAGTAGTCTCGTTGAACCTGACGGCAAGCCGGCCGCGAGAGGCGCCGGCTCGAGGTGAGGGAGAAGTCGTGACAGCGGGGTCCTACCGACTCGAGGCCGATCGCCCGGAATTGGGCGCCCCGGTGCTGGTCCATGGGCTGACCGGCTTCATGGACGCCGGGGGCGCCAGCCGGCTGGCCGTCGAGCACCTGTTGGAGAGCTGCGAGCACACAAGGGTGGCGACCTTCGACATCGACTCCCTGTACGACTACCGCGGCCGCCGTCCGCGGACCGTGTTCGACTCCGACCACTACGAGTCGGTGGCCATGCCCGAGTTGGTCGTCGATGCGGCCGTCGACGAGCGGGGGGAGCGGTTCCTGATCCTGCACGGCTCCGAGCCGGACACCGCGTGGGGTGCGGTCAGCACCGGGATCGTGCGGCTCGTCGATACCCTGGGTGTGCGCCTGGTCGTGGGGATGCACGCCATCCCCTGGCCGGCACCGCACACGCGGCCGATCAACGTCACGGTGCACGCCAACGACCCGACCCTCACGGTCGGCACCCAGCCCTGGGTGGGTTCGCTGGAGGTGCCCGGCAGCCTCGCGGCCCTGATCGAGCTCCGGCTCGGTGAGCAGGACCGGCCGGCGATGGGCTTCGCGGCACACGTTCCGCACTACCTGGTTCAGGCGGAGTTCCCGCGAGGCGCGCTGGCCCTGCTCCAATCGCTGTCGGCGGCCACCGGGATGTCCGTGCCGCTGGACGAGTTGCGCGACGCCGCTGAGGAGTCCGACGCCGACATCTCGATCCAGATCGCGTCCAACCCGGAGAACATGGAGGCCGTCACCACCCTCGAGGAGCAGTACGACGCGATGATGGCGGCCCGGGCCAACCAGCTGGAGGGGGCCGACGCCCTGCCCAGCGACACGGACATCGCGGCGCAGGTGGAGGCCTTCCTCGCCCAGCTCGACCAGGGCGACCCGCAGTGACGTCCGGGATCCGATCGCCTGAG
>DASQEP010000054.1:0-8101 GCA_035633615.1 Dermatophilaceae bacterium
CTCTCGCTCACCCCCCGAAAATTGACGATCGCGATCAACGTCATGAAGGCCAGTGCGGTCACCAGCAGCACCACTGACCCGGACTTGGCATCCCAGCCAGCGGCCTGGGCGAGGTTGCCGGCGAAAGCCTTCGAGGCACTCGAGGCGCTGGTCAGGCCGGAGCTCATCACCGTGAAGGCGACCAGGAACGTGATGAAGTGAATGTGGAACGCCTTGTGCGTGAACACGGCGGCGCCGCCGGCTCTGGGGTACTTGGTCACCAGTTCCAGGTAGCTGCAGGCGGTGAGCAGCGCCACGATGAATGCGAAGAGGAAGGGCAGCCAGACCGCCCCGCCCACCTCATTGGCCACCTTCCCGGTCAGGGCGTACACCCCGGTTCCGAGAATGTCGCCGACGATGAACAGCAACAGCAGACCCGGGCCGATCCTCCTGACCAGCGACGGCTCGGAACGGTGGCCTTGGGTCACCGTTCCGAGCCACCGACCGGGCCGGTGTTCTCCGGGTACGTCATTGCCACAGCGTGCCCCTCACCGCGACTCCCGTCCATCCGAAGGCGCGTCGAAGCCGACCGGTGACCTGGCGACCGGGCTGTACCGGCCGGCTCGCGGTCTGCCGGCCTGGTGGTCCGATCAGGCGTCGATGCGCTCGGTGTCCAGGGTGTGCGCGGCCTCGACGATGAAGTCCCGCCTGGGTGGGACGTCGTTGCCCATCAACAGTTCGAAGACTGTCTCGGCCTGCGCGGCGTCGGAGAGCCGGACCCGACGCAGCGTCCGGTGCCGCGGGTCCATCGTGGTCTCTGCGAGCTGCACTGCGTCCATCTCACCCAGACCCTTGTACCGTTGCATCGGCTCTTTGATCCGCCGCCCACGTTTGACCAGGGCGGTCACGGTCCGGCGCATCTGCTCCTCGGAGTAGGTGTAGATCAACTCGTTCGGTTTGGGGCCCGGCACCACGACCTCGATCCGGAACAATGGCGGCACGGCTGCATACACCCGGCCAGCTGCGACCAGCGGACGCATGTACCGGAAGAAGAGGGTCAGCAGCAGGGTGCGGATGTGAGCGCCGTCGACGTCGGCGTCGGTCATGATGATGACCTTGCCGTAGCGGACCAGGTCGAGGTCGAAGGTGCGCCCCGAGCCGGCCCCGATCACCTGGATCAGCGCGGCGCATTCGGCATTGTTGAGCATGTCGCCGACCGACGCCTTCTGTACGTTGAGGATTTTGCCTCGGATCGGCAGCAGCGCCTGGAACTCCGCCGATCGGGCCGCCTTGGCGGTGCCCATCGCCGAATCCCCCTCGACGATGAACAGTTCAGTGCGGGAGATGTCGGTGCTGCGGCAGTCGTTGAGTTTGGCCGGTAGCGTCGAGGACTCCAGGGCGTTCTTGCGGCGCTGGGTCTCCTTGTGCTGACGGGCCGAGATGCGTGACTTCATCTCGGCGACCACCTTGTCCAGCACCAGCACCGCTTGAGCCTTTTCCCCGCGCCGGGTCGAACCGAGCAGCGTGTTGAGTTCGTCCTCGACGATGCGGGAGACGATGCCGCGGACCGCCGAGGTGCCGAGGATCTCCTTGGTCTGACCCTCGAACTGCGGTTCGGCCAGCCGGACGGTGAGGACCGCGCTCAGCCCGCTCAGGATGTCGTCCTTCTCGACCTTGTCGGTGCCGACTTTGAGCCGGCGGGAGCTGATCTCCAGGTGTTTACGGAACACTCTCAGCAAGCCCTGCTCGAAACCGGTGAGGTGGGTACCGCCCTTAGGGGTGGCGATGATGTTGACGAAGCTGACCACAGTGGTCTCGAAGCCCTGGCCCCAGCGCAAAGCGATGTCCACCGAGCATTCCCGCTCGACCTCGATCGGGGACATGTGTCCCCGATCGTCCAGCACCGGCACGGTCTCGCGGAAGTGCCCGATCCCGGTCAATCGCCACGGGTCGGTCAGCGCCGGGTCGCCGGCCAGGTGCTCAAGGAACTCGGCGATACCCCCGCGGTGCAGGTACTCCTCCCGGTGTGGGCCGTCGGCTCCGGGGGTGCCCGGCCGGCCCCGCTCGTCGCTGACGACGATCGCCAGCCCGGGGATGAGGTAGCTGGTCTGACGAGCCCGGTCGGACAGCTCACGGTGTGAGAAGTCGGCCTCGCGCAGGAAGACCTGCGGATCGGCCCAGTACCGCACCCGTGACCCGGTTACCCCACGCTTGACCCGGCCGACGATGCGCAGTTCGCTCTCGTCCACGAAGGGTGCGAAGGCGGACACTGGTGACGGATCGGCCGCCGAGGCATCGGCGAAGGTGCCCGGTTCACCGCGGTGGAAGCTCATCGCGTAGGTCTTGCCGCCCCGATCCACCTGGACGTCCAGCCGCTCCGACAGTGCGTTGACCACCGAGGCGCCGACCCCGTGCAGACCGCCCGTGGCGGTGTAGGAGCCGCCGCCGAACTTCCCGCCGGCGTGCAACTTGGTGAACACGACCTCCACCCCGGACAGGCCGGTGCGCGGCTCGACGTCGACGGGGATGCCCCGGCCGTTGTCCCGTACCTCCACCGAACCGTCCCGGTGCAGACTCACCTCGATGCGGGTGCAGTGGCCGCCGAGCGCTTCATCGACCGCGTTGTCAAGGATCTCCCAAAGGCAGTGCATCAGCCCCCGTGAGTCGGTCGAGCCGATGTACATCCCGGGACGTTTGCGAACCGCCTCCAGTCCTTCGAGAACCTGAAGGTGCCGGGCGGTGTAGTTGGAGGCCGCCGCGTCCGGGGACGGCACCGCTCGACCCGGTGCGCCGGGGCGAGTGGCCGTCACCGGGCCGGCGCCCCGCCCTCGTCGTGACGCCGCGTCATCTGCGGTGGCGATTCCCACTATCGTCCTTTCGATTCCGGTCCACGGCTGCCTCCCAGCCTGCCGCTGACCGGCTCGCCGTCCTCCCTCTGCAGGCTAATCCCGTGTGTGGCGACCGACGGGCCACGGCACGCATGCGGATGGTGGCCAAGTGCTGTGTAGGGTCGCCCGCGCGCCGATAGGAGGTGTGTACCGAGGGCTCGGCGGGTTCCACCACCCGCACCCGGATGCCTTCATTGCCCCCGGGGAACGTTTCCACGTGTTTCACTGTTCTGTCGAGTGTGGCTAGACCAAGCCCCGGGCAAGGGTTCGGTGGCATTCTGGACGGAACGGAAGGGCTCTCGTGACTGCTGCACTGGCACCATCGCTGAACTCGGCCGATCGCTGCGACCGGTGCGGCGCTCAGGCTTATGTTCGGGCGCGCCTGAGCTCCGGTGGCGAGCTGCTGTTCTGCGCTCACCACGGGCGAAAGCACTTGGAGAAGCTCCGTGAGGTTGCCTCCGACATCCAGAACGAATCCGAGCGGCTAAACGCCCCGACACACTTCTCCATCTGAGCATCGCCTCGTCCACGTCGCGGACACCCGTGTGCTGACTCGTGCCGCTGGAGCGGCCGACTCCGCCCTGGTGTCTCTGCCCAACATCTCGCTCATCTGCGGGGTGATGATCCTCGTCGGCTTGGTCGGCATCGTCTTGCCGGTGCTCCCCGGCATCCCGGTGATCCTGGCGTCCGTGCTGGTGTGGGCCATCGTGGCGGCGGACCCGGTGGGGTGGGGGGTTCTGATTGCGGCTGTCGGTGTGGCGGCCCTCGGCTTGACCCTGCAATACCTGATTCCCGGTCGACGGATGCGCGTTGCCGGAGTGCCTCGGGGCAGCATCGTTCTGGGTGCTGTGGTGGGCATCGTCGGGTTCTTCGTGGTGCCGGTCGTGGGGTTGGTGCTGGGCTTCGTCGGCGGTGTGTTCCTCGCCGAGACGGTGAGACTCCAGTCCACGGGGCAGGCGTGGTCGTCGACCGTAGTGGCAGTGCGTGCCGCGATGGTCAGCTACGGGATCGAGCTATCCGCCGGCCTGGTCATTGCCGCAATGTGGCTTGTCGGCGTGTGGCGGCTGCTGGTCTGAGTTCGCCTGAACCATCCGCCGACGCCTGGTCCGAGGCCGCTCAACCTCCCAATTCGGTTATTCATGGTCAATCGGGTCGCTGTCAGTGGGCTTGCCGGTTCTACCACTCACCAGTGCGGCGGCGCCGTTCCCAGCGCTCTTCCATGCGTTGGAAGAAGGTACCCGAGGGGCGGGACTTACGGGGTGAAGTGCCCTTTGCTTCTCGACGTTTGCCAGGGCGAGCAGGTCGAGCGGGTCGAGCTGCACCAGGTCGTGAGCCGGCGTCAATCGGCACGGGACCGGTGACGTTCGGGCTACCGGCGCCACCGACACGGGTCGGCGGCCGCGGCGGGGTCAGCGCCCAAGCCACCCCGGCGACCATGGTGGCGAACCCGAGGGCGCCCACAATGACCAACTGCGTCGTGACGCCGAAAATGATCACGGCGAGGCCCAGGACGGCGATAACGAAGCCGATGAGGGCGCGGCGACGGGCCGTGCCGCGGGATGCAGAGCCCTTCATCTGGGTGGCGAACTTGGGGTCCTCGGCGTAGAGCGCACGCTCCATCTGCTCGAGCAGCTTCTGCTCGTGGTCGGACAGCGGCACCGCGACCTCCTCTGCTGGCTACCCATGCCTCGTTCGTGACGGGCCTACTGATGACAACGCACATGTGACCGGCAAGGTTACAGGGCGGGATCGGGCCCACCTTCGCAGCTCAAGGATACGTCGGCGGGAATGGGTATGGTACCCGTCCCTGGCGGTGCGGATGGGTAAGCACATGTTGCCGATGGCCAGCCGGTCGGGCCGGGTTGGGACGGCCTGGTCAGGGCGGGGCGGGGCGGGTCGGGGCCGGACGCCCACGCCCAGTCACACTGCCCCGTCATCCCCCGTCCGCCCGCCGGACGTGGTCGTGCAGCGCGCCCGGTGGTCCCGGTCCAACGGCGCTGTGAGCTGGGTTGCTTCGGGTCGGCTGGGACCGTGCCCCCCGCCGTGGGGCCCTGTCGGGATGTCCCGGGCTGGGAGGCCGACCAGGCTCGCCGGGCGGATCGTTCCTGCCCCGAAGCGGGCAGAGGCCCTGTCGACCGCGTGATCGGCATCCCGCCAACCGTGTTCGGGCTCGTCCAGCAGGCCCTGGACCGGGGCGAGCGCGGTCTCGATCAAACCCTCCAGGCGCACCCCGACCAGTCGGATCCTGGTGCGTTGCAGGCCCAGATCGTCGAACAAGCGCCGAGCCGTGGCGTAGATGTCCTGGGTGATGTCGGTGGGGTCGCGGCGGGTGTGGGACCGGGTGATGGTGGCGAAATCGGCGAAGCGCACCTTGATGGTGATCGTTCGGCCCATCACTCGCTGCGCGCGGGCACGGGAGGCTGTTCGCTCGGACAGCCGCAGCAGTCTCCGGTGGATCTCCTGGGGGTCGTCGATGTCGTGCGAGAACGTCTCGTCGGCCCCGACGCTGCGTTCTCGTCGCAGCGGCGCAACCGTCCGCTCGTCCCGGCCCCAGGCGAGGGCGTGCAGGTGTACTCCCGTCTGACCCAGTGCGCGTCGGAGGGTGTGGACCGGGGTGTGAGCGATGTCCGCCACGGTACGCAGTCCCAACCGGTGCAACTGCTCCTCCGTACGTTCACCGACCCCCCAGAGGGCGGCGACCGGCAACTGCTGGACGAACGGCACCACTTCGGCCACCGGCACCACCAGTAACCCGTCCGGCTTGGCCAGTCCGGAGGCCAGCTTGGCGACGTACTTGGTCGGCGCGACACCGACCGAACACGGGAGGCCTTGCTCGTCTGCGACGGTGTCGCGGATCCAGGTGGCGATCGCCCGGGGGCTGCCGAGGCGACGGCCAGCGCCGCTCACGTCGAGGAACGCCTCGTCCATCGACAGGGGTTCGACCAGTGGGGTCACCTGCCGAAGAACGGCCATGACCGCCTCGGACACGCGCGCGTAGAGCCGGTGGTCGGGGGCGATGACGCTCGCCTGCGGGCACAGTCGGCGGGCGCGGCTCATCGGCATGGCCGCGGTCACCCCAAACCCGCGGGCCTCGTACGTTGCGGACAGCACCACACCACGGTTGCCGCCACCGATGATGACGGGGGTGCCCCGTAGGTCCGGCCGGGACAACAGGGAGGCGGCCGCGTAGAAGGCGTCCATGTCGACGTGCAGGATGTGGCAACCAGTGTCGTCGGGAGGCCGGTCGGCGACCCGCTTCGGCCGGGGAAACTGCCGCCGACTCATCGTCGACCACCGGGTCCGGGCCGGTGCATCTGCCCTGTGTCAGGCCGAGACGACCTTGCGGGCCAGCACATGAGCGGCGGCACCGAGCCGGGCCAGCAGGGCGTGGTCCGGATGGGTACCGATTCGGCGTTCCAGGTCGAGCAGCGCCGCCCGGTCACTCTCGGTGTCGAGGTACTCCGAGGGCACCAGGTCGCTGAAGATCCGGACCCCGTGAGCCTCGACGATGGTGAGTCCGGCAGCGGTGAGCATGTCGCGGACGTCGTCGATATCGAACCGTCGTGGGGTCGGGTCGTTGTCCCCCCACCGCCCGTCCGGGCTGTCCAAGGCGTGCTGCGCTTGAGCGAATCGCCCAGCCAGTGCCCGGGCCAGCACCGCGGCGAGGCGCTGGGCGACCACCAAGCTGACGACGCCGTCCGGGGCCAGCGCCACCGAGAGGGCCAGGACGGTACTCGCCGGGTCGTCGACCACCTCCAGCACCCCGTGGCAGCACACCAGGTCGACATCGCCCAGGGGGTACACCTGGGGCAACGTGAGCGCATCGCCCTGCACGGCCCGGACCCGGTCGGAGACTCCGGCGTCGTTGATGCGGCGGTCCAGGGCGGCCAGGGCGTTGGGGCTGGGGTCGACGACCGTGACGTCGTGACCGTAACCGGCCAGCGGGACGGCCACTCCCCCGGTGCCGCCACCCAGGTCGATGACCCGAAGGGGGCGGCCCAGCCGGGCCGACTGGGCTGTCGCCGTGGCCAGCACCCGGTCCCAGACCAGGGCGGTACGGATCGAGGTCTCGACGCCGGCGCGTCGAGCACGCCACTGATCTTCGGGCATCGACGTCCCTTCCTGTCCCGGCCCGAGAAGGGCTGCCCGGCTGGGCCGAGGGCTCGGGTGCTCGTGGTTGTCACCTTAGTGTCCCGCGCTTCCCGGACTGGCATGCCACAGCTTGCGCGGCGCCTGGCCGGACTGGACCGCCCCGGCAGGGTCTTGCCGACCCGGGCCACCCGCGCCCTCGTCACCGAGGTGTGCTGGCGCGTCGAGGTTCGCTGGGGGCGGGGAGGGGTCGGGGAAAACCTGCGAGCCCTGGGGCAGGAGGTCGTCGCAGTGGTGGGACCGGGTGTCGAGGGTGACCGCGTCGGCCAGTCCCCGACCGGCCCGGGTGTCTTCACCCGGAGGACGGACGTCGGCGTACGGTGACTGCCGAAACCCCGAGGGATGCACCAGCACCCGATGACCCCCACCGCCCATTCCTCCGGCTCGGTCGACCGCGACGTAGGTCGGATCTCCCGAGCCGACCCCCAGGATCGGCGAGGACGTCGGTGAGGGCGTCGGTGAGGCCATCACCGGACGAGGCGAACGAGATACGGCCGCCCCGGCCCTGGCCCGCTCGTCGTAGGAATGGCCCGCCGCGGCCAGCGCGTGGGCCTGGGCATCGGCGGCGGCCAGGGCGGACTCCGCCCCGGTGAGTCCGTCGGCCAGCCAGGCTCGCCACAGGTCGGACAGCTCCCAGGCCCCGGTGGCCCGCACCGAGACCCCTCGGGGACCGGTCCGTCGCAATACCCCTCTGACCAGCAACAACCAGGAATGGAAGACGACCGCCGCGTACGGGCCCTGGACGTCCTCGAAGAACGTCGCGTCGCTCAGCCCGGTCGTGTCGTCGAGGGTGAGGAAGATGACCCGGCGCCCTGACCGTACGGCCGGCGTCTGCGTCGCCACCTTCACCCCGCCGACGAGCACCTCGCGACTGTTGCGCACGCTCAGCAGGTCCGCCGCCGGCGTCACCCCGAGCGCCGCGAACAGCCGCTTGTGCCGCGACACCACGTGGCTGGAGACGTCGATGCCGAGGATTCCGAGCTCGGCGGTGACCCGCTCCACGTCGGTCATCTCGGGAAGACCCGAGGCTGGTACGTCGACGGCGCCGGTGCTGAAGTCGAGCTGCTGCTGCACCTCGGGGGTGC
>DASQEP010000055.1:0-7138 GCA_035633615.1 Dermatophilaceae bacterium
GGCTCGGGTTGGAGTACCGGCGCTGCTTCAGGCTCCGGCTGGGGTTCCGGCTCAGGTAGGGGCTCTGGCGCGGGGGCCGCCGGCTCGGCCGCCGGCTCGCCGTAGTCCATCCCGACGAACAGCTTGGTGGTCTCCTCGAACACGAACACGCCCGGCAGCTCAGCGAGCGCGGCCGCGATCCTGGTCGTCGTCGCCGCATGCCGCCGGTCCGGATCGGCGGACCCGGCCATGTCGATCAGGGTGGTGCAGACCGCCAACCGACGGCGCCGCGCGGATTCCGGTAGGTACTCCACGTAGCGCTCGGCGACCTGGTCCGCCTCGTCATCGATCCACAGCGTCAGGCTGAACTCCTCCAGCGTGACCACCAGGCTCAAAGGGGGGTTAGCGATGGTCGCCTCGTCGCCGACGATGCCGCGGATGACCTCGGTCAGCCGGGCAGCTGTCAGGCCTGCATCGTCGCTCGCGAACACCAGGTGGGGGTAGCTGCTGCCGGCCATGCCGACATCCTGCCGTATCAGTGGCACGAGGCACCGGTCAGGCGCCGTTCGCCCTCGTCCACCCACCAGGACAATCCCAGCGCCGCCTCAGGTGCCCACTCCAGGGCACCACGAGCGGGCTGCGTTGACGCGATGATCAGGGTGGCGCTCGGCCGCTGTGCCGCTATTTGACGTAAGATCACCAGGCATGGTCCTCGGCCGGCGATGCCGGAAGGGTCGAGAGTCGCGGGTATCCGCCTACGCGCTGCTGTGATGCGTGGTCGGGCGATGTGGTCGGGCGATGTGGTCGGGCACTGCCGTGCGGATGGGTGACATGCGCTCTGGGGGCGCGGCCTGACGTTTGTCGTTGTGAAAGGGGCAGCCATGCGACGCATGACCGTAGCGGGATCCTGTCTCCTCGCGACAGTGGTCCTCGTTGGCGCCGTCCCTGCCGCATCCGGCGTCGGTCCGCCGCCGGCTAGGTCCGTAGCGGCGAACGTTGCACCGGCAACAGCCGCGGCAGCGGCCACGGCGCCGTCCCCGACGTCGCTGACTGGGCAGGTGCAGGATGTCGTCGTCGAACCCAGACCGCAGGACCGGGTTCATCGTCCAGCGGTCACCGTTCGAGTGCTGCGGACCGAGGCGGGCACGGTGCCACTGGCCGCCGGGTCGCTGCCGGACAACAACCCTGGTGACCGCGTCGCGGTCAGGGTGGACGGCGCCTCCGCATCGTCAGGGGAGGTCCCCCGACCCGGCACCTCCGGTGCCGCACGCGGCCGTTCAGGTGCCGCGGAGACCGCCGCGACCGCCGCGGCTACCGCTGACGCGACGGGGCGGGCTGCCCTGCGGGTGCTGTCCTCGACGACCCGGAGCCGGGCTGATGCCCCGGTGCGGACCGCCCCGGGGAGCGCGGCCACGTCACCCGCGGTGCGCCAGCACCTGGTCTACGTGGCCCTGGTGCGGCCCCGGGGGTACTCCGCCGACTCGACTCTCACACCCGCAAAGATCGCCGCGACGCTGAACAGGGTCGACGGCTACTGGTCCAGCCAAACCGCCGGCAGAATTCGGTTCACACTGGGCACTCCGGTTCGGGGGTGGTGGTCGACGGCCAAGGGCTGCCAGGACATCTTCGGCATCTGGGATGAGATGCAGGCCCAGATGGAGCGCACGCTGCAGATGAAGCCGAACACGCTGGTCGGCGCCTATCGCCACCTGGTACTCGTCGTGCCGCGGGCCACCGCGGAGAACGGCGACTGCCACTACGGGTATGCCACGGTCGGGGCGGCCGCGTCGGGCGGTTCCTCCGGCGGCACGGTCTACCTAGCCGACCTCAATCAGTCCCTGATGGCCCACGAGATAGGCCACAACCTGGGCCTGCATCACGCCAACTCACTCACCTGCAGCACCACCCAGGACGCGGTATTCCGCAGCGTGACCGGTTTCGGTGACCGCTGCCGTGACCGGGAGTACGACGACCTGTTTGACGTCATGGGCTACTCCGGGGTCGGCTTCGGGGAGGGGAACCTCAACGGGCCGCACCTGGACGCCATGGGACTGCTGCCCGCCGCCATCCGTCGGCTGCCGTTGGGGACGACCAAGGCGGCCATTCCCTGGCTGTCGTCGGGGAAGGCGGCCCGGGTGTTACGGGTCACCGATCCGGCCGGTGGTCTCTACTACGTCGAGTATCGAACCGCCACCGGCCCGGATGCCGTGACGTTGAGGTCCCGGGACCGGCCCACCGCCGGGGTTCGGGTATTGCGCCCGGATCCGCGCTACCGGGGCTCGATCGGCAGTTACGAGCTGGACGCCACCCCGGCGGGGGGGTGGGACTACGTGCGCGCCCTATCGCCCGGCGCCACGTTCGTGTCCGCCGGCGGAGGGGTGCGGATCACGGTGACGGGGCAGACGCCGTCGGCTGCCACCGTGGTGGTGACCGCGGCACGAGCCAGCAGCCGCAGCGCGGCACCCGCACGGCTGAGCATCACTGTGCCGGCCAGGGTCATCGCCGGACGAAAGGCGCTGGCCCGGACCGTGGTCACGGGTGCGCGCGGTCGCGTCGTGGCCAACTGGCCGGTCACCCTGCAGCGGCTGCTCGGCCGAAGCAAGTGGCGGCCCGTCGGCGTGACCACCACGAGCAGTCGTGGCACCGCGTCGCTGACCATCCGGCCCCGCAGCACCGAGGCCTACCGGTGGCTGTCCGCCCCGTCCGCCGTTGTGCCGAGCAAGACCAGCCAGACCGCCAGACTCGTCGTGGTCCGGGCTCAACGCTGACGGAGGCCGGCTAGGACCCGACCCGACCCGACCCAACCCGACCCCGGGTCGACGACCCGGTCGCCGACCCTGGGACAGGTCACCCGGTGCGCCACCGCCCCGGGCGACCCGTCCTGACCGCCTCTGCGACCTGCCAGAATGGGGCACATGCCGGTGACGGACCCGTTGCACAAGCCACGCCTGTTCTCCGGGATGCAGCCCACCCACGACTCGCTGCATCTCGGGAATTATCTTGGTGCGCTGGTCAACTGGGTGGCTCTCCAAGAGCAGTTCGCGGCCGTCTACGCGGTTGTCGACATGCACGCGATCACGGTCGAGTTCGACCCCGAGGTGCTGCAGCGGCGGACCCGGGTCACCGCTGCGCAGTACCTGGCTGCCGGCATCGACCCGGCCCGCACCATCGTGTTCGTCCAAAGCCACGTCCCCGCGCACGCTGAGCTGGCCTGGGTGCTCTCCAGCATCACCGGCTACGGCGAGGCCAGCCGGATGACCCAGTTCAAGGACAAGGCCAGCCGCCAGGGCGCCGACAGCGCCAGCGTCGGCCTGTTCACCTACCCCATTCTGATGGCCGCCGACATCCTGCTCTATGACGCCGCGAAGGTCCCGGTCGGGGAGGACCAGCGGCAGCACCTGGAGCTGACGCGCGACCTGGCCCAACGGTTCAACAACCGGTTCGGGCGGGTGTTCGTCGTGCCCGAGCCGCACATCAGCGGCCCGGCGGCCAAGATCATGGATCTGCAGAACCCCACAGCGAAGATGAGTAAGACCGCGCCGGCCGGGTCGGTGGACCTGCTGGAGGACCCGAGAGTCATCGCAAAGCGGGTCCGCTCGGCGGTGACCGACACCGGTCGTGAGATCCGGTTCGACGAGTCGGACAAGCCTGGAATCAGCAATCTGCTGACGATCTTTACCGTGCTGACCGGGCGCAGTCTCGCCGATGTCGAAGGAGATTACGCGGGCAAGGGCTACGGGGACTTCAAGAAGGACCTGGCCGACGTTCTCGTCGAGGTGGCTACCCCGCTGCGGGCTAGGGTCACCGAACTGCTCGACGACCCGGCTGAACTGGACGCCATTCTGGCCGACGGTGCGGGCCGGGCCCGGCCCATCGCCGAGGCGACCCTGCGACGGGTGTACGACGCCGTCGGTTTCCTGCCGGGACACCGATGACGATCCAGCCGCGGGGGCCTGGTGGTGACCGGCCCCTACCCACGGTCACCATCGGGGTGTCGATCGGGCTGCCCGAACCGCACGCCAGTCGGGTGCAGCGGGCCCGGCGTTCATTCGGTGACGCCCAGGCGGACGCGATCCGCACTCACGTCACCCTGCTGCCGCCCACCGAGGTGTCCCGGGGTTCCCTTCCGTCCGTCACCGAGCACCTCGAAGCTGTCGCCGGGTCGCACCCCCGATTCCCGATGATCCTGAACGGCACGCAGTCGTTCCGCCCGGTCTCCCCGGTGGTCTTCATCGCCGTCCGGGAGGGCGATGACCGTTGTCGTGAGCTGGCGCAGGCCGTGCGTGCCGGTCCGCTGACCCGCCCCCTGGAGTTCGAGTACCACCCGCACGTCACGGTCGCCCATCACGTGCCGGACGACGCCCTGGACGCCGCGGCCGCGCAGATGGCCGAGTTCCAGCTGTCGTTCGAGGTGGCCGAGTTCCAGCTGTACGTGCAGGACGGCGGGGGACACTGGCAGCCGGTGCGGTCCTTTCCGTTGACGTTCGATGGGGCCTGCGGTCCGCGCTATCGCCCCGACGACCCTCCCGGCGACCGTCCCAGCGAGGCGGTCCGGGAGCGCTGACGGCCCGCTCGCAGCGTGCGCCGCCGCCACACCGCGAGCCCCAACAGCAGCACGACGAACCCGGTCAGGGCCCAGCGTGGGGTGGGATCCTCGATCCGCTCCCGCGCCGCCGTCATCGCGTCGGCAGTCGGCGTGGCCGGGGCAGCAGGCTCGGTTCCCACGAGGGGCGTCGCGCCGATCACCGAGGGATTCCCCGGGTCCGTCCTGGCGGGCAAGCCGTCGGCCGGGTCGGCGGGCGTCCCGGGCGAGACCAGCCGGCCGATCGGGCTGACCTGCGAGCCGTGGGCGAACGCCCACTCCATCAGGGCGGCGGGCGTCTTCCAGTCCCGCTTGGCCATGCCCAGGTAGCTGAGCAGATACCCCCGGGTGCCGCGGCGCACTGCGGCGATCAGGGTGTGGCCGGCGGCGTTGGTAAAACCGTTCTTGACCCCGATCGTGCCGGGACAGCTGAACAGCAGGTCGTTGTGGTTGGAGACCTCGTATGTCGCCCGGGCACCGGGCTTGCCGCGGATGCGGTGCCCGGGCAAGTCGCGTCGGACGCTGCGGACGTAGCCGGCGACGACCGGGTCGGCCAGGGCGGCCCGCCCGATGAGGGCCAGGTCGTACACCGACGTCGTCTGCCCGGAGGCGTCAAGTCCACTGGTGTTGACCGCCAGGGTGTCCCGCGCGCCAAGCCCGGCGGCCACCTCGTTCATCTGGACGGCGGTCGCCGCCATCCCACCGTTGGCTCGGGCCAGAGCGTTGGCGGCGTCGTTGGCCGACCCGATGAGCATGGCTCCGGTGAGCTGGTCGACGGTGTACCCGTACCCCGGCTGGAGGCCCACCTTTGTCCCGTCGACGGCGGCATCGTCGTGAGCGGCCAGGACGACCCGCGCCGGGTCCAGGCGTGGCACCAGGGCAAGCGCGGTGAGGACCTTCATCGTGCTGGCGGGTAGGCCCTTGGCGTGGGCGCACTTGGCGAGCACGACGTCCCCGCTGTCGAGGTCGGCCAGCAAGTAACAGGCCGCCGCCAGCGCCGGTGGTGCCGGGACACCCGCAGCCAGGTTGACCGCCAGCCCCGGTTCGCCCAGCCGGGGCCCCCCAACCGGGTCCGGTTCCTGCGCCACCGCCGGGGTCGTCCCGCCCCAGCCGGACAGAGCCAGCGCGACGGCTGCCGCAGCAGCGACGGAGACCATCCGGGGCACTGGGAATATGGCGGTCGAACGGGCCTGACCGGCGCGTGGACCGCCGGGTGCCGAACGTGGTCGGTGTGCGGACACGGCTCTCCTGGCAGTGGTGTGGCATCCGACGCTACCGCCACAGGAGGGCTGCTGTTGGCGGCACCCGATACCGTGGGGCAATGCCCGAGCACCACAGCCACGTCGCCTCCACACCCGGTTTCTGGGCCGTCGTGCCAGCCGGGGGTGCGGGCACCCGGCTGTGGCCGCTGTCTCGGGCGCGCCGCCCCAAGTTCCTTCTCGACGTGACCGGCTCAGGACGCTCCATGCTGCAGGACACCTTGGCCCGGCTGGAGCCGCTCTGCGAGGACCGGCGCATCGTGGTCACCGGCCGGGTTCACGAGCACGCGGTCCGGGCGCAACTGCCCGATCTCGGCGCGCGGGGCCTGATCGCCGAACCGCAGCCGCGGGACTCGATGGCCGCGATCGGCCTGGCCGCAGCGGTGATCGCACGGCACGACCCGCACGCCATCGTGGGATCGTTCGCCGCGGACCACGTCATCGGCGACGAGGACGCCTTTCGCAGCGCGGTCCGCGAGGCCATCGCCGTCGCGGCGACCGGGCGGTTGGTCACCATCGGGATCACCCCCACCGACGCGGCCACCGGGTACGGGTATATCCGACAGGGCGAGTCTGCCGGGGTGCCGGCGGCTCCGCACGCCTTCGAGGTCGCCTCGTTCAAGGAGAAGCCCGACCAGGCCACCGCCACCGAGTACATCGCGGCCGGCGGGTACTTCTGGAACGCCGGGATGTTCGTGGTCAAGGCGCGGGTGCTGCTCGACCTGTTGTCCCGCTACCACCCCCACCTCGCCGACGGGGTCCGCCGGATCGCCGCCGACGAGTCCGTCACCGAGGTGGTATGGGCTGGGCTGCCGAGGATCTCCATCGACCACGCGGTGGCCGAACCGGCTGCCCGGGACGGTCAAGTGGCCGTGGTGATAGGGGACTTCCCCTGGGACGACGTCGGCGACTTCGCGGCGCTGGCCACCCAGGCCCCGGTGCATGAGCCCAGCGGGATGCGCAAGCTGGGGCAGGTCGACGGCATGATCGCCCAGGACGCTGACGGTCTGGTGGTCAGCCGGTCCAACCGGATGGTGGCCGTCCTCGGGGTGCACGACGTCGTCATCGTCGACACCCCCGACGCCCTGCTGGTGATGTCCAGGGACCGGGCCCAGGAGCTGAAGTCGGTGGTCGACGCCCTCAGCGCCGCGGGTCGCCCCGACCTGACCTGACCAGACCTGACCTAGTTCGAAAATGACAATAACCAGGCAGGCGACAGCTCCCGGCGGAGCGCAGCGGAGCCGGGAAGGGTGTTGATCTGGATGGTTTGGGGGTTAGGCGGCGGGGTTGATTGTGACGGTGTAGCCGAGGGCTTGCA
>DASQEP010000056.1:0-2135 GCA_035633615.1 Dermatophilaceae bacterium
GCGTACGCGAAGTGGGAACCGCAGGCCACCACCCTGGCCCGAGGGTTGGGCGGGTCGGTGACGGTGGAGGTCGGTTGCCGTGAAGGCGCAGAGGCACCCACGGCGAACGCACCCGAGCGGGCTGCGGTGCCCGATGCGGAAACGGCTTCGGCAGCGCTGGTCACCGTGCTGTCCGCCGCACAGGCCGAGCTGGGTGGCGTCAGCGTGGTCGGGGTTTCCGACGGGGGCGGGAGTGCCACCGTGCGGGCCTCCGTGCCAGGCCTGAACGACGACGCGGCGGCCCGGGCGCTGGCCGCGTGGGCCGTCGCGCACGGGACCGGCATGAACGTCACGTCGGTAGCGGTGCAGGACCGGCATTGGACCGATCGCGCCTGGGAGGCCGGCCCGACGGTGGCTGACGGCGAGGCCGAGATCACGGTCGGCTGAACAGATCTGGGTTGTCCGCGAGGTGACCACGTCAGGACCTCCCGGTCGTCTCGGTGACACCGCCCGACCTGGCCAGCGCCTCCCGCATCCGCTCGATCACCTCCGCGGGCCTGGCGAGGTCGGCCCAGGTCCAGCGGACGACGCGCCACCCCGCCGCGACCAGCAGTCGATGCCGGGCGCGCTCGGCCGCGATCACCGGTTCGCGACGCCAAACCGGCGGTTCCGGCCCTGGCCCGAGCATCCGGCCGAACTCCTCCCACCCGTCGAACTCGCCGAGCACCCTGTTCCCGGGGTAGGCGAAATCGGACTCGGCCCCGGCAGTGCCCGCGCCCGCAACGTCCGCCAACGCCGGTACAGCGAATCGGAGCTCCGGGGCGGGCAGGCCGGCCACCCGGAACAGCATGCGGCTGCGGGAGGTCCCGACACCGGAGCTCCGTCCGTCGGCGAACGCCACGACCTCGTCGGCGGACCTCGCCCCTGGGACCCGCGCATGCCGCCGCACCTGCCGCTCGAGTTCGGCCCGGCCGACCAGACCACGGCCCAGCGCGGCATCAGCCAGCACCACCGCGTTCTCGAACGGCAGCAGCCGCGCGCAATCGACCACCGTCCGCGCCACCGACGTCACCCGCAGGCCACCGACCACCACCACCTCGTCCTCGTACATGACGGCACGGTGGGCCTGCAGCCGGGGGCCGCGCCGCGCCTTGGCCGACCGGTCCCTGGTGATGTGCACCGCCGGCATCTCGCTGTGCCAGAAGGGCAACCCGTGCACGACGGCCGCCGACACGTGGCTGACCACCGGCTCGCCGGTCAACCGCGGCACGATCGCCTCGACCTCCGCCAGATGGCGCCCGGCGCAGTCCAATCCGGTGGCATCGGCCACCGGCAGATACACGCCCCTGACTACCGGGGTCAGCGCTCCGCACTGCCGCGCCCGGCGCAGCTCGTTCTCGGAGATGCCGTCGGCCAGCGCGGCGTCGCGCCGGATCAACCGGGGACCGGACGGTCCGGATGCGGTGGTCATCGGGCGACCCTGCACCGGCCGCGCCAACCGCGCAACAACGCGGCGTCGCTCGTGTGGACAACCCGCGGCCCGGGCCCTCGGTGGCGTAGCCATACGCCAGTTGTCCACAGGGGTCAGGGCCGATGTCGGGCCGACCAGGGTCGCGCGGATCGTCGGGAGTTGATCGGTGACGGTCATCTCCCCGATGCCCCGCCGCCACCACAGCAGGCCGGTGGACCGGTCGGGCGCCGCCATCCACACCAGGAACTGCGCGATACCGGCGGGGATGTGGAGCTGTCGATGAGCCGGGAGGTGATCACCGTGTACAGCGGGCTGCCCGATGCCGGTGGGACGGACCCGGACGGAATGGGTTGACCCGCCTCGAAGTAGTCGCTGGCCGCGAAGACCATGCCCAGCTGGGGACCTGCGCCTGAGGGGTCGGCCGGCGTCGGCTGATACCGATCCGATCGATCCGTACCCGTCCGGCCGTCGCGGCCAGATCGGGTGGGCCGGCGAGCTCCCGTTAGGCTCGGCGGCATGACCGAGCCCTCCACCGGCATCGTGACCGACGGCGCGTACGGCACCGGTCTGGCCACCGTCACACCGTCCGGAACCGTGCTGGACGTCTGGTACCCGGCGCCCGCGCTACTGATGTCCGGCAGCCCGCCCGAGCAACCCGACCTGCGGCTGGCCGAGCGCACCGACG
>DASQEP010000057.1:0-4416 GCA_035633615.1 Dermatophilaceae bacterium
CGCAGCAGATCTCCTTGCGTAGGCGAGACACCCAACGTCATCACGAACTCCCAAACCCAGACAGCAACACCGCCGCCGTCATCCTCCCAAGGCGATCACGCCAGGAGTCGACGACACGCGAAAGACACCAGCCACCTAGGGTCCGCCGGCCCTGCCTGGTCGGCGCCGCACCCATTAAGCCTGGTCGGCGCCGCACCCGAGGCGATCGGTGTCCCGTGCCGAGTAGCCGTGCGGCGGGCTCACCGGCAGCACCAGCAACAATCCGACCAGCAGCACGGCCACGATGCCAAGGATGCCCCAGTGCTGTGCCTCGGCCCCGTCCGGCAGCACCGCGACCCCGATCCCGATGGATACCGAGAACGCCAGTGGCGCCAGAAAGCTGACCGCGCGGCCGGTGGTGGCGTACAACCCGAAGATCTCCCCCTCGCGTCCCGGCGGCAGAGCCCGGGCCAGCAGCGACCGCGCCGCGGACTGGACCGGCCCGACGAAGACGGTCAGCAGCAGCCCGAGCACCCAGAACAGGCCCGGCCCCCGGTCGTGCGCCAGGAAGATCCCGACGCCCGCGACGATCATGCACACCAGGGACCCGACGATGATCCGCTTGGGGCCGAGCCGGTCGTCGAGGTACCCGCCGACGATCGTGGCGACCCCCGCGACGACGTTGGCGACCAGGCCGAACATGATGACGCTGCTGGTCGAGAAGCCGAACGTGCCCGCGGCGATGACCCCGCCGAAGGTGAAGATGCCGACCATGCCGTCCCGGAAGACCGCCGAGGCACCCAAGAAATACAGTGTCGTCCGGTGGTGGCGGGCCAGGTCGCTCAGCGTTTCCCACAGCTCGCGATACGCCGCGACCAGGCCGCTGAGGCCGCGAGCCCGCACTTGCCCGGACGCGCCGCTCGTTCCCGACACGGTGATGGTGGCCCGCTCCGGGACCGACCGGAACACCGGCAGGGCGAACAGGGCGAACCAAGCGGCGGAGACGAGCATCGCGACCCGGATGTTCATGCCGTCCTGGTCAGTGACTCCGAACAGGCCGACATCAGGCTGGATGAACCCGAGCAGCAGGATCAGCAGCAACACGATCCCACCGAGGTAACCGGCGCCCCAGCCCAGGCCGGACACCCGGCCGATGGTCGAGGGCGTCGAGATCGAGGTCAGTAGGGCGTTGTAGTTGACGCTGGCGAACTCGAAGAACAGCGTGCCCACCGCCAGCGCCCCCACTCCGAACCACAGCATCGAGGGGGTGGGGCGGACGAAGAACAGAGCCGCCGTCATGGCCACGACGACGACGGTGTGGACGGCCAGCCAGCGCTTGCCGCGCCCGGCCCGGTCTGCGCGGCGGCCGATCACCGGGGCGAGCAGGGCTACCAGGACGCCGGCGATGGTCAGACCGGCGCCCAGAGTGGTCGAGGTCTCGTTCTTGCCGCCGAAGGAACTGCTGGTCAGGTAGACGGTGAAGACGAACGTGGTGACGACGGCGTTCCAGGCTGCCGATCCGCAGTCCCAGGCGGCCCAGGCGAGCACGGGCTTGGACAACCCAGAACGATGACCGACACCGGTCGCCGACCGGCCCGCCGGTGCGGGTTGCCCGGTCATCACCCTGCTTGGGCGTCCCGGGCCTGGGCGGCGAGGGCCCGCTCGACCCGGTCACGGTTCTCGGAGACCAGGCGGAGCAGGCCGTGGGGCGCCTGCGGGTGGTGGTCGAGCCACTGCTGGGTCTGTTCGAGCAGGGCGCTGTCGGCCTGTCGCAGCGGGTAGACACCCTCGACGATCGACTCGGCGATGGCATGGGTGCGGGAGGACCACACCTGCTCCAGGCTCTGGTGGTACCGCTCGACGTACGGCTGCAGCAGGGCGGGGTCGTGGACGCGGTTGAAGCCCTGAACGATCGCCTCGACCATCTGGTTGGGCAGGCCGTCGGTCTCCACGGCCTCGCGCCAGGCCGTCGCCTTCGCCTCGGCGGTGGGCTGGGCGGCCAAGGCCCGAGCGGCGCGCTCCCGACCGGTAGAGGTGTTGTCCCGGACCCGCTCCTCGCCGATCCGGTCCTCCTGCGCGGCCCCCCCCGCCGCCAACGAGGTCAGCAGCGTCCAGCGCATTTCGGTGTCGACCGCCAGACCCGGCAGGGTGTGTGACCCGTCCAGCAGGGCACTCACCCAGGCGAGGTCTTCGGGGGAGCGGGCGGCCTGGGCGAACGCGGTGACCAGTTGCAGCTGCGCGTCCCCGCCCGGTCGTGCCGACCGGCTCAGCTCCCGCAGCCGCGAGGCCAGCCGGGCCAGCGCCTCGGTGCGTCGTTCGGGCGCCGTGTACAGGGTCGCTGCGGTGTTGATCTGCCCGATGAGGACCCGCAGCATCGTGGAGTCCTCGAGTTCCGCCAGAGCCCCGAGTGCCAGCTCGACGAAGTCGGTCGCGGTGGACTCGGCGTCCCGTGTCATGTCCCACGCGGCGCCGAGGATGACGGCCCTGGACAGGCTGTCCACCGAGCCGGACAGGTGGGTCCGCGCGGTCGCCAGGGAGCGGGAGTCCAGGCGGATCTTGGCGTAGGCCAGGTCGTCGTCGTTGACCAGCAGCACCCCGGGCATGGGCTCACCGACGAGCTCGGGGATCGCGGTCGTGGGGCCGGCGACGTCGGTCTCGATGAACCGGCGCCGGCGCAGGCCGTCCCCCTCGACGTCGTACAACCCGATGCCGAGCCGGTGCGGGCGCAGCACCGGGTGAGAGTCCGGTGCGGTCTGCTCGACGGTGGCGGCGGTGATGATGCCGGCCTGGTCGACCTCCACCCGCGCCGACAGGGTGGTCACGCCGGCCGTCTCCAACCAGGCCTCGGACCATGCTGTCAGGTCCCGTCCGGACGTCGTCTCCAGCTCGGTCAGCAGGTCGTCCAGGCGGGTGTTGCCCCAGGCGTGCCGGGCGAAGTAAGCGCGCAACCCGTTGGTGAAGGCCTCCCGTCCGACGTAGGCCACCAGCTGCTTGAGTACCGAGGCGCCCTTGGCGTAGGTGATCCCGTCGAAGTTGACCTGCACGTCCTCCAAGTGACGGATGTCAGCGACGATGGGGTGCGTCGAGGACAGCTGGTCCTGGGCGTAGGCCCACGCCTTCTCGGCGATGGAGAAGGTCGTCCAAGCGGTCGTCCACAAGGTGGCCTCGGCCTGGCAGGTGGTGGAGGCCCACTCCGCGAACGACTCATTGAGCCACAGGTCATCCCACCAGTGCATGGTGACCAGGTTGCCGAACCACATGTGCGCCAGCTCGTGCAGGATCGTCAGGCCCCGCCGCTCCACGAGGGCGTCCGGCACCTTCGCACGGAAGACGTACATCTCGTTGAACGTCACAGCGCCCGCGTTCTCCATGGCGCCCATGTTGTACTCGGGAGTGAACACCTGGTCGTACTTCTCGAACGGGTAGGCGACGCCGAACTCTTTCTCGAAGAACGTGAACCCGCGCCGGGTGCAGTCCAGGATGTTGTCGGCGTCCAGGTAGGGCGTTAGTGACCGCCGGCAGTACACCCCAAGCGGCACGGTCTTGCCGCCCGTGCTGACCTCGCTGCGGACCACGTCGTAGGGCCCGGCGATGAGGGCGGTGATGTAGCACGGCAGCGGGGGAGTGGGCGCGAAGACCCAGCGGGCCACGTCGACGGGGGTGTCCCGGCCGGGCAGCGGACGCGGTCCCAGCGGCTCAGGGGTGGGTGCGGGTTGGTTGGAGACGACGCGCCAGGTGACCGGGGCGGTGACGGTGAAGGCGAAGCTGGCTTTGAGGTCGGGCTGCTCGAAGACGGGGAACATCCGGCGGGTGTCGGCGACCTCAAACTGGGTGTAGAGGTAAACCTCCGAGTCCACCGGATCGACGAAACGGTGCAGCCCCTCACCGGTGTTCATGTACACCCCGGTGGCCTCCACGACCACGGTGTTGGACGCAGCCAACCCAGGCAACTGGATTCGGGTGCCGTCGAAGTGGACCCCGGGGTCCAACTCGGCGCCGTTGAGCACGAGCCGTTGGACGGACTCGCCCAAGAAGTCCAGAAAGGTCCCCTCGCCGGGGCGGGTGCAATCGAGGCTGATCGTCGTGCGGGTCGCGAAGGTGCGTTCGCACGTGGTGAGGTCGACCTCGACGTCGTAACGCCGCACCCGCAGCATGGTGGCCCGGTCGGAGGCCTCCTCACGGGTGAGGTTCTTGCCTGGCATGCAGCCTCCTCCGCGGGGCAGGTCGGGCCGCACCTGACGGTCCCGGAAGTCAGCCCGCGGCACAGAGCGAGCCTCTCGGCATCCTCGCAGATCGACGACCTCCGAGAAACCGGTCGACGCCGGGTGGGTGGCCTACACCTGCCGTGGGGCGCCCGAGTGGATCGCCTGCCCTGGAATCGGAACCGTTCGAGCCAGATGAGCAAACCCGGGGCGGGTCCGTCCGGGGATTCACCAA
>DASQEP010000058.1:0-1805 GCA_035633615.1 Dermatophilaceae bacterium
ATGGGTGACCGCTACGCCGACATGTCCTCCATCGACCGCTGATCCACGCGTGGCCCAACTGGGGTTGCCGCGGCTGACACATGTAGGGCCACGCGCCGGTGGCGGGTGAACCGCCGGGCCATTGACCGTGCGGGTGAGATCAGCGACTCGCTGATGCGATCCCTTGCCGTCGGCCTCAGAGGCCTTCGGAGAGGCGTGTGCCGTCGGCGGCGACTCCGTCGGGATGCTCCCAGCGAACGAGGTGGCCGACACCCGGGTAGGTCAGGAGCTGGACGCTCGGGATCTGAGTTCGTTGTAGCCAACGGTTCATGTCCTGCTCAGCGGGGGTTGGCGGTGCCTCTTCTTCACGCTCCTAGGTTCTTGGCTGTCCACTTCGACGAAGGGAACATGCTCATGTTCGAGAATCAACGCGGTCGTGGTGCCGCGGCTGCCGTCCTTGCCGGGGCGGTGGCCATAGCTCCGACTGGAGTTGCCTCCGCCCATCGCTCCTCGGAGACGGAGACCGTGACCGGGCCAACGTCCTCAGCTGCCCCCTACGTCCTGCCCGTAGCCAAGGGGGTGTCGATCACCTCGTTGCTGACGGTGGGCGATTCCCCGGCCGGATCCAGGTACCGGATGGTGGGGATCCCCGATGGGTTGGGCGCACGCCAGGTCGGGCGTGAAAGCCTCGAGGTGCTGGTCAACCACGAGCTGCGCGACACTTTCGGGATTCCCCGAAGTCACGGGCAGCCGGGCGCCTTCGTGTCGCGGTGGACGCTCAACCCGAAGACCGGGGTCGTGTCCAGCGGCAGCGACCTGATCCAGTCTGTGCGCTACTGGCAGTACGGGGCCCCCGGCCAGTACGGCCCGGCTCCGGTCGCTCCGGCCGGAGCAGTCGGGGGGCACACCCTGGCATTCAGCCGGTTCTGCTCCGGCTACCTGTCCGACGACGGCCAGCTGGACAACCGTCGCACCGGGCGGGGCTATGCCGGACAGCTGTACTTCGCCAACGAGGAGAGCGGCGACGAGGGCCGAGTCTTCGCCGTCACCATGGACGGAGTCGCCTGGCAGCTGCCCCGGCTCGGGCTGTTCTCCTGGGAGAACACCATCGTGGCCCCCACCCGCGGGGACACCACCGTCGTCCTGGGCAACGAGGATGCGGCCGCTGGCCAGCTGCGCGTGTACTGGGGCACGAAACAGGCCAAGGGCAGCGAGGTCGAGCGGGCCGGCCTGACCAACGGGGCCAACCACGTGCTGGCTGTGGCCGGCGCAGCCGTCACCACCGACGCCGCCTTCCGTGCCACGTACGGCACGGGGTCGGCGGTCCCGGTCACGTTCGCTGAGCAGGAGTGGAACGCCAGCGGTGCGGCTCAGAACGCCGCGGCCGCCAGCGCTGGGCTGACCCTGAACCGGATCGAGGATGGAGCCTTCGACCCGCGTCACCGCAACGACTACTACTTCCTGACCACTGAGGGTGGGGACAAGACCGTGTCGGCAGGGGCGCCCACCCGTGACGGCGGCGGGCTGTGGCGACTGCGGTTCACCGATGTCGACCGGCCCGAGCTGGGTGGGACGCTCACCCTGCTGCTCGACGGCAGTGAGGCC
This sequence comes from Dermatophilaceae bacterium, assembly GCA_035633615.1. Classification (GTDB taxonomy): domain Bacteria; phylum Actinomycetota; class Actinomycetes; order Actinomycetales; family Dermatophilaceae; genus JADJTI01. The sequence continues at coordinate 1,585 of DASQEP010000058.1, forward strand.
CCGTACCTGAACAAGCCGGACAACATGGCCATCGACCGGCACGGCAACCTGCTCATCCAGGAGGATCCCGGGAACAACGCCCACCTGGCCCGGATCGTTGCCTACCGGATCGCCGACGGAGCCCGCGGCGTGGTGGCCCAGTTCGACCCGGCCCTGTTCCTGGAAGCCGGTGCCGGGTTCCTCACCCAGGATGAGGAGTCCAGCGGCATCATCGACGTGTC
>DASQEP010000059.1:0-51492 GCA_035633615.1 Dermatophilaceae bacterium
TTTACGTGACCGCTGCTGATATTCCGACCAGCACCACCGACGTCGACATCGACGCGTTGTGCCGGGCCCACCTGCCCCTGGTTGCCTACGAAGTCCGGGCCATTTCCGCCCGCCTTCCCGGACACGTCTACACCGACGACCTGACCAGCGCCGGAATGGCAGCACTGACCATGGCGGCACGCTCCTTCGACGCCACCCTCGGCGTCCCCTTCGGCCGCTACGCCGTCCGCCGAATCCGCGGCGCCCTGCTGGACGAACTACGCTCCGCCGACTGGGCCACCCGCTCCCTGCGCGCCAAAGTCCGCAAACGCGACACCACCCACGACAGCCTCGCCGCCGAACTCGGCCGCCGCCCCACCGGCACCGAAACCGCCGCCGCCCTCGGCATCCCCGTCGCCGACCTGGAACGCCTTGAGGCCGACCTCCACGCCTCGGTCGTGCTGCGCCTCGACGTCATCACCGACACCACCGGCGCCGACGCACTACTCCCCGCCTCCACCACCACCCCCGAAACCACCCTCATCGCCCGCGAACGCACCGCCTACCTACACGACGCCATCACCACCCTGCCCCAACGCCTCCAAACCGTCATCCGCGGCTGCTTCTTCGACGAACGCCCCATGCGCGAACTCGCCGACCAACTCGGTGTCACCGAATCCCGCATCTCCCAAATGCGCGCCGAAGCCCTCACCCTGCTCAAAGACGGACTCAACGCCAACCTCGACCCCGACCTGCTGCCCACCCCCGCCACCACCACCGGCGCCGTCGCCCGCCGCAAAGCCTCCTACTACGCGGCCATCGCCACCAAATCCACCTACCACGACCGTCTCACCCTCACCCCCGCCACCGCCACCGCCTAAGCCCCACATCCCTAACGCGGACACCGGGGGTCTCAGGCTGTCCGCCCCCGCGGCCGGGAGGTCACGTGGAATCGACAGGGGCAGCAGCCCTCATGGTCCCCTTCTCGGTGCGGGTCCGGCCACGCGTAAGGCGAGGTGTCGGGAACGCGTGAGGTGTGATGCCCGGAACGGGGCCAGCCACGTGGCTCTGACCCCGCGCCGAGCATCTGACTACCTTCAGCTGCAGCCGCTGGTCGACCCGCAGCCCTCGCAGACGTAGCAGCTACCCGCCGGCCGCATCTTGGTGCCACAGGTCAGGCACATCGGGGCGTCGGCGGCCGTGCCCTGAAGTCGCTCGATCAGCTCTGCGGACGAGTGCACGTCGGGGCTGACCGCACGTGCCCCGACCGCGCCCGACGACGACCGAGGCTGAGGGGCTGCCTCGGTGAGGTGCGGCTTGCTGCGCGCCTGCGGCACCGACTGCGAGTAGTTGGCGATCTCGTCGGCGATGTCGTCAATGCCCCCGTCACCGGCGTCACCGCCGAGGGGGGCATACGACCCCGTCTCGAGCTGCCTGGCACGCTCCTGCGCGGTGTGGATGCCCAGGAAGGAACGCGTCTCGAAGTCCAGGTAGTCCAGGGCCAGCCGGCGGAAGACGTAGTCCATGATCGACTGCGCCATCCGGATGTCCGGGTCATCGGTCAGTCCGGCGGGCTCGAAGCGCAGGTTGGTGAACTTCTCGACGAAGGTCTCCAACGGGACGCCGTACTGCAGGCCGATGGAGACGGCAATGGAGAACGCGTCCATCACGCCGGCCAGCGTGGACCCCTGCTTGCCGAACTTGAGGAACAACTCGCCGAGGCCATCGTCCGGATACGAACCCGCGGTGAGATACCCCTCTGCGCCGCCAACCGCGAACGACGTCGTGATCGACGGGCGCCGCTTCGGCAGCCGGGTCCGGACCGGACGGTACTCGACCACCTTTTCCGGGGCCACACTCGCCGTGTCCTGGTCCGCCTTGGCGTCCGAGAGCGGCTGACCTACCTTGCAATTGTCCCGGTAGACGGCCAGCGCCTTCAGGCCCATCTTCCAGCCCAGCTGGTAGACCGACGCAATGTCGTCGACCGTGGCCGACTCCGGCAGGTTGACGGTCTTGGAGATGGCCCCCGACAGGAACGGCTGACAGGCCGCCATCATGCGGACATGCCCCATGGGAGAGATGGAACGCGCACCCATCGCGCAGTCGAATACCTCGTAGTGCTCCGGTCGCAACCCCGGTGCGTCGATGACGTGACCCTTGTCGGCGATGTACTCGACAACGGCCTCGACCTGCTCCTCCTGGTAGCCCAAGCTGCGCAGTGCGCGGGGGACGGTCAGGTTGACGATCTGCATCGACCCGCCGCCGACCAGCTTCTTGAACTTGACCAGCGAGAAGTCGGGTTCGATCCCGGTGGTGTCGCAGTCCATCATGAAACCGATGGTCCCGGTCGGAGCCAGCACCGAGGCCTGGGCGTTGCGGAAGCCGTTCCTCTCACCCAACCGGACGACCTCATCCCACGCTCTCGTGGCGACTCGATGGATCTCCCGGTCGATCTCATCGTGGCCACGGATGGTGTCGTTGGCCGCCTGGTGCTTGCGCATGATTCGTCGGTGGGCGTCGACGTTGCGCGCGAAACCCGCGTATGCACCGACCACGCTCGCCATCTCGGCGGACCGCTTATACGCCGCGCCGGTCAACAGCGAGGTAATCGCCGCCGCCAGCGACCGCCCCCCGTCGGAGTCGTAGCCGTGACCGGTGGCCATGAGCAGGGCCCCGAGGTTGGCGTAACCGATGCCGAGCTGGCGGTAGTCACGCGTCGTGTCGGCAATCGCCTCAGTTGGGAAATCGGCGAAGCAGATCGAGATGTCCATCGCCGTGATGACCAGCTCGACGACCTGCTGGAAAACCGTCGCGTCGAACGTGCCGTCGTCGTTGAGGAATTTGATCAAGTTCAGTGACGCCAGGTTGCACGACGAATTGTCCAGCGACATGTATTCGGAGCACGGGTTAGAGGCCGTGATACGGCCGGTCTCGGGGTTGGTGTGCCAGGAGTTGATGGTGTCGTCGTACTGCAGTCCCGGATCGGCGCATGCCCAAGCGGCGGTGGCGATGCGCTGGAACAGCTCGCGAGCATCGACGGTGCCGATGATCTCACTGGTCTGCCGGGCGCGTAGCCCGAAGCGCGTGCCGTCCTCAACGGCCCGCATGAACTCGTCGGTCACCCGAACCGAGTTGTTGGCGTTCTGGTACTGCACCGAGACGATGTCGCGCCCGTCCAGATCCATGTCGAAACCGGCGTCCCGAAGCGCCCGGATCTTGTCTTCCTCGCGGGCCTTTGTCTCGACGAATTCTTCGATATCCGGATGGTCCACGTCGAGAACGACCATCTTGGCCGCCCGTCGAGTGGCCCCGCCCGACTTGATCGTTCCGGCTGAGGCGTCCGCGCCACGCATGAACGAGACCGGGCCGGAGGCGGTGCCCCCCGAGGACAGCAACTCCTTAGACGAGCGAATCCGGGACAGATTCAGCCCCGCTCCGGAGCCGCCCTTGAAGATGAAGCCCTCCTCCTTGTACCAGTTCAGGATCGACTCCATGGAGTCCTCGACGGACAAGATGAAGCAGGCGCTGACCTGCTGCGGACTGGAGGTCCCCACGTTGAACCACACCGGGGAGTTAAAGCTGAACACCTGGTGCAACAGCGCGTACGTCAGCTCGTGCTCGAAGATCGTCGCGTCCTCATCGGAGGCGAAGTAGCCCTCCTTCATCCCGGCCCGCGCATAGGTGAGCACGACGCGGTCGATCAGCGTCTTCAGCGAGGCTTCCCGCTTGTCGCTGCCAACGGCACCCCGGAAATACTTCGTCGTGACGATGGTGGACGCATTCACCGACCAGAAATCCGGGAACTCAACACCTCGTTGCTCGAAGATGACATCGCCGGTTCGCCAGTTCTGCTGGACGACATCCCGCAACTCCCAGGTGACCTGGTCGTAGGGGTGCACACCGGCGCTGGTGAAGATTCGCTCCACCGTGACCCCCCGCTGACCACTCAGCGATCCGGGCCGGGTTCCCGTGGTTTCCGTCATGTCAGGTTCCCTCTCCTGCCGGGTGACGCCCGTCCGCCCGATCGATTGTCCGTTGACCATGCTCGTCGGCGGCTCGCGCCGTGTCGTCGTGCCGGCCGATGCTCATCCCTACGTCCGCCATGGCCGATTCCGTCGCGCGCTCAGCCTTGAGGACGCCGATCGCTGCCTCGAAGTCTTCGAGCGACTCGAAGGCCTGATAGACCGAGGCGAATCTAAGAAACGCCACCTCGTCCAGCTCACGCAGAGGCCCGAGTATCGCCAAACCCACCTCGTGGGCGTCCACGACCGCCTGGCCGAAGGATCGAACGGACTCCTCCACCTGCTGAGCCAGCATGGCCAGGTCGTCTTCACTCACCGGCCGACCCTGGCATGCCTTCCGCACTCCGACGATCACCTTGGTACGACTGAACGGCTCGGTGGCCCCGGAGCGCTTGACCACGGTCAGGCTGGCAGTCTCGACCGTGCTGAATCGCCGTGAACAGGAGGGACACAGTCGCCGCCGGCGAATACAGGTCCCGTCGTCTGCTGAACGGCTGTCGACCACCCGGGAGTCCGGGTGGCGGCAGAAGGGGCAGTGCATGGGAGCTCCTTCCCGGAACCACCGCTGCATGTGGGCGTCGTGTGGACTGTTGGTGCACATCATGTGCGTAACAGCCGCATTCTGGGGACTACATGTGGACGAGTTACATCGCTGTAACCACTAGATGTAGGGATCCTAGGCACGAGTCCCCACTGAAGGCAAGCGCGATCGTATTCGCGGCGCGTCACGGACCGCCGGCCGCCCCCTACGCAGAAGCGTTGCAGCTCAGAATGATTCGTGCCCAGCGGAGAGCACTACGGGTTGGGTCGGCGGTCGCGTGCCGTGGGGACGACAACCGGGGCTGTCCGCGGCAGATCAGGGCAGACTGGGCACCAGGACGAGTTGCCCCGCCCGCAGGTCGGTCGAGTTCATCTGGTTGGCGTACCGGATTCGAGCGATCGCATCAGGAACCGGTATCGAAGACAGTTCTCGCTGGGCGATGTCGGTCAGCGACTGCCCCTGAACAACGATGACCGTGCGCGCGTCCGTAGACGCAGCGGCCTGTTCCCGCCAACCCAACACCGCGAACGCCACCACGGCGAAGACGCCGAGAGTGGCGACAAGTCGCCCACGTGCGGTGACCCTGACCGTCCGCGGGTCGGTTCGCGCCTGCGCCGGCGAATCGTGGCTTCCCGCGACGAACCGCGACCGTGTCGGGGGTCCGGCATACACCGCCCCCGGACGCGGGGCTCGATGCCGAAGGTTCAGTGGGCGCTCCCACGCCGCAACAGCACTCATATCAGCCTCCCTCTCGATGGCCACCGATGGCCGACCGGACCGAAACGCATCTCGCGGCCCGACGCGCTCGAACACACGTACCATCGAACGTCTGTCCGATTATGCGCCCAATTCGGTGCCCCTGTCGAGACACGCTCGAACATGTGTTTGGAACAGCTGTCCGCACCCGGATATCCTCGATCCATGTCAAAGACCCAATCAGTCGGCACCGACAACGGTGTCGGTGCTGTTCAGCGGCCGGGTGTCACCGGGAGAGGGATGCACCCATGAGCGGAGTCCACGAGCTGCCGGAGCGCAGTGAGCTGCGGGGGCTCACGGCGAGGCAGGTGCGGGTGTTGGACGTGATCCGCAGTTCGGTGCAGACCCGTGGGTACCCGCCGAGCCTGCGAGAGATCGGCCAGGCCGTAGGGCTGACCAGCCCCAGCAGCGTCTCTCACCAGCTGTCTGCTCTGGAACGCAAGGGATACCTGCGCAAGGACCCGAACCGCCCGCGGGCGCTGGAGATCGTCGCCGTGCCCCCCGCCGCGCCCGAGATGGCCGTCCCGGTGGAGTTTCCCGAGGCGGACGCCGAGGCGCGCCCCGAGGCGACGTACGTGCCCGTGCTGGGTCGCATCGCGGCCGGAGCCCCGATCACGGCCCAGCAGGCCATCGAGGACGTCTTTCCGTTGCCCCGGCAGCTGGTCGGGCAGGGCAGTCTGTTCCTGCTCAAGGTGTCTGGGGACTCCATGATCGAGGCTGCGATCTGCGACGGCGACTGGGTGGTGGTGCGTCAGCAGCCCACCGCCGATAACGGCGAGATCGTCGCCGCCATGCTCGACACGGAGGCGACGGTCAAGGTCCTGAAGCGCGCCGACGGGCATATCTGGCTGCTGCCACGAAACCCTCACTACGAGCCGATCGACGGTGCCGACGCGACCATCCTCGGTAAGGTCGTTGCGGTCCTGCGGCGGGTCTGAGTCGCGGACCTGACCTGCGAGCCTAATGTGTTGCCGCTGGCCGTCGAGGTCAGGCCGGAGCGCCGATATCGAGGCCCGTCCGTCAGGTCGAGATGTTGGTCAGGATCGCGCGCAGGGTAGCTCCGAGAGGGGCCTGCAGGCGCACCCGGGCCAGGTCATCCCCTCGGGTCGGGCCGTTGGTGACGATCGCGACCGGTCGACCCGTTGCCACGGCCCGCCGAACGAACCGCAGACCCGACATCACCTGCAGCGACGATCCGAGCACCAGCAGCGCATCGGCGGAGTCCACCAGGTCGTTGCACTCCGCGACAACAGCGGGGGGCACGGCGTCCCCGAAGAAGACGACGTCGGGTTTGACCATGTCCGACCCACAGGCCGAGCACACCGGCGGGTGGAACGCCTCCACTACTTCGTCCGGGAGCGCCACATCGCCGTCGGGCTGCACCAGACCGACGGCATGAGTACGCAGCGTCGGGTTGAGCAGCGCAAGCTCCGCGTCGAGGTCGGCGCGCGCGATCCCCTGCCCGCAGTGCATGCAGATGACCCGGCTCAACGAGCCATGCAACTCGATCACCCCGGAGCTCCCCGCTCGTTGGTGCAGTCCGTCGACATTCTGCGTGATCACCCCGTTGACCAGGCCGAGGGCAGCCAGACTGGCGACACAGCGATGGCCGTCGTTGGGCTGAGCCGAGGAGAATCGTGGCCAGCCGACGTGACTTCGTGCCCAATAGCGCTGACGGTTCGCAGGGGAGGCCCGGAACTCGGCGATGGTCATCGGGCGGACCCGGCGCAAGCCGTCCGGCCCACGGTAGTCGGGGATGCCGGACTCGGTGGACAGCCCGGCGCCACTGAGCACGGCGACGATACCCCGGCTGATGAGAGCGACCAGGTCCCGGAATGCGCCGTGGCTCTCAAGCGTTTGCCGGCTGACGTCGGGGATGGCCACATCGGCAGTATCTCCCGCGGGCCATGGCCGGGACTCGGCGGGGAGGGGTTCCCCCAGGAAACGCACGGAGCCGGTATACCCAACGATGATAACGACAGGTTATGCTTCTGGGCGTGATTGATGCTGCCGGGCTCCGCGTCATCCGGGCTATCGCCGACGCCGGAAGCTTCACCGGAGCAGCTGTGTCGCTTGGGTATTCGCAACCAGCCATATCCCAGATGGTGCGCCGCCTGGAGCAGCGGGTGGGAACGGCCCTGGTCGAGCGCATCGGCCGAAGCGTCCGCCTCACCGAGGCGGGGCAGGTGCTGGCCCGTCACGCCACGGGCGTCCTCAGCGCGCTGGACGCCGCCGAGGAAGAAGTCGCGGCCATCGCCGGGCTGCGTGCCGGCCGGGTCCGCCTGATGGCCTTCCCCTCCTCGTCGGCCACCCTGGTGCCGCGGGCGCTGGCGCTGGTGCGCGAGCGTTATCCCGATGTGTCGGTATCGTTCACCGAAGCGGAGCCGCCCGAGTCGCTGGCCGCCTTGCGCGCCGGCGAGTGCGACTTGACCGTCGCGTTCGCTTACGAGGGCACCGACCTGGGTCGCGGCGAGGAGGATCTGGGCGCGTTCGTCACCTACACCCTGCTCGAGGATGAGGTCAGGGTCGCGCTGCCGCGGGGCCATCCGTTGGCCGACGCCGAGGTGGTGGACCTCTGCGAGCTATCCGCAGACACCTGGATCGCTGGCTGTCCACGATGCCGGGGGCACCTGCTGCACCTGTGCAACACTGCGGGGTTCGCTCCCAGCGTCAGTTACGAAACGGAGGACTATGTCGCCGTACTCGGCTTCGTAGCGGCGGGACTGGGCATCGCTCTGATTCCGGACCTCATCCTCAATAGCACGAGTCACAGCGAGGTGGTGGTTCGGCCGATCCGACCGGCATCCCGGCGCACCGTGCACATCGTGACCACGGCCGATCTGCAACGGGTGCCCGCAGTCCGGGCCACCATCGAGGCGCTGCGAGACAGCGCCAGCGGCAACGCCGGTCTGGGCCGGATGCTGGCCCCAGCGCGGTCGGCAGCCGGCGCGGTCCCCGCATCAGTGGGCTAGCCGCGGGGATGAAAAGGGATGATGGAGGGGTGATGGCGCAGTGACCTCCCAGACACCGGGCCCGACCGGCGTGGGCGGGCTCGACCTCGGCCCCGCCGCTCCCGAGCCCGCCCATGGCACCGAAACCCCCGCCCACGCCGTGACGCCAGCCGAACCCGACTCCCCCACCCGGCCGGATCTCGCTGTGATCCCGCCCCGGGTCAGTGACGTCGCCCTCAGCGCGCCGGCTGCGGTACCGGCGATCGATCCGGCGCAGGTGTCGGCGATGGTGCCGCTGGACCAACAGACGGCGGCGGCTCTGGCCGACCGTGCCCGCGCGTGGGTGGCCGAGGTCGCGGCCCTGGACCCCCGGGACCCGGAGTACGTCGCGCGCGTCAAGGACGTCACGTCGATGGGGCAGACCGAGATCCGGTCCAGTTCCGACGTGTCCAATCGGATGCTGCAGGCGCCGGCCCGGTCGTTGACACCGGACCGGACCACGGGTTCACCCCCCGGGCCGGCCACGCGCGCCGTCAACAGTCTCGGGCAGTTGCGTCGGGTGGTCCAGGACCTTGATCCCAGCCAGCTGGACAAGCCGACCCGCAGGCTGCTCGGCCTGATCCCCTTCGGCGATCGACTGCGCGACTACTTCGACAGGTACCGGTCCAGCCAGGCCCACCTGGAGGCCATCATCTCGGCCCTGCGCGGGAGCCAACGTGAGCTGACCCAGGACAGCCTGGCCATCGAGGCGGAGAAGGCGACGCTCTGGCAGCTGATGACCCGGCTGCAGGAGTATGCCGTCCTGGCCGCATGCCTCGACGGGCAACTGGACATGGCCTGCGACCGGGTGGCCGCCACGGACCCGGCCAAGGCCGATGCTCTGCGTGCCGATCTGCTATTCGCGGTGCGTCAGAAGCACCAGGACCTGCTGACCCAGCTGGCCGTCGCGACGCAGAGTTTCCTGGCGCTGGACCTCGTCCGCCGTACCAACTCCCAGCTGGTCACCGGGGTGGAAAGGGCGACCACGACGACCGTCTCCGCGCTGCGCACCGCGGTCATCGTCGCCCAGGCCCTGGCCAACCAGCGCCTGGTGCTCGACCAGATCTCGGTTCTCGGTGAGGCGACCTCGACCCTGATCGTGTCCACCTCCGAGGCCCTGCGACAGCAGACCGGCGCAGTGTCCGCCCAGTCCACCCAGCCCCCGGTGAGCCTGGAGGCGTTGCGTGAGGCCTTCCGCAACGTGTACGCCACGATGGACGCCCTGGACGACTTCACCGCGCAGTCCCTGCGGACCATGTCCAGCACGGTCACCGCGCTCGAGGGTGAGGTGAGCCGATCCAGGGCCTACCTGGAACGAGCGCAGCAGCGAAGTGGACCGCCGGAGGGGTCCTGACGGGAGGCGAACCACGAGGGGGCGGTAGGGGGCGCCGGGTGCGCTCTGCGAGCGCCGTCGGGTGCCGTCCGGACGCCGTTCAGGGCCGTTGCCGGGTCACGGTGACTCCGGCGTCGTCCACGGCTACCACGACGTCACCGTCACGGTCCGTGCGGTACACCGTGGCGCCGATCTCGGCCAGCAGCCGCAGTACCGACTGGGCGGGGTGCCCGTAGTCGTTGTCCGCCCCGACACTGATCACGCCCACCGCCGGAGCCAGCAGTCGCAGCAGGCCGGGGTCCTGGTTCGCCGAACCATGATGGGCGATCTTGACCACCACCGGCGTCGTCGGCCCCACCGGCCGGTCGGGTCGGTCGGCGCCACCTCCGGCTGCGGACCCTTCGGGCGGACCCAGCCGTGGGTCGGGTGGGTCGGGTCCGGTTGCGGTGCCGCACCGGGACCCCCATCCCCGTCGGATCTCGGCGCCTGCCTCCCGCTCGACGTCCCCCATCAGAACGACCCGCAACCCCGGGGCGCGGACGTCCAGCACGACGCCGGCGTTGTTCGGGACCGAACCGGCCGACACCCGTCGCGCAGGCCACACCGGTTCGACGACGACGTCGCCCCATACCAGCACGTCACAGCTGGCGATGGGGGTGATGGCCAGCCCGGCAGCCCGAACCAGGTCCGAGACCTGTCGGGCGTTGTCGGCCGGTTCCTCGATCGGGGTGGCGAACACCGCGCCGACCGGCCGGCCCGCGAAGACCCCGGTCACACCGGAGACGTGATCGGCGTGGTAATGCGTGAGCACCATGGCGTCAACAGCACGCACCGCCAGCCGATCCAGGCAGGCCGACACCGTCGCCTCCCGCGGTCCGGCATCGACGACGACCGCGCGGCCAGGGCCTGTGGCGATCACCAAGGCGTCGCCCTGCCCCACGTCGCACGCGGCAAAGCGCCACCCCGCCGGCGGCCAGCCCACCTGGCTGAGCGGCCACAACAGCACGGCGACCAGCAGGGCGGGCAGGGTCAGCAACCATGGATACCGCCGGAGCCGGAGGATCACCCACGGCCCGCAGAGGATGACCAGCAGGATGACACCGGCCAGTGCCAGCGCGCCGCCCGTCCCGTCCGGCCACGGCACGGTGCCCATCGGGGTCTTGGCCAAGGCGTGAGCCACCCGCGCGATTCCCTCGGCCGGTGCCGCGGCCCCCCAAGCGGCCAGCGCTCCCAGCGGCGCGGCGACCGACGCCAGCACCGCAACCAGCACCCCGAGGATGGTCGCAGGTGCTACCAGCGGGGCGGCGAGCATATTGGCCAGCACCGCGACGACTGTCACCGACCCCTGCAGCAGAACCAGGACCGGCGCCGTCGCCGCCTGAGCCGCCAGCGGTATCGCCACTGCATCCGCCAGTGGCCGCAACCCAGTCGGCAGGCACCGCGCCATGGCGTCACCGACCGGCCGCGCCAGCAACAGCAGACCCAGGGTCGCCAGCACGGAAAGGGCGAAGCCGTATGAGCGGGCCAACCCAGGATCCACACAGAGCAGCACGACCACGACTGCGGACAGCGCCGGGACTCCGACGCTGCGCCGCGAAGCGATCATGCCGCCCAACCCGATCGCTCCCATCACCGCGGCACGCAGCACGCTCGGGTCCGGCCGGGTCAGCACAACGAACCCGATCAGCGCCACCCCGGCGAGCCAGGGTCGCCAGCGCCGGGGCAACCCGGCGAGCCGGCACACCCAGAGCACACCTGCGAGGACGATCGCGACGTTAGACCCGGACACCGCCGACAGGTGGGTCATCCCGGTCGCCTTCATGTCGTCTGTCAACGTCGCCGGGGTGAGGCTGCGATCGCCGATGACCAGGGCAGGTACCAACCCGCGGGGGTCGGGCGGTAGGTCGGACACGGCTCGTCGCAGGTTACCGCGGACGTGATCGGCCACTCGAATGGCCGGTCCCGCGCGCTCGGTGCGCACCGGTGGCCCCCGCGGCGACATGATCGCGACGACCTGCTCGCCCGGGGCCGCCGGGGTCAACCGGCCGGTGACCCGCACCCGGTCATGCCAGCCGAGCTCGGACCACGCCGACTCACCAATCACCAGGACCGGCGTCTGCACCGCCGTCCGCACACCACGGGCCACCACCTCGTGGACCACCAGCTCGGTGACCACCCGGGCGGGCCGCTCCGGGTCATCGGGCAGGATCCGGGGGTCCTTCGAGACGGTGCCTTCCACCTTCACGATCGCGCGCTCCAGAGCCAGCTTCGGGATAGGCCCGGCCTGGCGCACGGCACCCTGACCGGCGCTCGAGGCACACAGCAGCGCCACGACCAGCCCGGTCAGCGCCAGCATGGAGCCAGCGGGCCGGTGCCACCAACGGCGCCGGGCGACCCACGCCATGGCCGCGGACGCAGCCGACAGCCCGGCTAGCGACGCCGGACTCAGACCCGGCGTGCCCACCAGCGCGGACCACCCTGCCAAGGCCGGGACCAGTAGCCTCAGGTCGACCCGCTCGGAGGCGTCGGACCGCCCTGAATCCCGGGCGCGACCGTTGCCCCATGGCAGCGTGAGGTGTGCTGCGCGCACCGGTCAGACCCGCACCAGCGGGCGGAGCCGGTCGAGCATCCGCTCGCCGATGCCAGGGATCTCAGCCAGTTCCTCCACGGTGGTGAACCGGCCGTTCTGGACGCGCCACCCGACGATCCGGGCAGCCAGGACCGGGCCGATCCCGGGCAGCCCCTCCAGCCCGGCCACGGTGGCGGTGTTGAGATCGACCAGACCGGTCGCCACGCCCGGGACCGCCGCCGTCGGGCGAGCCTGGCCCGGGGGGCCCGGTACGGCCGGGTCACTCGAACCGGCCGGGCTGCCGCGAGCCGGCAGCAGCAGCTGTTCGCCGTCCACTACCATCCGCGCCAGATTGACGCGGGACATGTCGGCGCCCTTCAACGACCCTCCCGCGGCGCCTACTGCGTCCATGACCCGCGCACCGACGGGCAGGCGGACCACCCCGGGCCTGGCAACCTGCCCCACCACGTGCACCATCAGCACGCCCGTTGCTGGTCCTCCCGCCGATCCCGCCGCCGACCCTGCGACCCCGGGGTCGGCCGGACGCGCGGACCCGGGCACCAGCACCCCGGGAACCGGCGATGCCGTGGTCACCGGACGGACCGGAGCCACCGGCGTCGGGGTGGCAGCGGTGCCGGCCCTCGCCGCCCGGGTGGCGAACACGCCCGCCGCGACGACAAGCACGATCGCCACGCCGAGGACCGCCCACCAGGTCGGCCGGGTCCGGGGGCGGGCCAGGTGAGCCGGCACCGAGACCGGCAGCGGGCCGGCGGCCGGGTCCCGATGCCGACCTGAGCCGGTCCTGGCCGGTTCCGAGGCGTCGGCGGAGAATTCCGGCGTCCACCGACCGACCGTGGCCGGGGGTGGCCGCTGATCGTCATCGGGCTGCCTCAGCAGGGCCGCCCATCCGACCGAGGGGCCGCAGGCTCGTCGGCGAAACATGGCCCGACGCTAGGCGCCGTCGGGATGTTCCCGCCCCCACCGCGGCGCCGCTGTGGATATCCGCCTGCCGGCCGACGCTGGTGTGGAGACCGTACCGAGCGCCGCCACGCTGCCGCGCCCATGGTGGCGACCTCGGGGTGGGAAGTGCAGAGGAAACACCCGAGGGTCGACCTGTCGCTGGGCTATTCCAAGGGTGAGCCGGGGTACGGCGAGACGACGACCGCGATGGTCCCCGGGCCCAGGTGAGCGCCGGCGACGGCGCCCAACTCCACCAACAGGGGTTGCCCCGGCGGGGTCGGGTCCGGGGGCTGGCGCGGCGAGGTCGTGGCGCCGGGGATGGGGCGCCCGAGCAGCGAGCCGGTCAGCCGTCCCGCCAGCCGGTCGGCCAGCTGACCGACGATCCACGCGGCTCGCTCCTCGGCGTCCAGGTGGTGCACGGCCACGGCGACTGCGGCCGGGGACCGTTCCGCCACCTGGATGCTGAGATCCAGCAGCCTGACCAGTGCTCGCCTGGTGGTGCGTTGCTTCTCGACCGGTTCGATGTGCCCGTCGGTGAGGGTCAGTAGCGGCTTGATGGCCAGCGCGGACCCCAACATGGCCGACGCCGCCCCGATCCGTCCGCCCCTACGCAGGTACTCCAGCGAGTGCACGTAGAACAGCACCCGGGACGCGGCCGCGCGAGTCCGGGCCACCTCGGTTACCTCCGTCACCAGGCGCCCCTGGCGGGCCGCCGCGGCCGCGTCGAGAACCGCGAACCCCAGCCCCATCCCCATGGTCGTGGAGTCGACGACGGTCACCGGGATCGGCGCCTGCCGGGCCGCCAGCAGAGCCGAATCGCAGGTCCCGGACAGTCCCGCTGACAGGTGGATGGAGACCACGGCGGTCGCCCCGGCGGCGGCCAGCCGCTCGTAGGTGTCCAGGAACACCTGCGGAGAGGGCCGGGAGGTGCTGACCCGGGCCGATGAGCGCAGCGCCGTGGCCAGGGCCTGCGCGGTCAGGTCGACACCCTCGGTGTACTCGTGGTCCCCCACGATGACGTGCAAGGGCACGACCGTAACGCCCGCCTGCTGACGCATCACGTCGGGCAGGTAGGCGGTCGAATCGGTGACGACGGCGATATTCACGGCGGGTCCGGGAGCCGGCCGTGCTACCCGGCCACGATGTTGACCAGGCTCGGAGCGCGGACGATGACCTTCGCAACGGCCTGCCCTGCCAGCAACTCGACGATCCGCGGGTGGGCCAGGGCCATGGCCTGCAGTTCATCCGAGGCGACGCCCCGGGCAACCTCGACTCGTTCCCGCACCTTGCCATTGATCTGCAGCACACAGGTCACCGTGTCCTCCACCACGTAGGCGGGATCGGCCACCGGGAACGGTTCGAACGTCAGCGTGCGGGCGTGCCCGAGCCGAGACCACAACTCCTCGGCCAAGTGCGGGGCCACCGGAGCGGTCATCAGGACGAGCGGCTCGACGCCTGCCCTCGGCACCCGATCCAGCTTGGTCAGTGCGTTGGTCAGCTCGATGAGCTTCGCGATCGCGGTATTGAACCGCAGCTTGGCGTAGTCACCTCGCACCCCTGCAATCGTGCGGTGCAGCACTCGCAGGGTCGCCTCGTCCATGGTGTGCCGGCCGCCGGGGTGGGCAGGACCCTCGGCGAGTCCACCGGCCCCCCCGGAGACCGGTTCGGTCCCGGCGTCTGCCAGTCTGACCTGCCCGGTCGTCTCGTCAACCACCAGACGCCACAGCCGTTGCAGGAACCGCTGCGCGCCGACCACCGCCCTGGTCTCCCATGGCCGGGATAGCTCAAGAGGGCCCATGGACATCTCGTAAACGCGGAACGTATCGGCGCCGTACGCCTCGTACATCTCGTCCGGGGTCACCACGTTCTTGAGGGACTTGCCCATCTTTCCGAACTCCCGGACGACCGGCCGGCCGTTCCAGGTGTACTCGTCCTGGCTGCTGCCCCCCGCCGGCGAGCCTACGACCTGAACGACCTCGGCGGCCGGCACGACCTGGCCGCGATCGTCCCGGAAGGCCGGGGCCTGGATGTACCCCTGGTTGAACAGCTTGCGGAACGGCTCCTCGCTACTGAGGTAGCCCAGATCGAAGAGCACCTTGTGCCAAAAGCGCGCATACAGCAGATGCAGCACCGCGTGCTCGACCCCCCCGACATAGAGGTCCACGCCCCCCGCGTCCGACGAGCCCACCGGCGCCCCAGCCACCGGTTCCCGATGCGGGCCCATCCAGTACCGTTCCACCTCAGGGTCGACTAGAGCTTCATGGTTTTCCGGGTCCAGGTAGCGCAGTTCGTACCAACAGGACCCTGCCCAGTTCGGCATGGTGTTCGTCTCCCGTCGGTACCGGCGCAGGCCGTCCCCCAGGTCCAGTTCGACGTTGACCCATTCCTCGGAACGCGCCAGCGGCGGTTCCGGTGAGGACGTCGCGTCGTCGGGTTCGAAAAGCCGCGGCGAGCAGTCCGGTACCTCCGGCAGGTGGACCGGCAGCATCTCGTCCGGGACCGGGCGGGCAACGCCGTCGACATCGAACACGATCGGGAAAGGCTCCCCCCAGTACCGCTGACGGCTGAACAGCCAGTCACGCAGCTTGTACCTGACCGTGGACCGGCCCACTCCCCCAGCCTCCAACCAGGACGTGATGGTGGCGATGGCGTCGGCCTTGCCTCTCCCATCCAGGCTCACCTCGTCGTTGGCGGAGTTGATGCTCGGGCCGTCGCCGGTGTAGGCCCGGTCCTGCGGGTGATCGGCCGGCGGCTGCACCGTTCGGATGATCGGCAGCCGGTAGGCCACCGCAAAGTCCCAGTCCCGCTGATCCTCGGCGGGGACGGCCATGATCGCTCCAGTGCCGTACCCCATCAGGACATAGTCAGCGACGAAGATGGGGATCAGGGTGCCGTTGACCGGGTTGGTCGCGTAGGCCCCGGTGAAGACGCCGGTCTTGGCCTTGTCGTCGCCCTGACGTTCCAGTTCGCTCTTGGCCGCCGCCGAAGCCCGGTAGGCGGCTACGGCAGCTGCGGGGGTGACCGCCCCGGCGGTCCAGGCCGGATCGGTACCCGGCGGCCAGGGGCCCTCCGGGACTAGGCGGTCCACCAGGGGATGCTCGGGGGCGACCACCATGAAGGTCGCTCCGAACAGGGTGTCCGGCCTGGTGGTGAAAACCTCCAGATCGGCCGGTTCGCCGTCGTTGGTGCTCACCGGGAAGCGGACTGCGGCGCCGACCGAGCGGCCGATCCAGTTCCGCTGCATCAGCTTGACCCGTTCCGGCCAGTCCACTCGATCCAGGTCCTCGATCAACCGATCCGCGTACGCGGTGATCCGCAGCATCCACTGCGACAGGTTGCGTGGGAAGACCGGGAAGTTCCCCCGCTCCGAGCGTCCCTCGGCGGTCACCTCCTCGTTGGCCAGCACGGTCCCCAGCCCCGGGCACCAGTTCACCGGGGCGTCACTGAGGTACGCCAGCCGGTGGGCGTCCAAGACCCGGGCTTGCTCCGCGAGCGTCAACGCAACCCAGGGCCGACCGTCCGGGGTCTGCCGGGCGCCGCTAAGGTACTGCGCCACCAACTCGCTGATCGGCCGGGCGGCTCCTCGGCCGTCGTTGGCGGAGACGTCGTACCAGCTCTGATAGATCTGCAGAAAGATCCACTGGGTCCATCGGTAGTAGGCCTCATCGGTGGTGGCGATGCTGCGGCGGGGATCGTGACCCAGGCCGAGCCTGCGCAGCTGCCGTCGCATGGTCGTGATGTTGGCCTCGGTGGTGACCCTGGGGTGCTGACCGGTCTGCACGGCATACTGCTCGGCCGGCAGCCCGAACGCGTCGTAGCCGAGGGTGTGCAAGACGTTCTTGCCGGACATCCGGTGGAACCGGGCGAACACGTCGGTGCCGATGAAGCCCAAGGGGTGCCCAACGTGCAGCCCGACGCCTGAGGGGTAGGGGAACATGTCCAGGACGAAGAGCTTCTGCCGATGGCCGACCGCCACAGGGTCGGCCCAGGGACCGGCCGGGTTCGGGGCTTCGAAGACCCCCTCCTGGTCCCACCGGTCCTGCCAGGCCCGTTCGATCTCGTTGGCCAGTTCCGCGGTGTATCGGAACGGGGTGTCACTCATCTCGCTCCTCGATCGGTCGTGTTCGGCGCGTGCTGCCCCCTGGCGGCAGCGCGCGGCACAGAACCCCGCCCGGCCGGAGGGCTGTACGTCCAGGCCGGGCCGGCTCACCGCGGCGACCCCCCGCGGCCCGGCAGCTCACGCCCTCAGGTTATCGCAGGTGGTGGGGAGGCTCAGGGACCTGTCTCAGGCGATGGTTCGAACTCCGGCGCAGTCGGGACGACGGTCGCACCATCGCGGGCCCGTCATGTTCTGGTGGGTGGCAGACCACCCACCAGTGACCGCGTCAGCCCAGGCTTCCGGCGACCAGCAGCCCCTGGGCGAGGTGGTACGTGACCATGACCACAAGGCGACCGCGTGGGCGGTGCGCCACAAAGCGATCCAAGCCGAGAACGGCGTTGGAGATGGTGAACAGCAGCACGCCCACTACAAGGAGGGCGGCCCCTATCGCACTGGTCTTGGCGGTCCCACCGGCCGCGCCGGCCAGGAGCACCAGCACCGCCAGGTAGCCGGCAACCAGCTGGCCCAGGGCTGACCCGCCGGCCCGGACGGCACCGCGATGCACTCGCCGGCCGGCGGTCACCGCCAGCCCACCGGCCATGACCATCCCAGCCAGGGCCGGGACCGGGGCCAAACCCCAACTGATGAAGGCGGTCAGGTAGGCCAGATGTCCAGCCAGGAAGGCGCCCACGCCGATCAGACACATGCGGTCCCGGGGCAGCGGCCAACGAACCCAATCCAGCAGGGCCACATCTCCGACGAGCCCGAAGACCAGCCCGATCACTAGGGCGCGTCCGCCCAGGACGCTCCACGCCCCGAGGGACACAGCGACCAGGATGAGCGACAGCATGGTCGCCGGTCTGACGACCCGTTCGAGCCAGGTCAGGCCCCGGTCCACTGCGTACCAGGAGGCCAGCGCGCTCGCTAAGGCCACCAGCGCCCACAGAATCGTGCTCACGAGCCCCCACCCTATCGACTGGGTACCGCCCGACCGGGTGACCGGACCCCCGACCCGCCGGGCGAACGGCTACATCGCGTTGTGGGTCTTGGCCATCGCCGATTTCTTGTTGGCGGCCTGATTGCGGTGGATGACCCCTTTGGAGACGGCCTTGTCGAGCTTCTTCGCGGCCAACCTGAGGGCATCGCCGGCGGCCTCCTTGTCGCCGGTCGCGACGGCCTCGCGGAACTTCCGGATCCACGTACGCAGCTCCGACTTGTACGCCTTGTTGCGCTCAGTGCGCTTGGCGTTCGTGGTGATCCGCTTGATCTGCGACTTGATGTTGGCCACGTGGACTCTTTCTCACCTTCGTTGGATGGTCGGCGTGCCGCTCGGGGACGCGTCCGCTGTGCGCTCTGGCGACCTTGGGACGCCTCTACCCGGCCGGGGCGGGCATTCGGCGACTCAATTTACCAGCGCGATCGATGGCCAACCAATCGGCGGCGCGCCGGGCGTGCGACGGCCTTGATGCGAGCCCGGTGCGACCTTGATGCGAGCCTCGGTGCGAGCCTCGGGGTCAGGCTCATCGCGGCTGCCGAGCCCCGGTCACGGTCAGCAGGGCGCGCTCCAGCGCGTAGACCGGGTCCCTCCCCCCGCCCTTGACCTCGAAGTCGGCCTCGGCGACAGCCTGGATCGCGGTGGCGAGGCCGTCCACCTCCCACCCGGTCAACGCGCGGCGGGCCCGATCGACCTGCCATGGAGCCAACCCCAGGGAGGACGCCACCTGGGCGGACGCGCCTCGGCCGGCTCCGCCGACCCGGACGAGCTGACGCAGCTGGCTGGCCAGCACCGCCACGATGGGCACCGGGTCGAGACCCCCCGCCAAGGCATGCCGCACCAGTCTCAGCGCCTCGGCGCGGTCTCCAGCCAGGGCCGCGTCGGCGACCCGGAAGCCGGTCGCCTCCACCCGACCCCCCTGGTAGGTCGCGACCAGGGTCTCGGTCACCAAGCCGCTGCTGTCCTCGATGAGTTGGGCGCAGCCGGCCGCCAGTTCGGCCAGGTCCCGGCCGAGCGCCTCGACCATGGCCCGGACCGCCTCGGGGGCGATCTTCCGACCCACTCGCCGGAACTCGTTGACCACGAAGTCTGACTTGTCCCTGTCGCTCTTGACCGCGGGCACGTCGATGACCCGGGCCTGCGCCTTCCTCATCGCCTCGACGACCTTGCGGGCGCGGTTGCCGCCGCGATGCTTGACGACGAGGGTGACCTCGGGCTCGGGAGTGGCGATGACTGCCAGCAGGTCGGTGGTTAGTGCGTCGCCGGCCTCGTCCGCGCGGGTGACGACGACCGCCTTGGTGCCGCCGAAGAGTGAGGGGGTGACCAGGTGCGCCAGGTCACCCGGTAGGTAGCCGACGGCATCGACGCGGATCACGTCGAGGCCAGGGGTGGCATCCTGCAGCGCGTCGAGGGTGGCGGCAAGTGCCCGGTCGGCCAGCAGATCCTCGGGACCAAGCACGAGCACCAGGGCGGGAACACCGGAAGAGGCGGGTGGGGCTAGTACCACGACCCCACCTTGTCACGAGTCACCGTCAACAGGGTTGGCCGCGCCGAGCCCCAACAGGCGGGCGCGGACCGAGACGCTGTCCGAGTCCATGTCGAGCCGGGTGGCGATGGCTGTCAGGTCGTTCCCCGACGACCAGGCCCGGGTCAGGGCCTCGTCCTGGGATGTCGACCAGGTCGACCCGCGGACCACGGCCGAACGAGCCGCCCGCGGCGTCGGTGCTCCGGTAGAGACGACCCCCCCGATCCGGTCGGCCGCCGCGCCACCGTCGTCGGCCGCCGCGCCACCGTCGACGGCAGTGGTCGCCAGGCGGGTCAGTGCCTCCAACACCACTGTGCGGTCGGTGGTGGGCCAAAACGGCGGCAGGGACGCCTGCAGGAAGCCCGCGTACCGTGCAGTGACCATTCGGGGGTCGAGGATGGCGACCACGCCCCGGTCGGTCCCGCGCCGGATCAGCCGGCCGCTGCCCTGGGCCAGTCGCAGGGCGGCATGCGTGGCCGAGACCGCCATGAAACCGTTTCCCCCCGATCGGGTGACCGCCCGGGCGCGGGCCGAGGCAAGCGGGTCGTCCGGCCGGGGGAACGGAATCCGGTCGATCAGCACCAGTTGACAGGACGGTCCGGGCACGTCCACCCCTTGCCACAGCGACAACGTGCCGAACAGGCAGGTGGACGGGGTGCGGGCGAACCGTCGCACCAACGTGGCAGTCTGGTCCTCGCCCTGGCACAGGATCTCCAGGTCACCACCGAGCCGGCGGCGCATCTCCTGAGCGGCGGTCACGGCCGCGCGCGCCGAGGAGAACAGGCCGAGGGTGCGGCCTCCGGCCGCCCGGATGAGTGCCTCGATCTCGTCGAGTGCCTGGTCGGAGGGGCCGTCCCGGCCGGGTGGAGGCAGCTGAGCGGCGACGTAGGCGATGGCCTGCCTCCGGTAGTCGAAGGGGCTGCCCACGTCGAGGCCGTCCCAATCTGGGGCGTCCTGCCCGGTGAGCCCCAGGGTGGCGGCGATGGCGGTGAAGCTGCCGCCCAGCTCGAGTGTCGCGGACGTGAGCACCACCGTCCGGTCGGCGAACAGCCGCTCCCGAAGCAGATCCGACACGCTCAAGGGGGCCACCCGAACGCGTGACCCCGACGCCGCGTCACCCCCGATCCAGACCACGTCGAGGGGCCGCTGCTGCAACAGGCGGGCCGCGACGTCGAACACCTCCTCGACCGCCGCGCGGGCCACCGCTCGCCCCCCTTCGGCGTTGCCACCCGCATCGGCGCCCGAACGCGCCACCGGCTTACCCGCTGCTCCGGCCGCCGGACTGGCCGAGTTCAGACCGGACAGGACCGCCCGGGCCGCATCTCTCAGCACACCCAGACCCACGGCCAGCGGTTCGGGCAGCGGGTCGAGCCGTCCGTGCGGTAGGCCGGACAGCACCCTGTCCAGCTGCTCGACCGCCGCCGTCAGGTCGTCCGTCGCAGCCAGCCGTCCCACCTTGCGGACGACCGTTGCGACCGCCGCGGCACCGAGCTCGTCGGTGATGGCGGCGGTCACGCGATCGGCGAGCTCGTGCGCCTCGTCAACGATGAGCAGGTCGTGTGCCGGTAGCAGGTGCCGGCCTTCCACGGCGTCGACTGCCAGAAAGGCGTGATTGGTGACGACGACGTCGGACTGCCGAGCACTGTTGCGAGCCATCTCGACGAAGCACTCCGCCGCCATCGGGCAACGTGGGCCCAGGCATTCCCGAGCCGAGACCGATACCTGCCGCCAGGCCGGCTCGGACACTCCGGGCACCAGGTCGTCCCGGTCGCCGGTCTGCGTGTGTTCGGCCCATTCGCGCAGCCGCATCACCTGGGCGGCAAGCCGGGACGACGGATGAGCGACCGCGGCGGCCGGCAGCAGGGTGTCTTCGTCGCTGGGGTACCCTCCGAGCAGCTTGTTCCGGCATAGATAGTTACGCCTCCCCTTCCACACCGCGTACGTGAGTTCACGCCCGAGCGGGCCGGCCAGGCACGAGGCCACCTGAGGTAGGTCCCGCTCGACGATCTGTCCCTGCAGGGCGAGGGTGGCGGTGGCCACGACCACCGGCGTCCCGTTGTCCACGGCGTGCACGAGCGCGGGCACCAGGTAACCGAGGGACTTGCCGGTGCCGGTCCCCGCCTGAACCAGCAGATGGCGTCCCGCGTGTGCGGCGAGGCTGACCGCGGCGACCATGCGATGCTGGCCAGGGCGTTCGCTGCCCCCGAGGTCCGTGACGGCCGCGCGCAACAGGGCGTCGAAATCGGCCACGGCGTCAGCCTACGGCGTTGCCACTCCCCCCCACGACGAACCCGTCGAGCTCACGCAGCTGATGTTCCCCCACCCGGACCCGCAGTCTGGTCCCGTCGGCCACGTGATCCTCGGACAGTACCTGGGCGGTGGCGTGCAGCCGGCTGACCAGGTCACCGCGCTGGTAGGGGATGAGCAGGTCTAGGTCGATGTCGGGGCGGGGCAGCTCCAGCGCCAGCCGGTCGGTCAGTTCCGTCAACCCTGCTCCAGTGCGCGCGGAGACCACGACGAGGTGACTTTCCTGCCTGGATAGCAGCGCGAGTGCGTCCTGAGAGGCAATGTCGGCCTTGTTGACCACGATCAGCTCTTTGATGTGCTCGCCGCCGACGCTGACGACCACCTCCCGAACTGCGGCCAGCTGACCAACCGGGTCGTCGTGCGAGCCATCCACAACGTGAAGCAGCAGGTCGGCATCCGCCACCTCCTCCAGCGTGGAGCGGAAGGCCTCGATGAGCTGGTGCGGTAGCGAGCGCACGAACCCCACCGTGTCGGTGAGGGTGAAGCTGCGTCCGTCAGGTGTGCGCCCCCGCCGGACGGTCGGGTCCAGCGTCGCGAACAGGGCGTCCTCGACCAGCACCCCGGCCCCGGTGAGCCGGTTGAGCAGCGAAGACTTGCCTGCGTTCGTGTATCCGACGATGACCACGGACGGGACGCGGCGGGCCTTTCGGGTGGCTCGCTTGGTTGTCCGGCTCCGCCGCATCCCGACCAGGTCGCGCTTCAGCTTCGCGATCCGCGAGTTGATCCGGCGGCGGTCCAGCTCGATCTTGGTCTCGCCTGGCCCCCGCGAACCGATCCCTTCACCGCCTGCCACCCGGCCACCGGCCTGCCGGGACATCGACTCGCCCCAGCCGCGAAGTCGGGGCAAAAGGTACTGCAGTTGCGCAAGCTCGACCTGAGCCTTTCCCTCCCGGCTACGCGCGTGTTGGGCGAAGATATCCAGGATCAGGGCGGTTCGGTCGATGACCTTGACCTTGACGATGTCCTCCAGGGCACGTCGTTGGCTGGGACTCAGCTCGTTGTCACAAATGACCGTGTCGGCCGCCTCGTCGGCGACGATGTCGCGCAACTCGACCGCCTTGCCGGAGCCGAGGTAGGAGGTTGGATCCGGCTGACTGCGCCGCTGCAGCAGCCCCGCGGTGACCACCGAACCGGCCGTCTCGGCAAGAGCAGCCAGTTCGCGTAGGGAGTTCTCCGCGTCGTTCTGATCGCCGCCGGCCACCCCGGCCAGGACCACGCGTTCGAGACGCAGTTGGCGGTATTCGACCTCGCTGACGTCCTCCAGCTCGGTGGACAGGCCAGCCACACGGCGAGTCGCGGCGCGCTCCTCACGATCCCACTGGTCGCCGTCGTAGCGCAGCAAGACGGCGTCGGTCGGGTCGCTGCCGCTCTGGTGGGCCTCGGTCTGGTGGGCCCCGGTCTGGTCGGCGTCGTTCTGGTCCGGCGGGGCGGCGTTCGTCATGGTCCCCCCAGGGTCGCATCAACACGGTCGCGCCGGCCACTCGAGTTCGGTGTGGCCGGCGCGCGGGTCACACTCAGAGGTTAGGCAGGGGGCCGACCTCTTCCTCGACGTCCGGCAGCAGATCCGAGGCGCGGCGCCGGGAGATGGCGACAGCCCCGATGATCAGCAGTAGCGCGACGCCGGCCACCAGCGATCGCAATACCAGGTTGGCCCCGGTGCCGACCTGCAGCTGCACGACGGCCGGCGCGATCAGCACCGAAACCAGGTTCATCACCTTCAACAGTGGGTTGATCGCCGGTCCAGCGGTGTCCTTGAACGGGTCGCCGACAGTGTCGCCGATGATCGTGGCAGCGTGGGCATCGGAGCCCTTGCCACCGTGAGCGCCGTCCTCGACCAGCTTCTTAGCGTTGTCCCAGCTGCCGCCGGCGTTGGCGAGGAAGACGGCCATCAGGACCCCGGCCCCGATGGCGCCGGCCAGGAAGCCGGCCAGAGGGCCGAAGCCCAGACCGAAGCCGACGGCGATGGGTGCCATCGCGGCCAGCAGGCCTGGCGTGCTCAGCTCACGCAGCGAGTCCCGGGTGCAGATGTCGACGACGCGGGCGTATTCGGGCTTCTCGGTGCCGGCCATGATGCCGGGGTGCTCACGGAACTGGCGGCGGACCTCCAGCACGATGGCACCGGCCGCGCGGGTCACAGCGTCGATGGCCAGCCCGGAGAAGAGGAATACCACCGACGCCCCCAGGATGACACCGACCAGGACGTTCGGCGCGGTGACCGCATATGAGGCGAGCGCCTCGGAGGCCTGCCGACCGGCCCGGTCCAAGGCGGTGGTGACGGCGTCGTTGTACGAGCCGAACAGAGCCGTGGCGGCAAGAACAGCAGTGGCGATGGCGATGCCCTTGGTGATCGCCTTGGTGGTGTTCCCGACGGCGTCGAGGTCTGTCAGGATCCGGGCGCCCCGCTCGTCGACGTCCCCGGACATTTCGGCAATGCCCTGCGCGTTGTCGCTGACCGGTCCGAACGTGTCCATCGCGACGATGACCCCGACAGTGGTCAGCAGGCCACAGCCGGCCAGGGCGATGAGAAACAGCGAGACGATCACCGAGCCGCTGCCGAGCAGGAACGCACCGAAGACCGCAGCCGCGATGACCACGGCGGTGAAGACGGCCGACTCCAGGCCGACGCCAATGCCAGCCAGCACGACTGTGGCCGCCCCGGTCACCGAGGTGCGCGCCACGTTGCGGGTGGGTTCCTTGTCGGTACCAGTGAAGTGCCCAGTCAGCGCAAGGATGACGCCGGCCAGGACGATGCCGAGGATGACCGCGGCGACGGCCAGCAGACGTGGATCGCGGTTCCCCACGGACAGCGCCTGGGAGCCGGTGAGCTCGGCGAACGTGGCCGGCAGGTACAGGTAGGCAGCGATGCTGCACAACACCGCCGAGACGATGGCGGCGATGATGAACCCCCGGTTGATCGCCGCAAGGCCGTTCTCGCCGGGGCGAACCCGCGTGACATAGATCCCGAGGATCGCGGTCAGCGTCCCGATGGCGGGGACGATCAGCGGGAAAACCAGACCCTGGGTGCCGTAGGCCGCCTTGCCCAGGATGAGCGCCGCGACGAGGGTGACGGCATAGGACTCAAACAGGTCGGCCGCCATGCCTGCACAGTCGCCGACGTTGTCGCCGACATTGTCAGCGATGGTGGCGGCATTGCGGGGGTCGTCTTCGGGGATGCCCTGCTCCACCTTGCCGACCAGGTCGGCGCCGACGTCTGCGGCCTTGGTGAAGATGCCGCCGCCGACACGCATGAACACCGCCAGAAGGGCTGCTCCGAAGCCGAAACCCTCGAGCACGCCGACGGCGTTATCACGGTAGATCAGCACGACGATCGCGGCGCCCAGTAGGCCCAGGCTGACGGTGATCATGCCGACCGCCCCGCCGGTCCGCACGGCGAGGGTGAAACCAGGGGTACGGTCACCGCTGCGCGCGGATGCGGCAACCCGGACGTTGGCTTTGACGGCGAGGTTCATCCCGAAGTAACCGATGAAGGCGGAGAAGACCGCACCGATAATAAAGAACAGGCTTCGCCCGATTCGCACGCTCCCCTCATCAGCCGGCAGCAGGAACAGCAAGAGGAAGACGACCACGACGAACCACACCAAGGTACGGAACTGTCGGCCAAGGTAGGCGGAAGCGCCCTCTTGGATGGCACGGGCGATTTCCCTCATCTTCTCGGTGCCGTCGCTGGCCTGGAGCACCTGGCCGCGGAACACGATGCCAAAGGCTCCGGCCGCCACAGCGACGATGGCGATGATCACCACGAGGATGTAGTTGCCTCCGACCAGTGTGATCTCCTGGCCCTGGCTAGCCGACAGTGTGACGACCTGCATTCGTCCTCCTTGACGTGAGCGGCCCAACCGCGAAGCCGGGTTCCTCGCAGTTGGTCTCGCTGGCACAGCCGAACTCACGCCGGGCGCAAGCGCCGTGATGCCGGGGAGTTTACGGATCGGTGGCGTTGGCGGCTAGCGTTGCTGCTGAGAAAAGCTCACGCTGTGTCGACGCTCACGCCAGGGTTCACCGACGGGGAACAGCACCATGCGACACCCGCGGTTGGTGCCCGGGATGCGCCCTGAAGTGCCCGAACACTAGCACGAACAGAGTCCCCTAGTGATGTAGAACACACGGACGGTCGCGGCACAGTCGTCGCACGAGGCGCGGTCGGATTTCGCTGTCGTCCCGTCGGTCCAGCCCGGACCGGCTGGCCTACGAAGGGCACCCGGTCACCGATCGCGCGTACGCTGACGGCGATGACGCCGCCCGCGGACCACTACTTCACAGCGGATCCGGAGAGCCGGTCGCAGCGACGTTCGCTCGACGTGGAGCTGGCCGGGCATCCGATGACCGTCAGCACCCAGTCGGGGGTGTTTTCGGCCGATCGGGTCGATCCGGGGACGGCCGTGTTGTTGCGTGCCGTGCCACTGCCGCCCGACAACGGACACCTGCTCGATCTCGGCTGCGGCTGGGGGCCCCTGGCGCTGACCATGGCCATGCGGGCCCCGACCGCGACGGTCTGGGGGGTCGACGTCAACCCGCGGGCGGTGGCGCTGCTCCGGGACAACGCGGCGGCCCTGGGCCTGTCGGGGATTCGGGCCGCCGAGAGCGGCGATATCCCAACGGGGTTGAGCTTCGGAGCGATCTGGTCAAACCCACCCATCCGGATCGGCAAGAGCGCGCTGCACGAGCTCCTGCTGGCCTGGCTACCCCGGCTCGCCGCCGAGGCCGACGGGTACCTCGTGGTCCAGCGTCACCTCGGCGCCGACTCCCTGCACTCCTGGCTGTCCGCGACGCTGGGCAGCGGTTTCGAGGTGACCCGGCTCGCCTCTTCGAAGGGCTACCGGGTGCTGCGGGTGCACCGGTGGGCCGAGGCGGACCTCGAACCCGCCTGAGCGACCGGGCCCGCCCTGCTCAGCTCGGCACAGCGGGCGGGTACACCGTTCCCTCGGCGACCAGGCTCGCCGGGCCCAACAGCTCGACGTGCCGGT
The DNA here is from genome assembly GCA_035633615.1 of Dermatophilaceae bacterium. Lineage (GTDB taxonomy): Bacteria > Actinomycetota > Actinomycetes > Actinomycetales > Dermatophilaceae > JADJTI01. The sequence goes on from DASQEP010000059.1 coordinate 27,058, forward strand.
GGGGCAGGGCACGCACCCACAGCGTCCCCCCCGGGACATCGACGCGCCAGCTGTCCTGCGGCCACTCGGTCCCCAGGGGGCTTACGGTGCGGGCCATGGCCACCAGTGCCGCCGCCGCGGCCCCCGTGCCACACGAACGGGTCTCGCCCACACCGCGCTCGTACACCCTCATCCGGAGGTGCCGGGGACCTACCAACCGACTGAACTCGACGTTGCTGCCGTGGTCCGGCGCGGGGTCGAGGCGTGGCTGACCGTTCAGCGAGAGGGTGTCCACGCTGACCTCGGGGGGAAGGTCCACCACGGTGTGCGGATTGCCGAGGTCGACGTGCACACCGGTCCATGCCTGCCGACCGTCGAGGGTGACGCGGGTGCCGGTGTCCCCGCCAGTGCCTCCCCCGGGTGCACCCAAGGCGGTAGGATCCGTGGGTCCTCCCGGTGCGCGGCCGTCGTCGGGTATCCGCCAGGCGCCGAGGTCAACGGCGATCAGCTCACCCTCCCACCGGATCCGCTTGGCTCCCGACCGCGTCGCAATGACCAGCTGGTCGTCGGTATGCCAGCCGCTGCGACGCAGGTAGGCCGCGAAGACCCGGGCCCCGTTGCCGCACATCTCGGCAGTTCCACCGTCGGCGTTCCAGTAGTCCATGAACCATGCGGCCTGGTCGGCAAGGGCGCGCACGTGGCTTTCTCTGGCCCGTGCGGTCGGGACGACCCGGATGACGCCGTCCGCTCCGAGGCCAACGCGGCGGCCGGCCAGCCAGCGGACCAGTGACGGGTTGAGCGCCAGCTCGCCGTCGGGATCGGGCAGCAGAAGGAAGTCGTTCTCGGTGCCATGCCCCTTGACGAAGTGCAGCTGCGGCCGACCGCTCACCGGCCCATTCTCCCCCGCCGGTGCGCGGGGTGGATGGCCAGGTCCACGACAAGACCGGCCAGGTCCGGGTGATCGGCGTCCAGCCAGGTGATGCGGGGGTCCGCGCGGAACCAGCTCAGCTGGCGGCGGGCCAGCCGCCGAGTGGCCGTGACGGTCTGGACGAGAGCGTCGGCCTGGGTGAGGCGCCCCGCCAGCTGGCCCATCGCCTCGCGGTATCCGACCGCGCGACTGGCTGTCGGGGCCTTGTCCAGGCCCCTGGCCAGCAGGTCGCCAACCTCGTCAAGGAAGCCCTGGCGCCACATGAGGTGGGTTCGTTCCTCGATGCGACGGTCCAGTTCGGGGCGTGCCACGTGCAGGCCCACCAGCACGGTCGGGGTGAGGAACCGGCGCTCTGGCATGGCGGCGGCGAACGGTCCACCGGTCAGCTGGATGACTTCTAGCGCCCTCACGAGTCGTCGACCGTTGCGGGGGTCGATGGCTGAGGCGGCACTCGGGTCTTGCGCTCGAAGCCGTTCCCACAAACGGGTGCGCCCGGACCGCGCCAGATCGTCCTCCAGACGTGCCCGCACAGCCGGGTCCGTGGGCGGGATATCCAGGGCGTCCAAGGCGGCGCGGACGTACAGCCCGGACCCGCCGACCATGAGCGGCACGGCCCCACGCTGTCGGATCGCGGCGATGTCCGCCCGTGCCCGCGTCTGATAGACGGCGACGGAGGCCTCGTCGCCGATGTCGAGGACGTCGAATTGGTGGTGTGGAATACCCCGGCGTTCGGCCGGGCGTGGCTTGGCCGTGCCGATATCCATCCCCAGATAGAGCTGGAAGGCGTCAGCGTTAACGATGCCGACCCCGTCCATCCCGGCCTGGTCGCGCAGGCGAGCAGCGACCTGCAGCGACAGCCGCGTCTTCCCACTCGCGGTCGGCCCGACGATCCCGATGATGGGCAGGGTCGGCTCGGTGGGCTGGGAGGTGGTCCTCAGCGGTGACTCACCCGGCATGCACCGGGGGCCGGGTCCCCGGCATACCCAGGGTGACCACGGGGCGACCCGCGACCGGGTTGCCTTGGCAGGCCTGCCACGCCTGCCCCCCCGCGGTCCGGCGGACCCGGAAGGTACCGCCGCTGACAGCGCTGTCTGCTACGAGATGGTGGGGAGCGCCGTATGTGACCACGGCCTCGACGATGTCCCCAGGGCGTGGCGGCTCCAGCCGTGAACCGGTGACGTCGTGACTGGGGGGGAGTGCGACGTGGACCAGGCGGTTGTCTCGAGCCCGGCCGGAGATCCTTGCGGTCATCAGGTCCTTGCGCCCCTCGCCCAGGGATACCAGCACCTCCACCTGACGGCCCTCGAGCCTGCGATTGAACGTCCAGGAGATGTCCTCCTGCACGTTCAGCAGCCGGTCGAACCGGTCCTGGACGATGGCCTTGGGCACCTGGTCGGGCATCGTCGCGGCCGGCGTGCCGGACCGGGGGCTGTACTGGAAGGTGAAGGCCGAGGCGAACCGAGCCTGACGGATTACCGACAGGGTCTCCTGGAAGTCCTCCTCGGTCTCTCCCGGGAATCCGACGATGATGTCGGTGGTGATGGCCGCGTGCGGCAGCAGGTCGCGGACCTCTTCGACGATCCGCAGGAATCTGTCCGCACGATAGGACCGGCGCATCCGCCGCAGCACCCGATCGGACCCGGATTGCAGGGGCATGTGCAGGCTGGGCATGACGGTGGGGGTCTCGGCCATGGCGGCGATGACGTCGAAGGTGAAGGCCGCCGGATGCGGTGAGGTGAACCTGAGCCGCTCCAGCCCATCAACCTGGCCGCAGGCCCGCAGGAGAGCTGCGAACGCGTCCCGTTGCCCGAACTGAACCCCGTACGTGTTGACGTTCTGGCCCAGCAGGGTCACCTCTACCACACCCTGCCGCACCAGAGCCTCGACCTCGGCGACGATATCGGCCGGGGCACGATCCTGTTCCCGGCCGCGCAACGCCGGGACGATGCAGAAGGTGCACGAGTTGTTGCAACCAACCGAGATCGATACCCATGCCGCGTAGCTGCTGTCCCGGCGGGTCGGCAGCGTGGACGGGAAAGTGTCCAGCGCCTCGAGGATCTCCACCTGGGCTCGCCGGTTGTGTCGGGAGCGGTCCAGCAGCGCCGGCAGCGAGCCGATGTTGTGAGTGCCGAAAACGACGTCCACCCACGGCGCCCGGCGCACGATCGCCTCGCGGTCCTTCTGGGCCAGGCAGCCACCGACCGCTATCTGCAGGTCGGGGTGGCTCACCTTGGCGGGTCGCAACTGACCCAGGTTGCCGTACAGCTTATTGGCGGCATTCTCCCGCACCGCACAGGTGTTGAAGACGACCACATCGGCGCAGCTGGGCCTGCGTTCTGCGGGAACGGCAGCGATATCGACGTACCCGGCAACCTCGAGCAGTCCGGCAAGCCGTTCGGAGTCGTGGACGTTCATCTGGCAGCCGTGGGTGCGCACATCGTAGGTCCTCATGGCACCGCTAAGACTACGGTCTGCGCCGGCATCGTGGATGACTCGGCCGTGCGGCGGGTGCGGGGCCGCCCCCTGGACCGGCCCGGTCGGTGCAGCGTGCAGGCCGCCGGGGCGCCGGGCGGTGTTGGCCGCGGCAGGGTCGGTGATCGGGTCCGGGTGTGTGCCGTCCGCACCCTCGCCTACCACCGTCATCGTGGCTTGGCTCAGTCGTCGTGATCGGTCTGCACCGTTCCTGCGCCGGGCAGGGCCGCGCGCAAGACTCTGTACACGACGGCGGAGGGGTAGCCGCGCCGGGTCAGCATGCCGGACAGCCGCCGCGTCTGTACCTGGACCGGCAGCCCGGCCAGGCCCGGGAGCCGCCGGCAGACCAGCTCGTGAGCACGGCGCAGCTCGTCCGCTTCGGTGAGGTGCGCCAAGGCGGCGTCGGCGACCTGGTCGTCGACGCCACGTTGACGCAGGTCTCGGGCCACCGCCGACCGCGCCCAGCCCTTCGTGCCCTGGCGGGACCGCAGCACCAGCCCCGCGTAGGCGGCGTCATCGACCAGGCCGACGGCTGCCATGCGATCGAGAACGGTAGCGGCCACCTCGTCCGGGCACCCCCGGTCGTGGAGGATCCGGGCCAGTTCGGCACGGCTTCGAGACCGCTGCGTCAGCCGTTGCAGAACGATCCGGCGAGCGATGTCGTGCGAGTCCGGCTCACCGTCACCATCCGCCCCGGACCCGGCGGCCGGCGCGGATGGTGCCTCGCCGGCGCGCTCTCGGCGTCGCCCCGTGGCGCTCGACATCTCAGAAGCCCACCGGCACCTCGGCGAGCGCCATCGGCGGGCGTTCCCCGTCGGCTACCAGCCGCGGCAGGCCGATGCCCAGCTTGTCCTTGATCATGCGTTCCAGCTCGTCGGCCAGGTCGGGGTTGTCCCGCAGGAACTGCCGGGCGTTCTCTTTGCCTTGCCCCAGCTGGTCGCCCTCGTAGGTGTACCAGGCGCCGGCCTTGCGGACGAAGCCGTGATCGACGCCCATGTCGATCAGCCCACCCTCGCGGGAGATCCCCTGGCCATAAATGATATCGAACTCGGCCTGCTTGAAGGGTGGCGACATCTTGTTCTTGACCACCTTGACCCGGGTCCGGTTACCGACCGCGTCCGTGCCGTCCTTGAGCGTCTCGATACGGCGGACGTCCAGACGCACCGAGGCGTAGAACTTCAGGGCCTTCCCGCCGGTGGTGGTCTCCGGCGAGCCGAACATGACCCCGATCTTCTCGCGCAACTGGTTGATGAAGATGGCGGTCGTGCCGGAGGTGCTGAGGGCACCGGTCAGTTTCCGCAGCGCCTGCGACATGAGTCGGGCTTGCAGTCCGACGTGACTGTCCCCCATCTCCCCCTCGATTTCCGCCCTGGGCACCAGCGCGGCCACCGAGTCGATCACGATGACGTCGAGGGCGCCGGAACGGATCAGCATGTCGGCGATCTCGAGCGCCTGCTCACCGGTGTCCGGCTGACTGACCAGGAGGGCGTCGGTGTCAACACCCAATTTTCCTGCATAGTCCGGGTCCAGGGCGTGCTCTGCGTCGATGAATGCGGCGATCCCGCCCCCACGCTGGGCGCTGGCCACCGCGTGGAGAGCCACCGTCGTCTTACCCGAGGACTCCGGGCCGTAGATCTCCACGACACGACCTCGCGGTAACCCGCCGATACCGAGGGCCACGTCCAGGGCAATGGACCCGGTCGGGATGACCGCGACCGGGGGCCGGACATCGTCGCCCAACCGCATCACCGCGCCCTTGCCGTGGGCCTTCTCGATCTGGGCGAGCACCGTGTCCAAGGACTTCTGCTTATTGTCGGCCGTCGCGGCCATCTCGCACCTACCCGTTCTCGTCGTGGTCCGCCGTCTACCTGCGACCCGCCGGCGGCCGATGCCGTCGACAAGTCAGACGTTAGGGGAAGCCACCGACAACCCGAGGGTCCGCCGTCGAGGCGGTGGATACTCGGACTGGGCACCTTCCTCCGGAAGAACGTTACCGAACATCTGTTCGACACTGACGCGACACACCGGGCACCGGTTCCACGGCGTGAAAGGCGGCCACCCGACACCGCCCAGGGGGCAGACTGGCCTGATGACACTTCCGGATGGCCTCGAGCCCGGGCGTACCCCCGACCCTGCCGGTCATGCCGATCACGCATCCACCGAGGACCTCTCCTTGGCATCCCTCGGCCCGGACGTCACGCCCCCCGAGGGTGCCGTCGTCGTCGGCCTCGACGGTTCGCTGGTGGCCCGCGCGGCCGAGGAGTGGGCAGCCGCCGAGGCCACCCGCCGCCGGGTGCCCCTTCACCTGCTGTGCGCTCGCGAGGTTTTCGTGGGCTCGATCGGGCCGTTGGATCTGCCGCTGGGTCTGGCTCCGGTCACGGACGACAACAGTCGCCGGGTGCTTGAGGAAGCCGTCCGCAGGTTGCACGAGCTGCATCCCAGGCTCGCCGTCACCACCCACGCACCGTTCGGGCGGCCCGCCCGGCACCTGATCGAGGCCTCGCAGGTGGCCGGCCTGCTCGTGGTCGGCAACCGCGGCCGCGGCCGGCTGTCGGCGGCACTCCTGGGCACGACGACCCTGCAGACCGTCAGCCACTCGCACTGCCCGGTTGTGGTCGTGTCCGGTCCAGTGGTGCCCTCCGGCCCTAGCCGGCGCGTCGTCGTGGGTGCGGACGGCTCCGAGGCCTCGGCGCAGGCGGTCCGCTTCGCCCTGGCCGCCGCCGGTGACGGAGGGCAGGTCACGGTGATCCACTCGTGGTGGCTGGAAGTCGTCGACGGGGTGGTGGTGACCACCCCCGAGTCGGAGCAGTGGCGAGTGGCGGTGCACAGGCACGAGTCCGCCTTGCAGGCCAGTCTGGGCGACACGGCGGCCGACTATCCCGCGGTAGAGGTGCGAACCAGCGTGGTCCGGGGCAACGCCAGCGAAGTGTTACTCGGCGCGGCGGCCGAGGCGGACCTGCTCGTGGTGGGCTCCCGGGGCAGGGGCGGCTTCACCGGCCTACTGCTCGGCTCGGTGAGCCAACGTGTCATGTCATTGGCGCAATGCCCGGTGGCGGTGATCCACCCGGATAGGTAACCCGCACACCACCATCGGCAGGCGTCGTCAGGCGACCGGCGGGACGTCCCGCCCCCACCGGCGCTGCACGGGCACGTCCAGGTCGACACACAGCGCCTGCCACACCTCCCGCGGAGAGGTGCCCGCCTCCAGGGCGGCGCTGGCCGTCACCCCGCCCAGTTGCCCCAGCACATGGTGGTTGGCCAGCGTGCGGGCGTAGCCGGGTCCGAACTCGTCCTCCATCAGCCGCCAGAACGCGCTGAGCCTCACCCGGCCAGTGAAACACGAGCCGACCGCCATGCCCGGGGTGGGACGACGGCCGACTGAGCTCGAGCGGACAGGCGAAGCCGCCCCAATCACCTCGCCGAGCGTTCTCCTGCCCGTCGGCGGTTGTCGGTGCGGGGTGGCAGGCTGTGGGAATCATGGCAGCCGATGTCCTTGCCCAGTTCTCGGTCGCGACCCGCGCGTGGTTCACGGCCTCCTTCGCCGAGCCCACGGCCGCGCAGCGAGACGCCTGGCAGGCCATCGCCTCCGGTGCGCACACCCTCGTCGTCGCCCCGACCGGTTCCGGCAAGACGCTGTCGGCCTTCCTGTGGGCGCTGGACCGGCTGGCGACCACCCCACCACCCGACGACGCGTTACGGCGCTGCAGGGTGCTGTACGTCTCCCCACTCAAGGCGCTGGCCGTCGACGTCGAGCGCAACCTCCGCTCACCGCTGGTCGGGATCGGTCACGCCGCCCGCCGTCTCGGCCAGCCCGTCCCCGACGTCAGCGTCGCGGTGCGCTCCGGAGACACCCCGGCGGAACAGCGACGGGTCTTCTCCAAGCGCCCCAGTGACATCCTCATCACCACGCCCGAGTCCCTGTTCCTGCTCCTGACCTCCCGTGCCCGGGAGGCCCTGACCGGCGTCGAGACGGTGATCCTGGACGAGGTGCACGCGGTCGCCGGAACGAAGCGGGGCGCCCACCTGGCGGTGACGCTGGCGAGGCTGGATGCACTCCTGGACCGCCCGGCGCAACGGATCGGACTGTCCGCCACCGTCCGTCCGGTCGAGATCATCGGGGAATTCCTCACCGGGGGCCGCCCGGTCTCGGTGGTCCAGCCAGACTCTCCGAAGGAATGGGATGTGCGGGTGGTGGTCCCCGTTCCCGACCTCGGCGAGCTGGGCCAGGCCACCGACGACCTGTCCGGGCCGGCGGCAGGTGCGGAGAACCGGGCCTCGATCTGGCCGCACGTCGAGGAACGCATCGCCGACTTGGTCGGCGCGCACCGGACGACGCTGGTGTTCGCCAACTCCCGACGGCTTGCCGAGCGGCTGACCGCGCGGCTGAACGAGCTGTGGGACGAACGGCGCGCTGACCCGCCGAGATCGGGTGAAAGGCAGGCCGGTTCCACGCCGCTAGGGCGTTACCCCGCGCAGGTCGCCGGGCAGGCCGGGATCTCGGCTGCAGCCCCGCCGCTGTTGGCTCGCGCCCATCACGGGTCGGTCAGCCGGGAGGAACGCGCGATGATCGAGGAGGACCTCAAATCGGGTCGGCTACCCGCGGTGGTGGCAACCAGCAGTCTGGAGCTCGGAATCGACATGGGGGCTATCGACCTCGTCGTCCAGGTGGAGTCCCCGCCGAGCGTTGCCAGCGGGTTGCAGCGGGTCGGCCGGGCCGGGCATCAGGTGGGCGCGGTGTCCCGTGGGGTCATCTTTCCCAAGTACCGGGCTGACCTGGTCCAGACCGCGGTTGTGGTGGACCGGATGAGGTCCGGGCAGATCGAGGAGGTCCGCATCCCGGCCAACCCACTGGACGTGCTGGCTCAGCACGTCGTGGCGATGTGCGCGATGGATGAGTGGCCCGTCGGTGAGTTGCACGAACTGATGCGCCGGACGGCGTCGTTCGCCCAGTTGTCCCGGCCCGTCCTGGACTCGGTGCTGGACATGCTGGCCGGCCGCTACCCCAGCGACGACTTCGCCCAGCTACGGCCGCGCGTCGTCTGGGACCGGTCCAGAGACATCCTGACCGGCCGTCCAGGGGCCCAACGGCTTGCGGTGCTCAGCGGCGGGACGATCCCCGACCGGGGCCTGTACGGGGTGTTCCTGGCCGGCTCCGAGGGCAGCGGTAGGCGGGTCGGCGAACTCGATGAGGAGATGGTTTACGAGTCCCGGGTCGGTGACGTCTTCACCCTGGGAACCACCTCCTGGCGGATCGAAGACATCACCCACGACCGGGTCCTGGTCACCCCGGCCCCTGGGGTCACCGGGAAGCTTCCGTTCTGGAAGGGCGACGCCCCCGGCCGGCCGGCCGAACTCGGCGCCGCGGTCGGGCAGTTCGTCCGTGAGGTGAGCGCCCTGACCCCAGCCCAGGCCCGGCGTCGGGTGCTCTCCGGGGGCCTCGACGAATGGGCCACCGACAACCTGCTGACATACCTGACCGAGCAGCGCGAAGCCACCGGTTACCTACCCACCGATCGCACCATCGTCGTCGAACGGTTCCGCGACGAGATCGGCGATTGGCGCATCGTGATCCATTCGCCCTACGGGGCACCGGTGCACGCCCCGTGGGCCCTGTGCATCTCGGCGGCGTTGCGGGAACGGTTCGGCCTGGACGTTCAGGCCATGCACAGTGACGACGGGATCGTGCTGCGGCTGCCGGACATGGAGGCCGACCCGGGCGGCGAGCTGAGGGCCGACCGGGACGGCGCTGCCCTCGATCTGGCCAACGTGGTGATGCTCGATCCGGACGATGTCACGGACCTGGTGACCACTCAGATAGGTGGCTCCGCCCTGTTCGCCTCTCGATTCCGCGAGTGCGCGGCCCGAGCGTTGCTGCTGCCGCGGCGCCGCCCGGACCGGCGCCAAGCCCTGTGGCAACAGCGGCAGCGGTCAGCTCGGTTGCTCGAGGTAGCCAGCCGCTATCCCACCTTTCCCATCGTCCTGGAAGCGGTTCGGGAGTGCGTCCGGGACGTCTTCGACGTCCCGGCCCTGATCGACCTGATGCGGCACATCGCCGATCGGTCGGTCTCGGTCGTCTCGGTGGACACACCGGCGCCCTCCCCGTTCGCCCGGAGCTTGCTCTTCGGCTACGTGGCTCAGTTCCTGTACGAGGGTGATTCGCCGTTGGCAGAGCGGCGCGCGGCGGCACTGTCTCTCGATCCGGCTCTGCTGGCAGAGCTGCTCGGCGGCGGAGACGGCGGGCTGCTCCGGGATCTGTTGGACCCGGCCGCCGTCGAGGCCACCGAGGCGCAACTGCAACTGCTCACCCCCGACCGGCAGGCCCGTTGCGCAGAGGACGTCGTCGATGTCGTGCGCCGGCTCGGGCCGCTGAGCGAACGGGCCGCACGGGACCGGTGTCGACCCCAGCTGGCCGACCGGTTGGCCGGCTGGCTGGCCGGGCTGGAGCAGGACCGCCGGCTGGTGCAGGTTCGCATCGCGGGTCGGGCGGCCTGGGCTGTGGTCGAGGACGCCTCCCGGCTGCGGGACGGCCTTGGGGTAGCTCTGCCAGTTGGGCTGCCGAGCACGCTGCTGGATCCCACGCAGGACCCACTCGGGGAGCTGGCCGCCCGGTTCGCCCGCACCCGCGGCCCCTTCACCGCGGCGCACCTGGCCGGCTGGCTCGGGATCGGGTCCGCTGTCGCGGTCGATGTCCTACGTCGATTGGTGGCGCGAGGCCGGCTGGTCGAGGGGGAGCTTCGCCCCCCCGGGTCCGTCCCGGTCGGTCTGGACCTCATCGGCGACCCACCCGACCCCGGAGGAACCGGTGGCACCCCCGCGGGGACCACCGGGAGGGCGGGTCTGGACTACTGCGACGCGGATGTCCTGCGAACCCTTCGACGACGATCGCTGGCGGCGCTGCGTTCCGAGGTCGAACCGGTAACCGGTCGTGACCTGGCCCGCTTCCTGCCCGGCTGGCAGGGGGTGGGTGGTTCCATGCGCGGGCTGGACGGGCTCGCCCGAGCAGTCGAACAGTTGGCCGGCGCCCTGCTTCCGGTCAGTGCCGTCGAGTCACTGGTGCTTCCGGCCCGCGTCGCTGACTACTCCCCCGCCCTGCTGGATCAGCTGCTGGCCACGGGTGAGGTGACCTGGCAGGGGCACGCCGAGCTGCCCGGCGGGGACGGCTGGATCTCGCTGCACCCGGCTGACACCGCGCCGCTCACCCTGCGCACCCCGGCGGCCGCCGCCGAACTGAGCCCCCTGCATCAGGCCGTCTGCGAGGCGCTCGCCGCGGGAGGTGGCTTCTTCTTCGGCACTCTGTCGGAGGCCCTGGGACCCGCTTCGGAGTCCGACCTGGCCCGGGTGGTGTGGGAACTGGTCTGGGCCGGCCTGCTGACCAACGACAGCTTCACCGCCGTCCGCGCTTCCTTGTCTCCCACGCGGGCGGCCCGGCGGTCCCGCGCAGGACCCGGATCGGGGCGGCAACGAACGCGTCCGGCGGCCCGGGGGCTGGGTTCGCTGGGGGGACGGCGCCCGGCCCTGAGCTCCACCGCACTGGCTCACCGAACGGCTCCAGCACATCTGGCCGGCCGATGGTCGCTGCTTCCGGCGCTGGAACCGGACCCTACCCTGCGCGGTTTCGCTGCAGCCGAGGTGCTGCTGGACCGCCACGGAGTACTGACCCGGCCCGCCACCGTGGTCGAGGACATCCCCGGTGGCTTCGCGGCTGTGTACCGGGTGTTGGCCACCGCCGAGGACGCCGGCAAGGTTCGCCGCGGCTACTTCGTCGAGGGCCTCGGAGCCAGCCAGTTCGCCTCAGTGGGTGCCGTCGACCGGCTCCGCGCCGGGCGCCGCGGTGAGGGCAGGCCCACGGCCGATCCAGGTCCGCAGCATCGTCTCGAGGGCGGGCCGGCCGAGGCGTTGGTGCTGGCCGCCACCGACCCGGCTAACCCGTACGGGGCCGCGCTGGGCTGGCCCGATCGTGCCATCTCGGCGGTGGGCCAGGGTGGCGAGGAGGGGTCGGGGTCGACACGCCCGGGTCACCGACCGGGGCGCAAGGCTGGAGCGTTGGTCGTCCTGCTGGACGGGGAACTCGTCTGGTACGTCGAACGGGGTGGGCGCACGCTGCTGACCTTCACCGAGGAGACGGATCGGCTGGAATCAGCCGCCTACGCCCTGGCCCGCACGGTCCACGACGGCGCCTTGGGACGGCTGACCGTGGAGCGTGCTGACGGCGGGTCGGTCTTGGGCTCGGCGCACCCCGCCGCGCGTGCGCTCGCCGCTGCCGGCTTCCACGCCACCCCACGTGGGTTGCGGTTGCGTCGGTGAGAGGTCCGGTCCTGACAATGCGCAACGGCCATGCCCGAGGGTGACACCGTCTGGCGGACGGCCCACCGCCTCGACCAGGCTCTGGGGCGACAGCCCATCCAGTCCGCCGAGATTCGCTGGGGACAGGTGGCGACCCCGAACCTGATCGGCAGGACGACCCTTGAGGTGGTCAGCCGGGGCAAGCACATCCTGCACCGGATCGAGGGAGGCGTGACCGTTCACACACACCTGCGGATGGAGGGGCAGTGGCGCATCGTCGCCACCCCTGAGGTCAGCGCCGGCCTCCTGGCCCGGCGCGATCTGAGGATCTTGGTGTCGGCCCCGGAGTGGACCGGACTGGGGCTGCGCCTGGGCATGCTCGACGTCGTCGAGACCCGACAGGAAGCCACCCTGGTTGGGCACCTCGGACCCGACGTCCTTGGGCCGGACTGGGATCTGGCGGCGGCCCTGGCGCGACTGCGGCGCGAGCCGGGCCGGCCCCTCGTCGACTGCCTGCTCGACCAACGTAACCTCGCCGGGATCGGCACCATGTACGCCGCCGAAACGCTGTTCCTGGAGCGCCTCTGGCCGTGGACGCCGGTCGGCGAGCTCACCGAAGCCCGGTTGTCCGCAGTCGTGGAACGGGCGCACCGGCTTCTGGATCACAACAAGGCACACGCCGTGCAGTCCACCACCGGCCGCCGGGGCCGCGGCGAGACAGCCTACGTGCATGGCCGATCGGGTCTGCCGTGCCGCCGGTGCGGCCACGTGATCCGGGTGGCAAACAGCGAGATCGCCCCTCAGCAGCGGGTCGTCTTTTCCTGCCCGGACTGCCAGGGAGGTCTCGGCCCCGGGGACGACGGCGCCGCGCAAAGCCCCCTGGGAACCGGCACACGCGTCAGATCGGGCTACCGGCGCCGCTGACCGCACCGTCGTTGCCGCATCGTCACCCGGTAGCCGAGCCGGCGCCGTGCGACGCGCTCAACTAGGGCGTCCATCCGCCGATCGGAACGGTGGCCCGGATCCCGAAGGAACGCCTACCCGGGGCCGGGGGGCGGCGTGGAAGGACTCCCGCACGACATGTCAAGGATGACACTACTGCGCAGCATGGTCCCGGCGGTCACCGCCGCGACTCTTCTGGCATCGCTCGGCACCGTCGCCGTCGCGACGGCGGCCCCGCCCGGGGCAGCGCCCGCGGGGGCACCCGCCGGCTCGACCACAGCCACCGGCCGCCCGTCTCCTGGCGATCGGCCGGCCCGCAGGCCACCACGGCGCAACGTCAAGACCACCCCTACGTACACCGGCAAGATCATCGTCCGGTACGTCGACACCCACACGGGCACCCAGGCGACCGATCGACGCCAGAAAGTGCTCGCCACAGCCGGCACGAGGACCGGCCGCACCCTGAGAACAGTCCGGTCGATGGCACGCGGCGCCACCTTGGTCGCTGGTGCAACCCCCGGTACCGCCCGGGCCGTCGCGGCCCAGCTGGCCGCCCAGCCGGGGATCCTCGGCGCCGAACCGGACGTCAAGCTCTACCCCCTGGCCGGACCGGACCCGGGTCTGCCGGACCAATGGAGTCTCGCGGACTCCCGGCTCGGCGTCCGGGCCACCACCGCGTGGGCGCGCAGCGCCGGGGCCGGCGTGCGCGTGGCCGTCCTCGACACCGGCATCACCGACCACCCCGACCTCGCCGGCCAGACGATCGGCGGCTATGACTTCATCGCCGACGACGCCTACTCACGGGACGGCGACGGCCGCGACGCCGACCCGGCCGACCCGGGCGACTGGGCCGATGCCGGAGACTGCGGAGACGGCGACCCCGGGAACACATCGTCCTGGCACGGCAGCCTCGTCACCGGCGTCATCGCCGCCGTCAAGGACAATGCGGCCGGGATCGCCGGGATCGCCCCGAAAGCCCGGGTCGTGCCGATCCGGGTGCTGGGTAAGTGCGGTGGCGACCTCAGCGACGTCGCCGACGCGCTGCGCTGGGCCGCCGGGGAGACCGTTCCGGGCGTCCCACCCAATCCTTACCCGGCCAAGGTGCTCAACCTCTCCCTGGGGGCACCCGGGACCTGCTCCCTGGCCATGCAATCGGCCGTCGACGCCGCGCACAGCCTGGGTGCCACCGTCGTCGTCGCCGCAGGGAACCACGGATCGGACGTCAGCAACTTCTTCCCCGCCAGCTGCGTGGGCGTCATCACCGTCGGCGCAACGGACGCCTCGGGTCGCCGTGCCTCGTACTCAAATCACGGGGCCGGGATCAGCCTGGTCGCCCCCGGCGGCGACTACGAGGGCGCGGACGAAACCCGAGGAATCCTCAGCACCGCCAACGACGGCGACAACGGACCGGGCGTCCACGATTATTACTGGGCCGAGGGCACGTCGCTGGCAGCCCCGCACGTCTCGGCCATAGCCGCGCTGATCCTGCAGACCACGTCGACGCTGACGCCGGACCAGGTCCGCGCCCGGCTCACCGCGACCGCCCGTACGAGCTGCACCGGCTGCGGCGCGGGTCTGGTCGACGCCGCCCGTGCCATCGGACTTCCGGCCGCGCCGACCCCTGTGGTGTCCTCGATCGCCCCGGCCGTCGGCCCGCTGCGCGGCGGAAACGTCGTCGCCATCAGCGGCGTCGGGTTGACTCCCACCACCCGGGTGACCATTGGCGGCATCCTGGCCCGGGTCATCCGCGTCAGCCCGACCCGGCTGTGGGTGGTCGTCCCCGCTCGGCGGAGCCCGAGCACGGCCGGGGTGTCGGTGACAACGCCGCACGGCACGAACCCGACCGTCACCCGCAGTCTCTACCGATACGTGCCGGCACCCGCCCTGTCAGGGTTATCCCGGCGCTCGGGCTCGCGCAAGGGCGGGACGACCACCACCCTGGCCGGGTCCAACCTGTCGGGAGCAACCGCGGTGTACTTCGGTACGAAGCGCGCGAGCTGGGTTCGAACCCTCAGCTCGCGGCGTCTGGTGGTCCGCACCCCCCGGGTGCAGCGCCGCGGCGTGGTCTATGTACGGGTACAGACTGTCGGCGGGCTGACATCGCGCAGCCGAGCGGTGCGGTTCGGTTATCGCTGACCGCCGGCAGTGGGTCAGGCAGCGCTGACCTGGCGGTTCCGCTCGCCGAGTTGTGCCACCGAGCTGACCGGGGCGACCGCGGGTACCTGCGGCACCGGGGGCACCACCGACACCGTCGGGCCTTCGAGCTGGGCCACCCTGTCTGACACGTCATGCAACATGCGCGACACCGGCAACCCAAGGGCGGCGCAAATCGCGCCGAGCAGCTCCGAGGACGCTTCCTTCTCGCCGCGCTCGATCTCACTGAGGTACCCCAAAGACACAGCCGCGTTTGCCGAGACCTCGCGCAAGGTGCGCCCCTGAGACTGGCGTCGTTCACGCAGAACGTCCCCCAACTCACGCCGGATCAGGATCATCGCACCTCCCCGTCCACTCAAGCCTGGACACGATTCTGTCGGGTCGCCTCCACGGTACCCAGTCTGGCCGCCGTTGCCCTTCTTGGCCATCACCCCATTGTATCGGGTGCCGTCCCGGCTACCTCGGAGGCGCTGGGCGCGGCAGCGGCATCCGTGTCGGGCAAGGCCATCGAGGCTGCCAGCAGTCGCAGGCAGGCGACCAGGCTGGCCTGCCGGATCTGGTCTCGGCTGCCCCCCAAGGACAAGGCCCGCACGCGGCAACCCCGCGGCCCGGTCACCGCGACGAACACGGTGCCCACCGGGTGCTCGTCTACCGCCTGTGGGCCGGCGACACCGGTCGTGGCCGCCCCCCAGGTGGCCCCTAGCCGGCCCCGGATACCCTCCGCGAGTGCCTCCGCCACGGCGGGGCTGACCGGGCCGTCCCGGGCCAGCAGTTCCCGATCGACTCCCACCAGGCTGGCTTTGAGCTCGGTCTGGTAAGCCACCACGCCGCCCTGAAACACCGCCGAAGCGCCCGCAACCTGCGTCAAGGCCGCGGCCACGAGGCCGCCGGTCAACGACTCCGCGGTCGCCAGTGTCTGACCTGACCGAGCCAGCGTCGTGATGATCTGCGCGGCCAGGCCCACCCCCTCAGCCCACCCGGTGCCGGTCACCCCGGCCCGCCCCGGGCCGATCGCGGCAGGGCGCGCATCCGAACCAGGTAGGCGAGCCCCGTCAGCACGGTCACCACCACGGCCAGGGCCATCACCAGCCATGCCACCGTCCCGGCAAGTCCGGACAGGGGGGCCGTGAGCAGCGCCAACCCCACCGACTGCAGCAGCGTCTTCAGCTTGCCTCCGCGCCCAGCGGGCACGACGGTTCGCCGGATGATGGCAAGCCGCACGGCGGTGATCGCCAGTTCCCGCCCGAGAACCACCACAGTCACCCACCACCAGACCTCACCGATCAGCGACAAACCCACCAGGGCCATGCCGGTCAACGCCTTGTCGGCGATCGGGTCCATGATCTTGCCGACGTCGGTGACCAGACCGCGCGAACGAGCCAGGCTCCCGTCGAGCCGGTCGGTGAGCATGGCGACGGTGAAGGTCCCCGCCGCCAGCCAACGCCAGGTCGGGTCCGAGCCCCCGTCGTGCAGCAGCAGCCAGCCGAACACCGGCACCAGGGCGATCCGGACCATCGTGACGGCGTTGGCCAGGTTCCAGGCGCTGGCTACCACCGCCCTGTCCCCGACACCCGCCAAGTCGCCTGAGCCGAGCGGGGGAGTCAGCGGCCCCGGAACGCTCATGGTGCCTCAACGATGAGGTCGACGCCGTCGGTCGCCACCACGGTGCCGCAGACCAGGTCCCCGACCCGCCAGCGGACTGGCTCGGTCCCCGAGCCCCCGGCGGGGTCCCCGGGCGGGACGAGATCGCACGACCCGTCCACCTCTGGCCCTTGGAACTCGGCGCGCCCCCCGGCGAGCGCGCCTCCGCCGTCAGCGTCAGGGCCGAGGCGTTCGACGAGCACCTCCACCCGATCGCCGACGCGTCGTTCAGCTCGTTGTGCGGTCAACTCCTCGACCAGGGAACCGATGTGCCGCACCCGGTCGGCGATCTCGTCCGCGGGCAGCTGATCGGAATAACCAGCGGCCGCGGTGCCGTCCTCAGCGGAGTAGCCGAAGACCCCGACAACGTCCAGCATGGCTGCGGAGAGGAAGTTCGCCAGCTCGCCCAGGTCCTGCTCGGTCTCGCCGGGGAAACCGACGATGACGTTGGAGCGGATTCCGGCCCGCGGGGCCCTCATCCGGATGCCCGCAATCAGGTCAAGGAAATCGATCCCCGAGCCGAAGCGGTTCATCCGGCGCAGGAGACCCTTGCTGGCGTGCTGAAAGGAGACGTCGAAGTACTCCGCGACGCCGGGAGTCCCGGCGAGCACGTCCAGCAGGCCGGGCCGGATCTCCGCGGGCTGCAGGTACGACACCCGCACCCGCGCCAGGCCCGGCACCTGCGCGAGCTGTGGCAGCAGGGTTTCCAGCAACCTCGGGTCGCCCAGGTCTTTGCCGTACGACGTGGAGTTCTCGCTGACCAGCAGGACCTCACGGACGCCACGCTCGGCCAGCCAGCGCGCCTCGGTGAGCACGTCGGGTGGTCGCCGGGAGACAAAGGCTCCCCGGAAGGCGGGGATGGCGCAGAAGCTGCAGCGGCGGTCGCACCCGCTGGCGATCTTCAGCGCGGCCCACACCCGGTCGTCGAGTCGAGCCCGAACGACGGCGTCGGGCACGGCGGAATCCGCCCAGACGGGGCCGCCGCCGTTGCTCCCGAACGCGTGTCCGGGCACCGAGACCCTGGTCGAGGCAGCCTGGCGGGACACCGGGCTGAGCGGCAGCAGCAGTCTTCGGTCGCTGGGGTGATGGGGGGCAACCGGGCGACCGGCCAGCACCCGGTGCAGCTGGTCGGACATATCGGGGTACCGGTCGAACCCGAGCACCGCGTCGACCTCGGGAAGCTCCACTGCCAGCTCGTTGCCGTACCGCTCGGCAAGGCAACCGACCGCCACGACCGCGGGACGCGGTCCATCGCCGGACTCCAGATCGGCTGCTGCCAGCAGCGTGTCGATGGAGTCCTTCTTGGCCGCCTCCACGAACCCGCACGTGTTCACCAGCGCAACATCCGCCTCGGCCGGATCGTCGACAAGCCTCCACCCGTCGGCTCTCAGCCGCCCGGCAAGCTCTTCGGAGTCCACCTCGTTGCGGGCGCACCCAAGGGTCACGATCGAGACCGTTCGGCTCGACGTCACCGGGGGTGGGCTCATGGCCCAACTCTACGGGGCCGCCGGTGGGTGGCCGGGCCGGCGGCGTGCGGGCCACCGGAACCCTCAGCGGGGTGGGCTGGTCAGCAGGAGCCGCCGCGCATCGCGGCCAGACGCCCCCGCAACCAGCGCGTCATCGCGTTGACCTGGGACGTCCCGGTAGCGAAGGAGCCGTTCGCCGGTTCGCTGGCGATCGCCACCCCCATTTCGCCGCCTCGCGGAAGCCTCACCACTGCGAGCTGACGCACCAGGTACCCTCCGGACCGGCCGGGCCCCCACCCGCCCTTGAACCGGACGGAACTGCCGAGCAGGCTCAACCCCCACCGCTGCGAGGCGGTGACCTGACCCATCAGGCGTAGAACCGGCGCGCTGCCATTGATGCAACTCACGCGCGCGGCGAAGACCGCCTGGCTGCGCAGTGACCACGTGGTCTGACCGAACGGGGTGAACTGAGGTCGCACGCGGGTGGACTGCACGACGGTGGCCGGATCGCCGGCGTCCCGCAGCACGGTTCGCACCTTGGTGGCCGCCTTCGATCCCGACCCCAGTCGTTTCCACAGGGCTTCGGCTGCGGCGTTGTCCGACGCCGTGATGGCTCGCCGGATCAATGCCGAGGTGGTCGACGAGGGCCGGGCCCCGTCGGCCCGGACGGCGGCGATGGCCAGCGGCGCCTTGATCGTCGACCAGGCCACCCCCGCCCCCCAGGTGCCGACGGAGGAGACAGAGCTGCTGCCGACCGGTGCCCAGGCGATGCCATTACGGCCGCTCAGGGAGACGGCCATGCGAGCGAAGTCGGCACCGAGCGAGCCTGACGCAGCACCCGCCGAGCCGGTACGCGCGGGGTCTGTCGTCTCCCCGGACACGCTGGCCGAGCTCGAGGTATCCGGAGAGGTTACTGCCGGGTCGGTCCCCGGCGACGTGGTCGACGACCGGAGCCGGACCAGCCCGTCCTGCAGGCTCTCCTTGGTCGCCTCCAGGTCGCTGACCTGGTTGTCCAGGGCGTTCTGCCGGGCCTTGGCCAGGGCGGAAGCCTCGGCCGCAGTACGAGCCAACGTATCGTCCGACGGGCCAGTCAATCCGGATCCGGCGCAGCCGGACAGGCCCAGCATCAGGCTGGTCGCCGCGCCGACCACCGCGACCACGGTCCTCGTCGGGAGGGGGCGACGATGTCGGGTCACCGAATGTAGACCGCCGCGCCGTTACCGCCTCGGCAGACGGTGACCACGCCGGCCGAGCATCGCATCCAGTAGGGCTTGTTGGTCACTGTGCTGTAGGACCAGAACGCGGCGTTGCCGCCGCCGTTAGCCTGCCAGTCGCTCGCCACGGTCAAAGCGAAGCTGCAGGACGTGGCCGAGTTGGCCGTCACGGTTCCGCCGCAGTTGCGGGACCCGACGGTGCCGCTGTTCGACCCGCTGGACCCGCTGGTTCGGCTCGTGCCACCGCCCGACGGGCTGCTCTGGGCTGGCTTGGCGGCGGCCGCGGCGGCCTGCTTCTTGAGTGCTTCGACGTCCTTCTCCAGCCGGGCTTTGTCGGCCTTGGCCTTCTCCTCGGCGGTCGACCGGGACGCTTCCGCTGCGCCGGCCTGCCGAGCGGCCTCAAGATCCTGCGGTGAGACCCGGGAACACGCCCCCAGTCCCCCGACAAGGAGGAGCGCGGTTACTCCTGCGATCCAGTTATGTTTCCCCATGCCTCGATGATCGCGCATCCCGGCCGATCCCACCGCCGAATCAGGCCAAAAACCTCCGGCGAGGCTTCGCCACCTGGAGCGGCTCGACGGCCACCGGCCGGGCGTCAGCGGCGGCCGGTCAGCGCCCACGCGTCCTCGTCGAACTCGTCGTGGGGACCATCCTCACTCAACGCATCCGCGGCGGTGCCATCCGTCGGCGCCGGCTCGTGACCCGGTCCCCTCGGCGCCGCACCGCCGGGACCGTCGTCGCCCTCACCGACGTCCCTGTCGTCACCGGGCTCTCCGGCGTCGTCGGCGGGATCCTCGCCCCGCATCAGCGCCAGGGTCGCGGCCAGATCGTCCGGTTTGACGAACACGTCGCGGGCCTTCGACCCCTCGGAGGGGCCCACCACCCCGCGAGTCTCCATCAGATCCATCAGCCGGCCGGCCTTGGCGAACCCGACCCTCAACTTGCGCTGCAGCATCGAGGTGGACCCGAACTGAGTGTTGATGATCAGCTCGGCCGCCTGCAACAACAGCTCAAGATCGTCCCCGACGTCCTCATCGATCTGCTTGCGTGCGGCCGCGACGGTGACGTCCTCACGGTAGGTGGGGCTCAGCTGCGCGGTGACGTGGCTGACCACCTGGTGAATCTCGGTCTCGGTGACCCAGGCCCCTTGCACCCGCATGGGCTTGCTGACCCCCATCGGCAGGAACAGCGCGTCGCCCTGCCCGATCAGCTTCTCCGCGCCGGGCTGGTCGAGCACCACCCGGGAGTCGGCCAACGAGGAGGTGGCGAACGCCATCCGCGACGGCACGTTGGCCTTGATCAGGCCGGTCACCACGTCGACCGACGGCCGCTGAGTGGCGAGCACGAGGTGGATCCCCGCGGCCCGGGCCAGTTGGGTGATCCTGACGATGGAGTCCTCGACGTCGCGGGGGGCCACCATCATCAGGTCGGCCAGCTCGTCGACGACCACGAGCAGGTAGGGGTAGGGCTGCAGCACCCGCTCTGACCCGGCCAGCGGGGTGACCCGGCCCGCGCGGACCCCACGGTTGAAGTCGTCGATGTGCTTGAAGCCGTACAGCGCCAGGTCGTCGTAGCGGACGTCCATCTCCCTGACCACCCATTGGAGGGCCTCGGCGGCCTTTTTGGGGTTGGTGATGATCGGCGTGACCAGGTGCGGGATCCCGTCGTAGGCGGTCAGTTCGACCCGCTTGGGGTCGACCAGGATCATCCGGACCTCGTCCGGGGTGGCCCGCATCAGGATGGACGTGATCATCGAATTGATGAAGCTGGACTTCCCGGAGCCGGTGGCCCCTGCGACCAGCAGGTGGGGCATCCGGGCCAAGTTGGCGATGACATAGCCACCCTCGACATCCTTGCCCACCCCCATCACCATCGGATGCGGATGGGAATGCGCGACCTGGCTGCGCAGCACATCGCCGAGGCTCACCTTCTCGCGGTCGACGTTCGGGATCTCGATCCCGATGGCCGATCGACCCGGAATGGGTGACAGGATCCGCACGTCGGCCGACGCGACCGCATAGGCGATGTTCTTGCTCAGTGCCGTGACCCGCTCGACTTTGACGCCGGGGCCGAGCTCCACTTCGTAGCGAGTCACCGTGGGACCCCGGGAGAAGCCGGTGACTTGGGCATCGATGACGAATTGGTCGAGGACCCCGGTCAAAGCGCTGACCAAGCGGTCGTTGGCGGCGCTGCGGGACTTGTGCGGGCTGCCCGGCTGGAGGATGGCCTGGTTCGGCAGGCTATAGGCGACGTCCCCGGCGAGGGCGAGCTGTTCGACCCGGGGCGGAAGCGGCTCCGTGGGGGGCGGGATGAGCGAGCTACGGCTCAGCGTGTCCGACTCGCCCGTCGGGGCCCCTCCCGAGACACCTCGGGAACGGGTCCGGCCCGCGCGGGGGGATCTTGCGTCCTGGCCGTCGGAGCGGGGCTGCTTCGACAGCGACGGGGTCGGCGCACCCGGGCGAGCGGGGGCGTCTGCGTCCGGCCGCACCTGGGCGGCTTGGGCGAAAGCGTCCTCGTCCCTGGGCGGGTGTCGACGCCACAGCCCCATCCTCCGGCGCCGCTGACCCAGCTGCGCCGAGGGGTGACCAGCGCCCTCCCGGACGGAGTCAACCTGTCCGCCGGGGTCGGCCGTTGCACCCTCGGTGGAGATGCCCCGACGAGCGGCGGGCTGGGAGCCCAGCAGACGCGCCGCGAGTTGAGTCAGCCGTTCCCCGATCCGGTTGACGGGCGTCGCTGTGACCACAAGCACCCCGAAGAAGCCAAGCATCAGCAGCAAGAGGACCGCCCCCCAGGTGCGGACACCGGCCACCAGAGGCGCCGAGGCCAGGTAACCGATCACCCCACCCGCCTGGCCCATCACCGGTAATCCCCGGTTGGGCTGCGGCATCCCGGCGGATAGGTGTGCCAGCCCGGCGGCGGCCAAGCCCAACGCGGCCAGGCCAATCCCGATTCGGGTGGCGCCGACGTCGTCCGGCGACGTGCGCAGCATCCGGATCCCCTGCCCGGCCAGCACCAGCGGGACGACGAGCGCGACCCGGCCGAAGGAACCGCCGATGACCGTGTGCACGACATCGCCGACGGCGCCGGTCAGGCCCCACCACTCGGCAGCGGCGATGACGACGGCCAGCCCGAGTAGCAGCAGGCCCACTCCATCCCGGCGGTGTTCCGGCTCGAGGGCCTCAGCCGTCCGGCCGATCCGCCGAACGGTCCCGCCGATCAGGTGCGCTAGGCCCATCCACAGCGCCCGGATCAGCCGCAGCGGCCACGGGGTGCGCCTCGGGCGGGATGGGCCGCCGGAACTTCGACGCGGCGAGCCCTGCCCCGCCGCTGACGAGGTGCGCCGCCCCGAAGAGGACGGTGCGCGCCCGGAGGACCGCGACGGCGATCGCGACGCGGAGGTACGGGTGGCCACAGACGGAAGGGTACGTCAGCCCCCCGACGACCTCGGGGAGGCCACGCCCGGAGAAGCCGGACTGAGCCGGGCCCACACCCCTGCGTGATCTGTTCCCGACACGACGAACAGGCCGGCGTCGACGACGCCGAAGCCCCGGACCAGCACGTGGTCGAGGTGGACAAACGGCGGTACCGGAAGCCCGAGCGGCCAGGTCCGCACCCACCCGGCGCCGGTGGCGTCGTGCGCGTCCTGGAGTCCGCGGGTCGCGTCCCGGAACGCCCGGTGCACGCTGGAGGAGTTGAGGTCGCCGGCCACGATCAGAGGCACGTCCGTGGGCTGCTCGGAGATCCATTCTCCGAGTGCCGCCAGTTCCCGCCGCCACGAACCGGACAGTAACAAGCCGGGAGACTGCGGGTGGCTCCCCCGCAGGAGCAGCTCACCGCCGGCATGTCGCACCCGGGCCACCGGGTCCGCCGGGTCCGCCGGGCTGACCTGCGTGTCGGTGGGCGGTACCTCGCTCAGCGGAATCCTGGCCCGGATCAGCGTGGTGCCCGCCTCCCACTCCCCCGCTGCGGTCCGCCCGACTTGGTTGGGCAGCATCTGATCGAGCCCGGCCGCACGTAGCCGGGCGACGGCCCCGGTGTCCGTCTCGACCAGGACCAACACGTGCGGGCGAATCCGGCCGACCTCCGCGACGATTGCCGCGGCGTCGGCCTTGCCGTGGAACATGTTGAGACTCATGACGACCAGGTCGTCGCGGCCCGCCGGTACGGTTCGATCGCGCAGCGAACCCACCCCCATGGCCAGGCCGTACAGCACGGCCGGGGCGGTCAGCAGGGCCACCAGGCGATGCCGGCCCACTACCAGCCCGGGCAGGATCAGGACCCCCACGCCTACCATGACCGGATAGGCCGCCTGAAGCGCCGGACCGGGACCGGGCAGGAGCAGGAACCGCCCGATGGTCGAGGCCACCACCGCCGCGGCTGCGGCCAGGAGCACGACGTCGAGCCAACCTTTCCGCGGGGGCCTGGGTCGATCTCGGCGCGGCCGGTCGGCGGCGGGCGATCCGCCGGCCCGGCTCCGACGGGGCAGGCGCCTTGAGCGGAGGGAGCCGGCTCGACTCACTGGTTGATCGTCCACCGCAGCCCACGGCCCCCCGTCGCGCATTCGGTCATCATCGCACGTCGGTGTTGTGGCCGATCACGAACGGGCGAAGGAACCTCGCGTCGTGCGTCGTAACTTCGGGCGATAAATTGTAGACGTAGGGATGTCGCGTACCGGTCGTCCGACGTCTGTGCTGGTGTTGTCGGATCAGGAGCGTGAGCAGCTGGTGCGCTGGTCACGACGGCGGAAGTCTGCGCAGGCGGTGGCGTTGCGGTCACGGATCGTGCTGGCCTGCGCCGATGGTGTGGGAAACACAACAGTGGCGACGCAGTTGGGGTGTTCGGCAGCGACAGTGGGCAAGTGGCGGTCCCGGTTCGTGGAGCACCGGTTGGACGGTCTGGTCGATAGGGCTCGCCCAGGGCGACCGCCGAGGATCGGTCTCGATCAGGTCGAGGACGTGGTGGTGGCGACGTTGGAGTCGACGCCGGCGAACGCGACGCACTGGACGCGAGCGAAGATGGCCCAGCGCAGTGGGCTGAGCAAGTCCACGATCGGGCGGATCTGGCGGACCTTCGACCTCACACCGCACCGCACGCAGGGAGTGAAACACGATGAGCCGGTGAGGAGGAGAAGGTGAACGACGTCATCGGGTTGTACATCGACCCCTCCGAGGCCGCCGTGGTGCTCTGCTTAGATGAGTTATGCGACGCTTCGCATAACTCATCTGATGTGAAGCCCCCGGTTATGTGAGGTTGTTGACGTTTGCGCTGGTGGGCGGCTTGTCGGGGCCCGGATTCTTCGCATAACAGCAGCTCAGATGGCTTGGCGGAGCCAGTCCAGCAGATCCTGCCGGGAGGC
>DASQEP010000060.1:0-4257 GCA_035633615.1 Dermatophilaceae bacterium
CCGACCGAGCGGCGGCCGGCATGCCTCCAAGGAGGACGGATGCCATTCGAAATCGCGGGCAACCTCAACGGTCCCGCCACCTACTTGGACTGGGGGTGGCTGGGGATCTCGGTCACCAACCTGGTCATCGTGCTCGTCACGGTCGCGGTCTTCGTCCTGGCCGTGCTCTTGCCCTTCCCCCACCACGACAAGGATGAGTGATGGCGATCACCGAGGAGGCGGGGACCGCGGCTGCTTCTGCGCCGACCCCCGATGACGCCGACGGTCGGATGTGGACCAACCGGCTGCGCAACCGTTTCTTTCGGAACGTTCCCGCCCGAGAAGCTGCTGCCTGACCGGCAGCCCGCGTACGTCGCGTCGTGGATCTACGTGTTCGGGGTGGCCACGATCGCGGCCTTCATCGTCCTGGTCGTCAGTGGTCTGCTGCTGAGCTTCGAGGGCCCCGCCTGGTACCACACGTCGTCGACAGGGCACTTCGTCAACAGCGTGCACTTCTGGGCCGTCCAGCTGTTCATGCTGGCGATGACCGTGCACCTGTGGGGCAAGTTCTGGATGGCTGCATGGCGCGGCAACCGGGGGATGACCTGGATCACCGGCGCGTTCGCGTTCTTCGCCTCGGTGGGCACGGCTTTCACCGGCTACCTGGTGCAGTCCAACTTCGAGTCGCAGTGGATCTCGTTCGAGGCCAAGGACGGCCTGAACGCTGTGGGCGTCGGCGCCTGGTTCAACGTGGCGAACGTCGGCCAGATGCTACTCATCCACGCCTGCCTGCTGCCGCTGGTCCTCGGCGTGATCGTCGTGTGGCACGTGCTCCTCGTGCGCAAGCACGGCGTCGTCCCGCCGATCCCGGTCAAGGAACCGGCCGCAACCAAGGAGATGACCCCGTGAGCGCCCGCCGGGCATCCCACGACGTGGCCGCACTGCCCTGGGCCGGGCCCGAGCGCCGGTACGACATCGTCAGGGAATTCGTCATCGCGCTGGTCGTCATGGGTGTGCTGGCGACGATCCTGGCCGCGGCCTTCAGCTCGCCGGACGAGAAGGCGTTGACCTTCAAGGGCTGGGGTGTCGACGCACCCGACAACCTCTATGCGGTCACGGTCGGCCAGCTCGCTGGCACGACCGAGTCGGCCGGCTACGGGCCGCCGTACAACAACGCCAGCGAGGGCGTGGCGGTCGGGCCCCTGAAGCCCCAGCAGTGGATTGGCGTGCGCATCCCCGTCGATGCGGCCAACGACTTCGTCATCACCCCGCTGAAGACCCAGGAACAGCCGGCCGCCGTGACGACCGCACTGCAGGCCTGGGACGCGGCAACGCCGGACCAGCGCACCGCGTGGGCGACCGCCCTCGACGACGCCGTCCAGGCGACGGCCGATGACGACGGGGCCGTGCACCCTGACCAGGTCGCCTCCGGCGACTACGGTCCGGTCCCGGCTCTGGCCACCGGGCTCGTCGCGATGGCCGCCTCCGGGGCGCTCGACGGTGCCATGCTCTCCCGTGGGGAGTTCTACTCCAGCGACGCCACCAAGCAGATCCTCTTTCTGGGTGACGGGTCCTACCTCGACGACGCCGCCACGGCGCAGAACCTCCAGGGCAACACCTGGGGAATGATGAACGGGATCAACAGCTACCCCGGTCAGCCGTGGCTGTGGTGGTCCTCGCTGTGGTACCAGATCCCGCTCTTCGACCCCGCCGAGAACGCCACCATGACGACCTCGCTGCAGGACAACGCCGACGCCTGGGTCTTCTACATCATCGCCGTGATCGGCCTGGTCGCCATCTTCCTGCCGTACATCCCCGGGCTGCGCTCCATTCCCCGGTGGATCCCGGTCCACCGGTTGATCTGGCGCACCTACTATCGCACGCACGGCAACGACCACCTGGTCTGAACCCGCCCCACCGGCAACGGAAGATGCTCCCGGTCGCAAGCTTCCGGGGGGCTCCGACCGGCTGCACCTGCCCCAGGCGGACAAGAGCGCCTGCAACTGTTGCTCATGCCGCTGGGTCGTGCGCAATGCATCCTCACTCCGGATGCGCCCAGACCACGAGAACACGCAAGTCAGCACAACGAAGGCCGACCCGGGGTGACGGGGCTGTTTGGCCCCGGGCCTCGGGGTGGGCTGGAGTGAGTGCCGGACTGGGTTGTGATGAAGGAGACCTAGTCGGGGGTGGAGTGGGCGTCCCGCTTGGAGAGAGACTTCTAGGTGACCGCATCGTTTGAGAGAGCCGACCGCCATGACCGCCACGCCGCTGTCCATCACCACAGCGCCGACCGAGATCTCGTCGGTGACCCGGGACGCGAGGTGGCGGGGGGCGGCGCCCCGGGTCATCCAGGGCGGGATGGGGGTGGCCGTCTCCGGGTGGCCGCTGGCCCGCGCCGTCGCCTCGGTCGGCCAGCTTGGGGTGGTCTCGGGCACGGCGCTCGACGTCGTCTGCGCCCGCCGGCTCCAGGACGGCGACACCGGTGGGCACGTTCGGCGCGCGCTGGCCGCCTTCCCGGTGCCCCGGGTCGCCGAGTGGATCCTCGCCGCCTACTTCGTCGAGGGCGGGATCGCGCCGGGAGAGGCGTACCGCCCGGTGCCTCGGCACACCGTCGCCTCCGGTGAGAAGCTGCTCGAGCTCACCGTCGCCGCCAACTTCGTCGAGGTCTTCCTGGCCAAGGAGGGCCATGAGGGGCTGGTCGGCGTCAACTACCTGCACAAGATCGACCTGCCCCTGCCGGCCGCCTGTTTCGGTGCCCTGCTCGCCGGGGTGGACGTCGTCCTGGTCGGCGCGGGCAACCCCGCCGACATCCCCGCCCTGGTGCGCGGGTTGGCCACCGGGGAGGACGTCCGCCTCGCGATCAAGGTCATGGGCAGCAAGGTCGCCGACGGGCCGACCGAGGTGCTGTTCCGCCCGCGTTCGGTGGTCCCCGGGGTCGCCGCCTTGCCCGTCCCGCTCGTGCTGGCGATCATCGCCTCCAACGACCTCGCGAGCGCCCTGGTCGCCGACCCGGCCAAGCGTCCCGACGGTTTCGTGGTCGAGGGCCCGAGCGCCGGTGGTCACAACGCCCCGCCTCGCGGGCCCCGTGCCCTCGACGGGTTGGGCCAACCGGTCTATGGGGAGCGCGACGAGGTCGACATCGCCGCGGTCGTCGCCCTCGGGCTGCCGGTGTGGGTGGCGGGCGGCCGGGCCACCCCGGGCGGGCTGCGAGCCGCCCTCGCCTCGGGTGCGGCGGGCATCCAGGCCGGAACCGTGTTCGCGTACAGCGACGAGTCCGGCTTCGCCGAGGACATCAAGGCCCGGGTCCGCGAGGGCGCGCTCCGCGGGGACCTCCTCGTCCGGGCCGACTGGCGGGTCTCGCCCACCGGCTTCCCGTTCCGGGTGGTCGAGCTCCCCGGGACACTGACCGACCCGGAGGTCGCGGCCGCACGACAGCCCGTGTGCGACCTCGGCGTGCTCCGGTCGGCATACCGGCGCCAGGACGGCGCGGTGGACTTCCGCTGCCCCGCCGAGCCCCAGAAGGCCTACCTGCGCAAGGGTGGCCGGGAGGCGAACCGCGAGGGCCGGGTCTGCCTGTGCAACGCGCTCCTCGCCGCGGCCGGCCTGCCGCAGCGCCGGCCCAAGGGCGCCGTCGAGCCGGCCCTGGTCACCGCCGGTGAGGACCTCGCCCCGGTCGTGACCATGCTCGGTCGGCGACGCGCCGGCGCCACCGGGTACACCGCGGCCGAGGTCGTCGCCCACCTGCTCACCGGCGCAGAGCCCGAGGCGTCCACCGGGTGACCGACCAAACCCCCTACCCCGCCCACCGCGCACGGAGCGCGACCTGCACCCGCTGAGGGCGCCTCAGGGCGGCATACCGAGGAGGGCGTTCCCCGCGCACACCTCGAGGACCGGCCCGTCCAGCGACTGCGCCTGGGGACGACGCGGCGTGTGCAGCGTCCGCCGCTCCTCAGGCGGAGGTACTGGCGGGCGCCAGGGCACGGTAGAGCGTCGAATCGGTCGACGCCGAGCCGGCGCGCGACCGCGGCCTTGGGGACCTCTTGGCCGACGAGCCAGCGGGCCTCGGTGAGTTGCTGGGCGGTGATCTTGCGGGCCCATCGTCGTCATCTCCCTTAGGGCTATTCATTTGACCGGACTAGGCTCAGACCTCCGGAAGTAGTGCCGGGCTGACTGTTGAGATTTAGGCCGGTGTGACCTGGTAGGTGATGGTGCGGGGGTCGCCCGGGATGCGGGCCGGGGTGTGGTTCAGCTCCTCGGCGAGCAGCTGGAGGGCGCGGG
>DASQEP010000061.1:0-32974 GCA_035633615.1 Dermatophilaceae bacterium
GGACTTGCTCGCCGAGAGCACCGCCGGCAGGTGCGGTAACCCGGCACCGACCACGATCAGCGGCATCCCGTTCTGGCTGATCTCGTGGCAGGCTGCGCACAGCGCCGACACCTCGGCCGGGCCGAGGTCCTGCATCTCGTCAATGAAGACGGCAACCCCTTTACCGACGTCCGCGGCCAACCCCCCGACGTCGGTCAGCAGTTCGACCAGGTCGATCTCGATGTCACCAGAGTCGGCACGGCCAGTCACCGCAGGCACGTCAATACCGGGTTGCCAGCGATCGCGCAGCCTGCCGCCCGGTCCGGCGTCGCGCAGCGCGAACGACTTCAGGACACCCAGCACGGACATGACGTCGTCGCTCTGCGGATGACCCAGCTCCCGGATCGCCACGTGTAGCGCGGCCGCTGTCGGCCGGCGCAACCCCTGGTCCGGACGGGCCTCGAACTTGCCAGACCCCCACCCGGCCCGCACCGCGGCCGAACGGAGCGCGTTGAGCAGCACCGTCTTGCCCACCCCACGCAACCCCGTCAGGATGATCGACCGCTCTGGCCGGCCCCGGGCCACTCGCTCCAGCACGACGTCGAAGGCGCGCAGTTGTTCCTCGCGGCCGGCCAGCTCGGGTGGTCGCTGACCGGCGCCGGGGGCGTACGGGTTCCTGATCGGGTCCACGATCGGACTCTATGGGGCTGTCTAGCCCACGCCCGAGATTGCTGAAGAAGGCGCAATCGTGTCGTCCGAGCGGCTCGTCCGGCGCGGCGAGTGCCCACTATGGCTGTCTACGACTATCTACTCATGACGGTAGATACTGTTATCGAGCGATAGCTGCTAGCAGACCTCGGGAGTCCCAGAGCCGTCGTGGCACATCGGACGGTTGGCCTGATGCCAACTGAGCATGCCGCCTTCCAGGTTCACCGCCGCCAACCCGTGCTGCTGCAGGAACGCAACCGCACGCGACGACCGGACCCCGCTGCGGCAGGCGACGACCAGCGGAACCTCCGCCGGAACCTCGGCGATCCGGTCCTCGAGCTGGCCCAACGGGATGTGCACCGCCCGAGGCGCTCGTCCGAGGGCCCATTCGTCCGGCTCGCGTACGTCGAGCATCACCGTGTTATCCGCGAGCTGGTCCTGCGACACGGCCGGGACGTCGAACTGCCGCTCTGCAGGGATCGCGCTCATGCGCACATCCTGGCATCGATGCCGCCGTTCCGACAGCGGGGCCGCGACTCCCCAGGGACCGCGGAGCAGTCACTTCAGCAGGCGGCTGAGGCGACGGTCGGCCAGCGGCTTTCCCCCGGTCTGACAGACCGCGCAGTACTGCAGCGAGGAGTCCGCGAAGGACACCTCACGGACCGGGTCGCCACACACCGGACAGGGTTGGCCCATCCGGCCGTGCACCCGCATCCCCGCCCGTTTGGCGTCTTTCAGCTCCTTGGCCGGCTTCCCGGAGGCGGCGTGCACGGCTCCGTCCAGTGTCGAGCGCAGGGCCTGGTACAGGTCGGCGACCTGGTCGGCGGTCAGACTCGAGGCGAGCGCGAACGGGGAGAGCCGGGCCACGTGCAGCACCTCGTCCGAGTAGGCGTTGCCGACCCCAGCCAGGAAGGATTGGTCCTTCAGCAGGCCCTTGACCCGGGTCCGGCGGCCGGCCAGCAGCTCGATGAAAGCGGCCAGGGTGAAATCGTCGGCGAGCGGATCCGGTCCCAGCCGGGCGATGCCCGGCACTGTCGCCGGATCGGACAGCACATAGGCCGCCAACCGCTTTTGGGTACCGGCCTCGGTCAGGTCGAAACCGCTGCCGTCGTCGAAGCGCATCCGCACCGCGATGGGAGACTTGCCCGGCTTGAGCCGCGTCGCCGGCATCGTCTCCGACCAGCGCAGCCAGCCCGCGCGGGCCAGGTGGAAGACGAGGTGCAGTCCGTCGCAGTCCAGATCGATGAACTTGCCGTGCCGCCTGACTCCCGTCACCGGCGAGCCGGCCAGGGCCTGCGGCGGGGGGTCGTAGGTCTTCAGGACGGCAATCGAGCCCAACTCCACCCCAGCGACACTCACACCGTCCAGCCGACCGGACAGAAAGTCGACCAGAGCCTGCACCTCGGGAAGTTCGGGCATCGGGTCACGCCCGATTCAGGATGGCCCGCAGCTGAGGCAGCAGCCCGTACCCGTCCGGAGCCCGCACCATCGGAACCTCCCGGTGCACCCGCGGCATGAGCTCCTCGTTGGAGACCGGCAACCCGTGAGAGAGCACCTGTTCGGCCGCGGACAGCTCTCGGATGCCGATCGCCCGCACCACGTCCGGCCGGTCCCGGGCGAAGTCGGTGTACAACCGCGGGTCGTGCTGCCCGTCGTCGCCGACGAGGACCCAACCGATCCTGGGGAACTCCCGGGCCAGCCGGTGCAGGTTCTCCCGCTTGTGGTCCTGCCCGGAGCGGAACCAGCCGGTGTTCGTGGGTCCCCAGTCGGTCAGCAACAGCGGTCCAGCCGGGTATCCGTGCCGGTCCAGGAACCGGGTCAGCGTCGCCGCCGTGTTCCATGCCCCGGTGGACAGGTAGAAGATCGGCGCACCGGGATTGTCGGCGAGCAGCTGGCGGTACAACGGTGCCATCCCCGGGACGATGTGACGGGCTTGCTCGTGCAGCACGAAGGTGTTCCACGCGGCGATCATCGGCCGCGGCAGCGACGTGGTGATGACGGTGTCGTCGATGTCGCTGACCAGGCCGAACCGCACCGAGGGGTCGACGACAGTGACGGCGGCGGTCACCTCCTGGCCGTCCCGGGGCTCGATTCCCACCTGGTGCCAGCCCGGGTCCAGACCGTGCCGTTCGACGACCAGATCGACGTATCCGCTCCGGTCGGTCTGGGTGGCGTACCGGCGGCCGTTGACCGTCACGACGACCGGCTGGTACATCGCCTGGGCGGTGATGAACGCCCGCCAGCCGCGAACCTCCTGTTCGGCCCGCAACGGGGCGGGCGCGTCGGCGGAGAGGACGTCGTCCTGGCCGAGGTGCCCGTCCTGCTCGTCCTGGCCGTCCTGCCCGTCCTCCGGCGGCCGGGTCATCACCACCCGCCCGAGCACCCGGACGAAATCCTCGGTGCCGTATCCGGTGTGCGCGATCGCTCTGGTCGACCAGCCGCGAGCCTGCAGCGCACCGGTCAGTTGCCGGTGCCACGCGTCTTCGATGAGCGCAGCGGCATGCGGGCGGGCCATGACCAGACGGTAGCCGATGCCGGTACCGGGGCCGTCGTGGCCCGGGTCGACCCGTCGCCGTTAAGGGCTCAGTTCGGGACGCGACGGGCCGACTGGATGGTCACCGGGTCCTTTCGGGGTCCTTTCGCGGCATGCCTGCACATCAGCAACGTCGTCGGATGGCCGCGGACAGGCACTGTAGGCGGCCATCGACTGGAGGCGACCATGACCACGGACAGGACTCCAGCCGCCCCGAGCACCCACCGCAGACGATGACCGGCCGTCACGACACGCCCCGGTCCGCCCGCAGACCAATCGCGCCGCGCCCTCAGCTGTGCCGCTCCACGGCCGCCCCGCGCCCGCACGACGTCCACCCGCGGGGCTGCCGCCCCCACTCAGCCGGCCTGACCCGCAACCACGCGAACCCCGTTCGGGGACGAGGCGTCTCTTGCCGTCACACCCAGGGACTCGAGGAGGTATGGTCCGCCCGTCACCCGGGTACTCTGCTCGCAGACATGCCGGACCTTGAGTCGAGGAGTGCGATGGCCGCCGAGGGCACCAGCGTCGACAAGGCACAGGAGGCACCGGACCCTGACGACCCGCGGAAGGCGGACGCCCCGACGGAGTTGGACAAACCGTCCTGGCGCTACCTGCTGACCAAGGCCGTGCACGAGTTCCGCCGCGACAACTGCCCCGACCTGGCCGCGGCTCTGACGTACTACTCGGTGCTGGCCCTCTTCCCGGGCCTGCTCGCCGTCATTTCGCTGCTGGGCATCTTCGGCCATGGTGAGTCCACGACAACGGCGATGCTGGACATGCTCAAGGACATCGCCCCCCAGGAGACCCTCGATCTGCTGCGCGGCCCGATCGACGCGATGGTCAGCTCCCAGGCCGCCGGGCTGACGTTCGTGACCGGTCTGGTGGGCGCATTGTGGACCGCATCGGGATACGTCGGCGCGTTCGGTCGCGCGATGAACCAGGTGTACCAGGTCGACGAGGGTCGCCCGTTCTGGAAGCTGCGCCCGACCCAGCTGCTGCTGACCCTGGTGACCGTCATGCTGACGGCGTTGGTACTGGTGGGTCTGGTGCTCTCGGGCCCGGTCGCCGAGCAGATCGGTCAGGCCATCGGCCTGGGCGACACCACGGTGACGGTGTGGAACCTGGCCAAGTGGCCGATCATGCTCGGCATGGTCGTCACCATCGTGGCGCTGCTCTACTACGTCACCCCGAACGTCAAGCAACCCAAGCTGCGGTGGGTCAGCCTCGGGGCCGTGATCGCCATCATGATCTGGGTCGTCGCGTCGTTGGTGTTCGGCTTTTACGTGGCCAACTTCGGCTCCTACAACAAGACCTACGGCACGTTGGCCGGGGTGATCGTCTTCTTGCTCTGGCTGTGGATCACCAACCTGGCGCTGCTGTTCGGGGCCGAAGTGGACGCCGAGATGGAACGGGCTCGGCAGCTGCAGGCCGGGATCGAGGCCGAGGAAAGCATCCAGCTCCCACCGCGGGACGACTCCGTGAGCCAGATGGCCGCCGCCAAGCACGAGGACAAGATCGAGCAGGGCCGCCGGCTGCGCCTGGAGGCGCAATCAGCCCAGGCCGCCCAAGAGTCGCAGGACGCCGGCTCAGACCGCTAGGCGGCTCCACCAAGGCGCTCGGCTCCATCAAGGCGTCTTGGCTCCATCAAGGCGTCTCGGGTCCCGGCCGCTACCCAGTTGCCAATCCAGCGTGCCGCATCGCCAAGGGCCGTTTCAGTGAACGACTCCATCCACCTCCTCGACCCTGAGGCGTCGCCTGAACGGCTCGGTTCCCCCTCGTTGTCCCTAGGTTTTCCGCTTCCACCTGCGTCGGGTCACTCGTCCAGTTACGCTATATCTGGACGAACGTTCGTCTTGTAGTTCGCGGTAAGAGGCAGGATCCGAGGCAGTCCGAGCGCTTGAGGGCGCTGAACCGGACGTGACCGTCAGCACCCTGCTTCTCCACCCTCCCCGCGAGTTAGGATGACGGCGTTGGGGAATCGTGGGCCGTGGGGACGGTCGACGGAACATTGGGTGGGGGCCATGAACTCAATTCATATCGCGCTACTCGCGGTGGCGTTCAGCTGCCTGGCGGCCAGCGCGGCGGGGGGCAGCTGGCTGGGCCGCAGCGGAACCGAAAACGGCCGGCAGGTCCAGGTGCTGAGTCTGGTCATCGGGGCGGCGCTGGCCATCGGCAACGTCGTCTGTCTCATGCCGTCCACTCCCGGCTGGTACTCAGTGACCATGATCGTCGCCACGGCGGCCGGGATGGTCTGGTTGCTGGTGACCCTGGCCGGCGCCCGCAACGCCCACCCCGGCGCGAGTCGCCACCCTCTTCAGGACGATCAGGCCCCCCTGATCCGGCCGATGCGCCTGGTCAGGGGCACGGCCGTGGCCACGCCAACCCGGACGGCGGCGGGGAGCGCGACCCCCGCGGGTGTCGTCACCGGCGACATGATCTACGACGGGGGCCCCGCTGGCAGCCGTGCCGCTAGCAGCCAGAGCGTGTACGTGGCCGCCAACCTGGGAGTGTACGTTCCCGCCGACCGCCAGCCTCGTCGTCGGTACAACTCGGGCTTCACGCCGCGGCACGCCCGGCCTGAGCACAACGCGAGGCACCTGCACGTGGCCCGCGCCTACCAGCATCCGGTAGAGGAGCAACCCCGCAGCACCCGCTCGACAATGGCCTGAGACGATCGCCGGCCCCGCCGGCTCCCGTCCAGATGCTGCCCGACAGGCGACACCTGTGAGACCGTACCGGGGTGGAGACGGACGCGTTGCTGGACCTGCTCAAGGACGTGGCTGCCCGGGTCATCACCCCTCGGTTCCGGGCCTTGGCACACGGCGAGGTGACCGAGAAACGACCCGGTGACCTCGTCACCATCGCCGATCACGAGGCCGAGCAGATGATCACCGAGGCCCTGCGCGAGACCGACCCCGACGCGCTGGTGGTCGGCGAGGAGGCCGCCTCGGTGGATGCGACCCTGCTGGAGCGGCTGCCCGGGTCGGAGCACGCCTTCACGGTCGATCCGGTGGACGGCACCAAGAACTTCGTGAACGGCTCGGCCAACCACGCGGTCATGGTCGCCGAACTTCGGGGCGGCACGGTCACCCGGTCGTGGATCTGGCAGCCCGAGCATCAGACGTCGTTCGTGAGCGAACGCGGGCATGGGGTACTGCGTAACGGCGCCCGGCTGCCCGCACTGCATCCCCCGGCCGGCCTGGAGGATCTGCGCGTGCTGACCTCCCGGCCCGGCTGGGAGGGACCGCTCGGCCGGCTCACGCTGACCCCGTCGGCCTGGTGCTGCGGCGTCGACTACCCGTGGGTGGCCGAGGGCCGGGTGGACGGGACTCTGTACAGCCGCTCGCTTCCCTGGGATCACGCCCCCGGCTCACTCCTGGTCGAGGAGATGGGCGGGATCCTGCGGCACACGGACGGCAGCGCGTACCGCCCATGCCAGGTCGGCTCCCGGCCACTGCTTGCCGCGGCGAACGAAGAGGTCTGGAAGGCGGTTGCCGGCCAGCTGCGGCGGTTGGTGTACTGACCCGGGCGAGAGTCGTCCCGTTATCTAATTGTGCTGATACACATATCATTTGGTGATCTGACCGGGCCTGAATGGCCTGAGCGGCGGCCTAGGCTCACGATCGTCGCGGGAGTTCTCCCGGCGATCCCACCGCTTGCCGGACTGTCCGACCCACCCCAGAAGACAGGCGCCGATGGTCTCCCTGGTGTTCGTCACCCAGCTCGTCCTCGTTCTGGCTGTCTCCCGCCTGGCCGACTTCGCCATCGGCCAGGCCAACAGCCGGTGGGCGCTGTCCCGCGGGGCCGTCGAGTACGACCGGGAGCAGTACCCCCTGCTGGTCGGGCTGTGGATGCTGGTCTACACGGGCACCCTGGTCGAGGCCTGGGTGTTCGACGCCGACTTCGTCCCCCTGCTCGGCGGGCCGATGGTGGCGGTGGCGCTTCTGGCCGAGGCGGCCCGCTGGTGGACGATCGCCACGCTGGGCACGGGCTGGACCAACCGGCTCATCCACTGGCCGGACGATCCTGTCGGCCGCGCGCGCGCCGCCCATGACGGTCCGTTCGGATACCTCTCCCGACCGGCCGAGCTGACCGGCCTGGTCGTCGGGGTCGCGCTGCCGTTGGCCCATTCAGCCTGGGTGACGGCGCTGCTCTTCGCCGTTCTCTACGCAACCGTCGTCCACCGCAGGATGGCGACCGAAGACCGGATGCCTAGCTTGGCCCAGATGGGCCTGCCCCCCGACAGCGCCGACCCGAGCAGCTCACCGATCCACCCTGCGTGACGTACTTGCCCGGCAGTCCGGGGCGTCCTCGCGGATCTCTCCAGATGTGTCGAGTTTTCTTTTCCCCCAGGGCTGTTGGTCTGAGCGGCGACGATCTATCGTGATCGTGTCACAACTGTTATGTCCTCTCGAATGGCGGCCGCAACGGTGTGATGCCTCGAAGACCGGCGCGCGTCGGCGACCTCCCCTGATGGTCGCCGGCGCCGTCTCCTTCCTGGCGCCGGGCGGCTCGGTCGGCGTCTAGACTGACCTTCACCTCATGTCGCCACGTCCTCACCTGATGCGCGCCGGCGCGATCGCACACCGCCGGAGCACGCTCGCACGCGCCCGGATCGTCCCCCTGCTCTTGCTGGTCCTGCTGGGTGTCGGCATGGTCGTTGCCGGGTGCGCCGGCCCATCGCAGCCCACCCAAACCCAGGTGGCGGAGCAATCGCTCACCGTCCCGGTGCGACCGGAGCCGGACGGCACACCGGTCGGTCTCGACGTCACGGTGCTCCGACCGTTGGCGAGCGGCCGCTACCCGTCCGTAGTTTTGGCGCACGGCTTCGGCGGTAGCAAGGCCGACCTACTGCCCCGTGGGCGTGATCTGGCCGCCCGCGGGTACGTTGTGCTCGCTTACACTGCACGAGGGTTCGGCGCATCGGGGGGCCGGATCCACCTTTCTGCCCCGGACTACGAGGTGGCCGACGCGGCGGACCTGCTGAACCTGCTGGCCACTCGCGAGGACGTGCTGAGGGACGGTCCCGGCGATCCCCGCGTGGGCGTGGCCGGAGCCTCGTACGGCGGGGCGCTCGCGCTGATGCTGGCCGGTTCGGACTCCCGGGTCGATGCCGTGGTCTCGGGGATCACCTGGAACGACCTGGCCAAGGCGCTGTTCCCACAGTCGGTGGCCTCCCTTGCGGGGGGGACGCCCGCAGCGTTGCAGGATCCGGGGAGTCCGGGTCCGCTGCTGCGTCGATGGGTCTCTTCGTTCTTCGCGGCCTCGGTTCTGCCCGCTCTGACCGCGGGCAGGTCAGCCGGCGCGGCAGCCGCATCCGCGACCCGGGCAGGCACGGTCAGCCCCGATTGCGGACGGTTCGACCCGACCGTCTGCCGCCTGATGCTCCAGGCCGCCACGACAGGTCGTCCCAGCACGTCCGCCCTGTCGATGCTGCGCGCCCACAGCCCGCAGGCCACCGCCTCCCGGATCGCCGCCCCGACCCTCCTGGTGCAGGGCCTACGGGACTCCCTGTTCGGCTTGGCCGAGGCCGACGCCACCGCCCGGGCCATCACGGCGGGACCGGCGAGGCCGCCGGTCGCGGTGCAGTGGTTCGAGGGCGGCCACGACGGTGGGCCCACCCCCCCGGAGGAGTCCCTGCTGTGGCCATGGCTGGACCGATACCTGATCGGGGACACCGCTACCGTGCGCCGGCCAGGATCGACCCCACCGCTGCCGGTGGCCGGGTTCGCTGCTGCGGTGCCCAGTGGGCGCCGCAGCGTTCCCGACCAGGTGTTCACCGCATCCGGCTACCCGGGTATTGCCGGGGTGCCCACCGGGGCAACCACCGTGCGGTTGCGACCGGCCGAGCCGACTGCCGCTCCCGGCGGGCAGGCGATCCTGGTATCCCCACCCGGCGGCGAACCCGCGGCGCTGACCGCTCTGCCGGCCGGGCCCACCGCCGACGCCCTGACCGCCCTGGGGAACGTGGCGTACCGTCTCGCGGCCCTGCCGGGGCAGTCAGTCGCCTTCGACACCGAACCGGCTCCCGTGGCCGTGACGGCCTTCGGCGCGCCACGGGTCCGGTTGACCGTCGCTTCCAGCACCACCGACGCCACGTTGTTCCTGTCGTTGTGGCGGCTGAACGCGGGCGGCGCCGCGAGCACCCGGCCGCTGGTGGCCCCGGTGCGACTGGTGACCTCCCCTGGAGCGCCGGTCACCGTCACCCTCGCCCTTCCCGCCGGCACGTTCGCCGTCGAGGAGGGCAGCCGGTGGCGGGTGATGGTCTCGGCGACCCAGACCGGGTATGCCGTCCCCACCGACGCCCGCCGCTACCAGGTGTCCCTGGCCGGTGACTCGGCGCTGGTCTTCCCGACCGCACCCACCGCGTCGGCGTCGGCGTCGAACGGACCGGACGGGGAGCTGGTGACGATCGTCGTCGTGCTGGCCGCCCTGGCGATCGGTGTTCCGGGAGGTTGGACGCTGGCCCGCTGGCGACGACGCCGTACCGACCGGCGCCGAACGCGGGCCGACCTCGCTGATGTGCCGCTGGTCGTCGACGGCCTGGTCAAGACCTACCGGGACGGACACCGCGCGGTCGACGACGTGTCCTGGACGGCGGAGCGGGGCCAGGTGGTCGGTCTGTTGGGTCCCAACGGTGCCGGCAAGACGACGACGATGCGGATGATCATGGGCCTGATCCGTCCGGAGCGCGGCGAGATCCACGTGCTCGGTGAGCCGGTGCACGCCGACTCGCCGGTGCTGGCCCGGGTGGGCGCGTTGATCGAGGGACCGGGCTTCCTGCCGCACCTGACCGGTCGTCAAAACCTCGCCGCCTACTGGGCGGCCACCGGGCGCGACCCGGCCGAGGCGCACGTCAAGGAGGCGCTGCGGGTGGCCGCCCTGTCCGATGCGCTGGACCGTCCGGTCCGCGCGTATAGCCACGGGATGCGCCAACGCCTCGGCATCGCCCAAGCCATGCTCGGTCGCCCCGAGGTGCTCATCCTCGACGAACCGACGAACGGGTTGGACCCGCCGCAGATCGCCGCAATGCGCCCCATCTTGCGCGACTACGCCGCCGGCGGCAGGACCGTCATCGTCTCCAGCCATCTGCTGGCCGAGGTCGAGGCGACCTGCAGCCACGTCGTGGTGATGAACCGCGGACGGGTGGTGTTGACCGGCCCGGTACCGGAACTGGTGGAACGCAGTGATGTGACGGTGGTCGGTCTGACGGCCGGCTCGGACGCCACAGCGGTCGTCGAATCCCTGCGGACCCGGCTGGGTCCAGCCGGGAGCGTCGAACTCGACGAGGACGCAGGCCAGCCGCGACTGACCATCCATTCCAGGGCTCCGCGCGACCAACTCGTGGCCCTGATCGTGGCGGCCGGCGGCCGGGTGGAGTGGGTGCGCGGCCGGCGCCAGCTGGAGGAGGTCTTCCTCGGAGTCATCGCGGACACCGACGAGGGCGCCGATTCGGGCGACGACTCGGGCGACCCGGGCGACCCGGACTCTTCGCCTCCAGGATCGGGCACCGACGGCGACGCACCCACCGACGCCTCGCAGCAGCGCCGGTCCCGACTGGACCGGCTGCGGGAGGTGCGTCCCCGGTGACTCGACGACCGCTGTCCTGGCGGGCCGAGCTGGGACGCCAGCTCCGGAGACGCCGGACCCTGTGGTCACTTGGGCTGCTCGGCGCCCTGCCGTTGATCCTCGTCGGCGCCTTCGCCATCGGCAACACCGGCACCCCCGGGTCCGGAACCCGGCTGGTGGACCTGGCCACCGAGGGGTCGGCCAACTTCACCGTGTTCACCCTGTTCGCCACCGCGGACTTCCTCCTCGTCGTGCTTGCGGCCCTGTTCAGTGGGGACACGGTGCCGGCCGAGGCGAGCTGGTCGACGTTGCGGTACCTGCTGACCGCCCCGGTTGCCCGGGCCCGGCTGCTGGCCAGCAAGCTGACCGTGGCGGTGGCTGGGATGGTCGCCGTCGTGGTCACCCTGCCGCTGTGGTCGATGCTGGTCGGAGGGGTGGCGTATGGGTGGCAGCCGTTCACCGGAACGTCCGGGATCGGGATCGGCTGGCCCGACTTCTGGGTGCGGTTGGGCATCGCGGTCACGTTCATCGCCGTCAACCTGCTCCAGGTGTGCGGCATCGCGTTCCTGTTCGGCACCCTGACCGACGCCCCGCTGGGTGCCGTCGGCGGCGCGGTACTGGTCACCATTCTCGCCTCGATCCTTGACGCGGTCGAGGCCCTCGGACCGATCCGCAACGCCCTGCCCATGCACTACTCCCGTTCCTGGGTGCAGGCGTTCGCACCGGAGATCGATTGGTCGTCGCTGCAGCGCGGGGCGGGATGGTCGGTGATCTACGCCCTGATCACCGTCACCACCGGGTTCTTGGTCTTCCGCCGGCGTGACATCGTCTCCTGACCCGCACGCCCCGGGTGGTCGCTCGGCGACGTTGTCCGCACGACCTTGCCCTCGGTGGGCCGCGCCTTGTAGGCGATTGCGGCTGGCCTACTGGCAGGGTGAGGCCGCAGTATGTAGGTGACCCTCAGGACGCCCGGTGGGCGAACCCCCTGCGAGATACCTGTGGAGGAACCATGACCAACTCCGAGGACTTGGGCAAGGAGACCCGCGAGATGGTTGAGGAGAACGTGGAGATGCTGCCCGACCACGACCCTTTGGGCAACGACGTGGTGGGCGACCCGGACACCCCGGCGGTGGAGGGCGGTGGACGGGGCGCCGGGATCTGACCCGGTGAGCGAAGCCGATCATCCAGCCGCCCGATCCGACGCGCTGCGCGCCGGTGCGACGCTCGCACGGGGCACGATGGCAGATGTGACGTCACGTTTCCGACGTCCCGAGGCCGATGCCCGGGTGACCCAGGCGATGGCGCGGGTGCCGCGTGAGCGCTTCCTGCCCGCCGATCAGGTCGCCTGGGCGGCTCAGGACCGCCCGCTGCCGATCGGTCGGGGGCAGACCAACTCCCAACCGTCCACCGTGGCCACCATGCTGTGGCTGCTCGACGTGCAACCCGGCCAGCGGGTGCTCGACGTGGGGGCCGGCTCGGGGTGGACCACCGCTTTGCTGGCCGACCTGGTCGGCCCCGCTGGAGAGGTGATCGGCGTCGAGCTGGAGCCCGACCTGGTCGCCCCCGCGCGACGCAACCTGGCAGCCACTGACCAGCCCTGGGCCCGGATCGAACCGGCCGATCCGGACCGGCTCGGCTACGCCGCCGCCGCCCCGTACGACCGCATCCTGGTCTCGGCCATGGCCGTCGAGATCCCCTCGGAGCTGAGTACCCAGCTGGACCGGGTCGGAGTGATGGTGCTGCCGGCCGGCGGCCGCCTGGTGCGAGTGGTCCGCGACGTCACCGGAGCGACCGTCGACCGATTCGGGCACTACCGATTCGTCCCCCTGCGGTGAGCGGCGCAGATTCACCGGATCTACCGGCACCGCCCGGCCGGCTCAGTCGACCACAACGGCGGACCCGCTGGCCAGCGACGACGCAGCGGCCGCGGTGATCCGAGCGGCGGCGTCACCGTCCGCTGCG
Organism: Dermatophilaceae bacterium; assembly: GCA_035633615.1. Taxonomy (GTDB): domain Bacteria; phylum Actinomycetota; class Actinomycetes; order Actinomycetales; family Dermatophilaceae; genus JADJTI01. The sequence continues at coordinate 12,752 of DASQEP010000061.1, forward strand.
GTGGCTCCCAGCGGCGGACCCCCGGCCAGTCCGGCCACCCAGGCCCGCAGCTCGGCGGCGAAGGCGTCGGCGAACCGTTCGTGGTAGTCGGCGCCCGGCCGGCTCGGTCCTCCGGAGCCGACCAGATCCACCACACCACGCTCGGCGACCACCTCACAGCGGATCTCGTACCCGTACTGGCATCGGACGAACACCTCGACGTCCGCGCGCACGCCGGCCCGGGTGGTGGCCACGACGACCAGGGGGTCGATCAGGCCCGGCGGTCCCATGCTGCTCGGTCGGGACCGGTCCACCCGGACCGTGGCGACCTCGTCGTCCAGTAACCAGCGGATGACGTCGAACTCATGCACCGCCGTGTCGAGGATCAACATCTCCGGGGTGTACCCCGCCGGCACCGTCGCGTTGCGGTGGACGGCGTGAAGCAACAGCGGAGCCCCGAGCCGGCCGTGGCTGAGGGTGGCCCGCATTCGCTGGTAGGCCGGGTCGAAACGGCGCATGAAGCCGACCGTCACCAGGCGCGCGCCGGGCAGTACCGCCGCACCCGCAGCGAGCCGGCCGGCCCGCAGTGCGCGGCGCTCGGCATCGATGACCCGTTCGCAGGCCGCCGGGGTGGGCGCCAGCGGCTTTTCACAGAACACCGGCTTCCCGGCGGCCAGGCAGGCCAGCAGGTCCCGTTCATGGTCAGCGGCAGGGGTCGCCAGCAGAACCGCATCGATGTCGGGGGCGTGGATCAGGCTCATGGCGTCCGGCTCCACCCTGGCTCCCAGCCGCGCCGCCACCTGCTCGGCCCGGCCGGCATCCCGGTCGGCGACGGCCACCAGCCGCGTCATCGGAAGCGATCCGGCGAGCCGCTCGGCGTGCACCCGGCCGACGCCGCCCACGCCGACGACACCGATCCCGATGGCCCCGGCGTGGCCGGCGGTGCCGGTGCCCGGTGGGCTCATGGACGCAGACCCAGGGTCGCGAGGTGGTCGCGGATGGCGATGGCGTTAGGCAGCGGAACGGCCGGGTCGCAGGGGTAGAGGTCCTGCTCGCAGATCACATAGAGGTCGCGATCCAGGGCGGACAGGGCCTCGAGCACCGGGCCCAGGTCCGGGGTACCGGCCGGCGGCGCGACCGAGCAGCCTCGGGCCACCGCCTCCCCGAACGGCCAATCCTCGGCGTGCGCGTGGGCCACCACTGCGGGGTCCATGGCCTTCAGGTGCACGTAGTCGATCCGGTCGGGGTACCTGTCGATGAGGGCCAGCGGGTCGCCGCCGCCGTAGGCGACGTGCCCGGTGTCCAGGCACAGCCCGAGGTCGCCCGGGTCGGTCTCGGCGAACACCCGCTCGACGTCCGCCGTCGTGGCGATGTGGGTGTCGGCGTGTGGGTGCAGCACCAGTCGCAGTCCGTAGTCCTGCCGGACCAGAGGCCCCAGACGGTTCAGGCCGCGTACATACTCCCGCCAGGCGGGTCCGTCCAGGCTGCGCGGCTCGGTAGGCGCCCCTGTCTTGTCGTCCCGGTACAACGTGGGTAGATAGACCAGCACCTCGGCCCCCACCGCCGCGAGCAGCCCAGCGACCGCGCGGATCGCCTCCTCGGTTCGGGGCCAGGCGTCGGCGTCGTGCAGTCGCGCCCACACGGTGCCGGCCACCGCGATCATGCCGCGTCGGTCCAGCTGCTCGGACAACCGGGTGGGATCGGTCGGCAGGTACCCGTACGGCCCGATCTCCAGGTACCGGAAGCCCGCCCAGGCCATCTCGTCCAGGGCCTGCTGCCAGGCAATCTGCCGGTCGTCCTCGGCGAACCAGACGCCCCACTGGTCGGGGCAGACACCCAGTCGCAGCCGCGGCCGCGCCGCTTGCTGGTCGACGATCCCGGGCAACCGGTCGGGGGTCACCGCGTCCTTCTGGTGCTCTGCGCGGCGGGCACGGATCCGAACGGCAAACGCGGGTCGGGGTGCGCGCCGATCCAGGAGCCGCGCACCCACTCGTGGCTAGGTTCGTCGCGGATCAGCCACTGCCGCTCCGGTCCGGGACCGGCCATCACATTGAGGTAATACATGTCGTAGCCCGGCGGGGCCATCGCCGGCCCATGCCAGCCGAACGGAACCGCCACGACGTCCCCGGTGCGAACCTCCAGAACGAGGTCGACAGGCCGGCCCGGGTTCCCGGCCACCCGCAGGTATCCGACGGCGTCGTGGTCCCGTTCGCCTTGCCGGGGGCCCGGCTGAGCCCGAAGCACCAGGTAGTAGAACTCCTCAAGGGCGCTCTCCCGGCCGCTGAGGTGTTCGTCGTGCTTGTGCGGGGGATAACTCGACCAGTTGCCGGACGGGGTGAGCACCTCGCACACCAGCAGCGCCTCGGCGTCCAGCACGTCGGGCATGCCGAGGCCGTTCACCTGTCGTGACGCGGCGCCGGCTCCGCGCAGTTCGATGGCCACTGCGGTCGGGTCGATCCGGTGGACCGGACGAGGGGTCGCCACCTCGACCCGGGCGCAGGCGATCGCCACCCGGGTTCCCGGCTGCGGGCTGGTGATGGTGCAGACCAGGCCCGGCGGCAGGTAGGCGGTATCGGTCGGGCCGCCCCAGACGTCCGGCCGGCCGGTCAGGTGCAGATCGCCGGTGGGGTGACTCACGATGAGGGGACCGCCGTTCAGGGGTATGACCAGGCTCTCCCACCGGCCCGTCGGGATCGGCGATGGCAGGTTTGCGTCGAGGTCGACGACGTACAGCCCGGCGTGTGTCAGGGCGGTCCCGGGCGGCAGTGCCACCGGCCACCGGGGGGTGCCGGCGACGCCGGCCGGGTAATGAAACCTGGTCACGGGTGCGACGCCGCCGCCGCGAGCAACGCCTCCACCTGCGCCGCGGTGGGCATCGCCGCTGCACACTCGAGGCGGGTGGCCACCAGGGCGCCCGCGGCGCCGGCGAACCGCAGCATGTCAGGTAGGGACCAGCCGGACAGCAACCCATGACACAACGCCCCGCCGAACCCGTCCCCGGCGCCGAGGCCGTTGACGACCCGGACGTCGAGCGCGGGCACGCTCACCACCTCCTCGCAGGTCGCGGCCAGCACCCCGGCCGGCCCGCACTTGACCACGGCCACCTCGACACCGTGATCCAGGAGCGCCCGGGCCGCCCGGGCAGGGTCGTCCTCGCCGACGGCGACGCGGCACTCGGCCAGGTTTCCCACCGCGATACTGGCATGTTCGAGCCCCGCCCTGGCCTGCTCACCGGCCCGCGTTTCCGGCGCGTGACCAGGCCAGAAGTCGGCCCGGTAGTCCAGGTCCAGGACGGTGTGCCGGCGCCGGCCGCGCGCCGCCCAGGCCGCCAGATGAGCGGTCCTGGAAGGCTCGGCGCTCAACCCGCTCAGGGTGGCCCACAGCACTCCGGCGCCGCGGGCCAGGTCGGCGGGGATCTCATCGGCGGTGATGGTCAGATCTGGCGGGTCGCCGGGCCGGTAGAAGTACAGCGGGAACTGGTCGGGTGGGAAGAGCTCGCAGAACGTGACCGGGGTCTGGGCACCGGGTGCGGTCCGCACGTAGCTGTCGTCGACGCCGAAGCCGATGAGCTGCGCCCGGACGAAATCGCCGAACGGGTCCTCGCCCACGCGGGTGACCAGCGCTGTTCGCCTCCCCAGCCGGGCTGCTGCGACGGCGACGTTGGTGGGGCTGCCACCGAGGAACTTCCCGAACGTGCGCACCAGGTCCAGACCGACTCCGCCCTGCAGTGGGTAGATGTCCACCCCGCTGCGACCCAGGCAGACCACCTCGTGGGCGGATCCGGTCGGGTCGGGCGGCACGGTGGGCGCCATCACGGGGTCCCAGCCTCGGCGGCCGGCTCCCCGGCCCGGGTGGGGGTGAGATAGCCGCGTTGGGCCTGCCGCTCCCGCTCGTACCCGGCCCGCGCGGTTCGGACGCTGGCCAGTTCGGAGACCTCGGCGACGGGAACATCCCACCACGCCGAGGTGGGCGGTCCCGGCGCGGTCGGGTCGGTCTGGATGTACACGACGGTGGTGTGGGCAGCAGCCAGAGCCGTGACCAGGTTGGCCCGGAAATCCGACATACCGTCACACCGCAACACCTCGGCGCCCCAGCTGGCGGCGTTGGCGGCGAGGTCGAGCGGCACCCGCGGTCCGTCCCGTCGGCCGGTCTGCCGATTGCGCATCCGATCCGCGGTGCCGAACCGTTGCGATCCGACCTGTTCGGACAGGCCACCGATCGAGGCGTACCCGTGGTTGTCGAGGAGAACGATGACGGCGGCCAGCCCCTCGGCGACCAGGGTGGCCAGGTCGGCCGGCATCATGGCGTAGCTGCCGTCGCCGACGAGTGCGACCACCCGTGGTTGCGGCCCGACGGCCAGCCGAACCCCCATCGCCGCCGGGATCTCGTAGCCCATGCAGGAGTAGGCGTACTCGACGTGGTATTGCCGCGACGACTGCGCCTGCCATAAGGCCTGTAACTGGCCCGGCATGGACCCGGCCGCGTTGATCACCACGTCGTCCGGCCCGAGCAGCTCGTTGAGGACCCCGATGATCTCGCTCTGCGCCGGCAGCGGGCGATCGGCGGCCGTGACACAACCAGCCACCTCGCCGCGCCACTGCTCGGCCAGCCCGATCGCCTCATTCCGGTACGCCGGCTCGGTGTGCCAGCCGGACAGCGCCCCCAGCAGAGCGGCCAGGCCGGCGCGGGCGTCCGCGACGAGCCTGATGGCCGCATGCTTGGCGGCATCGACGGGCGCGACGTTGAGATTGACGAAGACGACCTCGGGGTTGGCGAAGACGCTGCGGCTGGCGGTGGTGAAGTCGCAGTAGCGGGTCCCGATGCCGATGACCAGGTCGGCCTGGGCGGCCAGCTGGTTGGCCGCCCGGCTCCCGGTCACCCCGAGCCCGCCGACGGACAGCGCGTGGCCGGCCTCGACGGTTCCCTTACCCGCCTGCGTGTCGGCGACCGGGATGCCAGTACTGGCGACGAAGTGGCGCAACTCGCCGTCAGCCTCGGAGTAAGCCACTCCGCCTCCGGCGACGATCAACGGCCGGCGGCAGGCTCGGATCGCGCGGACGGCCCGTGCCACAGCCTCGGGCTCCGGGACCGGGCGGGCGATGTCCCAGACTCGGTCGGCAAACGCCTCCAGCGGCCAATCCCAGGCCTCTGCCTGCACGTCTTGTGGCAAACACAACGTACAGGCACCGGTATCGGCGGGGTCGGTGAGGACTCGCATCACCGACATCACGGCGGGCAGCAACTGCTCGGGACGGTGCACTCGGTCCCAGTACCGGCATACCGGCGCCAAGGCGTCGTTCACCGAGACGCCGTTACTCCGGGGATCCTCCAGTTGCTGCAGGGCCGGGTCGACCCGCCTGGTGGCGAAGGTGTCTGCGGGGAGCAGCAGAACCGGCAGCCGGTTGGTCGTCGCGAGCGCGGCACCCGTCACCAGATTGGTGGCACCGGGGCCGATCGAGGTCGTGACCGCCCAGGTCTGCAGCCGACGGGTGGTCCGGGCGAATGCGGCGGCGGCGTGCACCCCGGCTTGTTCGTTGCGGACCGGGACGAAGGGCAATCCGGTATGGCCGTCGGCCATCTCGTCTCGCAACAGGGCCTCACCGATCCCCGCCACGTTGCCGTGGCCAAGGATGCCGAAGCAGCCGACGATCGCCCGGTGACGGACACCGTCCCGCTGCGTCCACTGGTGGGCGAGAAACCGGACCAGCGCCTGGGCCACGGTCAGCCTGACCCGTCCAGGTCGATCGGTCATCGGAGCTCCTCGCACCTTCCAGGATGGGGCCTCGCCGTGCCACTCTAGTGATCGTCCATGCCCGTAGCGATTCTCCGGGATCGGGTCGGCCGGGCAATGCATGCCCCGGAAGCCCCGCTACAGGCCTGTCGCGACGCGCTTTCCTCCCTTAGGCCTCAGGCAGGTGACGACATGGCATGCCCGACGACGGCGCTGGTCACCGGCGCTACGTCTGGCATCGGTCTGGCTCTTGCCACCGAGCTGGCCCGGCGTGGGGCACAGGTGGTGGTGCACGGACGGACCGAGACCTCGACGCGATCGGCCGTCCGCGCCGTTCGTGGTTCCACGTCGGGGCGAGTCGCCGGGGTCGTCTCCGATCTGTGCCGGCAGGATCTGCTCCGGGCTCTCGGGCAGGAGGTCCGCCACCGGTTCCCGGCGCTCAACCTCCTCGTGCACAACGCCGGGGTCCTGCGGTCGCACTGCACCCTGGTGGACGGACACGAGGAGACGTTCGCGGTCAACCACCTCGCGTCCTATCTGTTGACCCATGATCTGTTCGGGCTGTTGAGCGCGAACAGCCCGGCCAGGATCGTGTTCGTCGGTTCGGTGGCACATTCCTGGGGCACCATCGAGTGGGACGACCTGGCCGGTCGATCCTGGTACGAGCCCGAACGGGCCTACGCCCAGTCCAAGCTGGCCAGCCTGCTGACCAGTGGGGAACTCGCCCGTCGGACCGCCGGCACCGGGGTGACCGTTCTCACGGTCAATCCCGGGTCCACCCGCACCAGGCTGAGCGCCGAGATACCGGGGGTCGTCAAGGCCATCGAGTGGTTCTGGCGGCCGTTCATGCGGTCCGCCACCAGCGTCGGTCGGGAGTTGGCCGACGTCACTCTCGACCCGGCGTTGGCCCGGGTGCACGGGGCCTACCTGGCCCGTGGGATCACCAATCACCCCGCTCCCCGCGCCCTCGACGTACCGACGCAGCGACGGATGTGGAGGGTGAGCGCGCAGCTGACCGGTCTGGACGCCACCTGGCCGCAGCAGGCCCTGACCGCGTGAGCCCTGTGACCGGGCGACGACCACCTCCGACAGGGGCAGGATCACCGCGGGTACCAATCGTCCCGGCACGTCCGGGGGATTAGGGTGACGGGCGTGCCTGTCCCGCCGCGCGAGGGGCCCGGGGCGATCGCGCCGATCGAGGCGCCGCCCCTGGCGCCGTTGCCACCGCTGCCGCTCGCGCGGGCTGCGCTGAACCGCTCCGCGGACCGCCGGGCCGACGAGGCATGGTTCGCCGCCCAATGGGCCAATCCGGACAACCGCCGGTATGTGGTGTCCCGGTCCACGGTTCTGGTCGACACCGCCCCTGCGCTGCGGTCCCTTTCGCCGCAGGAGGCGCCGCCCGGGGACAGGTACCTGCTGGGCGTCGACGAGAGTGGCGTGGTCCACGCCGCCGTGTGCACCGCTGAGCCGGTGCCGGGCAGCACGAGTCTGCGGCGGGTGGCGCCGGCGCTGTCCGATCGTGACGGGTCCCTGGCCGTCCATGCCGTGGGCTTGGCCAACTGGCACGCCCATCACACGCGCTGCGCCCGGTGCGGGGCGCCGACCGTCATCGCCGAGGCCGGCCATGTGCGTCGCTGCCCGCAGGATGGCAGTGACCACTTCCCGCGGACCGACCCAGCCGTGATCACCCTTGTGGTCGACCCCGGCGGTCGTGCCTTGCTGGCGCGCGGGGTGGGCTGGTCTCCGGGGCAGTACGCACTGCTCGCAGGGTTCGTGGAGCCCGGTGAATCGGCCGAACAGGCGATCGTTCGGGAGGTGTACGAGGAGGTGGGGGTCCGGGTCCATCGGGCGGTCTACCTGGGCAGCCAACCACACCCCTATCCGTCGAGCCTGATGCTCGGGTTCATGGCTCACTCCCGAGATGCCCACCTGCGTCCAGATCACACCGAGGTCGAGGACGCACGTTGGGTCAGCCGGGACGACCTGAACAGTGCCATCCGCAGCGGGGAGATCGCGTTCGCCCCGTCGGTCTCCATTGCCCGGCGCATGATCGAGTCCTGGTACGGGGCCTGCCTGCCCTGAGCCTGAAAGGGGTAAGACGTGCCCCCTGAGCGCCTCGATGAGGCCGTCCTGCTGGTGCGCCCGGCAATCCGGGCTCGGCAACGAGCCGAGATCGAGGAGACGATGGCCGAGTCGGCGGCCCGAGCCGGTTGGGCGTTGCGGGTGGCCGCCGCCGGGTCGGCGGAACAGACCGAGCAGGTCGCCGCGGAGGTGTCCGACCGCACGCTCGTGGTCGCGGTGGGTGGGGACGGGCTGGTCGCCAGGGCTGGTACCGGGGTGCTGCGAGCCGGGGCCGTACTGGCGCCGATCCGGGCCGGTCGGGGTAACGACTACGCGCGCGCACTCGGGGTACCGGCCGACCCGGTCGAGGCGTTGCGCCGGCTACCGGACCTGGCTGTACGCCTGGTCGACGTCGGCCGGGTCGATGGGCGGCCGTTCTTCAGCGTCGCCTGCGCTGGTGTCGACGGGACCGCCAATGCACTGGCCAACGCCGCGCCCAGCTGGCTGGGGGGTTCCCTCGTGTACGCCTGGAGCGGGTTACGGGCGATCCTGAGCGAGCCTCCGCAGCGCTACCGACTGGGGATCACCGGGAAGGTGGACGAGCAGGTAGCGTGGACAGTGGTGGTCGGGTGCACCCGTAGTTACGGTGGCGGTTTGCTGGTGTGCCCGGATGCCCGCCCGGACGACGGGATGCTCGAGCTGGTCGTCATCGGACCGGTGTCGCGGCTGCGATTCCTCAGTGTGTTGCGCCGGATGCGGCGCGGCACACACCTGGCCCTGGCGCAGGTCAGCACCCGGACGATCACTCGGGTGGCGCTGTCCGCGGACCGCCCCACTCCCGTGTACGCCGATGGTGACCTGCTCGGGTCGCTGCCGGTCACCATCGAGGTGGACCCGGGCGCACTTCGGCTGCTCGCCTAAGCCCCGCAACCGGCGCGGTGTCGCCGCCGCTCGTTCGTGGCCGGGTGTCAGCCAGCTGACCTCGCGAAGGCCGGCACCGACGCAGGCGGTCGTGAGACGACGTGAGACGAGGAGTCGAGCATGCCCGAATGGGTCACCTACGCAGTGTGGTGGCAGGTCTTCCCGCTCGGATTCACCGGCGCCGAGAAGACCGCGGTCACCGGCCGTGGCGTCGCCTCGGGCGATTTCGCGCCCCCGCGACACCGCCTGCCCAGGATCGTCAACTGGCTCGACTACGCCATCGATCTCGGCAGCAACGGGCTACTCCTCGGCCCGGTCTTCGACTCGCAGACGCACGGCTACGACACCATCGACCACCTCAGGGTCGACCCCCGCCTCGGCACCGAGGCCGACCTCGTCGAGCTGATCGACGCTGCGCACGACCGAGGGATCAAGGTCCTGCTTGACGGGGTGTTCAACCACGTCGGGCGTGCACACCCGGCCTTCCGTGAGCTGACCGAACTGGGCCCGGAGGCACCCCGGGCCGAGTGGTTCCGCCTGAGCTGGCCCTCGGACTGGGCACCGGGCCGGGAACCGGATTACATCGACTTCGAGGGCCACCGCGACCTTGTCGCACTCAACCACGACCATGCCGAGGTCGCCGAGTACGTCGCGCGGGTCATGACGTACTGGCTGGATCGGGGTGCGGACGGGTGGCGGCTGGACGCGGCGTACGCCATCGACCCCGCGTTCTGGTCCCGGGTGGTTCCAGTGGTGCGGGCCGCCCACCCGCACGCGTACCTGGTCGGCGAGACGATCCACGGCGGCTACGCCGACCTGGTCCGCGCCTCGGGTCTGGACTCCTTGACTCAGTACGAGCTGTGGAAGGCCGTCTGGAGCAGTCTGAACGACGCCAACTTCTTCGAGCTTGACTGGGCTCTGAGTCGCCACAACGCGCTGCTCGACACCTTCGTACCGATGACGTTCGTCGGCAACCACGACGTGACTCGGATCGCCAGCCGGATCAAGGATCGGCGGCACCTGGCGCACGCCCTGGTGCTGCTGTTCACCACAGCCGGGACGCCGTGCGTCTATTACGGCGACGAGCAGGGCCTTCGGGGGGTCAAGGAGGAACGATTCGGTGGGGACGACGCGATCCGGCCGGAGTTCCCGGAGAGGCCACGGCCCCTCGACCCCGCCGGCGCCGACCGCCTACGGCTGCACCGGGAGCTGATCGGTCTGCGCCGTCGACACCCGTGGCTGCACTCGGCCAGGAGCACCACGCGGCACCTGACCAATACGGCCTACGCCTACCAGATCGGCGGGCCGGACGGCGGGCACGAGGGCTCTTTGGTGGTCGCTCTGAACCTGGCCGGCACCCCCGTGCGGATGAAGGAGATGGCGCACGGTGCACTGCTGCTGGGTGCGGCCTCGGGGCAGCCCGGCGTGATCGAGCTCCCGCCGCACGGGTGGGCGATCTTCTCGCGCTGAGCGACGGCGCCGGCGCCTTGCGCGGCCCGGTGCCATCGACCTACGGTCGGCCCAGAGCACCCGCAGCGGCCCGAATCCCCAGGAGCCCGGTATGAGCACGCACCCGCACCCGCCGGACAGACTGCCCCCGCCGAGGCAGGCTCAGCCGGTCAGCGACGGCATCTACGCCTACATTCAGCCGGACGGCAGTTGGTGGATCAACAACACCGGGTTCCTCGTCGGGCGGCGTGGGGTGATCAGTGTGGACGCCTGCGCCACTCAGGCCCGGACCGTGGCCTATCGGGAGGCGATCTCCGCAGTCACCGACCGGCCCGTCCGGACCCTGATCAACACCCACCACCACGGGGACCACACCTTCGGTAATTACCTGTTCGACACCGCAACGATCATTGGCCGCGACGGCATCCGGGAGGCCGCGATGGCCTGGGGGCGACCTCGGTCGGCGCCGATCTGGACCGAGGTCGACTGGGGGGCGATCGAACTCGAGCCCGCGTTCGTGACCTTCACCGACGCTCTCACCGTGTACGTGGACGACCTGCGCTGCGAGCTGCGGTACGCCGGTACGGCCGCTCACACCACGAACGACTCTTACCTGTGGATCCCGGAGCGGCGCGTGCTGTTCAGCGGGGACCTGCTGTTCAACGGGGGAACGCCGTTCCTGGTGCAGGGCTCGATCAGCGGGGCCGCCACCGCGTTGGATGGGCTGCGCAGGCTGGACGCCGAGACCATCGTGCCCGGCCATGGCTCCGTATGTGGGCCAGAGGTCATCGACCGGGTGCAGGACTACCTCCGGTTCGTCCAGGACGTGGCCCGACGTGGGCAACAGGCCGGGCTGACCCCGCTGGAGGTGGCCCGTGAGACCGATTTGGGCGACTTCGCGGGGCTTCTCGACCCGGAGCGGATCGTCGGCAACCTGCATCGCGCCTACGCCGAGCTCGACGGGGTCCCGCCCGGGGGGACGCTGGACCTGTCGGCGGCGATCAGCGACATGATCGCCTTCAACGGCGGCCGGCCGCTGAGCTGCTACGCCTGAAGAAACCGCGAACCACACCCGCAGACCCCGACCCGCAGACCCTGACCCGCCGGCCCGAACGAGGAGATGCGATGCGCTGGGCGAACTACCGTGGAAGCACCGACGGACTCGAGCATGCCGGCCTCCTGAACGACGGCGTCCTCCACGGCATCGAGCCGTCCCTCCTGACGATCCTGGAGGGTGGCGTCCCCCTGGACGAGGTGGGGCAGCAGGCTTTGCGGCACCCGGTGGAGGTGGTCCCCTTGGGCGAGGCGGCCCTGCTGGCCCCGATCCCTCGGCCGCCGTCGGTTCGGGACTTCATGGCCTTCGAAGCCCACGTCGTCACTGCCCTGGGTGCCGTCGGGCTGACCGTCGATCCGGCCTGGTACGACCTGCCCGCGTTCTACTTCAGCAATGCGGCGGCCGTCCTCGGGCCGGTCGACCCGGTGCCGATCGCCCCCGGCAGCCAGGCCTTCGACTACGAGCTGGAGGTCGCCGCCGTGATCGGAACCGCGGGTGCCGACCTCGACCCTGGCACGGCCGAGCGCCACATCGCCGGATTCACCCTGCTGTGCGACTGGAGCGCCCGCGACCTGCAGGTCGTCGAGACCCGCATCGGGTTGGGGCCGGTCAAGGGCAAGGACACCGCAACGACGATCGGACCGTTGCTGGTCACCCTTGACGAGCTCGACGAGTACCGATCCGGCAACGGTTATGACTTGGCCATGACGGCGTCGGTCAACGGCCGCGAGTACAGCCGGGGCACCTGGTCCGAGATCTACTGGTCGTTCGGTCAGATGCTGGCCTACGCCTCCCGCGGCACCCGTCTTCTGCCGGGGGACGTCCTCGGAAGCGGCACCGTCGGCACCGGCTGCATCATCGAACTGTCCGGGGTGCACGGCTCAGCGAGCTACCCCTGGCTGTCGGCCGGGGACGTGGTCCACCTGGAGGTCGCCGAGCTCGGCTCGCTGACCTGCACCGTCGTCCCGGGCGCCGCCCCGGTGCGGCTGCGCTGACGGCGGCCCCGGTGCAGTGGTTCGCCTGCGGCGAGGACGACATCCCGGACGGGCTCGACTGGTTGGTTTCACGTGAAACAGCGCGTGTCTCCGGAATCCGCTTTACGAAACGACGCACCGAGTACCTGTTGCGCAGGTGCGCTGGTAAACGCGCGGTGGCCGCCAGCCTGGGGTGGGAGGCGGACCCGGCCACCCTGGCTCGGATCGGCATGCTCAACCGGCCCGGTGGCGCGCCCTACGTCGAGATCGACGGGCGGCCCGGACCGTTCGACGTCTCCCTGACCGACCGCGCCGGCTGGGCGGTGGCCGTCCTCGGCGAGCCCGGCAGCCTGACCGGGGGCACCATCGGGGTGGACGTCGAGATCGTCGAGGCGCGCAGCCCTGCTTTCGTCACCGATTACCTCACCCCGGCCGAACAGGACTACGTCGCCGCGGCGGGACAACCGGGCTCCGACGGCCACTGCGAGGCCGCCAACCTCATCTGGTCGGCCAAGGAGTCGGCACTGAAGGTGCTCCGGGTGGGTCTGCGGGCGGATACCCGTACCGTCGAGGTGGCCCTGGGGGTCGGTCAGATCCTGGACGGCTGGGCGCCGTTGCGGGTCCGCGGCCCCGGGCACCTGCAGTTTCCCGGCTGGTGGCGACGCGACGGTGTCTACCTGTTGACTCTGGCCTCTCGCCACGCCGCGCCTCCGCCGGTCGCCCTGCCCGGAGCGGGAGACCTCGCTGCGGCAACACCCACCCACAGCTGGCTGGCACAACCGCGAGTGGTGCCGCCGCGTCCGTGACGCACCCTCAGCGCCGTCGGGCGACCGCCGCCAGCGCGTCGACGATGCCCTGCCCGTAGAAGCTGTTCCGACGGATTGTGCCGGTACATGCCGCGGTGTACTCGTCCGGCCGGTCCGGGTAGTCGTAGACCGGGGCGGGACAGGCCGTATCTGAGGCCGTCCGTAGGAGAGTGTTCGCCGTCGTGGCCGGCATCAGGGTCAGCCCGCCATGCACCCGGTCGCGCTTGCCCCACCGGGATACCACCAGGGCGGCCACCCCGGTGACATGCGGCGCGGCCATCGAGGTGCCCTGATAGTAGGCGTAGTACGCGCACGACTCCTTGCCGGCGGGGCACTGCGAGACGATCGCCGGATCCGTCGATGCCCCGGTCACTGGGTCGAGCGCCGGCACGGCATCGGCAGCCGCGATGGCCTTGGGGATCGCCGACAGGATCATGTTGGACGTCGATCGATACGCCGGGGACCCGTAGTTGTCGCGGAAGTACCCACCGGGGGCCGACAGGTCGACGTCGCTGCGTCCCCAGTTCGAGTAGTCCGCCTTGAGCCCTGAGGGGCCGACGGAGCTGACGGACAACACGCCGATGCCCTCGGCGGGCATGCTCAGGCAGGTGTTGTCGATGGTCCGCGGATGCGCGGTGTTCGCCGGGTAGTCGGGGCTGGTGGTGTCCGCCTTCGGGTCATCCAGGTCGGTGTTCTCGTTGCCGGCTGCGGCGATCAGGGTCACCCCTTGGCCGCGCGCGTAGGACAGGGCCCGGTTCGTGGCCTCGATGATGGTTCGCTGCTCGATCTGCTGCTGCGCGGTGTCCGCGGGATTGGCGGCGCAGTTGAACAGCCAAGGATCGATGTAGAAGCTCATGTTCACCACGTCGATCCCGTTGTCACCGGCGTAGGTGAGGGCATTGACGGTTGGCGCCAGGAAGAAGTATCCGGAGTCCTGGCCGGAGCGCAGGTTGACCACGTCCGCCTCGGGGGCAACGCCCACGATGCCGAGTCCGTTGCGTGGGCTGGCCACGATGCCGGCCACATGTGTGCCGTGCCCATTTTCGTCCACCGTGGCCGGGTCGATGCAGGAACCATCGGGATCCTCGGCGCAGGCGCCGTCGATGACCGGATCGTCGGTGGTGAAGTTGCGGCTGAGTCGGTGGTCGAACCGGGGGGCGATGTCCGGGTGTGACGCGTCGATTCCGGTGTCCATGATGCCGACCCGAACACCGCGGCCGGTTGCGTACCGATGCGCTTTCCAGGCGTCGATCATCGCCATGTCCCATTGGAGGCCGGACAACGGATCGGCCAGGACCGGCGCCGTCGGTCGAGGCTGGGCTGCCGAGGTACTGGACCTGGCCTCGGGCTTGCCTGCTGTGCCAGGCGCCTGGCCGCCCTGCCCGGCGGCGCGAGGCACGACCCGATCGATCAAGGCCTTCTCGACCACCTCATGCTGAGCCTGACCCGGCCTGACGGAGCGGCCGATGATCCGGTTCGTCGCCACCCCGCGTACCGCCGTTGTAGCGTTGGCGCGCTCTGCGAACGCACCCGCCCGCGCGGTGACGGAGTACAGGCCGACCGCGGCGTTGACGCTGGTCACCGAGCCTCCTGCCGCGGCGATGGCCGATCGCACCGCGGCGTCGCTCACCCCCCTTTCTCCCAGGACGACGTACTGCGCGGCCGAGGTCGTCGTGTCCTGGGCGGCGGTCCTCTCAGCGACCGGCGCGCCGACGGCCGGGATTGCAGCAGCCGCCGAAGCCGTGAGCAACAGGGCCCCGAGTGCGCCCGCGTTCCTCGCCGTTCTCACCCTCATCTCCACGCCTCCTGTGAGTTGGTCTGGACCGCAGTCGTTTCGCAGGTACCGCGACCCTAACGCGATCATCGCCCAGTGCACCCGAAGGAGTTGTCACACCGGTGGGCTACGGTCTGTTCATGACCGCCCTGCCCACCACGCGGAAGGGGCCGGATTCGCCGGAGGGGATGTCGCGGACCTGGTCGCCCGAACGTCCGGTGGACGTGTACGGCACCGTCGCAACCCTGCGGCGGGGGGGCGGGGATCCCACCTGGCGCCAGGACGGCCACGGCTGGTGGAAGGGCTGGCAGACACCCGTGGGTGCGGCCACGACGCTGTTGACGGTGGACCAAGCGGCGGGGCAGGTGCGGCTGCGGGCCTGGGGCCCCGGTGCCGACGTCCTGCTCGAGCGCTCGCCGAATCTGCTCGGCGAGCGCGACGATCCGACCGGTTTCGTGGCCCACCATCCGTTCGTCGCATCGGCGGTGATTCGACACCATGGGTGGCGGGTGCCGCGGACCGGCCTGCTCGTGGAGTCCCTGGTACCGGCGATCATCGAGCAGCGGGTCACGGGTCGGGAAGCCTTCACCTCCTACCGCCGACTGGTCCGCCGCCACGGTGAGCCGGCCCCTGGTCCCGGCGCCGACCTGGGTTTGATGGTGGCGCCCAGCGCTGAAGGATGGTCCCGGATTCCGTCGTGGGAGTGGTTGTCGGCCGGCGTGGATGCCGGCCGGGCGGACACCGTGCAGCGAGCGTTACCTCTGGCGGAGCGGCTCGACCGGCGGCCGGCCACACTACGGGATGCCCGCGCGGTCGGGTCGGCGTTGGCGGGTGTCCGGGGCGTGGGCGTGTGGACGGTGGCCGAGGTGGCTCAACGGGTCCTGGGCGACGCCGACGCCGTCAGCTTCGGCGATTACCACGTGGCTCGGAACGTCGGCTGGGCGCTGCTGGGTGCCGTCATCGACGATGACCAGCTGGCCGAGCTCCTGCGCCCCTACGCGGGGCATCGGTATCGGGTACAGCGGCTGGTGGAGCTCACCCGGGTGCGCGTTCCTCGTCACGGACCACGGCGATCACTACCCACCCATCTACCGGCGCGCTAGCAGCCAGAAGCCACCACCGATCTCCGGAGGTCCCCGGAACTGCTCAGACGGCGGCGGGGGTGGTCGACGGCGCCGTGCTCCGGGTGCCCGAGTCACCGTCTCCGTCACCGCGCATGCCCCGCTGCCCGCCGATGGGGCGGGTCTGCAGGTTGGTCACCTCCAGCTTGGCGTTCAAACTCGCCACGACCCGGGTTCCGTCCGCCCTGCTGCCGACCGCCCAGTACGTGCCATCGGTCAGCTTCAGCGCGGCCCGGATCGTCACTTTGGCGTCCCTGGCTTTGACGGCGGCGGCGATCTTCCGGAGGGAGTCGCCGGTCACGGTGGTGCCCGACAGTGCTCCGGTGCGCTTGCCCATTCCCGGTCCACCGGTGCGGACCTCGACGCTCTTCAGGTCCTTGCTCACCTCCACCATCACCCGGGTCCCATCGGCCCTCGTGCCGACCACGTGGTACGACCCGTCCGGGTCCTGCAGCACTCGCCGCACGGTGATCCCCGCGTCTTTGCCCTTCACCGCAGCTGTGACCTGGGCCAACGCCTCCCCAGTCACCGCCGCGTGCGCATGCCCGCCGCGCATCCCGCCGCGCATCCCCGAGCCGGGACCACCGGTGCGGACCTCGACGCTCTTCAGGTCCTTGCTCACCTCCGCCATCACCCGGGTCCCATCGGCCCTGGTACCGAACACGTCATACGACCCGTCCGGGTCCTGCAGCACTCGCCGCACGGTGATCCCCGCTTCTTTGCCCTTCACCGCAGCCGTGACCTGGGCCAACGTCTCCCCGATGACCTCGGTGTGGGCGTGTCGGCCTCGCTCGCCTGCTGCGGCCGGCCCACTGGTGGCGCCGGAGGATCCATAGCGGTTCCCTCCCACCACGGGGACGCTGCCCAGAGGCTGCCCGGAACCTGACGGCTCCGACGAGGCCGTCTCGCCGCCGGACCCGGCAAAGGCGAACGAGGCCCCGGTGATGGCCACGGCTGCCGCGGCGGTGATGGCGACCGCCCCGGTCACGACGGTGTTTGGCTTACGCATGGGTGCTCCATCAGGTCGACGTCAGGGTCGGCGATCGGTACATCGATCGGGCCACGACCATGATCGGCCCCAACCCTGTGAGTTTCCCCAGATCGAGCTATGAAGCCTCCAGAGGTTCTGACAAGCCTCGGCGGAGCCCGCGAGGAACGCGCCAGGGGCGCCCCGAGCCGGTGTGGCCCGTGACGCCCCTGACTGCTGACTACTTGACTGGAAGGGTCTACTCGTCGCCGTACGTGTGCTTCAGCGCGCCGGCGACCTCCTCCGGGATACCCGAGGGCACCGAGATGGTGCCGTAACCGTCCATCCGGACCACTACGCTGCCGCCACTATCGACGATGGCGCAATCGAACAGACCCTCCCCGACCTGGCGGGCCAGGCCGAACAGCGCACCCTCGACGGTGGCCGGATCGCGAAGCACTCGGACCCGGTCGACCTTCAGCGGCAAGGCCATCCGCTGCTCCCTACCGGCCTCCCACAGCCCCGCCGTCTGGAAGCACAGCTCCGCCAGCCGCGGGGCGTTCAGCGTCGGCCGGTCCCGGGGGATGTGGTTGTCCGGCAGATTGTCCTCCATCCGGGTCATCGAGCCGTCGGCGAACCGAGCCGCGTTGCCGATGACCTGGTAGGCCGGTCCGTGGAAGTAGAAGGTGTAAATGGTGTCCTTGCCGACCTGGCGCTCGCCGAACTCCAAGGACACCTCCTCCCGCTCCTCGGCGACCGGCTCCTGGGTCAACCGGACGGTACCGGTGAAGTGAACGGTCACCTCCGGCTTGTCCCGGCCAGGCAGATTGCGCTGCCCGGACAGCTGGCAGTGCGCGATGAGGTCACTGCCACCGGCCGGGTCCGGTGTGGTCACCGCAGTGATCCGCAGCGTCCGCGGCTCGTCCCGGAAGAACTTGACCGGGGCGTTGAACCCGACGCCCTCAACGGCGCCGATCCGGTAGCCCGCCGGCGCGATCAGAGAGGCGGTCTCGGCGAACGACTCCATGCCCATGACTCCCGGCAGCAACGCAGTGCCGTCAATCCGGTGGTCGTACAGGAAGGGCTGCTCCTTCGGGTCCAGGGTGACCGTGTTGACGACGCCGTAGATGGTGCTCAGCGTGACGTGGTCGGTCATCGGACCGTTCTGCCGGTTGCCCAGCACCGCCCCGACGTCCATGCCGCCGGACTCGTGAATCTCGGCCGCCATCATCCCGAGCACCCCGGCGACGATGATCTCGCCGGAGAAATCCCAACTGGTCAGCTCGCGGCGGATCCAGGCCACGCCGGCCTCCGGGGGCAACATCTGCACCCCGGCGGCCTCCATGATCTTCGGGATCGACCCGCGGGTCGCCATGCCGATGCCGCCCCACGCCGTCCAGTCCGTCGCCAACGCCCGGGTCTGCGGACGGTTGCGGCGCATGTTGGACGTGATCTTGCACAGCAGGTCATTGGCGGCCGCGTAGTCGGTCTGACCCTGGTTGCCGAACCGGCCTGCCACCGACGAGAACGCGACGGTCGCACCGACATCCATCGTCTGAGCGGCTTTCCACACGTTGAACCAGCCGTTGATCTTCACATCGAAGACCAGGTCGTATTCGCTGGGTTCCTTCTGCGGCAGGTCGCGGCTGATTTCCAGGCCGGCGGCGTGCAGCAGCACGTCGATTCGACCGCTGGTGGACGTGACCTGCTCCATCACAGCCCCGACCGCCTCGGCATCGGTGAGGTTGACCGAGTAGTAGTGGCAGGTACCACCGGCTGCCGCGATCGCCTCGATCCCGGCCAAGGCCGCGCTCTTGCGCTCCAACCCAGCCAGCACCCGGTCGATGGCGACCGGCGTCGGCCGTTCCCCGGCCTCCTTCATCCGCGCCGCCAGGGTCGCCTTGAGTGCGTCCTTGTCGGTGCGGAAGGCGGCGATGTCGGCATCGCCGGCCTGCGGCTCTGGAGCCAGGTCCAGCAGGTGGAAGGTCCCACCACCGGCGGCCTTGGCCAGGTCCGCGGTGATCGCCGAAACGATGCTGCCGGCGGCGCCGGTGATCAGGAAGACCGAGTCGGGGCGCAGGACGATGCCGGAGTCACCCTGGCAGCTGCCGTCCCCAGCCAAGGCCGGGAACGGTTGCTCGGTGAACGCGACACCGAACCGCTTGTCCTCGGCCCGGCCGATCTCCACCGCCCCGGGGTCGAGCAGGGTCTCCTCCAGCAGGATGTCGGCGACCATTGCAGTCTTCCGGCTCGGCGGCAGGTCGACCGCTTTGACCAGGGCGTACGGGCGCTCCTTCTTGTACGACTTGGTGAAGCCGGTGACCGCTCCGCCGAGCACCGAGGTGGCGCCGCCAATGTCGTAACCGTGGTAGCCGCCCAGCCGGGTGGCCGACACTAGGAACGGTGAGGTGTCCCACATCCGGCGCATCGTGGTGTACAGCGCCTTGACGCGCCGGCGAAGCGCCTCCTGCCACTGGGCGAGGTCGTACGAGGCGAGGTCGCCGTCGTCGTCGAGGGCCGGCAGCCAGTAGACCCCGCTGATCGGGCCGTCCGCCAGCCATTCGTCGAGCCTGGCGGACAACTCCTCAGTGGAGACGCCGACGTCGAGGGTCAGAACGCTGGCCCCTGACCTTTTCAGCTTTTTCACCAGGGCCTGCCCGACCCCACCCTCGTCGAGCATCACCAGGACACGGGACCCGTCCAGGTTGACCCCGGTCTCCACGCACTGGCCCAGGCTCGGGCGCAGCGTGGGGCACGGGATCCGGCGGGGCAGAGCGTCGATGGCGCCCAGGTCCCCGGCGATGAGGTCGGCCGTCGGAGCAGTGGCGGCGGAGCCGAGGCTGGATGTGGCCTCGGCCGCGGGGGCTCCGGCTCCGATTCCCGCCCGTTCCCGCACCCATCCTGCGACGTGATTGAGCGTCGGGAAGTCACGCAGCTGCAGGTTGTCGTCCCGCTCCAGGTTGTACTCCTCCCGGACCGCGGCGAACACCTCAGCCTGCTTGACCGTGTCGACACCCAGGTCCGCCTCCAGATCCAGGTCCGGATCCAGCAGCTCCGTCGGATACCCGGTCAACTCCGCCACGATCCGGGTGACCGAGGCCAACACCGGGTCACCGTCGGTTGCCGCGGCCAGACCGGACGACGACGCCTCGGATGCCTCCGGTGCAGCAGCCGGCGCCGGGGTGGCAACCGACGGGGCTGCGGCAGCCGCAGCGGCGGGTGCCGCAGCGGCGGGTGCGGCGATACCGGCCCGCTCCCGCACCCACCCGGCGACGTGATTGAGCGTCGGGAAGTCACGCAGCTGCAGGTTGTCGTCCCGCTCCAGGGCGTACTCCTCCCGGACCGCGGCGAACACCTCAGCCTGCTTGACCGTGTCCACACCCAGG
>DASQEP010000062.1:0-2223 GCA_035633615.1 Dermatophilaceae bacterium
CCCCCCACTTCAGGTGCCGTCGCTGGTGTTGTAGACGGTGGCGGGGATGTGTAGGAGGTCGAGCACCTGCTGTTGCAGTGGGGTGAGTTCGGGTTGGAAGGTCTGCACGATCTCGTCGTGCTCGTCGATGAGCTGGTGGCGTTGGATGTCGTTGAAGATCTCCAGGATCCGGGGTGCGCTGGGGGCGGGGCAGTTACGCAGCTCGGGGTGGAGCGGGATGCCCGTCAGGCCCTGCGTGCTCATCGAGGTGCGGATCTCGCGTTCCATGAGCGCTTCGAGGAGCATGGCGAGGAAGTGGCAGAGCAGGAGTGCTTCGATGCGGTGGGCGGTCTCGAGGTAGACGGGCGTGACTTCCTGTGGCCCCTTGAGCAGGTGGTTGCGGCGTTCGAGGTTGGGCTGGTAGCGGTAGGCGGCGAGGACTTCGGCGGGCGTCATGACGGTGTCGTTGGTGATGGTCGGGAAGCAGCCGTCGGTGATGGCGTCGTAGGTGACCTTGTCAGCGCGGACCTGTGCGCTGATCGTGAAGGTGGGTTTCTCGCTGCGTCGGTAGCGGGTGTCGTTGCCGGGGCGGCCGCGGCGTTCCTGCCGGAACGCCACGTCGGTGGTCTCGGTGATGGTGAAGCCGACCCAGCGCGCCGCACCGGCATTGGCCAGGGCGGTGTCGGCGGCTTGTTCGACGGCGACCTTGGTCTTCAGTCGGGTCTTGGGGCTTGCCAGACGAGTCTGGACCGCGTCGATCGCGGCGAGCCCGGCCTCGATGCGGGCTGCGCGGCTGGCGGCGTCGCGGGCGGCCTTGCTGCTCGAGTGCACCCAGATCACCCGGTAGCCGTCCGTGGAGGGCGCCGGAGCTTCGAAGGTGCGCCAGATGCGGTCGGGGTCATCGAGCCGGCTGCCGGGTCGGCGGTCGGCTTCTTGCCAGTTCGGGGCGTGGGTCTGGGCCCAGTCCCGGAACCAGGTGTCTTCGCGCCGGCCGTGCGGCACGATCGTGACGAAACGACCGCCGTTGCTGGCGATGTGGCGCATGGCCTGCTGCGAGCACAGTTTGCTGTCCGCCACGTAGAGGAAGCCCGAGTGGCCGACCAGAGCGCGTAGCTCGTCCCAGGTCGGGATGTGGGTGAGGTCGTCGGGGGTGTTGCCGTCGGCGACCCGGTAGGCGATCGGGACGGCGCCGTCGGCGCAGACCGTGAGGATGAACAGCAGCTGCTTCAGGTCGGGACGGAAGTCCTTGTTGTGGCCTTGGGTGATCTTGGGGGTCGCCTTCCCGCCCCGCTCTCGGCCGTCGGCGTCGGGGTAGTTCCCGGTCACCGTCACGGTGGTCGAGTCGTTGTGCAGCTGGGCGGTGGAGACGCCGAACTCGCGGATCACACCCAGCACGGTGCTGGTGATCAGGGTGGCCCGGTCGGCGTCGAACAGCCGGTCCAGCATCCGGGCGACCCGGTCGTCGTTCAGGGCGACGGCGTCGCCCGTGGCCAGCCCGAGCACGGTGGGGTCGTAACGCTCGGCCCACTCGGCCAGGGCATAGACCGGTCGGTGCCCGGCCACAATGTTGCGGACCACCAACCCGATCACCGCAGCCGGGGCCAGTCGCAGCCGGGCGTGGTCGTGCGGCAAGCAGGTGCCGAGTTGGTCGGCGACCTGCATCCGGGTCAGGAAGTGGTTCACGACCGGCAGGCAACCCAGCAGTTGGCTGCGCAACCTGAATGGCTCCAGTGAGCTCATCACGGTCCTCCTTGACACCAGTTGTCTATTCGGTCAGCATATACACTGACAGACAATCGACCGGGGACGCGAGAACGACGAATCGAGGTGTCGTGCCCAGCCCGCTCGAGCGCCATGAGCGGCGCTACCGCAAGCTGGCCGCTGAGCTGGCCACCGAACTCGCCACACTGGGGTTCATCAGCCCGGGCAGCGTGGTCGTCCGCTACACCAGCTGCGGGAAGCCCGGCTGTCGCTGTCAGGGCGACCCGCCACAACGCCACGGCCCGTACTACCAGTGGAGCCGAGCCGTCGCAGGCAAGACCGTGAGCCGCCGGCTCAACGAACCCCAGGCCGAGCTCTACCGCGACTGGATCACGAACCGGCAGCGCATCGAAACGCTCATCACCAAGATGGAAGAAGCTTCAGCAGCAGCTGCCGAACTTCTCCTGCACGAGCAGCGCACGTCCGATCAGTAGCCGCCCGAAGTGGGGGGCCAAACGCTCACCGAGAAGTGCGGAACGTCAG
>DASQEP010000063.1:0-41848 GCA_035633615.1 Dermatophilaceae bacterium
ACGACCTCCGAGAAACCGGTCGACGCCGGGTGGGTGGCCTACACCTGCCGTGGGGCGCCCGAGTGGATCGCCTGCCCTGGAATCGGAACCGTTCGAGCCAGATGAGCAAACCCGGGGCGGGTCCGTCCGGGGATTCACCAATCAGACCCCGCGTCATGTCCTGGCCCGAGACCGGCCCCGAATCGGGCTCTGAGCTGCCAGAATAGTGGTCGGGCTGACAGGATTCGAACCTGCGACATCTTGCTCCCAAAGCAAGCGCGCTACCAAACTGCGCCACAGCCCGCTGGCGGTTACCTTATCGGACCAGGCCCGCGCAGCCGGAGCGCCGACCAACCCCCGCCGGGGGTCGCCACCGATTGGGGGGTGACGCAGTGGCCACCTCGCCCGGCCTAGACTGGCCGCGGTCCCAGGACCCGCGGGTGTAGCTCAATGGTAGAGCCCCAGTCTTCCAAACTGGCTACGCGAGTTCGATTCTCGTCACCCGCTCCATCACGACCACCTCACTTCGTCGGTGCATTCAGATGGCTCCTCTCCCGCTGGCGTGACCACCCCTCACCGTCGCAGGCTCCGGGTAGGGGACTGTCATGGACGACGTCGACGTCCCCCGTTGTCGGGCTTGGCCGGTAGGGCGCATGTCGCCGGCCGACCATGCGGCTGGGCTCGAAGGCGCACACCTACCCCGCGTTCCTCGGGATTGAGGGTGCGGGGCGACCAGCCCCGCGCTGCGGGCCCCTGGCTGCCGCGACGCGGACGGGCGGTGATCCGCCGACCCGGTAGCATTGCCGGAGCCCGGCCGCCGCGACGGTCGGCATCGTCCTTCGCCCATCCGCGAACCATCCGAGCCGACGCTGGAGTGCGCACGTGAAGAGTGCCCTGGAGACCCTCAACCCGACCCGGGTCAAGATGACCGTCGAGGTCCCCTACGAGGAACTCAAGCCGAGCGTCGATGCAGCGCTGAAGTCCATCGGCCGCCAAGTCTCCGTACCCGGATTCCGTCCGGGGAAGGTTCCTGCCCGCCTGATCGAGCAGCGGGTCGGGCGAGCCGCTGTGCTCGAGGAGGCGGTCAACCAGGCATTGCCGGAGCTGTACGCCAAGGCGGTTCAGGAACATGATGTCCGCCCCCTGGGCCGTCCCGAGGTGGAGATCTCACAGCTTCCACTGGAGGGTGAGGACCAACTCGTCATGCAGGTCGAAGTGGACGTCCGCCCCCCCATTGAGCTGCCGGACTTCGCCTCGCTGACAGTCAGCGTGGACACGGTGGACGACGACGCTGTGGATGTCGCCACCCAGGAACGACTCACCGTACTCAGACAGCGGTTCAAGACCCTGACGACGGCCGACCACCCGGTCGAGACCGGAGACTTCGTCTCGATCGACCTGACCGCCCGAATCGACGGGACCGAGATCGACACCGCCAAAGGGGTCTCCTACGAGGTCGGCTCAGCGACCATGCTGGACGGGCTGGACGAGGCGCTGCTGGGCATGTCGCCCGAGGAGACCACACAGTTCGTCGCCCCGCTGGCCGCCGGCGAGCACGAACGAGAGGACGCCGAGGTGACGGTCACTGTCGGCAGCGTCAAGATCGCCGAACTGCCCGACTTGGACGACGACTTCGCCACGCTGGCCTCAGAGTTCGACACCATGGCCGAGCTCGACGCGGACGTTCGCGAGCAGGCCCGGAATGCCAAGAAGCTGGAACAGGGTGTCCAGGCCCGGGACCGCTTGCTCGACCTGCTCCGGGAGCAGGTGACGATCCTTCTCCCGGAGGGCGTCATCGAGGACGAGGTGCACACCCACCTGGAGTCGGAGAGCCGGCTGGAAGACGACGAGCACCGCGCCGAGGTCGACACTCAGGCTCGCGAGTCCCTTCAATCTCAACTGCTGCTCGACGCGATCGCCGAGCGGTTCGAGGTCGAGGTCACCCAGGAGGAACTGATCGAGTACCTGATCTTGACCTCGCAGCAGTATGGGGTGGACCCGGGGGACTTCGCCAAGATGATGGACAAGCGCGACCAGGTACCGGCTATGGTCGCCGACGTCACCCGGCGCAAGGCGCTGTCCGCAGCCCTGCAGCAGGTCACCGTCGTCGACGAGGCTGGCGGTCGGGTGGACCTGAGCGATCTGCTGGGTGACTCAGACGAATCAAGCGACACTGACGCAGGTGAGGACACGGACGCCGCTGCCGACACGGACGCCGCTGCCGACACGGACAGCTCGGACGGCTCCAGCGACTCCGACGGCTCCGAACTCGCCGACGTCCCTTCGGGGAGCACCGAGGAGTCGAGCGAGGCGAGCCCCGCGTCGCCGAACAGCCCAGCCTGATCGGCGGCCCGGGTCGGAGGCGTCATCGGCTCCTGCAGGCCCGGTGCACCACGGCTTGCGCTCACGGCGAACACGCTCGCCTGGGGAAATCGTGCCATCACGCTCGGCGTTAGGGTCGATAGCCAGAAGGTGGGCGGTTCCTGCCGGAGCGGCCCGCCACATCACAAGGGATGGAGACACGGTGAGTCACAGCAGTGCACCCGTCGCCGCAGGGCCAGCCCCAACCGGGGGTCTGGACGATCACATCTTCCAGCGACTGCTCAAAGAACGGATCATCTTCCTCGGCTCGGACGTCCGTGACGACAACGCCAACGCCATCTGCGCCCAGTTGCTGCTGCTAGCCGCCGAAGATCCCCAGCGGGACATCTGGCTGTACATCAACTCACCGGGT
This sequence comes from Dermatophilaceae bacterium, assembly GCA_035633615.1. GTDB lineage: Bacteria > Actinomycetota > Actinomycetes > Actinomycetales > Dermatophilaceae > JADJTI01. The sequence goes on from DASQEP010000063.1 coordinate 2,714, forward strand.
GGTTCGATCTCGGCGGGTATGGCCATCTACGACACGATGAACTGGATTCCCAACGATGTCGCCACCGTGGCCATGGGGCTGGCTGCCAGCATGGGTCAGTTCCTACTGTCCGCGGGGGCCAAGGGCAAGCGATACGCCACCCCGCACAGCCGCATCCTGATGCACCAGCCACTGGGCGGGATCGGGGGCACGGCGTCGGATATCAAGATTCAGGCCGAGCAGATGCTCTTCATCAAACGGCAGATGGCCGAGTTGATCGCTCAACATACCGGTCAAACGGTCGAGCAGATCACCAAGGACTCAGACCGGGATCGCTGGTTCAGCGCCCAGGAGGCCAAGGACTACGGGTTCGTCGACAACGTCTACGAGCACGCCGGGCAGACCCCGGGCGCCGGTGGTACCCAAGGCTGACCTGTCCCGCACACACACTCTGGAGCCGTCATGATCATTCCCAGCCAGGCTGGCCTCGCGTTACCCGCACCAACCAGTCGGTACATCCTGCCCCAGTTCGAGGAGCGCACCTCCTATGGGATGAAGCGCACCGACCCCTACACGAAGATGTTCGAGGACCGGATCATCTTCCTCGGTGTACAGGTCGATGACGCCTCGGCCGACGACATCATCGCTCAGCTCATCGTCCTGGAATCGCAGGACCCCGACCGTGACATCGTCATCTACATCAACTCTCCGGGCGGGTCGTTCACCGCGATGACCGCGATCTACGACACGATGCAGTTCATCCGCCCGGACGTGCAGACCTTTGCGGTCGGTCAGGCCGCGTCGGCTGCCGCCGTGCTGCTCGCGGCCGGGACGCATGGCAAGCGCTTCGCCCTGCCGAACGCCCGGGTGCTCATCCATCAGCCAGCGATGGCCGGCGGCGACTACGGCCAGGCCAGTGACATCGAGATCCAGGCACAAGAGGTGTTCCGGATGCGCGCCTGGCTGGAGCAGACCTTGGCCGAGCACTCGGGCCGGACCCCCGAGCAGGTCAACGAGGACATCGAACGGGACAAGATCCTCTCGGCGGAAGAAGCCCGCAGCTACGGGCTGATCGACGAGGTGCTGGTCTCACGCAAGGCCTCCCGCCGCAGCTGACCAGGACCGAGCCGGAGTATGGACCCGGGTCGGGCTGACGTAGTGGTCGGGCCGCCGCCGACAGCCCTGACTGACCGTGACCCGACCGGTGGCGATAAACGCACCCAACCGACCCCATCCGTGCTCGCCGGGTCGTTACGCGGTGAGCGGACATAGGTGCGCGACCGCTGATACGTCTGTTCAATAGGGGAGTCAGCGGTCTTCGGCTCCATGCCTACCCCCTCACCGGGATGCGGCCCGCCGGCACGACAAGCGCCGGGTGCGTCCGTGACCGATTGCACGGAAACGTTCGGCTTGGCAGACGTCGCCCGGCGACGTCGAAGAAGGGACGCTCGTGGCTCGCTTAGGAGACGGAGGGGACCTGCTGAAGTGTTCGTTCTGCGGGAAGAGCCAGAAGCAGGTCAAGAAGCTCATCGCCGGGCCTGGGGTGTACATTTGCGACGAGTGCATTGACCTGTGCAACGAGATCATCGAGGAGGAGCTCGCCGAGGCCTCCGAATTAGGTCTGGACGAGCTGCCTAAGCCCAGGGAGATCTTCGACTTCCTCAAGCAGTTCGTCATCGGTCAGGACAGCGCCAAGCGAGCCCTCTCAGTCGCGGTCTACAACCACTACAAGCGGATCCAGGCCGGCGACGGAATCAAGAAGGGTGAGGAACCGGTCGACATCGCCAAGTCGAACATCCTGCTCATCGGGCCCACCGGGTGCGGCAAGACGTACCTCGCGCAGACCTTGGCCCGGTTGCTCAACGTTCCGTTCGCCATCGCCGACGCCACCGCGCTGACCGAGGCGGGATATGTCGGGGAAGATGTCGAGAACATCCTGCTCAAGCTCATCCAGGCGGCCGACTACGACGTGAAGAAGGCAGAAACAGGGATCATCTACATCGACGAGGTCGACAAGATCGCCAGGAAGTCCGAGAACCCATCGATCACGCGGGACGTCTCAGGCGAAGGCGTTCAGCAGGCGCTGCTGAAAATCCTCGAGGGGACGACGGCCTCGGTCCCGCCCCAGGGTGGCCGTAAGCATCCACATCAGGAGTTCATTCAGATCGACACGACCAACGTGCTGTTCATTGTCGGCGGCGCGTTCGCCGGGCTGGAGAAACTCGTGGAGAGCCGGGCCGGCACGAACGGGCTCGGGTTCGGGGCAGCGCTGCACACCGCCAAGCCGACGGCGGAGTACTACGGCGACGTCATGCCGGAGGACCTGCTGAAGTTCGGGTTGATCCCCGAGTTCATCGGGCGGCTTCCGGTCATCACCACCGTCACCCCACTGGACCGCGACGCCCTCGTTCAGATTCTCGTGGAACCGCGCAATGCGCTGGTCAAGCAGTACAAGAAGATGTTCGAGATCGACGGTGTCGAGCTCGAGTTCAGCGAGGATGCGATCACCGCGATCGCCGACCAGGCGCTACTACGGGGGACCGGAGCAAGAGGGCTGCGGGCCATCATGGAAGAGGTCCTGCTCCCGGTCATGTTCGATGTACCGAGCGAGGAAGACATTGCACGGGTGGTGGTGACCCGCGAAGTCGTGCTCGACAACGTCAACCCGACCATTGTGCGCCGAGACACCACAACGCGGCCGCGCAAGCGGGCCGAGCGTAAGGAATCCGCCTAGCGCGGAAATGGCCGGGGCGCACGTGCTCCGCGGCGGATGTCCATCCCCGGGCGTTCGGCAGCCAGCAGCGCCTGGGCTTGACCCGGTGGACATGTCCGCCCCGGGCCCGCAATGATGAGGAGTGGACGTGTCTCAGGGGTCTCGGTGGAGACCGGGCACCCCGGCACCTGTCCAGCAAAGCGAGGTCAGCTGCGGCTCCGCCTGTCTGGTCGTCGCCCGGATGCAGCGCGATCCGGCGTTGGCCAGGTGGGTGGCCATGGGCCCGCCGGTGAGCGGGCCGGACGTCTTGGGGGTCGGAGCGCCGGCTACCCCGCAGAGCCGGTTCGCCGAACTGGAACGGCAGGTGATGGCCCGGACCAACGGGCTGAGGCCCCAATCAGACCTGGTCCAGCCTCCGTGGCCCACGTGGCTGGGGACCCCGCCGTGGGGGGCGAGGGTGGAGTTGGAGAACGGTGCGGCCACCCCTGGCACCGAGTACGGGCTGGTCATGCTGCGTCACCGGGGCTCACGGGGGATCGATGCTGTCTACCGCCGGCTGCTGGGGTCCATCGGACCGGGGCGTCCGGCGCTGCTCTACGTAGGCAGCGCCACCCTGCCCCGACACGTCACCCTCGTGTTCGGCGGAGGGAACGACGCCCCACTGGTCTACGAGCCGGCCGCCGGGCAGGTCCGGGTGCTGTCCCGGCGGGACCTGGCCACCCGGCGACTCGACCTGGCAGGGTGGGACCGGCCTTGGTGGCTGGTCCAGCCGCTGCCGCAGAGGACCGCGCCGGCGCGGCTCGGTGTGGCCAGGCGACGGCTGGCTCCGGGGAGGGTGGTTCCGGAGGGGTACTGGTCTCGGGACCCGGTCCGAATGAGTGGTGATCAACCGCCCAGGGTCGCCGCCAGAGCGACCTTACGCACCTCCAGCTGATCGCCGGATGCGTACGTGATGCGGCTGACCCGCCCCGCGGCGCACAGGTCGATCTGAGCCGCCCGTAGCCATTGCTGTACCTGCGGCGGGCTGGCCACCTCGACCCGGCTGACCTGGGCGCGCATGCCCACCTTGGCGTCCGACTTGGCCCGCCGGATCCCGGCCAACACCTCACCCACCGCGGCGAGCAGGGCAGGGTCCTGACCGCGCGCGGCGTCGTCCAGGGAGTCGGCGGTCGGCCACTCGGTTCGGTGCACGGAGCCCTCTCGCCACCACGACCAGACCTCTTCGGTGGCGAATGGCAGGAACGGAGCGAGCAGTCGCAGCAGCGCGTCCAGGGCGATGCGAAGCGCTGCCCTGGCCGACTGGGTCTGTGGCGTCATCTGTGCCTCGCCCGAGCCGTGCGCTCGATCCTTGACCAGTTCGATGTAGTCGTCGCAGAAAGTCCAGAAGAACGTCTCGGTGTCTTCCAGAGCTCGCGTGTGGTCGTACCCGTCGAACCCGCGGGTGGCCCGCTGCACGACCCGGGCCAACGCCGCAAGCATGGCCCGGTCCAGCGGCTCGGTGACGGCCTCGCTCACGGCCCTGGTCACGGCTCTGGCCACTGGGGCGGCGGAGGTCGGATCGTCGATGGTGCCGAACCCGAGAGCGAACTTGCTGGCGTTGAGCACCTTGATCGCCAGCCGCCGCCCGACCTTCATCTGCCCGATGTCGAAGGCGGCATCGGTGCCAAGGCGCGCCGAGCAGGCCCAGTAGCGGACGGCATCCGACCCGTACTGGCGCAGCAGGTCCTCGGGGGTAGTGGCGTTCCCCTTCGACTTCGACATCTTCTTGCGGTCCGGGTCGAGGATCCAGCCGCTGATCGCCGCATGCCGCCACGGCAGCGACCCGTGCTCGTGGTGTGCCCGCACGACCGTGGCGAACAACCAGGTCCGGATGATGTCCTGGCCCTGTGGGCGCAGGTCCATCGGGAAGATGTGAGCGAACAGCTCCGGGTCGGTGCCCCAGCCGGTGGTCAACTGCGGCGTCAACGACGAGGTGGCCCAGGTGTCCATGATGTCGGCGTCGCCAGTAAACCCGCCCGGTTGATCGCGGAGGTCGGCGCGGTGACCAGTGGGGACGTCGCTGGTCGGGTCGATCGGCAGCTGGTCCGGGGCGGGCCGGATCGGTGCGTCGTAGCGGACCGTCCCATCGGGTCCGATCGGGTACCACAAAGGGATGGCCACCCCGAAGAACCGCTGACGACTGATCAGCCAGTCGCCGTTGAGTCCGCCCACCCAGTTCTCGTACCGGACCCGCATGAAGTCGGGGTGGAAGGCCAGTTCACGCCCCCGGGCCAGCAAGTCCTCGCGTAGGCCGGCATCGCGGCCGCCGTTGCGGACGTACCACTGTCGGCTGGTGACGATCTCCAGCGGCTTTTCGCCCCGCTCGTAGAAGTTGGTCTTGCGTCGGGTCGGGGCCGGCTCTCCGTCCAGGTCCCCGCTGTCTCGAAGGGCCTCGACCACCGCGGTGCGTGCGCCGAACGCGGTTGCGCCGGCCAATCGCTGGGCGTACAGGCGGCGCGAACCCGGCTCCGTCAGCCAGTCCGGTGTCTCCTGCCGCAGCCTCCCGGTCCGGGTGATCAGGGACCGCGTCGGCAGCTGCAGCTCCCGCCACCACTGCACGTCGGTCAGGTCCCCGAACGTGCAGCACATCGCGATACCGGCGCCCTTGTCCATCTCCGCGGCCGGGTGGGCCAGCACCGGCAGCTCTACGCCGAACACCGGGGAGGTCACCGTGGATCCGAACAGCGACTGGTAGCGCTGGTCGTCCGGGTGGGCGATCAGCGCGACGCAGGCCGGCAGCAGCTCCGGCCGGGTCGTCTCGATGTAGACCTGGCCACCGTCGGGGCCGGGCGCAAGGTCACTGCGGTGGAAGCACACGCGGTAGTAGTGGCCTGGGTAGTCCCGGGCTTCCAGCTCAGCCTGCGCGACGGCGGTCTGAAACGTGACGTCCCATAACCCGGGGGCCTCGCTCTGGTAGGCCTGGCCGGCCTCCACGTTGTGCAGGAACGCTCGCTGAGAGACGGCCCGGCAGTGGTCGTCGATGGTGCGGTAGCTGATCTCCCAGTCGACGGACAGGCCGAGCCGCCGCCACAGCGCCTCGAACGCCCTCTCGTCTTCGACGGTCAGTTCCTCGCACAGCTCGATGAAGTTGCGCCGGCTGATCGGTTGCTGGTCGGCGGCCTTGATGCTCTTGCCCTCCCCACCCCGATGCGGGGGGACGTAGCCGGGCAGGTATGGCAGCGCAGCGTCGCCGCGCACCCCGTAATAGTTCTGCACCCGCTTCTCGGTGGGCAGGCCGTTGTCGTCCCAGCCCATCGGATAGAACACCTCTCGGCCGCGCATCCGTTGGTAGCGGGCCAGGCAGTCGGTGTGGGTGTAGGAGAAGACGTGACCGACGTGCAGGGAGCCGCTGGCCGTCGGCGGTGGGGTGTCGATGGAATAGACCTGTTCACGGGGCAGGCTCAGGGCGCGGGCGCGGTCGAACCGGTAGGTGCCCTGCTCTTGCCAAACCGGCGCCCACCTGTCCTCCAGCCCGTCGACCGACGGTTTGTCGGGCACCCGCACGGGTCGGGTGGGGTCCTCAACGGTCATGGGCAGATCTTTTCAGACCGACCTGTACCAGGACGAATCCCGCCGATTCCGCCGCCGGCGCGACGGGTCAGGCATCGGCCCGAGCCCGGATGAGCTGGGCCGCAATCAGAACTCCGACCAAGGTCGCGGCCATGGCCGCGAATCCCACCGTCGCGTTCAGTGGCATCACGATCCCCAGCCCACCACCTGCTACCCAGGCCGCCTGCAGCCTGGTCTCCGACCAGGAGAAGATCCGCGAGTGCTGGCCGGCGGGGGTCAGCTGCTGAATCAAAGCGTCCAGACACAGCTTCGCCAGCTGCCCGAACATCCCGCTGACCGCCCCGAGGGCCAACAGCGTCCACAGCGAGTACTGCACCACGGTGACCACGGTGACCGCGGTGGCCGCCACCAGCGCCGTCACCGCGACGACGGTCGGCGACCGGGGCCCGAGCCGGTTGCCGGTCAGGCTGCCCAGGCCGTTGCCCACCCCCGCGGTGAGCACGACCAACCCCAGGGTCAGCACGCTGGAGATGCCTTCCAGCGGTTGATCCCATAGCAGGAAGCCGAGAAACAGCGTGACGAAGCCTGACAGCGCCTTGGCGCCGGCCGCAGTGACCAGGGCCGCGTTCACCGCCGGTGGTAAGGGCCCAGCACGAAGGACCCCACGCCATCGCCGCCGGGTCGGGCGCGCGGGACTGGCCGGCGGCAGGCCCGGGTGAGTGGCGGGTGGGGAATCGACCGTCGGCGGCAGCCTGATCGCCTGCACGGTTGCCGTCACGTACATGACGAAGGCCAACCGCAGCGACCATTCGGGCCCGATCCGACTCACCGGCGCCGCGAGCAGCACACCGACGAGCATGCCCACGAGGGTCCCGATCGATTGCCGGGAATTGGCGGTCACCAGGGTGATGGACGCCGGCCGCACCAGGGGAATACCGGCGGACAGGGCCACCGCGTAGGTCCGCGCGGCGATCAGGCACAGGAGCGCCAGGGGCAACAGCCACGGGGACCCGTCGGCCAGCACCCCGGCGAGGGCCCAGCTCAGGAACGCCCGGGCGGCCAAGGTGACGCCGATCGCCCAGCGACGGCCGTGACGCCAGCGGTCCAGCAGCGGCCCGACCATCGGCGCCAGCAGGACGAACGGGGCCATCGTGGTCAGCAGGAAGATGGCGACCTGACCCCGCGCCTGCCCAATGGGCAGCGCCAGCACTGTGCTGGCCAGGGATACGGTGAAGGCGGCGTCGCCGGCCGAGGCCAGGACCTGCATCTCGGTGACCCGGGCCAGCCCGGACTCGTCGGCACCGCCGGATCGAGTGAAGTTGCGGAACCGATGGATGCCGCCACCGGCACGGCGCGCAACCGTTCGACCCCCCGCCAGCCCACCCCGCCCGGCCGCCTGCCCCACGCGGACCGCCACCTGTCTCGCGGCGGCCGCGCCTCGCCTGAGCGACCGCGCGGCGCGAGCCGCACCCCGGCGGGGCGCCGCGGCGGCCTCCGACTCCGAGCTGTCCACGGGCCCATCTTGCCGGGCCGATCGTCCCAGATCCCCAGATAAGGACCTGGTGGCGTCGGGTCTATCGACGAACACCACGCCGCTCAACCCCGAGGTCTGGTCTTCTCTGAGCCGTTGACGGCCCAACAGGACGCGTCCTTGTCAACCTCGTTGCACGACGCGTGAGCGAGTGGCCCCGTCGGTCGAGTCGCCGAGATCCGCTCCTTCGCCGAGGCGCTGGCGGAGACCACCGAGGGACCTGCACTCTCACCGAGCTGGTCACCGGCGCGGCCGCCGACCCTGCCCTCGACCTGTCGTCGCAGGCGCCTCGAGCCCGACCACGAGTCAGTACACCTTGCCGGGATTCATGATTCCGGCCGGGTCGAAGATGGCCTTGATCTGTCGCTGTCGGGCCATCGACGACTCGCCCACCTCGCTGGGCAGCCAGTGACGCTTCAACGTGCCGATCCCGTGCTCCCCGGCGATCGTCCCGCCCAGGCGCAGAGCCAGGCGCACCATGTCGCCGAAGGTGGTCTGGGCCGCGGCCACTGAATCCGGGTCGGCGGCGTCGAAGAAGATCGACGGGTGCAGGTTGCCGTCGCCGCCGTGGCCCGACATGGTGATGCGCAGGCCGTGCGCCTCGCCTATCTGCTGGCCGCCCTCCACCAGGGCACCCAGCTGGCGGATCGGGACACACATATCCTCGATGAGCCGGGTCCCGGCGGCCTCCAATGCGGTGTTCAAGGCCCGCCGCCCGGCTAGGAGCAGATCTGACTCGCTGCGGGTGTCGGCGACAGCGACGTCGGTGGCGCCGGTCTCGGACATCAGGTCGGCGTAGCGCTGAACGTCCTGATGGGTGTGCCCGGTCCGGTCAGACTGCACCAGCAGAACAGCCTGGCAGCCGGTCGGGAAACCGTAGTCAGCCAGGCTTTGTACCGCGTCAATGGACGGCGCGTCGAGGAACTCCAGCAGGCTGGGCCGGTGCGGGTCGGTGCGCAACCGGACGATGGCCTCGGTGGCCGCGGCCAGGCTGTCGAACGTGGCCAACGCGGTCAGTGCCGTCTCCGGTGAAGGAATCAGCTGGGCGATGATCCGGGTTACCACGCCGAGGGTGCCCTCGGACCCGACGAACAGCCCGGTCAGGTCCAGTCCGCTGACCCCCTTGGCCGTGCGGCGCCCAGTGGTGATCAGCTCACCCCCCGGCAGGACGACCTCCAGGCCGCGGATGTAGTCGGCGGTAACTCCGTACTTGACGCAGCACAGCCCCCCGGCGTTGGTGGCAACGTTGCCGCCGATGGTGCAGGAGTCCGCGGAGGCGGGGTCGGGCGGGTAGAACAGACCGTACTCGGCGACCGCGGTCTTGAGCTGCGTCGTACCGACGCCGGGCCCGGTGACGACGATGCTCTCGACCGGGTCGATCTCGTAGACCTGCGCCAGCCCCTCGACGTTGAGCACCACCGCCCCCTCGGTGGCCACTGCCCCTCCGCACAGGCCCGTGCGCGCCCCCTGCGGGACGACCGGTGTGCCGCTGGCCTGGGCATATCGCATCACCTCCACCACGTCGGCGAGTGACTCGGCGCGGACCACCTCGTACTCGTGGGGGACGCCGGCGCCGAGGCTGGCGTCGACGGCATAGCTGCGTTTGACGTCGGCGTCGGTGATAACGGCGTGGGCGGGCAGAGCGGCGATGCTGGCTCGAGCCGTAGAACCGGTCGGCATGGGTCCATACTGCCGTGCATCACTGCCGTGCATCACTGCCGAGCAGCACTGCCGGGCTTCCAGACGCCTGGCGCGGTCGGCCGAGCGGGATCAGGAGGACCGGTGAGCTTCGGGACGCTCGCGATCATCGTCGTCGTCGGACTGATCGGACCGATGCTGTCGTTGTCCACCCGCGGGCGGGTACCCCTGGTGGTGGGGGAGCTGCTGGTCGGGGTCGTTCTCGGCGCGAGCGGGATCGGGGCCCTGCGGGCCGACCAGCCGACCTTCGCCTTCTTCGGCTCGCTGGGGTTCGCCTTGGTCATGTTCGTGGCCGGATCTAAGGTGCCGATGCGGGACAGCGCGCTGCGGGCCGGCCTGGCCGCCGGGGTGGGCCGAGCCGTCCTGGTCGGCGCGGCGGCGGCGGTTGCCGGCTGGGCGATCGCCGGGTGGTTCGAGACCGGCAACGGACCGCTTTACGCGGTGCTGCTCGCGTCGTCGTCGGCCGCCCTGGTGCTGCCGATGGTCGCCGCCACCGGCGCCCCGTCCGGGTCGTCGCCGTCCGGGTCGCACCCCCCGTTCCTGGTGCAGGTGGCCGTGGCCGACGTGGCCTGCATCGTGGCGTTGCCGCTGGCGGTCGACCCGCCCGGGGCCGGCCGGGCCGCGCTCGGGGTGCTGGCCGTCGCCGCGGCCGCCCTACTGGCCTACGCCTTCCTGCGGTGGGCTGAGACAAGCGGCTGGCGCAAGCGCGTGCACCGGACCTCGCAGGACCACGAGTACGTGCTGGAGTTGCGGGTGGCCCTCGGTCTGTTGTTCACCCTGGCCGCCATCGCCACCGCCGGACGGGTCAGCGTCATGGTGGCCGGGTTCGCCCTCGGGTTGGCGGTCGCCCGGGTGGGTGAACCCAAGCGGGTGGCCAAGCAGATGTTCGCCATCACCGAGGGCTTCGCGGGGCCGTTGTTCTTCATCTGGCTGGGCGCCTCGCTCAACCTGCACGACGTGTTGGATCAGCCGTCGGCCCTGGCTCTCGGCGCTGTCCTGGGGGTGGCCGCGGTCGGGGTGCACGCCCTCGGGGTGGCCACCGGGCAGCCCTGGTCGGTGGCCGTGATGACCTGCGCGCAATTGGGTGTGCCGATCGCCGCGGTCACGGTGGCGTCCGCGGCGGGGAGGTTGCGGGCGGGGGAGGCGGCGGCGCTGCTGTTGGGGGCGCTGGTCACCGTCGCCGTGGTCACTCTGGTGGCCCGGCCCGCCACCGAGGTCCTGGGCACCCGCCCCGGCAGGACGTGACCGGCCGGGCCCGGCGCGCGCCGAGGGCGGCACGCTCGTGGCGGTCGGGGCCATCGTCGACCGCCACGTACACTGGTGACAGCGACGACCCGGCTATCACCGGCGAGCTTTCGGAGGAACGGCTCGCTCTCGACCAGAGCGGCTCAGTAGAACCGGACGGGTGGGCCCGTCAGCGCCTGGCAAGAGGTCACTGCCCCGGTTGGTCGACGGTCAACGGGTGCGGGGTGGTGGCAAACGAGGTGGTACCGCGGTGTCGCCGGACGATTCCGGCGCCGTCGTCCTCGTGTCGACAACGTACAGCTGAGTGGTGGCTGTCGATCCATGAGAGACGCCCGGAGAACTGACGATGATCTACCCCCAGTCGTCCTGGCCGCTGCCCGAGCAGGCCCCCGCCCCCGGGGTCCCGGCCAACCCCAGCTTCCCCGATATCGAGCTCCGCGTGCTGGACTACTGGCAGGCCGACGGCACCTTCGTCGCCTCGGTCGAGGCCCGCCCGGCCGGCACGGACGGGAGCAACGAGTTCGTCTTCTACGACGGGCCGCCGTTCGCCAACGGCCTGCCGCACTACGGTCACCTGTTGACCGGGTACGTCAAGGACGTCGTCCCCCGCTACCAGACCATGCGCGGGCGCCGGGTCGAACGGCGCTTCGGCTGGGACACCCACGGCCTCCCGGCTGAGCTCGAGGCGCAGCGCCTGCTCGGCATCGCCACCAAGAAGGACATCCTCGACATGGGGATCGAATCCTTCAACAGGGCCTGCCACACCTCGGTGCTGCGGTACACCGACGACTGGCGCGAGTACGTGACCAGGCAGGCGCGCTGGGTCGACTTCGACAACGACTACAAGACCCTCAACCCCGAGTACATGGAGTCGGTCATCTGGGCCTTCAAGACCCTGTACGACAAGGGCCTGGTGTACCAGGGGCATCGGGTGCTGCCGTACTGCTGGAACGACGAGACGCCGCTGTCGAACCACGAGCTGCGCATGGACGACGATGTCTACCAGCCTCGGCAGGACCCGTCGGTGACGTTCTGGGTGGAACTGGAGACCGGAGAGCGGCTGCTGGCCTGGACGACGACGCCGTGGACGTTGCCCAGCAACCTGGCCATGGCCGTCGGCGAGGACATCGACTACGTGGCGGTCCGGGCGACCGACGACCCGCACGGCCCGGTGTACCTGCTCGCGGAGGCACGACTGGGCGCCTACGCCCGCGAACTCGGCGTCGACGCCGGCGAGCGGGTCGTGGCCCGCTATTCCGGCCGCGACCTGGTCGGCCGCCGGTACCACCCTCTATTCGACACCTTCGCCGATGCGCAGCACTGGGGCACCGAGGCCGCCTTTCGGATCCTGGCCAACTCCGAGACCACCACGGAGGATGGCACTGGGGTAGTGCACATGGCGCCGGCTTACGGCGAGGTCGACCAGAACGCCTGCGACGCGGCCGGTATCCCGACCCTGCTCACCGTGGACGAACAGGCTCGGTTCACGCCGGTCGTGCCCTGGCTGGAGGGTCTGCAGGTCTTCGAGGCCAACCGGCCGGTCATCAACCAGCTCAAGGCCCGCGGCGTGCTGCTGCGGGAGGAGTCATACGTGCACTCCTACCCGCACTGCTGGCGCTGCCGCACGCCGCTGATCTACAAAGCGGTCACGTCGTGGTTCGTCGAGGTGACCGCCTTCCGGGACCGGATGGTCGAACTCAACGAGCAGATTCAGTGGGTGCCCGAGCACGTCAAGCACGGCCAGTTCGGCACGTGGCTGTCCAACGCCCGGGACTGGTCGATCAGCCGGAACCGGTTCTGGGGCGCGCCGATCCCGGTGTGGCGTTCGGACGACCCGGCCTACCCGCGGGTCGACGCGTACGGCTCGTTCACCGAGTTGGAGCGCGACTTCGGACAGAAGGTCACCGACCTGCACCGCCCGGCGATCGACGAGCTGGTCAGGCCAAACCCGGATGACCCCCGACCGGACTGCGAGCGCTCAACGATGAGGCGCGTTCCGGAGGTTCTCGACTGCTGGTTCGAGTCCGGGTCGATGAGCTTCGCGCAGGTCCACTACCCGTTCGAGAACAAGGACTGGTTCGACCACCACTACCCCGGCGACTTCATCGTCGAATACATCGGCCAAACCCGCGGCTGGTTCTACACCATGCACATCCTGGCCACGGCCCTGTTCGACCGGCCGAGCTTCTCCTCCTGCTTGGCCCACGGCATCGTCCTGGGCAACGACGGGCAGAAGATGAGCAAGTCCCTACGCAACTACCCGGACGTGACCGACGTGTTCGACCGGGACGGCGCGGATGCCATGCGGTGGTTCCTGATGTCCTCGCCGATCCTGCGTGGCGGCAACCTCATCGTCACCGAGCAGGGGATCCGGGAGGGTGTGCGTCAAGCCCTGCTGCCCCTGTGGAGCACATGGTACTTCTTCACCCTGTACGCGAACAGCGCCGCCGGTGGGGCCGGCTACCGGGCCTCGTGGAGCAGTTCATCTCGCGACGTGCTCGACCGCTATGTGCTGGCGAAGCTGCACGAGCTGGTCGCCAAGGTGCAGCACGAGCTGGATGCTTACGACATAGCCGGAGCCTGCGACTCGGTGCGGGGCTTCCTGGATGTGCTGACCAACTGGTACGTCCGCCGATCCCGGAGCCGGTTCTGGGACGTCGGGGACATGACCGGCGCCGGCGGTGCCGGGGCATCCGGCGGCGCAGATCGCGCCCGTGCAACCGCCGCGTTCGACACCCTGTACACCTGCCTGGAGGTGGTCACTCGGGTGGCCGCGCCGTTGCTTCCGATGACGACCGAGGAGATTTGGCGCGGCCTGACGGGGGGCCGTTCGGTCCATCTGACCGACTGGCCGGACGCTGCCGACCTGCCCGCCGACCATGCCCTCGTCGCCCGGATGGACCGAGCCCGGGAGATCTGCTCGGTCGCCAGCAGCCTGCGCAAGGCAGAGCGGCTGCGGGTTCGCCTGCCGCTGGCGGAGCTGACCGTGGTGACGGTCGACGCCGACGCTCTGCGTGACCTCGCCGACATCATCGCCGACGAGGTCAACGTGAAGTCGGTGACCCTGACCGACCTGTCCCAGGCCGCCGGTACCGACGTCGGAATCACCCAGCGGCTCATCGTCAACGCCAAGGCCGCCGGGCCACGGCTCGGCCGGGACGTCCAGCACGTCATCCGGGCCAGCAAGGCGGGCGACTGGCAGGCCGGCGACGATGGTGTGGTGTGTGGCGGAATTGCATTGCGGGCTGGGGAGTACACCCTGGAGACTGTCGTGGACCAGCCCAGTGGCGTCTCCGCCGAGGTCACACCCGGCACCGATCGGGGCGATGGGACCGGAAGGGCCAGGCAGGCGCGGCGGGCGAGCGCGGTTCTGGCCGGTGGCGGTTTCCTCGTGCTGGACACCGAGGTCACGCCCGAGCTGTCCGCCGAAGGCCTGGCCAGAGACGTCATTCGGGTGGCTCAGCAGGCCCGCCGGGAGGCGGGTCTAGAGGTCAGCGACCGGATCAGCCTGTCCGTGTTGGGGGATGACGCAGTGTGGCGGGCGGTAGTGGCTCACCAGCAGCTCATCATGGCCGAGACCCTGGCTCGCCAGTTCGGGGCGGCGGCGGACCTCGACGCGCTACCAGAGACAGAGGGGCTGAGGGCGACCGTGGGAGATGGACAGAGCGTCAGAGTGATCGTGACGAGGCTGTGAACAGCAAAGTCGTACAGATCCGTCAAGCGACCGGAAACGACCTGGACGCCATCGTGGAGGTGGGTCGGCGCACCTGGCCGGCCACCTACGGCTCGATCTACAGCGACGACCTGGTCCAGCTGTTCCTGGACAAGTGGTGGACCGCGGAGGCCAACGTGCCGGCCATCCGCGCGGGACGCACTTTCGTCGCCGAGGTGGACGGCACCGTGGTGGGGATGGCCAGTTACGGGCCACACGAGGGCCGTACGGTGATCTGGAAGCTCTACGTCCTGCCCGATTACCAGGGGCAGCAGCTCGGCTCCTGGCTGATCCAGCGAGTGCTGGACGAGATCGGGTGGTCCTCATCGGCGGTGCGCATGAGCCTGTCGGACGGCAACGCCGCCGCGTACGACTTCGCCATCTCACATGGTTTCGTCGAGGAGTCCCGGGAACCGCAGGGACGGCTGCCGGCGATCATCTGGATGGTCCGGGACCTGTCGACGCACGGCCCCCGGGCATCCGGGCCGGGACCGGCCCAGTGAGCCTGCAGCGGCCGGACCGACCGGCCGACCGGGCGGCCGAACTACTGGCGACCCGAGCGGCGTTCGGTCGTGTCGAGGCCGCCATTCTGGCTCGTACGCCGGAGCACGACCTCACGCCGAGTCTCGAGCGCATCGCCGCGTTGATGGACCTGTTGGGCTCAGCTCAGCGCTCGTTCGGGGTGGTGCACGTGACGGGGACCAATGGCAAGACCTCGACCACCCGGATGATCGAGATGCTGCTGCGCGCCCACGGGCTGAACACCGGCCGGTTCACCTCACCTCACCTCCACTCGATCACCGAGCGCATCGCCTTGAACGGAGACCCGGTCGGGATGGACCGGTTCGTTGCCGGATACGAGGACATCCGGCCCTACGTGGAGCTCGTGGATGAACGCTCGGCCGCCGCCGGTGGACCCACGATGAGCTACTTCGAGGTTCTCACCGCGTTGGCGTATGCGTTGTTCGCCGATGCGCCCGTCGACGTCGCCGCGGTCGAGGTCGGCATGGGCGGTGCCTGGGACGCCACGAACGTGGCAGACGGTCAGGTCGCCGTCATCGCCCCGATCGGGGTCGATCATCAGCGGTTCCTGGGCCATCTGCCGGTGGACATCGCAACAGAGAAGGCCGGCATCATCAAGCCGGGGGCCATCGTGATCAGCGCCGCCCAGCACCCCGAGGTTGCCGAGGTCATCGCTGACGCGGCCGAGCGGCTCGGAGCAGCCCTGGCCGTCGAGGGCAGGGACATCGGGGTCAGCAGCCGTGAGCCCGGTGTCGGCGGTCAGTTGCTCTCCCTGCGCGGCCTGGCCGGGGAGTATTCCGGTGTGCTGCTGCCGCTGTTCGGTGCCCACCAGGCCGGGAACGCGCTCCTTGCCCTGACCGCCGTGGAGGCCTTCCTGGGCGGCGGAAAGACCGCGTTGGACCTCGATCTGGTCCGGGAGGCGTTCGCAGAGGTCACCTCGCCGGGTCGGCTGGAAGTAGTGCGACGTTCCCCCACGGTGCTGGTCGACGCTGCCCATAACCCGGCCGGTGCCGCCGCGCTGGCCGCCGCGTTGGCCGAGTCGTTCCCCTTCCTCCGGATCGTCGGGGTGGTCGCGGTCCTGGCCGACAAGGATGCTACGGGCATCCTGGAGGCGCTCGAACCAGTCCTGGCCCGCGTGGTGGTCAGCCGGTCGACGTCCCCCCGCGCGATGGACCCCGCGACACTGGGCGGGCTGGCCGGGGACCTGTTCGGCGAGAGCCGGGTCAGTGTCGTCGCCGATCTGCCCGATGCCGTCGACCGCGCCGTCGAGTTGGCGGACGCGGACAGCGCGGCCGGCGGCGTGGGCGGGATCGTCGTGGCCACCGGGTCGGTGACCACGGCCGCTGACGTGCGGATGCTCCTCGGCGCCCTCGACCAGTGAGGTCGGCGTCGACTGGCAGGATGGTCCGGGTGAGCAACCGTTCCAGCCTGATGCCTGTCCCGGAGCCGATGACTCGACGATTGGCCGCAATCGTTCTGGTGAGCCAAGCTCTCGTGATCGTGTTCGCGGCGACCGGCGCCCGGGCCCTGGCCGATGCCGCCGACAGCGCAGCGGCAGGTTCGCACCTGCTTCTCGGGACCGGTCTGACGGTGCTGACCCTGCTGGCGGCCGGTCTGCTCAGGACCAGGTTCGGGGTGCCGCTCGGCTGGCTGGTGCAACTGGCGTGCCTGGCCGGCTACCTCGTGCTGCCCGCGATGCTGCTGGTGGGTGCGGTGTTCGGGTCGCTGTGGCTGCTCGCCCTGCGGCAGGGCCGCAAGATGGACGCCCTGACCCGTACCCGCGCCGCTGCCGCGGACGCCCGCTGACCTCGCCGCCGCGCTCCGGCTCCGAGTCCCACTAGGCTGCCTGCATGACTGAGCGCTCTTTGGTCCTTGTCAAGCCCGACGCCTTCGCTCGAGGCCTCACCGGTGAGGTCCTGCGCCGCATCGAAGCCAAGGGTTACATTCTAGCGGCCCTTGAGATCCGCACCCCCGACCGTGACCGGCTCGCCGAGCATTACGCCGAGCACGTCGGCAAGGGGTTCTACGAGGAGCTGCTCACCTTCATGTCCAGCGGCCCTTTGGCGGCCGTCGTCATCGAAGGGGTTCGCTGCATCGAGGGGTTCCGCTCGCTGGCCGGCACGACCGACCCCACCGCCGCCACGCCCGGCTCGATCCGCGGGGACTTCGGCCGGGACTGGGGCAACGGACCCACAGAGAACATCGTGCACGGCTCGGATTCGCCGCAGTCCGCTGTGCGGGAGATCGGCATCTGGTTCCCCGGGCTGTCCACCGGCTGAGGCCGGAGTGCCAGGCGGGGCCGGGCGCCGCACCGTCACCAGGCAAGCCGGCTGGCCGGGTCACCCGCATCCCTGAGTGTGACCCCGATCTCAACGGGTATGCTGCCACTGGGACGCCACGCGTCCGGTCGGGGTCTGTGCTGCTGCGGGGTATCCCGGCCCGTGACGATGTCGAAGGAGCGAGCAATGAGCCAGACCATGGGCGATGGCGGCGCGGACGCCGGTGCCGACTCGGGTGCAGACAAGCTGAAGACCGGCGGAGACGGCGGAGCAGACCTGGGCGCCGACGGCGCAGCCAGCGACGTGCGCGGTGACGGGGGAGCGGACCTCGGTGCCGACATGGGTGCTGGGCAGGGCGCGGCTGACGGCGGCGCGGGGTCCGACGGTGGCGCGGATGGAAGTGCCGACGGCGGCGCGGGTTCCGACGGTGGCGCGGATGGAGGTGCCGACGGCGGGGCCGGTTCCGACGGAGGTGCCGACGGCGGAGCGGACTCCAGCGCCGGCTGATGAACGCAAAGCCGACGGATCAGTCGGGTCTTTTGGGGCGGGCGGGTGCGGCGATGCCGACACTCGCCCGCCTCGTCGGTGCCGACCTCCGCGTCTTCGCCGACCAGGTATGGGGGCGGCGCCCGCTGTTGAGGCGTTGCGACGCGCCGGGCCGTGAGGGGTTCGGCGATCTGCTCTCCCGGGACGCGATCGACCAACTGCTGGCCGAGCGGGGGCTGCGAACCCCGTTCCTGCGGGTCGCCCGCTCCGGTACCACACTGCCCGACCGGTCGTTCACCGATGGTGGGGGAGTCGGCGCGCAAGTGGCCGATCAGGTCAGCGATGACAAAGTGCACCGCCTTTTCGTGGACGGCTCGACGATCGTCCTACAGGGGCTGCACCGGATCTGGCCGCCGCTCGTCGAGTTCGCTCAGGATCTCGCCGCCGACCTTGGGCACCCAGTCCAGATGAACGCCTACGTCACGCCACCTCAGTCGCAGGGCTTCGCCACCCACTACGACGTGCATGACGTTTTCGTCCTTCAGTTGTTCGGGCACAAACGCTGGTCGGTCCACGGGCCGGTGCACCCGCTGCCGTTGCGCGACCAGCCGTGGACCGAACGGCGCGAGGAGGTGGCCGCGGCCGGTCACGGTCCGCCCGCCCTGGCGGGGGTGCTGGCACCGGGCGACTGCCTGTACCTGCCTCGCGGTTATCTGCACTCCGCAGTCGCCCTCGGCGAGGTCAGCGGCCACCTCACTGTGGGGGTCCACCCTTGGACCGGCCACACGCTCGCCCAGGACGTGACTGCGGCGGCACTGGCGGACCTGGCCGCCGACCCTGACATCCGGGCCGCCCTACCGGTCGGGGTGGATGTCGCCGACCCCGACCAGGTTGCCGCCAATCTCATCCGGGTCAAAGCCGCGCTGGTTTCGGCCATCGCGCGGATCGACGCCGGCGGACTGGCGCGGAGCATGCACCGCCGCTCCCGCGAGAGCCAGCGCGCCGCGCCGCTATTCCCCCTGGTCCAGGCGGCGACGGCCAGACAGGTCGGGGTCGACACCCCCGTCGTCCTGCGTCGGCACTTGCACCCTCGGTCCGAGCGGACCGAGTCCGGCGGGATGCGGGTGGTCAGCCGTGCGGGCGTGCTTGAGATCCCCGCTGACGAGGTGGTCGGCATGCCTCTGGCGCTGGACGGCCTGCCGTTCACCGCGGCGGATCTGCCGTTGCCAGAGGACGCCGCGATCGAGCTGGTCCGGCGACTGCTCGGTGGTGCAATCGTCGTTCCTTCGGTCATCCCCTCACCCTGACCGAGGCGCCGGCGGCGATTAGGCCGCCGCGACACGCCGCTGGTAGCGTCGGAGATTGCCGTCGAACGGCCGCGGAACCAGAGCGCTCGGGTGGATCAGCCCCCGGGCACCGCGCAACGAGTCAGGATGTCGCCCATGCCCTTGGATTCGGCCACGAAGCAGCAGATCATCTCCGAGTACGGACTGGCCGAGGGCGACACGGGCTCACCCGAAGTTCAGGTCGCCATGCTCACGCGGCGCATCAAGGACCTTACCGAGCACGCTCGCGAGCACAAGCATGACCACCACAGCCGCCGGGGGCTGCTGCTGCTGGTAGGCCGGCGCAAGCGGATGCTGCGTTACCTCGAGGCGACAGACATCGAGCGGTACCGCTCGCTCATCAAGCGACTCGGCTTGCGGCGATAGGCACCCTCGCGCCTCGGCGGCTCCCGCGGAACGGGGGCCGCCGTTGGCGCATCACCAGGACCGCGGGCCGCCCACCGATGCGTGGGTGGCGGCGTGGCGCCGGCCGGTTGTGGCCCCCGCCGCTGGCCGACCCCTACCGTTACAGGTTGGGTCGGTCACGAATTTCCTAGCGGCCCAGACTAACCGGGGCACAACGATGATGTCCCCGGTGCGAGGCACAAGAACAGGAGGGCCCATGGAGGGTCCAGAAATCAGTTACGCCGAAGCTGTCATCGACAACGGCAGCTTCGGTACCCGTCGGGTCCGGTTCGAGACCGGCCGACTGGCCAAGCAGGCCGCCGGCAGCGTCACCGCCTACCTGGACGACGACACCTGCCTGCTGTCAACCACCACGGCCGGTAGGAGCCCGCGCGACCAGTTGGACTTCTTCCCGCTGACCGTCGATGTCGAGGAGCGGATGTACGCGGCGGGCAAGATCCCCGGTTCGTTCTTCCGTCGTGAGGGCCGCCCATCCACAGACGCCATCCTCACCTGCAGGCTGATCGACCGGCCGTTGCGACCCACCTTCGTCAAGGGGCTGCGTAACGAGGTTCAAGTGGTCATCACGGTGCTGGCGCTCAACCCCGAGCATCAGTACGACGTCGTGGCCATCAACGCAGCCTCCGCCTCCACTCAGATCTCCGGCTTGCCGTTCAGCGGCCCCATCGGTGCGGTCCGGGTCTCGCTGATCGACGGCCAGTGGGTGGCGTTCCCGGACTTCTCCGACGCTGATCGTTCGGTGTTCGACATGGTCGTCGCTGGGCGCATCGTCGGGCCGACCCCCGACGCATCCGGAGCTGACGTCGACGATGTGGCCATCATGATGGTGGAGGCCGAATCCACCGCGCAGACTTGGGAGCTGGTTCGCAACCAAGGTAAGCAGCCGCCCACCGAAGAGGTTGTCGCCGAGGGGCTGGAGGCGAGCAAGCGGTTCATCGCCACCCTGTGCCGGGCTCAGTCCGAGCTGGCCGCACGGGCCGGCAAGGAGGTCCAGGAGTTTCCGGTCTTCCTGGACTACCAGAGCGACGTTTACGAGGCAGTCCAACAGGCCAGTCAAGACGCGTTGCGGCAGATGCTGTCGATCGCGGCCAAACAGGACCGCGAATCGGCGCTAGATCAGGCCAAGGACAGCCTCAAGGCCGACTTGGCCGGTGAGGGACGGGCGTTCGAGGGACGCGCGAAAGAGGTCTCGGCTGCGTTCCGGGCGGTACAGAAGAGCCTGGTCCGCGAACGGATCCTGCGCGAGAAGGTACGCATCGACGGTCGAGGTCTGGCCGACATCCGAGCGCTGGGCGCCGAGGTGGAGGTGCTTCCCCGGGTACACGGATCGGCAATCTTCGAGCGTGGCGAGACCCAGATCATGGGCGTCACCACGCTGAACATGCTGCGCATGGAGCAGCAACTGGACACCCTGTCGCCTGTATCGCGCAAGCGGTACATGCACAACTACAACTTCCCGCCGTACAGCACCGGCGAGACCGGCCGGGTCGGGTCGCCCAAGCGCCGCGAGATCGGTCACGGTGCCCTGGCCGAGCGGGCGCTGATCCCGGTGCTGCCGACCCGGGAGGAGTTCCCCTACGCCATCCGGCAGGTCTCCGAAGCACTCGGATCCAATGGGTCGACGTCGATGGGGTCGGTGTGCGCGTCAACGTTGTCGCTGCTCAATGCGGGTGTGCCGCTCCGGGCCCCGGTGGCCGGGATCGCGATGGGGCTGATCTCGACGCAGATCGACGGGCAGACCGAGTATGCGGCCCTGACCGACATCCTCGGCGCCGAGGACGCCTTCGGGGACATGGATTTCAAGGTCGCCGGCACTCGAGAGTTCGTCACTGCAATCCAGCTGGACACCAAGCTCGACGGCATCCCCGCGTCGGTGCTTGCGGGCGCCTTGACCCAGGCCAGAGAGGCACGACTGCACATCCTTGACGTGATGACCGAGGCGATCGACGCCCCCGACGAGATGAGTCCCTACGCTCCGCGGGTCATCAGCGTGAAGGTGCCCGTCGACAAGATCGGCGAGGTCATCGGGCCGAAGGGCAAGATGATCAACCAGATCCAGGACGACACCGGCGCCGACATCTCCATCGAGGACGACGGGACGGTCTACATCGGGGCGACCGATGGCCCGTCCGCGGAGGCCGCCCGCGCTGCCGTGAACGCCATCGCCAACCCAACCATGCCGGAGGTCGGTGAGCGGTTCCTGGGCACGGTGGTCAAGACGACGACCTTCGGCGCGTTCATCTCCCTGCTTCCGGGCAAGGACGGACTGCTGCATATCTCGGAGGTGCGCAAGCTGGTCGGCGGGCAGCGGATCGAGAACGTCGACGACGTCCTGGCCATCGGGCAGAAGGTGCAGGTCGAGCTCAAAGAAATCGACCCGCGCGGAAAGCTGTCCCTCGCTGCGGTGCCACCGGAGGGATCCGAAGCCCCGGCGGCCCCGGCCCGCCACGCGGAGCAGACGGCGCCGGTGGTCTCCGATCCGATCGAGCCGTCCCTCGACGGCGCCACCACGCCCGAGTCCACGTCGTCCGTGGGTGACGAGGCCGGCGATGGAGGCGACGGTCCGGCGGCGGGGGAGTCGCGAGAGCGTTCCGGCCGCAGCCGTAGCCGTAACCGGCGGCGCACCCGCCGCACGCCCGACGGGTCGGGCGAGGAGACCGAGGCAGGCGGTGAGGGGAGTGGGGATTCTGCTGCGGTCGCGGCGCCCGTCCCAGACGGCCTGGCCGCCGACGGCGGATAGGGCACTGTGAGCATGAGGCCAGCCAGCGGCAGCGGCTGGCCTCATGCTCTGCCGGTCACTCGGCGGTATCGACAAGTGACCGGTTCCGCCCAGCCACTCGTCCTCGCGTGAGCTCTTACATCCCCAGCCCGTAGCGCCGTTTGGCCTTCTCCAACGCCGAGACGTACCCGGCGCGGCCGTAGTCACCTGCGTCCGCCTCGGACGGCACCGCCAGCAATCCGCGCATCGCGGCGACGTCCTGGACGCCCTTGCCGGCCATCCAGGCCTCCAACCCGTCCAGGAGCACTCGGGCGTAGCCCGGCCCGTGCCGCAGCAGGGCCGACGTGGTCATCACGACGTCGGCCCCGGCCAGCAGGTAGGTGACGACGTCCGCGGCGGTTGCCACTCCGGTCGTACCGGCCAGGCTCGCCCGGATACGACCGCGCAAGGTGGCGATCCACGTCTGCGGCACCCGTCCCTCAATGGGGTTGGACAGCTCGGCGCCGGACTCGACGGTCATCGACTCGATGTCGATGTGCGGCTGGATGAACCGTTGGAACATGACCAGCCCGTCGGCGCCCGCTTCGTCCAGCCGGCGGGCCATCTGACCCATCGAGGAGAAGTACGGGCTCAGCTTGACCGCCACCGGGATGGTGACGGCGGATTTGACGCTGGTCAGGATGTCGACGTGGCGCTCCTCCACCTCGGAGCCGGCGGTGGAGACGTTGCCGGGGATGAGGTAGATGCTCAGTTCGATCGCGTGCGCGCCGGCGTCCTGCAGTTGCCGGGCGAACTCCACCCAGCCGCCGCGGGTGGAGCCGTTGAGACTGGCGATGACCGGGATGTTGACGTCGGCCACGGCCTGTTCCAACAGGTGCAGGTACCGGTAGCTCACCCCGCCGCTCTCGGTAGACACATGCGGGAAGTAACTCAGGGACTCGGCGAAGGACTCGCTGTGCACCTCTTCAAGCATGACGTCGCGGGCCGACTCGTATCGCAACTGCTCCTCGAGCATCGAATACATGACGATGGCGCCGACACCGCCGTCGGCCATCTGCCGGATCCCCGAGGTCGTGTTCGACAGCGGTGAGGCTGAGGCGACAAGGGGATTACGCAGCTGGAGCCCGAGGTAGGAGGTCTGCAGATTGGTCATCGGGTCTGGTTCACTTCCTCGTCGCGTCGACATCGAAGTCGGCCGCCGCACGGCTGGCCAACTCGGCGTAGTCGTCCCAGCGCCGCAGGGCGTGGTCCTGTGCGATGGCCAGCAGTCGGTCGGACTCTTCGGGGTCGGCGTTGGCCAGGATGCGGAACCGCAGCTCCCGGTCGTGATAGTCGCTCAGGGAGATCCGCGGCTTGGGGGAGTCCAGCAGGAACGGGTTGAGTCCCTCGGTGCGTAGCACCGGGTTGTACCGCATCAGCGGCCAGTGACCGCTGTTGACGGCTCGATACTGCTGGTCCAAAGCCTTGGACATGTCGATCCCGTGCGCGATGCAGTGGCTGTAAGCGAGGATGAGCGAGGGACCGGGATAGGCCTCGGCCTCGCGGAACGCTTTAAGGGTCTGCTGCGGGTCGGCCCCGAAGGCCACCCGGGCCACGTAGACGCTTCCGTAGGCCACGGCCTGCATGGCCATGTCCTTCTTCTTCGTGGTCTTGCCCGCCGCGGCGAACTTAGCGACGGCACCCAGCGGGGTAGCTTTGCTGGCTTGGCCTCCGGTGTTGGAGTACACCTCGGTGTCCAGCACCAGGATGTTGACGTCCCGGCCACTGGCCAGCACGTGGTCCACCCCGGCTGAGCCGATGTCATACGCCCAGCCGTCGCCGCCGACGATCCAGACGCTGCGCCGTAGCAACTGGTCCGCGACGCTGCGCAGGTCGTCGGTCAGTGGCCCGTCGATCCCGACCAGCCGGCGGCGCAGCTCCTCGACCCGGTCATGCTGATCGACCAGGTCGGACTCATGTACCTGTGGGGCGTCCAACAGCTTCTCGACCAGGTCCACACCGATCTGCTCGCGCAGCTCACCCAGGCGCATCTTGGCCAGGTCTCGCTGCAGGTCGGCAGCCAGCCGCATCCCGAGGCCGAACTCGGCGTTGTCCTCGAACAGGCTGTTCGACCACGCCGGGCCACGGCCGGCGGCGTTCTTCGTCCATGGTGTGGTGGGTAGGTTGCCGCCGTAAATGGAGGAGCATCCGGTCGCGTTGGCGATCATCGCCCGGTCACCGAACAGTTGGGACAGCAGCTTGAGGTACGGGGTTTCGCCACAGCCGCTGCACGCCCCGGAGAACTCGAACAACGGCTGCAGGAACTGGGTGCCCCGGACCGAGCCGAAGTCGAGGTGGGTGCGGTCGTTGACGGGGATCGTCTCGAAGAACTCGATGTTCTCGATTTCGGCCACCCGCCGTTCACGGACGTTGGACAGGTTGATGGCCTTGCGCTCGGGGTGACCGATCGGGGAGACCGGGCAGGCCTCAACGCACAGGCCGCAGCCGGTGCAGTCCTCGGCGTACACCTGGAGGGTGTACCGAGCGGTGGGCAGACCGACCGCGTCCAAAGGCGCGGACTGGAACGAGTCGGGGGCGTTGTGCAGCGTGGAACCGGGGTAGTACTTGGACCGGATTACCGCGTGCGGGCAGACGAACGAGCAGTTGCCGCACTGGATGCAGGTGTCCGGATCCCATTCGGCGACGATCTCGGAGACGTTGCGCTTCTCGTACGCGGTGGTACCGCTGGGATAGGTACCGTCCACTGGCAGAGCGCTGACCGGGAGCTCTTCGCCGCGTCCGGCCAGCATGACACCAGTGACGTCCCGCACGAACGCGGGCGCGTGGGCGGGCACCGGTTCGAGCAGGCCATGCGTGGAGGTGACTCGACCGGGGATCGGGATCTCGTGCATCGCCGTGACGGCCGCGTCGACGGCGGCCTCGTTGCGGGCCACGACCTCTAGTCCGCGCCGGCCGTATGTCTTGCGGATGGAGGCCTTGACCTTGTCGATCGCCTCCTGTGCCGGGAGGACCCCTGAGATCGCGAAGAAGCAGGTCTGCAGGACGGTGTTGGTACGCCCGGGCAGCCCCGCCTCACGAGCCACGGTTGTGGCATCGACGGCGTACAAGCGGATGCCCTTGTCGAGGATGCCTTGTTGCATCGGAGCCGGCAGCGAGTCCCAGACCGCGTTGGGCGCGAACGGCGAGTTGATCAGGAGGACAGCGCCCTCCTTGGCGAACTCGAGAACGTCGACGCGCTCCGCGATCGACATGTGGTGGCAGCCGACGAAGCCGGCCTCGCCGACCAGGTAGGGGGCCCTGATGGGGCTGGGACCGAACCGCAGGTGGGAGACCGTCCGGGAGCCGGACTTCTTGGAGTCGTAGACGAAATAGCCCTGAGCGTACGTGTCCTCGGTGGAGCCGAGGATCTTGATGGTGTTCTTGTTCGCCCCGACAGTGCCATCGGAGCCGAGTCCGTAGAACACCGCAGACAGGGTGCCCTCCGGCTCGATGTTCAGGCTCGGCGGGTAGGCGATGGACAGGTGGGTGACGTCGTCGTTGATGCCGACGGTGAACCGCGGCTTCGGATCCTCCTCGGCCAGCTCGTCGTAGATGCCGGCGACCATGGCCGGGGTGAACTCCTTGGAGGACAACCCGTAGCGGCCGCCGATCAGGCGCGGCAGGCCGGTGCGAAGGCCCTGGGAGAGGGCCTCGCCCAACGCCGAGACGACGTCGAGGTACAACGGTTCCCCGCCGGAGCCGGGCTCCTTGGTCCGGTCCAGCATCGCCACCGCCCGCGCCGAGGTGGGAATCGCGGCCAGCAGGTCCGTAACCGGCAGTGGCCGGTACAGCCGGATCTGGACCATGCCCACCGAGCGACCCTGCTCGTTGAGGTACCGGACGGTCTCGGCGACCGTCTCCGCACCGGAACCCATGATGACGAGGACCTCGGTGGCCTTCGGGTCGCCGACGTACTCGACAAGGCCGTAGTGCCGCCCGGTGCGCTCCTCGAGCCGCTGCATGGCGCTGGTCACGATGCCGGGGACCCGGGCGTAGTACTCGTTGACCGTCTCCCGAGACTGGAAGTACGTGTCCGGGTTCTGCGCCGTGCCGCGGATGAACGGGTTCTCCGGAGACAACGCCCTGGCCCGGTGGGCTCGCACGAGGTGCTCGGGCACCAACGCCCTCAGATCGTCGTCGGAGAGCATCCAGAGTGTGTTCAGTTCGTGCGAGGTGCGGAAGCCGTCGAAGAAGTGAATGAACGGGATGCGCGACTCCAGGGTCGCCAACTGGGCGACCAGGGCCATGTCATGCGCTTCCTGCACCGACGCCGAGGACAGCAACGCGAAGCCAGTCTGGCGTACGGCCATCACGTCCTGGTGGTCTCCGAAGATGGACAGTCCCTGGGTGGCCAGCGACCGGGCCGCGACGTGAAAGACGGTTGACGTGAGCTCGCCGGCGATCTTGTACATGTTGGGGATCATCAGCAGCAGGCCTTGGGAGGCCGTGAACGTGGTGCTCATCGCGCCGCCTTGGAGGGCCCCGTGGATGGCTCCGGCGGCCCCGCCCTCGCTTTGCATCTCCACGACCGTCGGCACCGTGCCCCAGACGTTCGGCTTGCCGTGTGCGGCCCACTCGTCGGCAAGTTCGGCCATCGTCGAGGAGGGGGTGATGGGGTAGATGCTGCACAATTCGTTGAGACGGTAGGCCACCGAGGCCGCCGCCTCGTTGCCGTCGATGATCGCCCGCATGGTCACTTTCTCTCTGTCGGACGGCAGCACCATCGGGGCTGTCGTCGTCCCGTCCTGGGGTTGGGGGGTTGCGGCCGTCGGCCGCGACCGAGCCGTCAACGTTCGGGGATCATCTCGATCGCATGCACCGGGCATTGCTCGAAGCAGGTCGCGCAGCCGGTGCACTTGTCGTAGTCGAAGCGGTAGCGGTGGCCCTTGCCCAGCTTGATGATTGCGTCCTCGGGGCAGGCACCCAGGCATCCGTCGCATTCGAAGCAGTTCCCGCAGGACAGGCACCGGGCAGCCTCGAACTCTGCCTGCTTGGCGGTCAACCCGCCGACGACTTCGCCGAAGTCGGAGACCCGAGAGCTGGGGTCCAGCTCCGGCTGGGCGCGCCGGTTGGCGGGACCGAAATACCACAGGTTCAGCTTGTCGAACGAGGCCAACGGGTGCTTGTCCCGGGCGGCCGCGGGGGCCGCGCCGAGCCAGGTGTGGATGTTCCAGGCCGCCTTCTTGCCGTGGCCCACCCCGATCGTGACGGTCCGGTCCGACGGCACCGCATCGCCACCGGCAAAGATGCCCGGTACGTCGGTCATCAACGTGGCGTGGTCGACCTGCACGACGTCTCCGTCGAAGCGCATCCCGGGGATGCCCTGGAGAAAGCCCGTGTCCGCCTCCTGGCCGACCGCGAGGATGACCGTGTCGGCGGCGAGCTGCTCGAACCGGCCGGTGCCGTGCGGCCGGCCCTTGTCGTCCAGTTCCATGATCTCGACGGTGAGCGCCTCCTCGTCCATCGAGGAGATGGTCCGCAACCAATTCATCTTGACGCCTTCGCGCTCGGCGTCGGTGGCCTCGTCTTCGTGCGCCGGCATCTGTTCGCGGGTGCGCCGGTAGACGATGACGGTTTCCTCGGCACCAAGCCGGCGGGCGACGCGGGCGGCGTCTATAGCCGTGTTACCGCCGCCGTAGACGGCCACCTTGCGACCCAGCACCGGGCGTTCGCCGGAGGCCACGGTGCGCAGGAATCCGACCGCGTCGACCATCCGGCTGGCGTCCATAACCGGGATGTCGACCTTCTTGCTCAGGTGTGCGCCGACGGCGACGAAGATGGCGTCGAAGCCGCCGTCTGCCTTTTCGGCGAGCAGGTCGCGGACCGTGTGGTTGAGCGTAAGTGTCACGCCGAGATCGAGGATGCGCTGCACCTCGGCGTCCAGCACGTCACGCGGCAACCGGTACTCGGGGATGCCGAAGCGCATCATCCCTCCCGGCTGCGGCATGCTGTCGCGGATTTCGACCGCGTGACCGCGGCGGGCCAGGTGATAGGCGGCGGACAGGCCGGATGGGCCGGCCCCGACGATCAGGATCCGCTTGCCGGTGCTGCCGGTCGGTGGACGGAAGGCCCACTTCTGCTCGATCGCGAGGTCGCCGAGGTGGCGTTCCACCCCATGGATGGACACAGCGCTGTCCAGCTCAACGCGATTACACACCGACTCGCACGGGTGGTAACAGACCCGGCCGTGAATGGCCGGGAACGGGTTGTCGCGGGTGAGTTGGCGCCACGCAGCCTCGGCCTCGCCGGCCTTGATCAGCCGCAGCCACTCCTGGATGTTCTCCCCGGCCGGACAGCCCGCGTTACACGGCGGCAGCAGGTCTACGTACAGCGGCTTGCGAGACCGAACCGGACCAACCCGTCCCCTCCCCTGCGAGAGGTCTGGCACTCGGGTGATGTCGCGTGGCTCGCTCGCCATGATGAAGTTCCTTGTATGTGGTGCTGGTGACACGTCTGTGTACTGAGTGATGACACGTCCTGGTCGGCACCTCGACGCTACCTCGGGTGCCGCGGCCCGGGTAAGGGCTTAGGACCTTAAGCCTCGATGCACTGATGGGCTTGGGTAGCCTGCCTTGATCTGCGTCCGGTCGGGTGGCGGTGTGTGGGCGTGTCTGGTCACCCGTTCTCGCTGTCGGGGTGTTCCGCATCCGAGTCCTTGAGTCGCGCCGTTGTCGCGACTGGTTGGTCAGGCCAGGTTGGCAGCCGGCGGGGTCGTTGACTCGCTGGAACCGGATCGTCCAAGCGGTCTGTCCCAGGCAGGCCGGGCTCGGGGGAGGTGCAGGGTGATCCGGCGTGTCGAGGAGGCATCCTGGCGTTACGGCACGCTCAGCCAAGCAGTCTCATCGGTCGAGCGAGGCTGAGGCGGGGCCGGCCGGGGCTGTCTACGCTGGTCGCGTGAGCGGGAAAATCAGCGTAGCGGTGATGGGTGCGGCCGGCCGGATGGGGGGGACTGTCTGCGACGCCGTCTCCGCGGCATCCGATCTGGACTTGGTGGGCAGATACGACGTCGGTGACGATCTGGCCGATCTCGGGGGCGCGCGGGTGGCCGTCGAGTTCACCGTTCCGAGCACCTCCGCGGCGAACGTAGCTCATTGTGTCGAGCGGGGGGTGCACGTGGTGGTGGGCACCTCCGGTTGGGGCGAGCCGGCCCTGCACAGCCTGCGCGAGGCTCTGGCGGACCACCCGGGAGTCGGCGTTCTGGTGGCACCCAACTTCGCACTCGGGGCGGTGCTGATGATGGGGTTCGCCCGGACGGCGGCTCGCTTCTACGAGTCCGTGGAGGTGGTTGAGCTGCATCACCCCGACAAACTGGATGCCCCGTCGGGGACCTCGGCGGCCACCGCCCGACTCGTGGCGCGGGCCCGATCGAGGGCGGGTTTGGGTCCGGTGCCGGACGCGACCACCCAGGACCCGGCCGGAGCCCGCGGTGCCATCGTGGACGGCGTGCACGTCCACGCGGTGCGGTTGCGCGGCCTGGTCGCCCACCAGCAGGTGCTCTTCGGCGCGGAGGGGGAAGCCCTGACCATCCGGCACGATTCCTTCGACCGGGTCAGTTTCATGCCCGGGGTGCTCGCCGGAATCCGAGGGGTGGTCGGCCGCCCCGGCCTGACCGTCGGTCTGGAGCACTATCTCGGCCTCGGGTGAGCTCAGGCAGTGGTCCGCGACGCCAGTCGCCCGGGCAGGCCGGTATACACGGCGGGCCGGCTTGCACGGCGGGCCGCCGTGCTCACAGCTCCCCCCGCCGAAAGGTGAGTTCGCTCACAGTTCCCTCGAGTCCCGCGCATCCGCGGGGCTGAGCTGCGCGGCAACGCGTCCGTCAACGATCTGACAATATGACAGTGATGTGCAGATCTTGCAGCCAGGTGTCACAAGCACCCATACTGGTCCCATGTACGGCAACGACTTCATCGACCCTGACACCCCGCTCAACGCGGCCGAGACGGGCGAGTATGCCGACGCCGTCGCGGCGTCGTCGGGCATGACCCGCCAACAGAGCGCCAGCGCTGCGGCCTTCGACCAGCTCCTCGCCGCCGACCAACGCATTGAGCCGCGCGACGACATGCCGCAGGAGTATCGCCAAACCCTCATTCGTCAGATTGCCCAGCACGCGCACTCCGAGATCATCGGGATGCAGCCGGAGGGCAACTGGATCACCCGTGCGCCGTCGCTGCGGCGCAAGGCCATCCTCACCGCCAAGGTGCAGGACGAGGCGGGCCACGGGCTGTATCTGTACAGCGCCGCCGAAACCCTCGGTATCGACCGGGCCGAGCTGCTGGACTTGTTGCACGCTGGCAAGCAGAAGTACTCCTCGATCTTCAACTATCCCACCCTGACCTGGGCCGATAATGGGGCCATCGGGTGGCTGGTGGACGGCGCAGCGATCATGAACCAGGTGCCGCTGTGCCGGTGCTCCTACGGGCCGTACGCCCGGGCGATGATCCGCACCTGCAAGGAGGAGTCATTCCACCAGCGACAGGGCTTCGAGTTGCTGTGGGACCTGATGCGCGGCACCCCCGAGCAGCAGCAGATGGCCCAGGACGCGGCGAACCGGTGGTGGTGGCCGGCGCTGGCTATGTTCGGTCCGCCGGACACCGGCGAGAACGCTAGCCAGGGCGGGCACACGGCCCAATCCATGGCCTGGGGCATCAAGCGCTTCGCCAACGACGACCTGCGTCAGAAGTTCGTGGACATGACCGTCCCTCAGGCCAAGAAGCTCGGTGTCACCCTGCCCGATCCCGACCTGCAGTGGAACGAGGAGCGCGGTCACTGGGACTTCGGCCAGATCGACTGGGAGGAGTTCTGGCGGGTCATCAAGGGTGACGGGCCGTGTAACGCCGACCGCATCGCCCATCGGCTCGCCGCCCACGAGGCCGGCTCGTGGGTCCGGGCGGCCGCAAACGCTTACGCCGACAAGCACGCAGCCGCCAGGACACAGGGAAGTGCCGCATGAGCGAAAGCCCGACGAAGGACCGATCCTGGCCTCTCTGGGAGGTGTTCATCCGCGGCAAGCGTGGTCTGTCCCACGTGCATGCGGGCTCACTGCACGCCCCGGACGCCCAGATGGCACTGCGTAACGCTCGCGACCTGTACACCCGGCGCCAGGAGGGGGTCTCCTTGTGGGTGGTCTGCTCCAGCGACATCGTCGCCAGCAGCCCGGACGAGCGGGACTCCTTCTTCGATCCGGCCGCTGACAAGGTTTATCGCCACCCGTCGTTCTACGACGTCCCCGAGGACGTGGAGTACCTGTGACCGCCAGCCACATGGACAAGATCTCCCCCGGGTTCCTCCCGCCGGGGGCACCACTGGCAGGTGACCAGGCCATCGCCAGGTACCTGACCCAGATCGCCGACGACGCGATGGTGTACTGCCAGCGGGTCTCGGAGTGGATCAGCAACGCACCACAGATCGAGGAGGACATGGCGATGGCCAACATCGCCCTGGACTACATCGGTCAGGTCCGTCCGCTGTACACCCGCGTCGGCCAACTCGACGGCACCGGTCGGTCCGAGGACGACATCGCCTATTTCCGCGACGAGCGGGATTATCTGAACCTGCACCTGGTGGAGCAGGATCGCGGCGACTTCGCCGACGAGATGGCCCGGTTGCTGTGGTTCTCGGCCTACCAGTACGAGCTGTACACGGCCCTGTCGAACTCCAGCGACGAGACGGTGGCCGGGGTGGCCAGCAAGGCTGTCAAGGAGGTCACGTACCACCGCGACCACGCCACCCAGTGGGTCCTGCGGCTGGGTGACGGCACCGCATTCAGCCACGAGAAGATGCAGGCCGGCTTCGCGCGACTCGCCCGGTTCATACCCGAGGTGTTCACTGACGACCCGGTCAGCGTCGCGGCCACCGACGCGGGGGTCGGGGTGCTGCCGTCGACCTTGGAGGAGCCGGTGACCCGCTACGTACGTGGCGTGGTGCAGCGGGCCACTCTGAGGCTGCCGGACGGCAGCCCCAAGACTCGCTCACGGGGCGGTCGGGAGGGGGTGCACTCCAAGCCGCTGGGCTACCTGCTGGCCGAGTTCCAGCACATCGCCCGTTCCTTCCCGGGGGCGCGGTGGTGAACGCCGAAAACGGCGTGGTCGTCACCGACCACGCGGCGGCGGAGGTCGAGGTGGCGATCCGCGCGATCAGCGACCCCGAGATCCCCGTGCTCACCCTGGACGACCTCGGCATCGTGCGTTCCGTCGCGGTCGACGACGAGCACGGCACGGTGACCGTTGTGCTCACCCCGACCTACTCCGGATGCCCGGCCACCCGGCTTATCGAGGACCTGGTCGGCCATCAGATCAGGCGGGCTGGCTTCCAGCCGGAGGTACGCACCCAACTGTCCCCGCCCTGGTCCACCGACTGGATGAGCACGGACGGCAAGCGCAAGCTGAGCGAGTTCGGTATCGCACCTCCCGGGGAACGGCCCGAGGCGGAGGGCACGGCGTTGCTCACCCTGCATCGGCGGCAGGTCGTCTGCCCCCGGTGCGGCAGCCAGGACACCGAAGAGATCTCCCGCTTTGGGTCGACCGCATGTAAGGCCCTGCGACGGTGCCGTAGCTGCGGGGACCCCTTCGACGAATTCAAGGCGATCTGATGACGACGCTGCTGAGCAAGGCCCCCAAGCACCGGGCCCGCTTCCACACCTTGACGGTCACGGATGTCGAACGGCTCACCGACGACGCAGTCGCGCTGACCTTCTCCATTCCCGATGACCTCATCGAGGAGTACGCGTTCCAGCCCGGTCAGCACCTCACCCTGCGGGCGAAGATCAACGGCGAGGACGTGCGGCGGTCCTACTCCATCAGCCGCTCGGCCGGCTACGTGAGTAGCAACAAGAAGATGCGGGTGGCCACGGCTCGGGTGGCCAACGGCGTCATGTCCAACTGGATCAACGACACGGTCGCGGCCGGCGATCAGCTCGAGGTGATGACGCCCGCGGGCAGCTTTATCTGCCCCACGGACACCACTCGGGCTAAGCATCACCTGGCCATCGTGGGCGGTTCGGGTATCACGCCCGTGATGTCGCTACTGGCCACCGCACTGGAAGATGAGCCGCAGTCACAGGCGACGTTGCTGTATGGCAACCGGCGCACCTCGACGATCATGTTCCTGGAGGAGCTGGCCGACCTCAAGAACGAATACCCGACCCGCTTCCACCTGATCAACGTGTTGGAGGACGAAGCGCCGGACGTCGAGCTGTTCAACGGCCGGCTGGACAAGGAGCGACTGACCACCATCCTGGACGATATCGTCGGGATCGAATCCGTGGACGAGTGGTACATGTGCGGGCCGCTTCCGATGGTGGAGGGTGCCCAGGCGCTGCTGAACGAGCGCGGAGTGGACCCGCACATCATTCACCACGAGCTGTTCCACGTGGACAACCAGCCGCCGACAGGGGTCGTGGAGAAGGTCGTCGTCGACGACGCGGCACCGCCCGCGGCCGTCGTCACCGTCAATCTTGATGGCCGGACCACCATCGTCAAGATGCCCACCAAGGCCGAGACGATCCTGGCCGCCACCCTGCGTGCTCGCCCCGACGCACCGTTCTCGTGCGCCGGCGGCGTCTGCGGCACGTGTCGGGCGCGGGTCATCGAGGGCGAGGTCGCGATGGACCGCAACTGGGCACTCGAGCCCGACGAGGTTGCCGCCGGGGTCATCCTGGCCTGTCAGGCGCACCCGGTGACCGACACGGTCGTCCTCGACTACGACTGAACGGCGCTTTCGGCGCGCCCAGCGGTGAGCATCCCCCGATTCAGTAAGATCGCGGATACACACACCAAGGAGGGTGCCATGTCCGTGCTGGTCGCCACGAACGGTTCACCAGAAGGCCGGGCCGCGATGCAGGCCGGGTTGCACGAGGCACTCCTGCGGGGCACCGATGTGCTGTATCTGAACCTCGCGGACACGCCGCTGGAGTTGAGCGCGGACGTGCCCGTGCAGGTCACCGAGTTGCCACGTGACCCGGATGCGCACCCTGCCGACGCGTTGCTCGACGCAGCGGTGTTCAACGAGGTGAGCCTGATCGTGGTGGGGACCCGCCGGCGAAGCGCGGTCGGCAAGCTCATCCTGGGTTCTACCGTGCAGCAGATCCTGCTGGAGGCCTCGGTGCCGGTGCTGTCGGTCAAGGCCGACTATGTGGCGCCGCGCTGACCACCGTCCCTCAGTGGGCGGCCCGGCCGTGGGGAGGCGTCGCGCCGCACATAGCTGACCAGGTCGTACCGCTCGTATGGGTCGAGTCGTGTCAGGCGCCAGTTCGCCAGTGCCACCGGTGGGAAGACGGTGTCACCGGGGAACGCCTCGTGCAACACGCTCAGCTCCAACCGGTGAGCCAGCGGCATGGCCTCTTCGTAGACGCGCCCGCCACCGACGACCATC
The DNA here is from genome assembly GCA_035633615.1 of Dermatophilaceae bacterium. GTDB lineage: Bacteria > Actinomycetota > Actinomycetes > Actinomycetales > Dermatophilaceae > JADJTI01. Next base: position 37,306 of record DASQEP010000063.1, read on the forward strand.
ACCGTGCCTGCACCGGCGAGGGCCAGGGCAGCGATCAGATCCCCGGCCACCTCGGCACCATCGGCGTGCCAGCCGGGCCGGCCGGTGATGACGATGGATCGCCGTCCGGGTAACGCCCGGCCGATCGACTCGAAGGTCCGCCGACCCATCACCATCGGGCGTCCCATCGTCACCGCTCGGAAATGTCGTTGCTCGCCGGGGATGTGCCAGGGCATCCCGCCGTCCCGGCCGATCACCCCGTTGGCCGCGACGGCGGCGACCAGCACGAGCTCCTGAGGTCTGTCGAGAGCGACGGGGGGAGCGGGCGGTCCGGACGCCGTCGATGCTCGATCGCTGCCGCGTGTCATACGGCGATCGGGGCCTTGATGGCTGGGTAAGGCTCGTACCCCACCAGTTCGAAGTCGTCCAGACCGAAGTCGTCCAGGCGGCGGCGGGTCGGGTTCAGCCGCATGGTGGGGCGCGGCCGGGGCTGCCGGGTCAGCTGCTCCCGGGCCTGGTCGAGGTGGTTGAGGTAGAGGTGGGCGTCGCCGCAGGTGTGCACGAAGTCACCCGGTGCCAAGTCGGTCACCTGCGCAATCATCAGGGTCAGGAGCGCGTAGGAGGCAATGTTGAAGGGGACGCCGAGGAAGACATCCGCACTGCGTTGATACAACTGGCAGGACAACCGCCCCTCCGCGACATAGAACTGGAACAAAGCGTGACAAGGCGGCAGGGCCATTCGGTCCACGTCGGCCACATTCCAGGCCGACACGATGTGACGTCGGGAGTGGGGATTGGCCCGGACGCCCTGGACCAGGGCCGAGATCTGGTCGATTCCACCGCCGTCCCCGTCCGGCCAGGACCGCCACTGATGACCGTAGATCGGGCCGAGGTCGCCGCGCTCGTCGGCCCACTCATCCCAGATGGTGATGCCCTGCTGCTGCAGCCACCGAACGTTGGTGTCCCCGCGCAGAAACCACAGCAACTCGCCGACGATGGACCGAAGGTGCAGGCGTTTGGTCGTCACGGCGGGGAAACCGGCCGACAGGTCGAAGCGCATCTGATGCCCGAACACGCTAAGGGTGCCGGTCCCGGTGCGGTCGTCCCGGCGGTGGCCCTCGGTGAGGATGCGGGTCATCAGATCGAGGTAGGGCTGCACGCCCACACTTTACCGGGGCCCGCGTCACAGCCAAGTCGCCGGCCGGCTGCCCGGCGACTGCCTTCTCCACGCAGATACGGATCACGCACTTGTTGAAAGCTCAGGCGTAACGCTCGGGCGCGCCGGATCGATGTCAGGGATCTTCGTGCTCACCCGGCCCGTGGCAGGCGGGGCCAGTCGGTGTGGCGCGATACCTTGGTCACATGCCGACAGCCCCCCCGGTCTTCGGGCGGATCCTCACCGCCATGGTCAGCCCCATGCGCCCGGATACTGCGCTCGACCTGAGCGCCGCCCAGAAGGTGGCGAGCTGGCTGGTCGATCGGGGCAACGACGGTCTGGTCGTCAACGGAACCACTGGGGAGGCGCCGACGACCACCGACGATGAGAAGATAGCCCTGCTCAAGGCCGTGATCGAGGCAGTCGGCGACCGAGCCACCGTGGTCGCTGGTGCCGGCAGCTATGACACGGCCCACTCGGTGCACCTGGCGCGTCGGTGTGCCGCATCCGGGGCCGACGGCCTGCTGCTGGTCACCCCCTATTACTCCAAGCCGCCCCAGACCGGCCTCCTCGCACACTTCACCGCCGTGGCCGACGCCACCGAGTTGCCCGTCATGCTGTACGACATCCCCGGCCGCACCGCTACCGCGATCGAGGTGTCCACACTGATCAGGCTCGCCGAGCACCCTCGTATCGTCGCGGTCAAGGACGCCAAGGGCGATCTGTGGGCAGCCACCCAGGTGATGCGATGCACTGAACTGCAGTGGTATTCCGGCGACGACGGGGCCAACCTCGCGCACCTGGCCCAGGGCGGCGTCGGCTCGGTCGGGGTCACCTCGCATGTGGCCTCGCTGGAGTACGCCCAGCTGACGGAGGCGGTCTTGGCCGGTGACATGGCCACTGCGGTCGAGCTGCATCATCGGCTGGTGCCGGTGGTCAACGCGATGATGACGATCACCCAGGGCGCCATCATGGCCAAGGCAGCCCTCGTCGAGCTTGGCGTGCTGGATTCGGCGGCGGTCCGGCTTCCGCTGGTACCAGCCACCGAGGCCGAGCGTGTCAGGCTGCGGGCTGGGATGACCGAGTCGGGCCTGCGGTGAGCCACCCGCACCCGGAGCTGACCGTGCCGGGGCCGCTGGCCCCAGGCGGAGTGCGCGTCGTTCCGCTCGGCGGACTCGGCGAGGTCGGTCGCAACATGACGGTCATCGAGCACAAGGGGCGGCTGCTCGTCATCGACTGCGGGGTGCTGTTCCCCGAGGACCACCACCCCGGGGTGGACCTGATCCTGCCCGACTTCAGCTACATCGCCGACCGGCTGGACTATGTGGACGCCATCGTGTTGACCCATGGCCACGAGGACCACATCGGCGCAGTCCCGTACCTGCTGCGACTCAAACCGGACATCCCGCTGATCGGCTCCCAGCTGACCCTCGCGCTGATCGAGGCCAAGCTGCGTGAACACCGCATCAAGCCGTACACCCTCGGCGTCGCCGAGGGTCAGCGCGAACGGCTGGGCGTCTTCGACCTTGAGTTCGTCGCGGTCAACCACTCCATCCCAGACGCCCTGGCTGTGGCCATCCGCACGTCCGGGGGCCTGTTGTTGCACACCGGCGACTTCAAGCTCGACCAGCTTCCCCTGGACAGACGGCTGACGGACCTGCGCGCGTTCGCCCGGCTCGGGGAGGAGGGCGTCGACCTGTTCCTCACCGATTCGACGAACGCGGAGGTGCCCGGCTTCACTACCCCGGAACGGGACATTTTTCCGGCCATCGAACGGGTCTTCGCCAAAGCGACCCGGCGGATCATCGTCGCCTGCTTCTCGTCGCACGTGCACCGGGTGCAGCAGGTGATGGACGCGGCGGCCGAGTTCGACCGCAAGGTGGCCATCGTCGGCCGGTCGATGCTGCGCAACATGGGCATCGCCGACGAGCTGGGTTACCTCAAGGTGCCCCCGGGGGTGGTGGTCGAGATGAAGAAGCTATCGGACTACCCCGAGGACAGGCAGGTACTCATCTGCACCGGCTCGCAGGGCGAGCCGATGGCGGCCCTGTCCCGGATGGCCAACCGTGATCACAAGATCGAGGTGGGCCCCGGCGATACCGTGATCCTGGCCTCCTCCCTCATACCCGGCAACGAGAACGCCGTCTATCGCGTGATCAACGGCCTCATGCGGCTGGGAGCCACTGTCGTTCACCGCGGTAACGCCCGAGTGCACGTGTCTGGACACGCCAGCGCCGGCGAGCTGCTGTACTGCTACAACATCGTGCGGCCCCGCAACGTGATGCCGGTCCACGGCGAGTGGCGCCATCTCGTGGCCAACGCGGCATTGGCGCAGGCCACCGGGATCCCGGCCGAATGCATCGTGCTGGCCGAGGATGGGGTTGTGGTGGACCTCGTCGACGGGGTGGCATCGATTGCCGGAGCGGTGGAGTGCGGCTATGTCTACGTCGACGGCTCGTCCGTCGGAGGGACCGACGAGGCCCTGCTCAAGGATCGGCGCATCCTGCGCGACGAGGGATTCATCACCGTCATCGTGGCCATCGACGCCAGCAGCGGGCGAATCTCGTCCGGGCCGGAGATCCTGGCCCGCGGCTTCGCCGAGGACGACGCCGTCTTCTCGGATATCGAGCCGGCGGTCAAGAACGCCGTCGAGGCGGCGACTGCCAAGGGCGTCACCGACTCCCACCAACTGCAACAGATCATCCGGCGGGCGGTCGGATCATGGGTGGGCGGGAAGCTGCGCCGACGGCCGATGGTCATCCCGGTGGTCATCGAGGTGTGACCCGGGCCCGCTTCTGCCGGGGCCGGCCCCCGAGCGTGGCTCGACCCAGTGTCCTGCGCCAGTAGTTCGTTGTAGAAGTCGTGTGAGTGATCCGAGGATTTCTTCGGCGGTCTTGGTCCAGACGAAGGGTGTGGGGTCGGCGTTCCAGGGACCTGCAGGTGCACCTGGTCTGCGACAGCTATGCGACCCACAAGCACCCGATCATCAAGGCTTGGCTACAGACCCATCCCCGGGTCCACATGGACGTCACCCCGACCTACTCCTCGTGGATCAACCAGGTCGAGCGGTTCTTCGCCTACGTCACCGCCGACCTGCTCCAACGATCCGACCACCGCAACGTCCAAGCGCTGCTGTCGGCGGTGTTGAGCGCGGCGAAGAGGCTGGTCGTGGCCTGGCGGACGTCGTCGTGGGTGCGCTTCTCGGGCATGCCGGGCATCATCGGCAGCGTCCGGCTGAGACCGTGCCAGGGCCTGGAGCTGGGACTTCTCATCTGATGTGAAGCCCCCGGTTATGTGAGGTTGTTGACGTTTGCGCTGGTGGGGGGCTCGGCCGGGGCTGGTCTCTTCGCATAACACGGTCTCCTTGGTTGGTCATGTCATCCGACCAAGGAGGTTGATCGTTGATGT
>DASQEP010000064.1:0-13467 GCA_035633615.1 Dermatophilaceae bacterium
CTGGGGCCAGGCGGGTCGACCATCCTGCCGGGAGGACTTGCTCGGCCGTGGATGAGGTCATCCCCAACGGCCGGAGGATGTGCGCCGCCACGTAGTCCTCGAAGCGCTCGCCGTCAAGCCGGGAGCCGTGTGGCCTGGGACACAGTGATCGAACCACGACCAATTTCCTCTTCATCCTCTTGGGATCGCGCCGCGACCCGGATGTCCGGCACCTCGCCGGCCAGCGTTCCGGTCCCCGGGGTATGACGCAGGCCGTCATCGGATCCGGGTACGCCCGCGCCAACCAAGAGGCACGCACCCTGATCCGCCAAGCCCTCACCCGGGTGCGGGTACCCGGAGGTGCAATAGCCGTCCGACGGCCAGCCTGTGGCCGAGAACCATTCCTCGCTCACTATCGTGCAGGTCGTGGCGTCGCTCGTGTCGGACTGTAAATCCGTCGCGAGAGCTACGAAGATTCGAATCCTTCACCTGCCACCGTCAGGCAGAACGGCCGCAGATCAGAGCTTATTGCTGATCAGCGGCCGTTCTGCTGCGTCCGGGCAAGTCCGGCCGTGGGCCCGCGAGTGGCCAACAGTCGCATCTCAACGACTGACCGTGATGGCGACCTTGCCGCGCACATGGCCGGTCTGGCTGGCTCTGAACGCGTCTGCCGCCCGCTCCAGCGGGAACGAAGAGGCAACTGGAACTGTCAGCTTGCCGGAGTCCGCGAGGTCGGCGAGGGCCTGGAGCTGCGCGCTGTTCGGACGAACCCAGGCATAGAGCCCGCCCCGGTCTGCCACCTGGCTGTCGACGATTGAGCCATGTCGACCGCCGTCCTTGAGCACGGCGAGAGTTGTGTCCAGAACCCCGCCGACGAAATCGACCACGACGTCGACACCCCGTGGGGCCAGTCCGCGGACCCGGTCGGCGAGCCCGTCGCCATACTGGACGGGTTCGACACCGAAGGCTCGCAGAGCCTCGTGGTTGCCCCGCGACGCCGTGCCGATCACGCGTGCTCCCAGCGCCCTGGCGATCTGCACTGCGAGGATCCCTACGCCGCCCGCCGCGGCGTGGACAAGGACGGTGTCGCTCTCCGTCGTGGATAGTCGGTTGAGCAGCTGGTATGCCGTGAGTCCGGCGAGCGGGAGGCCGGCGGCCTGGTCCCAGTCGAGTCTCAGCGGCTTGCGGGCCATGGTTCGCACGGGCACGGCAACGAGCGCGGCATACGTGCCGCCCTGCACCCAGTCCTTGCGCGCATAGGCGATGACCTCGTCGCCCGGGTCGAACTCGGGGGTGTCGAGGCCCACGCGCTCAACGACTCCGGCGACGTCCCAGCCCGGTATCGCCGGGAAACGGACGTTCATCAGACCGTCGAGGTATCCGGCGACGACCTTCCAGTCGACGGGGTTGACGCTCGCGCTGCGGACCCGCACGAGCGCCTCACCGGGCCCGACCTTGGGCTCGGGCTGCTCGCTCAGGGTGAGCACGTCGGGGTCCCCATAGTGGTCGAAAGTGATGGCCATCATGACTGCGGAACTGACAGGCCTCGGCCCGCATTCCCCCGGTTGGCGGGGTGGTCAACGAACACGGTGAGCCGACGAGGGCACCTGCGCTCAGCAGTAGGGCCTTGCGCAGCAGGCTGGTGCCCGGGACCCGTCCCGGGTACCGCACAAGCACCAGGGACACGGCGCTGGCGACGAGCAGCCCACCGGCTGCCGCCTCCACGAGCATCGGCACGTGCTGGATCGACATCGCAGACCGGTACGCGCTGGCGAGCGGGGTCAGCGAGACGACCAGGTTGGCGGACCAGAACGCGACCGCTCCCGCGAGGGCAAGGCGCCCACCCCGCAGCAGCCCCGTGGGTGTCGATCTCCGTGGACAGGACGGGAAGACCTCAAGCGATCCCTGGTCCTGTGGGTGAAGGAGGCGACGAAGTGAGTGTGGCTCTCCTGCCCACAGCGACTGGTAAGCCAGCTGTTGACAGATCAGCGGTACACCGCCACGTAGTCGACCAGGGTAGTCGCGGGAAAGCGCGTCTGGGGTCCGGGGTCACCCGGCCAGCGGCCCCCCACAGCGAGGTTCATGATGAGGAAGAACGGCTTGCTGAACACCCACCGTCCGCCGTTCAGGTTGTCGGGGGTGACCCGGTGGAATACCGTGCCGTCGACCGAGAAGGTGAGCGAGGTCGAGGTCCGGTCCAGCGCGAAGACGTGAAATCTGTCGGCGAAGGTGCGTCCCAAGGCGAGGTCGAACGGCGCGGAAAGGCCGGTGTATCCAGGTCCGTGCACGGATGCCCAACTGCGGAACGGCTCGTTGCCGACGAGTTCCATGATGTCGACCTCGCCGCAGTCCGGGTGCCCGACGGTGCGGAGGTTGGCCCCCAGCATCCAGAACGCGGGCCACAGGCCCTGCCCGGCGGGTAGCTTCATCCGTGCCTCGACCCGGCCCAGCTTCGAGGTCACCTTCCCCTGGGTGGTCAGTCGGGCCGAGGTGTACCGGCAGGTGCCGTACCAGCACTGACTCCCGCTGCCGTCCTCGCGCGCGGTGATCGCCAGGTGGCCGGCACCGTCCAGTCCCGCGTTGGCGGTGCTGGTGGTGTAACGCTGCAGCTCCTGGTTGCCCCAGCCGGACCCGCCTGCCTCGTAGTTCCAGTACTGCTTGTTGGCGGCGGTGCCCGCGGGCCCGGTGAAGTCGTCACGCCACACCAGCCGCCGCGTGGCCGCCGCGAGACTCGCACTGCTGGCGCCTCCCGGCGTCACCGCGGACGCGGCCGACTGGGACGCCGGGGACCTGCCCTTGATGTCGGCGGCTGCCGAAGGCGACAGTGAGGCCGAGATCGGCGCGGCCGCCAGGGTCAGTCCGGTGAACAGGCCGATGGTGGCTGTCCGCATCCTGCGGGTCATGGTGGGTCCCTCCACGGATCCTGAGATCCTGCACTCATGGTCGATCTCCATGAGGGGGTCGGCGCCCGGGCCGCGACAGAGACGGTAGTAATGACAAGTATGACCGATGACCAGGGCTATCGACTGGCAAACGGCCCACTCAGGCGGATCGTCAGCCTCGTGCCGTCGCTGACCGAGGCCGTCGCCCTCAGCGCGCCCGGGGCGCTGGTCGGCGCGACCGACTGGTGCACGCACCCGGCAGGGCTGCAGGTATCTCGGGTTCGCGGCACCAAGAACCCGGACCTGGACGGCATCGCCGAGTTGCTCCCCGACCTTGTCATCGTCAACGAGGAGGAGAACCGTCCGGACGACGTGGTCGCCCTACGCCAGCGGGGCATCGCGGTCTGGGTCACCGACATCCGCACCGTCGACGGCGCCCTGACCAGCCTGGGCCGCCTCCTCGACGCGATCGAGGCGCCGCATCGGGAATGGCTGGACGAGGCCCGGGCGGCGTGGCGCAGCCCATCACCCGCCGGGGACCAGCGGCTCCGGGCGGTGGTGCCGATCTGGCGCCGGCCGTGGATGGCACTGGGCCAAGACACCTACGCCGGAGACGTTCTGGCCCGGCTGGGGGTGGACAACGTCCTGGTCGGCGACCCGCAGCGCTACCCCCGCATCGACCCGAGCCGGCTGCCGCGGCACGATCTGGTCGTCCTGCCCGACGAGCCCTACCAGTTCGGTCCGGACGACGGACCGGAGGCCTTCCCCGATGTCCCCGCTGCCCTCGTCGACGGACGTAGCCTGACCTGGTACGGCCCGGCCATGACCGCGGCACCCGAACGCCTGGTGTCCGCGATCCGGGTGGCCCTGGACGGACCGGTCCGTCCGCATCGACGCCCAGAGGGAGAGACCAGATGAGCCGTCCCCGTGGCAACGACGAACTACTGGTTCACGCCGACGGCCCGGTGGTGGAGGTTGTCTTCAATCGGCCCCACCGGCATAACGCCTTCACCACCGCCATGTACGGGGGCCTGCAGGAGCTGTTCGACGGCTTGCGCACCGACACCGCGGTGCGGGTCGTCGTCATGCGGGGGGCCGGCTCGGTGGCCTTCGCCGCCGGCAATGACATCGCCGAGTTCGTCTCGATGAGTTCGGGTCGCGAGGCCGTCGAGTACGAGTCCCGGGTCCGGGACATGCTCGTGGCCCTGCAAACCCTGCCGCAGGTCACCGTCGCGGCCATCGACGGCCTCTGCGTGGGCGGGGGACTGGCCGTCGCTACGTACTGCGACCTGCGGTTGTGCACGGCCTCGTCGCGGTTCGGCTACCCGATCGCGCGCACCCTCGGAAACGCGCTGTCCCGTCCCCTTCTGGAACGGTGCGTGCATGTCTTCGGTGAGTCGCTGTCCCGGGAGATGCTGCTGGCCTCGCGAATGGTCGACGCCCAGCGGGCCTACGGCGTCGGGGCCGTGATGCAGGTGGCCGCGACGTCGACGGAGCTGGACCGCGAGCTGGCCGCCGTCGTGGACGGACTGCTCCAGGCGGCACCGTTGACGCTGCAGGCCACCAAGGAGCAGCTACGGGAGATCACCGCCTACCGAGGGGATCCGCAGCGCGACGATCGGCTGCTGGAGCAGGTTTACTCCAGTGAGGGTTTTCGTGAGGGTGTCCGGGCGTTCCTGGCCAAGGAGCGGCCCCAGTTCTTCGACGGCTGACGGCCGCCGACGTCCTCGCCGCCGCCTCGGTCCCACCCTCCGACCGCACTGTCCGCACCGGCACGGGAGAGCCATGACCGACCGCATCGCCGTCCTCAACGGTCCGAATCTCAACCTTCTCGGCAATCGGCAGCCGCGCCTGTACGGGCGGCACACCCTGGCCGACGTGGAGAGCTCCTGTGCCGCCACGGCCGCGCGGCACGGCTTCGGGGTCGTCTGCCGACAGAGCAACCACGAGGGCGTGTTGGTGGACGCGGTGGCTGAGCTGGCGGGGTCCGTCGTCGGATTCGTGGTCAACGCCGGGGCGCTGACTCACACCTCGATCGCGCTGCGGGATGCCCTCTCGGCGATCGAGGTGCCGATCGTCGAGGTGCACATCTCGAATGTGTACGTCCGAGAGCCGTTCCGGCATCGGTCCTACCTGTCCGACATCGCCAGCGGGGTGATCGTCGGCTGCGGGGTCCAAGGCTACGACTTCGCCGTGGACAGGATCGCGGCGCTGGTCCGGGACGGGGGATAGCCGGCGGGGACGGCGATGGGGCCCGCCTCCGGCAGAGGGGGCCCCATCGGGGTCGCTCAGAGGCTGCGCAAGATGTCGGCGACGCGCTCGCGGGCGTCGCCGAACAGCATGTGGGTGTTCTCGTTGAAGAACAACGGGTTCTGGACGCCCGCGTACCCGGTAGCCATCGACCGCTTGAAGACGATGATGTCGTTGGCCTCCCACACGTGCATGACCGGCATGCCCGCGATCGGGCTGGTCGGGTCGTCCAGCGCCGAGGGATTGACGGTGTCGTTGGCGCCGATCACCAGAACGACGTCGGTGTCGCTGAAGTCGTCGTTGATCTCGTCCATCTCCAGGACGATGTCGTAGGGCACCTTCGCCTCGGCGAGCAGCACGTTCATGTGCCCGGGCAACCGGCCGGCGACCGGGTGGATCCCGAACCGGACGGTGATTCCGCGCTCGCGCAGCTTGTGGGTGATCTCGGCGACCGGGTACTGGGCCTGGGCGACCGCCATCCCGTAGCCGGGAGTGATGATGACCGACTTGGCGTTCTTGAGCAGCTCGGCGGTGTCCTCGGCGTTGATCTCGTGATGCTCGCCGTAGTCCTTCGCCTCACCGACGACCGTGCCGTCGGAGCCGAACCCGCCGGCGATGACGTTGATGAACGAGCGGCCCATGCCCTTGCACATGATGTAGGACAGGTAGGCACCGGATGATCCGACGAGCGCACCGGTGATGATGAGCAGGTCGTTGTTGAGCAGGAAGCCGGCCGCCGCCGCTGCCCATCCGGAGTAGCTGTTCAGCATGGAGATCACGACCGGCATGTCGCCGCCGCCGATGGAGGCCACCAGGTGCCACCCGAGCAGCAGTGCGATCAGGGTCATGACACCGAGCAGCCACGGTTCGGGGTTGATGATGAACCAGACGAGCAGGGCCAGGAAGACGACGACCGCCCCGAGGTTCAGCGCATTGTGTGCCGGCAGCTGGAGCGGTGCCGACTTCATCTTCGCCGACAGCTTCAGGTAAGCGACGATCGAACCGGTCAACGTCACGGCGCCGATGAAGACGCCGATGCCGACCTCGCCGAAGTGGATCCCGGGGTTCTCCCCGCCGCCCTCGTAGAAGCTGTTCCAGCCGACCAGGACGGCGGCGAGCCCGACGAAGCTGTGCAGGATCGCGATCAGCTCGGGCATCCCGGTCATCTCGACCTTCGTCGCGACGAGGAATCCGATGACGGCGGCCACGCCCATGGCACCGAGGATCAGCAGCAGCCCAGGGCCACCACTGCCCTCGATTGTCTCTGCCCCTTCCTTGGTGACCCCGGCCACCCCGGCGAACACGGTGAAGACCAGGGCGATCCCCATCCCGACGATGCCGTAGATGTTGCCGCTCCGGGCGGTTTCGTGTCTGGACAGGCCGGCGAGCGCGAGGATGAACAACAATCCGGCGATGATGTACGAACCCTGCAGAAGGGTGTACGAGATGGTCATCGGATCAGCCCTTCTGGAACATCTTGAGCATGCGCTGCGTCACGGTGAAGCCACCGAAGACGTTGATGCTGGCCACCAGGGTTCCCACCACTGCGACCACCGTGATCCACGGGTGTCCCTGGCGGCCGACCTGCAGCAGGGCGCCGACGACGATGATGCCGGAGATCGCGTTGGTCACGGACATCAGCGGTGTGTGCAGTGCGTGGTGCACGTTGCCGATGATGTAGTAGCCGATGACGACCGACAGCATGAACACCATGAAGTGGCCGAGGAACGGGGCGGGGGAGAAGGCAAACAGCGCCAGGAGCACCAGGGCGGCGATCACCACCTTGGGGATTCTCGCCTCCGGTCGGGGTGGCGGTTTGACTACCTTGGGAGCCACGGGGGCCGCGACGGCCTGAGCGGGGGCGGCGGACACCGCGACCGGTGGGGGCGGCCAGGTCAGCTCGCCGTCCCGGACCACCGTCATCCCGCGCTGCACCACGTCGTCGAAGTCGAGGACCAGCTGGCCGTCCTTGCCTGGAGTCAACAGCTTCATGAGGTTGACCAGGTTGGTGCCGTACAGCTGCGAGGCCTGGGTGGGCAGCCGGCCAGCAAGGTCGGTGTACCCGATGATGGTGACCTGGTTGTCGGTGACGGCCTTCTGCCCGGCGACCGACCCGGCGACATTGCCTCCGTTGGAGGCGGCCATGTCGACGATGACGCTGCCCGGCTTCATCGAGGCAACCATCTCCTCGGTGATTAAGCGCGGCGCAGGCTTCCCCGGTATGAGCGCGGTGGTGATGATGATGTCAACGTCCTTGGCCTGCTCGGCGTAGATCTCGGCGGCCCGCCGGTTGTAGTTCTCGGACATCTCCTTGGCGTATCCAGTGGAGCTGACCTCGAGTTCCTGCTCAGTTTCAACCGCAAGGAAGTCCGCACCCATCGACTGGACCTGTTCGGCCACCTCCGGCCGGGGATCGGTGGCCCGGACGATGGCACCGAGGCTGCCGGCGGTACCGATGGCAGCCAACCCGGCGACACCGGCGCCGGCGACCAGTACCTTCGCCGGCGGGACCTTCCCGGCAGCGGTGACCTGACCGGTGAAGAACCGGCCGAACTGGTGGGCTGCCTCCACGACGGCCCGGTACCCGGCGATGTTGGCCATCGAGGAGAGCACATCAAGGGACTGCGCCCGGGAGATGCGCGGCACGGCGTCCATGGCCAGCACCGTGATCTTCCGCTTGGCCAGCTTCTCGACCAGCTCCGGGTGCAGGAAGGGGCTGATGAAGCTGACCAGGGTTGCGCCGTCTCTGATCGCGGTGATCTCCTCCTCGGCGGGGGCGTTGACCTTGAAGATGATGTCGGCCGCCCAGATGTCGCCGACCGTGCCGATCCTGGCACCGGCCTCGACGTAGGCCGCATCGGTGAGGCTGGCGGCCATGCCGGCGCCGGATTCGATCACGACGTCGTATCCGAGCTTGACGAGCTGGCCTACAGTCGTGGGTGTGGCCGCGACCCGGGTCTCGCCTGTGAGGACCTCCCGGGGGACTCCGATGAGCACGGATCACTCCTTCACTGGCCGTCGACCGGCCCCGAAAACGATTACCACGCGACACGCTGCCCGGTGAGGACTCGACTGGGAACGGCCGATGGTCCTGGGTGAACCTACTCCACGGTAGAGGTCCCAAGGCAGGCCGGTCGGCATTGCGGACTCCGGATCTGGTTGTGCCGCGAGTCGGGGCCGTCACACCGAAGGTGCGGGACCGGACCGGGCTGCTTGTGGGGCGGGCTGACCTGGCAGACTCGAAGCTGGCGCACTGCGAGCCGCCCGTCGTCCCGGCGGACGGCGAGGTTGTCCGGCAATGCTGCGTCCCGTCTCGACACCCGTGACCCGACCCCGAGAGGCCGCACATGTCGACCAGTCCGCAGACCTCCAGGCGTCCGGGGGCCGTCTCACCGAGGGCAGGCCGTCGACGCAGGATGAGTGCCACCGACTTGGCCCTCGTCGCGACATTCGCCGGGCTCATCGCGGTCCTGGGCGTGGCCGGCACCGTCTACCCGTTCGGGGGGGCCGCGCCGATCACGGCGCAGACGCTCGGGGTGATGCTCGCCGGTGCGATTCTCGGCGGGCGGCGTGGGGCGGCGGCCGTCCTGGTGTTCATCGCTCTGGTCGCGGCGGGTCTTCCGCTGTTGGCCGGTGGCCGGGGTGGGCTTGGGGTCTTCGCCGGCCCGACGGTCGGTTACCTGCTCGGGTGGGTCGTCGGTGCTTTCGTGGTCGGTCTGCTCATCCAGCTGAAGCTGCCCCGGCCCGCTCTGTGGTGGGCGATCCTGGCATGCCTCGTCGGCGGCGTCGGCGGCATCTACCTGCTCGGTATTCCCGGGGTGGCCTGGCGCACCCAGATCCCGATCGGCACGGCGGCCAAAGCGGCGGCGGCCTTCCTTCCCGGGGACCTGATCAAGGCCGTGGTCGCCGCGGTCGTCGCCGGTGCGGTACATCGTGCCTCCCCGGGTCTGACGCAGCCGCTCAGGCTGGCACGTCGTCCTCGCCGCTGACGCCGATGGTGCCGCTGACCGGACCCGACCTGCTGCCGCCGGGGTCGCCGCGTCAGCAGCTGAGCTCGTTCTGGATGGTCCGCGCCAACGGCCTCCGGTACGGGCTGGCCGGCTGTGCGGTCGGCGGCGGGCAGGGGAGGGCGATGCTGCTCGAACGGTTCGGCCCGTGATCCGGCTGGAGCAGGTCAGCCACCGATACGGCGATCGGGACGTCCTGCGCGAGGTCGACCTCACCCTCGGCGAGCCCCGCATCGGCGTCGTCGGCGCGAACGGGTCGGGCAAGTCGACCCTGGCCAGGATGCTCAACGGGCTGGTCGTCCCCTCCCGCGGCAGGGTCGTCGTGGACGGCCTGGATACTGCCCGGGACGGCCCGACCATCCGGCGGCGGGTGGGGTTCATCTTCTCCGACCCGGACGCCCAGATCGTCATGCCCACCGTCATCGAGGACATCGAGTTCTCGCTACGGCGGCAGCACCTGAGTCGGTCGGAGCGCCGGCAGCGGGCGACTCGGACGTTGGCCCGGTTCGGTCTGCTGGAGTACCTGGATCACCCTGCGCATTTGTTGTCAAGCGGTCAGAAGCAGTTGCTCGCGATGGCGTCCGTCTTGATCAGCGAGCCGGATGTGTTGGTGTGCGACGAACCGACGACTCTGCTGGACCGGCGCAACACCCGGGATATCGCCCGGCTCCTGGCCGGCCTCGACCAGCAGGTGGTGCTCGTCACGCACGACCTGGAGCTGGTGGCCGGATGGCCCCGAGTGGTCGTCCTCGACGAGGGTCGGGTGGTCGCCGACGGTCCCGGCGTCACCTCGATACCCGCCTACCTGAAGCTGGTGGGATGACCATGGCGGTGACCAGGTGCTGACCGGTCAATACCTGCCCGGCGACTCGCCACTTCACCGCGTCGGCCCGGGCGTCAAGCTGGTTGGCCTACTCGTGTTGACAAGCGTGCTGCTGGTCCTCGACGGGGCGGCCGCGCTGGGAGCGCTCGCGGCGGCGGCGGTGCTCGTCGGCGCCGGCTCCCGACTGGCCGAAGTGCCCGCCCGGACCATGCTGGCCCAGGTGTGGCCGTTGCGTTGGTGGGTGGCCGTGCTGGTGCCGTTTCAGGTCTGGGCGCAGGGCTGGCAACCGGCGCTGCGGCTGGCCGGGACCCTGGTCGTGACGGTGGCCGCGGCCAGCTTGGTGACCCTGACCACCCGGGTCTCGGAGATGCTGGACGCGCTGCAGCGGGGACTGAGCCCGCTGCAGCGGGCCGGCGTCGACACCGAGCGGATCGGCCTGTTGTTCGCGCTGGCGATCCGGGCCATCCCGGTGGTCGCCGAGGCGTTGCGGCTGAGCCGGGAGGCCCGCTCGGCCCGGGGCCTGGAACGCAGCCCCCGGGCCCTGTTCACCCCGTTCGTGCTCCGCTCGGTCCGGCACGCCGAACGGGTGGGGGAGGCCCTGGCCGCGCGGGGCGTCGACGACTGAACGGAGTCGCGCAGGGTGTCCAGCACGCGTCGAGGGCATCGGTGCGGCAACGGTGGAGCCGGACGACAGTGGCGCCGATTTCCGCGTGCGGCGGCCCGGAGTGTATGTTTTCGCTGCACGTCGTTGGCCTGAAGCGGCCGAGGACGGCGCCCCGATAGCTCAGTCGGCAGAGCGTCTCCATGGTAAGGAGAAGGTCTAGGGTTCGATTCCCTATCGGGGCTCGCTTGGTGTGTTGGCCGCCGTCACGTGCATCATTCACGTGTGGGTCGGTCAGTGCCCACGCTCGGCGGGGTAGCTCAGGTGGTCAGAGCACACGACTCATAATCGTGGTGTCGCGGGTTCAAGTCCCGCCCTCGCTACTGGCGCGATTGTCGGGCGAGTCCGGCGGTCGCGTATCCTTGAGTGCTTGCCGCTATGGCACCGTGGTGTGACCGCTGCGCATCGGCGGGCCGAGGCGCCAGGCTGGCAGGCTCGGAAGACGTCGTCAAGATCCGAACCGAAGGACTGATAGCCCGTGGCGAGCAAGCAGCAGGACATCCGCCCGAAGATCACCCTCGCCTGCGTGGACTGCAAGAACCGCAACTACATCACCAAGAAGAACCGGCGCAACGATCCGGACCGCCTGGAACTGTCGAAGTTCTGCCCCCGCTGTCGGCAACACACCGCGCACCGCGAGACCCGCTAGAACCCCGACCGGTCAGCACAGACTCGGAGCCGCAGGTGGGCATCAACGCTGATTTCGCCGGCCGCAGCTTCCCGTCCGGACCGAGCTATCGGGTGGGCCGGGAATCGGTGCGCGAGTTCGCAGCTGCTGTCGGCGCCACCGACCCGGTGCACTACGACGTCGAGGTCGCCCGGGCGGCGGGGTTCGCCGACGTGATCGCCACCCCAACCTACGCCGTCGTCGTCGCCCAACAGGCCGCGAAGGAGGCCTACCGGGATCCGAGCGCCGGCATCGACTTCTCCCGGGCGCTGCACGGTGAGCAACGATTCGTGCATCACAGTCCCCTCGTCGCCGGGGCAGACGTCGTGCCGACCCTGCACATCGAGGACGTCCGGCAGGTCGGCCGCAACTCGATCATGACGACCCGGGTCGAGCTGGCGACCCCACAGGGCGAGCCGTTGTGCACCGCCTACTCCACCCTCGTGATTCGCGGCTGACGGCGATGACGACCCACCTGCCCGGCCGCCCGGGGGCCCCGCGGTTCGCGCAGGTCAGCGTCGGCATGCTGCTGCCGGCCCGGACGGTGCACCTGGACCGGCCCCGGTTGGTGCAGTACGCGGCGGCCAGCGGGGACCGCAACCCGATCCACTGGGACGAACGGTTCGCCACGTCGGTAGGCCTGCCGGACGTCATCGCGCACGGGATGCTCACCATGGGGGTCGCGGTCGAGTCCGTCAGTGCCTGGGTGGGCGCCGAACGGATCGTCGAGTACCGCACCCGGTTCACCGCGCCTGTCGTCGTCGGCTACGTCGGCGGCGCCGACCTGCGGGTCGAGGCCGGAGTCGTCGACGCCGACCCGGCCACTAAGCAGGTCGTCGTCGAGCTGAGCGTCCGCAGCGCCGAGGTCGCAGTCCTGGGCAAGGCGCTCGTCATCGTTGACCTGAGCTGACGTGCCCCGTAGTTGCCTGCTGTGCGAGCTGACCACGATGCGAGTCGGTGGCCCAGCCGATCGATGCGTCGTGGCCCGGGACACCGAGGAGCTGATCGCGGCGGTCGTCCGCGCCGACCGGGACGGCACACCGGTCCTGCTCGTGGGTGGGGGATCGAACCTGCTGGTCGCCGACGAGGGATTCCCGGGCACGGCGATTCGGGTCGCCTCGGTCGGCTTCGCCGTCGAGTCAGCGGACCCCTGTTCCGGGGTCACCGTCCGGGCCGCCGCCGGACATGATTGGGACGATCTGGTCCGCCACGCTGTCGAGCAGGGCTGGGCCGGTATCGAGGCCTTGTCCGGCATCCCCGGCACGGTCGGGTCGACCCCGATCCAGAACGTTGGAGCCTACGGCCAGGAGGTGGCACAGACCATCGCCCGGGTCCACACCTGGGATCGGGCCGAGGGACGAGTGTGCAGCTTCGCCGCCTCCGAATGTGGGTTCGCCTACCGAGACTCGCTGTTCAAGGGCACCGACCGGTACGTCGTGCTGGAGGTGACCTTCCAGCTCGACCTGGCCGGCCTGTCCCGGCCCATCGTCTATGCCGACTTGGCCCACGAACTCGGCGTGAACGTCGGCGAACGGCTCCCGTCAGCGCAGGTCCGGCAGGCTGTGTTGGCGCAACGGCGGGATAAGGGCATGGTGCTGGACCCCGCAGATCACGACACCTGGAGTTGCGGCTCGTTCTTCACCAACCCGGTGCTGACCGTCGCCGAGCACGCGGGGCTCAGCCAGCGGGCCGAGGCCGTGCTCGGCCCCGGGGTGACCCCGCCGGGCTACCCGGCACCCGACGGGTTGGTCAAGACCAGCGCCGCCTGGTTGATCGAACGCGCCGGTTTCGCCAAGGGGTATGGGCAGCCCGGACCGGCGGCACTGTCCGGCAAGCACACCTTGGCCGTGACAAACCGGGGTCACGCCAAGGCGGCCGACGTCATCGCCTTGGCCCGCGTCGTGCGCGACGGGGTCCGCGACACCTTCGGGGTCGAACTGACCAACGAGCCGGTCCTGGTCGGCCTGTCCCTGTAGGCGCCCCTGAAGGTCAAAACTGGAGCCGTACAGGTCCAGCCACCCGAGCGATGTCTATCATCGGGTTGCAGTCGCCGGACCGGCTCTCCTTGACCGTCTTGCATCGCAGCGTCGTCTTGGCTCCAGACACGGTGACCGTCGGCAGGTCCACTTCCGCGCGCACCAGGGCCTTGGCCGGGGCCTATGCCTTGGGTTATCTCGCCGCCCGCCGACTGGACGACC
>DASQEP010000065.1:0-123154 GCA_035633615.1 Dermatophilaceae bacterium
GCCGACTGCTGACCACCCACGGAACACGTTTCCCTTCCCGAATCCACGAAATGCTTGCAATCCCCCGTATGCGCGGCCCGACACCTGCAGTGGACACCTGAGCATCGACAACCTCACCGACACCTGCCCGACACGACCCGCCCGCTCCATGCGACACGACCCGCGTCCCTGCACGGCATCGCGTCCCTCCCCCGTAGAGCTCAACAGCGATGTGCCACACACCCGGTGCATTGTCGGTAACGATTTGGTAACGCGTGGCCCCTGGGAGCCTCCCCGAAGGCGTTGGGAGGTATGACCATCAGCTTGCACAAGCTCACCGCCGGGTCGGGGTACACCTACCTGACCCGGCAGGTGGCTGCACACGACCGGGTGTCCGGGGACCGCACGTCGTTGGCGTCGTACTACTCCGATCGGGGCGAAACGCCGGGGCGGTGGGTGGGGTCCGGCGTGGCCGGGATCGACGGCCTGGCGGTTGGGGTCGAGGTCACCGCCGAGCAAATGCGGCTGCTGTTCGGGTTCGGTCTACACCCGCTCGCGGACCAGCGCGAAGAGCGACTGCAGGGCCCCGGCCTGACCGCACGGGACTACCGTGCGGCGCGTCGGCTGGGGGCGCCGTACAAGGTCTACACGGCCGAGGCCAGCGCGTTCCAGGTCGAGGTCGCCAAGCGGATCCAGGACCAAGCCGCAGCCCTCGGGCACCCACGCGACTACCCGGTGGCCGCTGCGGACCGGGCCCGAATCCGCTCCCAGGTAGCGGCAGAGATGTTCCGTGCCGAGCACGGACGGGACCCGCGCGACGCCCGCGAGCTGTCCG
Organism: Dermatophilaceae bacterium; assembly: GCA_035633615.1. GTDB lineage: Bacteria > Actinomycetota > Actinomycetes > Actinomycetales > Dermatophilaceae > JADJTI01. The sequence goes on from DASQEP010000065.1 coordinate 815, forward strand.
GGACGATCGCGAAGCTGTCCCGGCCGCGGACCACGGCGGTGGGTGGGTTCGACCTGACGTTCTCCCCGGTGAAGTCGGTCAGCACGCTGTGGGCCATCGCCCCACCGGACGTCGCGGCGCAGATCGAGCTGGCCCACAACGAAGCCGTCGCCGATGCGCTGGCGTTCATCGAGAAGCACGCCCTGTACACCCGAGAAGGGACGAACGGGGTTCGCCAGGTCGACGTCACCGGGCTCCTCGCGACCGCGTTCACCCACCGCGACTCCCGTGCCGGGGACCCGGACCTGCACACCCACGTCGCGGTCGCGAACAAGGTGCAAACCCTGTCCGGAAAGTGGCTCTCGATCGATGGCCGGATCCTGTTCAAGGCGAAGGTCACCGCATCCGAGGCCTACAACACCGCGTTGGAGAAGCACCTGCGGACCCGGCTCGGGCTGACCTTCGCGCCGCGTCCCGGCACCGAACGCGGCAAGCGCCCGATCCGGGAAGTTGTCGGTGTCGACCCGGCCCTGAACCAGCGCTGGTCCTCACGGCGGGCCAGCATCGAAGCCCGCCGCGGCGAGCTGGCGACCGCGTTCCAGAGCGACCACGGGCGCCCGCCGACGGTCGTCGAGGCGATCCTGCTCGCCCAGCAGGCCACCCTGGAGACCCGCGACGCCAAGCACGAACCACGCACCCTGGCCGAGCAGCGAGCCGCCTGGCGGGAGCAAGCCGAGGAAGTCCTCGGCGGGGCTCAGGGTATCTCCTTCATGGTGGCCACGGCCCTGTCCGCTAGCCGGGCAGCACCCGCCGCCACCATCGACCCGGCGTGGGTGCAGGACTGCGCCACTCGGGTCCGCGACGAGATCCAGTCCCGCCGCTCGACGTGGCAGGTCTGGCACGTGCGCCCCGAGGCGCACCGGCAGGTGCGGGCCGCGAACCTGCCCGCCGAGCACGTCGACACGGTCGTGGACCTGGTCACCGACCACGCCCTGACCGACGCCTCAATCCGCCTCACCCCCGCCGGCGACGGCATCGAAGAGCCACCAGAGCTCCGCCGCACGGACGGCTCCAGCATGTTCGAGGTCGCCGGCTCCGCGATCTATACCAGCATCAAGATCCTCGCCGCCGAGCAGCGTCTCGTCGGCACCGCAGGCATCACCGACCGGCACCGCGCCAACCCTGACGCGGTCGCGATGGCCCTGCTCGAGCAGGCCGCCAACGGCGTCACGCTCAACCCCGGACAGGCCGCCCTCGTCACCCAGATGGCCACCTCCGGCGCGCGGCTCCAGCTCGCCATCGCCCCGGCCGGGGCCGGGAAGACCACCGCTATGCGCGCCCTCACAGCCGCCTGGACCGAGGACGGCGGCACCGTCCTCGGGCTTGCCCCCTCGGCCGCCGCCGCAGCCGTCCTGCGCGAGCAGACCGGCGCCACCACCGACACCCTGGCCAAGCTCACCTGGTCAATCAGTGCCGACGACCTGCCCGACTGGGCCCGAACGATCGGGCCGAGAGCCCTGGTGGTCATCGACGAGGCAGGGATGGCCGACACCCTCACCCTGACCGCCGCCGTCGCCTTCGTCACCGCCCGCGGCGGTCAGGTCCGGCTCATCGGGGACAACCAGCAGCTCGCCGCAATCGGCGCCGGCGGCGTCCTGCGCGACATCGCCGCCGAACACGGCGCGCTGCACCTGAGCGAGTTGATCCGGTTCACCGACCCCGTCGAAGGCAACGCCTCCCTCGCGCTGCGCAACGGACGCACCGAAGCCCTCGGGTACTACCTCGACCACGACCGGGTCCACGTCGGCGACCTCGCCACCATCACCACGCACGTGTTCACCGCCTGGGCCCAAGACCGAGCCCAGGGACTCGACACGTTGATGCTGGCCCCCACCCGAGACCTGGTCTCCCAGCTCAACCAGCAAGCCCAAGCCCACCGCCTCGCCGGCCGCGACCCCGGGCCCGGGGTACGGCTGGCCGACGGCAACACCGCCCACGCCGGCGACACCGTGCTCACCCGCAACAACGACCGCCGGCTACGACTGGGCACGAACGACTGGGTCAAGAACGGCGACCGGTGGACCGTCCACGACGTGCACCGCAACGGGTCCCTCGCCGTGCAGCACAGCAGGAGTGGACGTCTTGTCACCCTCCCAGCCGACTACGTGACCGCCGCCACCGAGCTCGGCTACGCCACCACCATCCACGGCGCCCAAGGCATCTCCGTCGACACCGTCCACGCCCTGGCCACCGGCGACGAGAGCCGCCCGCAGCTCTACACGGCGCTCACCCGAGGGTCCGACGCTAACCACCTCTACCTGCAGGTCGTCGGCGACGGCGACCCCCACGCGATCCTGCAACCGGACAACGTCCGCCCGCCGACCGCGACCGACATCCTCGCAGGCATCCTCGCCCGCGACGACGCACCCGTCTCGGCCACCACCACGGCACGCGAGCACGCTTCCCCCACGCTGAGGCTCGGCGCCGCGACCGCCCGCTACCTCGACGCCCTCCACGTCGCCGCCGAACACCACCTGGGCACCACCGCTGTCGCCGCACTCGAGACCGGGGCCGACCGGATCGTCCCCGGCATCGGCGAAGACCCCGCCTGGCCGACCCTGCGCGGCCACCTCGTCCTGCTCGCCGCCACCGGCACCGACCCGCTCACCGCCCTCCACCGGGCAGCGACCGCCCGCGAGCTGGACAGCGCCGACGACCGCGCCGCCGTCCTCGACTGGCGCCTGCACGACCCCGGCACTGCCGGCACGGGGCCACTGCCCTGGCTGCCCGGCATCCCCACCGATCTCCGCGAAGAGCCGCATTGGGGCCCGTACCTGAACGCCCGGTCTGACCTTGTCACCACACTCGCCGGCGAGGTGCGCCACCAGGCAACCAACACGCCGAACACCCCGACCTGGTGGCCTAAGGGCCGCTCGACCCCGACGCCCGACCTGCTCGCCGACCTCGCTGTTTGGCGAGCCGCGAACACCATCCCCGACAGCGATCGCCGCCCCACCGGACCCACCCAACCCGCCAAGGCCCACGCCCTGTGGCAGCACGACCTGTACACCCGATTGGGCAGCACCAACACGGCCACCGTCGCCGACTGGACCACCCTCCTGCACGAACTCGTCCCCGCCTCCCGCCGCGACGACTACACCCCACGGCTGGCCGAGCACCTTGCCGAGCTCTCAGGCGCTGGCGTCGACGCCAACACCCTGCTCCGCACCGCCACCGGTGCGCCCCTACCTGATGACCACGCCGCATCCGCCCTCTGGTGGCGCATCCAACGCCACCTACCCGACCGCGGCGACCCCGACGCGCCCAATCCACCTACATGGTCTGCACCCGAGGAACCCACCACGAGCCGGGACCCCCACGCCGGCCTCGAGGACACCCGCGACCCACGCCATCGCGCCAACCCCGAACGTCGCATCATCCCCCTCCGACACGACCAACCCCGAGGACCGGGGATCACGCGATGACCCATCACACCAGTGCCACGTCGTCTGGCTACGCCCGGCCCTGGCAGAACACATCTCCCGTCACGTGACCACGAAGGCCCGTCAGCGGGCTTTAGGAAGCAGGAGGTAGTCATGACCACGAAAGTCCACCGGGAGTTCGAGTCCCTGTCCTCAGCCGCCGAACGCACAGGGCTGAGCATCCGCACCCTGCGCAGAAGAATCGCCAGCGGCGACCTGACCGCCTACCGCAGCGGTGCGCGAATCATCCGCGTAGACCCAGATGACGTCGACCAGATGATGGTGCGCATCCCCACAGCCTGGAACTGATGCTGTCCAGGCCGGCTGAGCCATCCCTGCGATCGGGTTCGGCGTCGCTTGGAGACGTCCGCCGGAAAGGCGGTCAGCCGCTGAAGCAGCCAGGGCGACGATTTGGGGGGGCGCCCGCTGCCCGTTCTCGAGCCTCGGCTCTCGCCCTCGATTGGGGTGCCCTAGTGGCGCCTGCGCCAAGGAGCTGGTTACCGGACATGCCGAATGTCGGACGGTTGCGATGCGGCGCTTGTGGCGCCATAATGGCGCCATGCCTAGTGTTCAGATCAAGGACGTCCCGGAGAGCACCCACGCGGTGTTGCGCCAACGGGCTGCCGCCGCGCACCAGTCGCTGCAGGAGTACCTGCGCTCCCGGCTGATCGCCGAGGCCAGCCAGCCCACGGTGGAGGAGGTCCTGGACCGGGCCGGCGGGCGATCGGGCGGGTCGGTGCCGCTCGCGGACGCGGTCAAGACCGTGCAGGGGGATCGTGCTCGTCGTTGACGCCAGCGTCCTCGCGGTCGCGTTGGCCGATGACGGCCCGGACGGGGATGCCGCTCGCGGCCGGCTTCGCGGTGAGACGCTGGCCGCGCCAGAGCTGGTCGACCTAGAGGTCGCCTCGGTGTTGCGTCGACAGAACCGGGTGGGAGTGCTCGACAACCGCCGTGCGGAGCTGGCCATCACCGACCTGGGGGCGCTGCCGATGCACCGCGCCGCGCACCTCGCGCTGCTGCCCCGCTGTTGGGAGCTGCGGGACAACCTGACCACCTACGACGCCGCCTACGTGGCCCTGGCCGAGGCGCTGGACGCGACGCTGCTCACCGGCGACCGACGACTCGCCCATGCGGCCGGCCCCACCTGCACCATCGAGCTGCTCAGAACCTCTCGCTGAGCGAGGAGCAGCCGCACTCAAGTGCCGCGACCCGGAATGCCCGTCGCGGGGCCACGTTCGGGTGGCCACGACAGCACACTCGGCCAGCGGCCCCGTAGCATCTCGCGCGTGGACGAGGGCGACGTTACTGATTCCGGATCAGCCGAGGGGTGGGAGTCCCGCCGTGTTCGGCGGGTCGCTGCGCGGGCTGCAGGTGCGTCTGGCGAGATCCGCACCGGATCATGGCGAACGCCTTTGTGGTACCGAATCGTCTTCCCGGCGATCGGTCTGTCCTTCTTGTACGCAACCGCTGACTTCTTCGACGGGGGGACGGACCTGGGGTTCACGGCGCTGTCTGCGGTGCTTGGTCTCTCCTTCACGGTTGGGCCATTTGTGCCAGTCGTGCGCCTTGAGGAGCACACCGTCTACGCGCGCGGCCTGGTATTTCATCGAGTGTTGGCCCTGCGGGACATCGTCGATGTTCGCCCGGGGTATTCGGGCTTGAGCATCGAGACCGAGGACGGCTCGGTCTTCGAGGCCACGGGGGTCGGCGAGAAGTGGAACATCGCCCGGTGGCTGGGTAGGCGTACCGCCGCCGACTCGGTGGCCGATCTGATCCTCGATGCCGCTGCAGTGGCCCAACAGGGCCAGGGCCCGGACGCAGGAACGCAGGCGGCGGACTCGGCGCTTGCGGTGTCGACACACCGGAGCCGTTCCGCGTCCTCTGACTTTTCCAAGAACCACACCCCAGGGCTCGTCTGGCTCAACCGGGTGGTCCAAGCGATCTCGAGTCTCGCTGTTGGAGGGTTTCTCATTCAGACCGTCCGAGGCGTCGACATGCCCACATGGGTGGTGCTGCTTGTGGGGTCGTCGGTCTTGGTTTCCGTCGGCGCACAGCTGCTCGTCATGCGCGCCAGCTCATCCACGCAAGAGCCTGGGTCGTCGGCCTGACTTCGCCGACGTGCACTCACCCTCGCGCCGCCTCACGGCCACAACCCATGGGCGACGGTGTCGGCATCGGGAGGGCCACCGATGCTTCCGGAACTGCCGCGAACCGCGCGGTCGCCTCACGCTGCTTTGAGCGCTTGTCGGTAGCGAGCGCGGTACCCGTGTTGGGCCAGGAGTACCAGCGGAAACACGATTCGTCAGCGGCCCCGGCCCGCCCGTGTGAGCGAGCGCAGGGTGAGCCAAACGCCGCCGTCGGAGGCGCGATGGACGATGAACGCTTCCTCACCGGAGACCGGGTGGCCCAGCCGGGTGCCGTAGGCGAAGCCGCGGCGATCCGGCCCGTTGACGACGTCCACCACCCGCACAGGCTCACGCAGAGTGCACGGCCCGACACGCGCGGCGAGAACACGGTCCTGCCCGGGCACGACACGCAACTCGTCGTTCGAACCCACCATGACCGAGAACCCGCTCCTCGTCTTGATGCCCCAGGTCAACACCGCAGCAGAAGCCTCGTCCCAGACCTGCTCTCCCTGCCCCACCAGGGTGGTGCTCTCGTATCGGCGGTACCCGGGCGGTGACGACGCCCAGGTCAGCTCACTGACACGCGTTCCCCCTGCGGCGTCGTAGCTGAGGTCGTCATACACACCACGAGTGTGTCTCACGGTCATCCTGCGACCTGAGCATCAGCATGCCCATTCCGCACATGCCGCAAAGCGTGCACGGAGGGGCTCACGTGGTCACACGCAACCACACGGCGGAGCGTCCTGTGCCCTGCGGCTTGAGGAGCCCTTCGTCCTTCAGTTCATTGAGGACGAGTCGAATGGTGGGATCGCTGATTCCGGGTAGCGCGGCTCTGACATCGGAGATCGCAAAGACGGGCGCACCGTGCCTCAGGACGTGCTCACGGACGCGTTCCGCTTTCGTGCCTCCGGACCTATCGGCGGCGACACCCTCAGCGAACCCGGCGTAGCCCCGAGCGAGGAGCTGGCTGAAGTACGCCAGCCAGGGCCACTGGTCGTTGGCGTGATCGTTCCAGTCGTGGGTTGAGTCGAGCAACGCCTGGTAGTAGTCGTCGGCAGATTCGGCGATGAGCTGTTCGAGCGACACGTAGCGGCCGACCCCATACCCGGCCTCGGCGAGAAGGGCGTTCGTCAGCGCGCGTGCCACGCGACCATTGCCGTCGTCGAAAGGATGGATGATGAGCAGATCCAGGACGAACAGACCGACGAGGAGCACTGGGTGGTGTTGGTTTGCCTTGGCGGCATCGACGTAGCGGTCGATCAGGTCGGCGGTGTAGTACTCGGTGCGAGCGGCAGGGACGGGCTTGAATCGGACGGTCTGGACTCCGCCAGGAGACCGGTCAACGACAAGGTTGTCGCTCTGCTTGAAGGTCCCACCGGTGGCTTTGGTCTCCGCGAACAACAGCCGGTGCAGATGAAGAAGTAGGCCGACGTTCAGGGGGCGCCAGTGCTCGGCGAAGAGGTAGTCGAGGGCGGCACGGTAGCCGGCGAGCTCTTGTTCGCTGCGGGTGCGCAGCTCGATGGGCTTGTTGGCGATGATGGCGGCCGCACGGGTGCGGTTCTTGACGATGACGCCCTCGAGGGCAGAAGACGCGGTGATGCTCGCGATCCGAGCTCGGTTGGCCAGCTCGGTGAGTAGGTCGGGCACCTGGTTGAGGTACAGGCCCTCGCTGCCTTGGCCGCGGTCGATGTCGCGCAACATCATCACCAAAGGCGCTGGCACGGCGCCGAGGACTCGGTCGAGATCGACGAAAGAGTGCACGAGAAGCCCTCACAGACGGTCTAAACTAGATAATGCGACGGTGGTGTATGTAGTTTAGACCGTCTTGAGGGTAGTTTGGCGACTCCAGCGCCGGCGCGCCAAGCCGCTGTGCCTCGGCCTGCTCGATTTGCTAACCGAGCTGGTCCGGGACCCACATTGCACCGCCGGGGCATGTGCCGCGCGAGCTGGTACGGGTACGCTGGTCGTCACGTCGAACCTCTCTTGGTTCTTCGTCAGGCTCTCGGACGTTCGTCGCGTCGCGAGGCCGTTTCTATGGGCTGTGCAGAGGCGGACAACACGCTGATAACACAGCAAACAGCCACCCACCGCGTTTCCGCAGGTAGATGGCTGTTTGGGTAGGCGCCCCCGGCAGGACTCGAACCTGCGACCTAGAGATTAGAAGGCTCTTGCTCTATCCAGCTGAGCTACGAGGGCCGGGAGGGCCGGCCGCGGCCCGGCCCTCGCAGCGCAGTGTAGCCCTGTCGCCCCGTGGCCCCAGCCGTCCCCGCGTCGGTCCCCAACTTGTTCGAGCACGTGGCCAGATGGTTCGATATCATCCCGTTATGGCTTCCCCCGCCGTCGTCGAGGTGTACTGGGGGTATCCGTCGATGCTCGAGCAGTCGATCGGGCTGCTGGATCCGCTCGAGCAGGGCCGCCTCGACACCCTGTATCGCCCGCGGGACCGGGACCGGTACCTGACCGCCCACGCGTTGATGCGTTTGGTGCTGGCCGATCACACCGGTATCGAACCCGGCCAGCAGCGGTTCACCCGCACCTGCCGAATCTGCGGCGGTCCGCACGGCAAGCCGAAGCTGGTTCCGGGGGGCGCTTGGACCGGTCTCGTCGTCCCGCACGTGAGCCTCTCCTATGCCGGGAACCGGGTTCTGGTGGCCCTGAGTTACGCCGAGGAGTTGGGCGTCGATGTGGACCGGTGGGCCGCGACGGCGTTCCCCGGCTTCTCCGCGCTGGCGTTGACCGAGGCAGAGGCGGCCGAACTCATCGCGTTCCGCCCGCAGGATCGGACCGCGGCCAAGACCGTGTGGTGGGTCCGCAAAGAGGCCGCCCTCAAAGCCACCGGGCATGGCCTGCGCGTGGACACCGCCTCGTTGCGGGTCACTCCACCCGATCAGCCGCCCCGGCTGCTCGCCTGGGACGACGCCGAGGTGCCTGCACCGACGCTTACCATGGCCGATCTGCCCGTCGAGGGTCAGTACGCGGCCGCGGTGGCAGTCCTAGGCGAGCACGACCTTGAGGTGCGGATGCACGACGCCAACGATCGGCTCACCCTGCTGGCGGTGAGCTGACCTGGCCGCGGAGCCTCTCCTTTAGACGCGGCCGGTCTCCACCGGCGGCACCGGAGCCAGCAGCGACCGCAGGAACACGGTCCGGCACCACGTCATGCGTTCCAACAACGCGAGTTCCTCCGCAGCAGCGCCGATCGGCGCGGTTCCGTGGCTGACGCGCATCCGCAGGAAGGCCAGCTCGCTGCCGTGGTCCTGGAACTCCCGCATCGCCACGGCCGCCTCATGACCGCCGATGTGGTTGGCCCACTGCCGCGCGGCCCGACGCGCCGGCAACCCACGCAGCATGTCCATCTCGGCGGCACTAAGCCAACCCTGGGCGACGTACCCGCTGAGGTAGTGGCCGATCAGGCGGCCCTCACGCTGCCGTGCCCAGGCCGCGAACCACAACGCTGCCAGGAACACCGGGAACTGGAGCAGCAGGTACCGGGTCAGGAAGCCGTCCAGCCCGATGATCGCGGACAGGTTCCAGGCCGCGTGCAACCCGATCGCGGCTGTCAACCCGATCACCGGCGCGATCACCCGGACGGCCCCGGCGGGCCTCGACGCGGCGATGCCGATACCGATACCGAAGCAGCAGGTGAACAGCGGATGGGCGAACGGGGCCATGATCCCGCGCAGCACAAAGACCGCGATCAGCCCCTCCGTACCACTATCCAGCAGCGCCCGGCCGAAGTAGAGGGTGTTCTCGGCGAACGCGAACCCGGCGGCGGCCACACCCGCGTAGACGAGCCCGTCGACGATGCCGTCGAATTCGCGGCGCCGGAACAGCAGGATGAGCAGCACCCCGAGGCCCTTGAGGGACTCCTCGACCACGGGCGCAACGACGACGGCCGCTGCCACGCGGCCCTGTTGATAGAACGCCTGAAGGACCACGAGTGACCCGGTGTTGAGCATCAGCGAAACGGCCGCGGCGATAAGGGCCCCCCACAGGAAGGCGAACCCCAGGTAGCGCTTCGGCTCGGCCTCGAAGCGGTCCAGCCACAAGAACGCCGGCACCACGACACCCAGCGGCAACAGTGCCACGACCAGCGCCAGCCCGGCCACCTGTACCCCGAGTTCGGCCTTGACCACGGAACTGAGCGTGGCGGCGGCGCCGAGGAAGGGCACGGCTGCGGCTCCGGTCAACATCCAGCGCCGCAGCATCGGACGCGACCCCTGCACCGGTGTCCGGTTGGGATTCATCTGTGGTCCTCCGTCCCGCCGCCGGCTCACCGCCGTAGCCGCAAGCCCACGACTACATGCCCGCCCCGCGACGGCACCACTAGAGTAGGCAAATGGTCACAGCCAGCAACGACCGCGCCGCAACCGACCGGATCGTCTGGATCGACTGCGAGATGACGGGGTTGTCGTTGCAGGACGATGCGCTCATCGAGGTGGCGGCGCTGGTGACCGACTTCGACCTGACCCAGCTCGGTGACGGCGTCGACGTCGTGATCAATCCACCAGCAGCGGCGATGACCCAGATGACCGAGTTCGTCCGGGCGATGCACACCCGGAGCGGACTACTGGCTGAACTGGCCGACGGGGTCAGCCTTGAGCAGGCCGAGGAGGAGATCCTAGGGTACGTGCGGCAGTGGGCACCCGTGCCGGGCAAGGCGCCGCTGGGCGGCAACACGGTGGGCACCGACCGGGGCTTTCTCGCCCGCGACATGGCGCAGCTCGAGGCTCATCTGCACTACCGGGTGATCGACGTGTCCTCGGTCAAGGAGTTATCCCGGCGGTGGTACCCCCGAACCTACTTCGCCGCACCCGACAAACAGGGAGGGCATCGGGCCCTCGCGGACATCCGGGAGAGCATCGCCGAGCTGCGCTACTACCGAGAGGCGGTGTTCGTGCCGACCCCTGGACCGGACACCGAGACGGCTCGTGCCATCGCCGCCCATCACCTGGTCGGGGACGGCGTGGCCGTCGCTTTGCCTGGATCCTGAAAGACGCCCTGGCGGCGGCGGCAGGCGGGCCGGCAACCCGGTAGGCTGGCGGCGCCGATCTCCCCCCGTTTTAGTCGCACGGAGGGGGTCGAGGCTTGGTGGGTGTAGCTCAGCTGGTAGAGCTCCTGGTTGTGGTCCAGGCGGTCGCGGGTTCAAGTCCCGTCACTCACCCCAGACGAGAACGGCGCGCCCCAAGCGTGCCGTTCGGGAAGTGTGCCGTTCGGGCCGAACCGGGCAGCTCGCGCGTTGGAGGTCACCTTCCTCCCGTCAGGTGCAGGTGAGCCGATCTGAGAGAATCGGACAATGACCGTGGCCGTCGAACCGTTCCGCCGGATCGCACTCGCCCTTGTCACCGTCGTGGTCGCAGCCCTCGTACTTCTGGGTCAGGCAGGACCGGCCGGGGCACATTCCCAGCTGGTCCGCTCCACCCCCGTCGACGGGGCGGTGCTCGCGGCGGTACCGGCGAGCGTGGAGCTGCTGTTCAGCGAGGATATCAACCCCAACTTCGCCCAAATGATCGTCCGGGGTCCCGACGGTGCGGCGCTGGCGATCCCGGCCCCGACGGTCACCGGCCCGACCGTGACCGCCACCATGCCTCAGCCGGTCAGTGGCCTGCCAGCCGGCACCTACGCCGCCGCCTACCGCGTCACCAGCGCGGACGGGCACCCCATCGCCGGCCAGATCTCGTTCACCGTGAAGGGCTCGAACCCAGCCTCAGCCAGCGCCGTGCCGGGAGCCACAATCGGACCCTCCAGCACCCCGAACGCAACCCCCGGCGGCGTACCCGGCGCGACCGCGGCGCCCGCCGCCACCACCGTCGCCTCGCTGGCCACCAACGCGGCGACGACCGAGTCCGGCAACCTCGCCGTGTACATACTGACCGGGGCCGGAGCGCTCGGTCTCATCGTGCTGGGTGGCCTCCTGTTGCGGTCCGAGCGGCGTTCGACCCCGGTCGGCACCTGAGCGCCCCGTCCGCCACTCCCGCTCTGACCAGGGGATTTCATGGCGCCGCGGCAAACCGGTAAGGTCTTGGTCGTTGCGCCATTAGCTCAATTGGCAGAGCAGCTGACTCTTAATCAGCGGGTTCGGGGTTCGAGTCCCTGATGGCGCACCAACGCTGTCCGCACCGACACGGTGCAGACCAACCACCAGGTCAAGCCGACGGCGTGGTGCCGATGTTCTGGCCGGCATCTACGACGTCGCCCACCAGCTCCTCGAGCACGTCCTCGAGCGCGGCGACACCCAGGACGCCGCCGGTGTGGGGTTCGACCACTCGCGCCATGTGAGCGCCCTGCGCCTGCATGACAACCAGGGCTTCGCGCAACGACTGGTCCGGGGCAACCGTCACCAGGGGACGCAGCCACTTGCGGTGCACCGGCTCCTCACCGTGACCGTCAGGAATGTCGAGAACGTCCTTGAGGTGGATGTAGGCCGTCAGATCCCCGGCATGGTCCCGCACGGGGAAGCGCGAGAAGCCGGTGGTGGCGCATGCCTCGTGAAGCTGGGCGACGGTGACCTCTTCTGGCACGGTCACCAGTTCACTCATGCCGAGCAGGACGTTGCGAACCTGCCCTCTGGTGAAGGTCAGGGCACCGGTCAGCAGCTCATGCTCGTCCTCGTCGAGCAAGCCCTCGCGGCGTGACTGGGCGATGAACCCGGCGACCTCATCGGCGGTGAACGTCGAGGTGACTTCGTCTTGAGGCTGAACGCGCAGCACTCGGAGAACGATGTTCGCGAACCAGTTGAGCAGGGCGATGGCCGGTTTGAGGACGGTCACGACGGCGTAGAGGGGTGGGCCGAGAACCAGCGCGGATCGCTGCGGAGCGGCGATGGCGATGTTCTTGGGAACCATCTCGCCCAGCACCATATGGAGCGTGACCACAATGATCATGGCGACGGTGAACGCAACCGGGCGCAGCAGAGCCGACGGCAAACCGGCGGCTGTGAAGACCGGTTCGATCAGGTAGGCAACCGCGGGCTCGCCGACTGCTCCCAGACCAAGTGAGCACACGGTAATCCCCAGCTGAGCGCCGGCCATCATCAAGGACACGTTCTCCATGCCGCGGAGCGTCACCCGAGCAGCGCGAGACCCAGCTTCGGCCCTGGGCTCGATCTGTGTTCGACGAGCAGAGATCAGCGCGAATTCCGCCCCCACGAAAAAGGCATTACCGATCAGCAGCAGCACCACAATCCACAGCGCCGTCAGGTCACTCATCGTCGTGCCTCCGGCACCCGCGGAGGTGTGCGTTGCAGGCGGATGCGATCCGCCCGGCGACCGTCCAATCGAGTGACCTCCAACGTCACCGACACCAGAGCGGGTAACCCGTGATCATCGGTCTCGTCGACGGCCTTAGCCTCGACCACGACCCGGTCATCAGCCTCCGGCAGCCTCCCGAGCCGTTCAGTGACGAGGCCGCCCAGGGTGTCGCTCTCCTGCGCCGGAGGAAGGCGTAGAGCGGTGATGACCTCGACCTCGTCGGGACGCAGCAGCCCCGACAGGGACCATGCCCCACCGGGAAGGGCGCGGTGACGGCCGACCGGTCGATCCTGCTCGTCCTCGATCTCGCCGACGATCTCCTCGATGAGATCCTCGAGGGAGACGATTCCGTCGGTGCCGCCGTACTCGTCGACGACCACCGCCATTTGTGGTCCGGCCTGCCGGAGAACCCGCAGGAGCGGGTCCAGCTCCATGCTGGCGGGCACGGCCGGCAGGTCATGCACGATCTCGCCGATCCGGGTGACCTGCCGTTCCTGGAGGGGGACACCGAGGGCGTGCTTGAAATGCACCACGCCCAGCACGTCGTCCACACCGTCACCGATGACGGGAAACCGGGCGTGACCGGTCTTGGTGGCCAGCACGAGCACGTCCGAGACCGGTTGGTCGGCCTCGATGAAGCGGACCCTCGGTCTCGGGGTCATGACGTCGACGGCACGCCGGTCGCCGAACTGGATGGACCGCCCGAGCAGCGTGGCGGTCGCGGCCTCGAGCGTGCCTCGTTCCCCAGATCGGGCCGCCAGCGAGGCCAGCTCTTCCGCACTACGCGCCGAGGCAAGCTCCTCGGCCGGTTCGATGCCCATCGCCCGAAGGATCGCGTTGGCCATCCCATTCAGCAGCCAGATCAAGGGCTTGGCCACAATGGTGAATCCGCGCTGGAACCCGGCCACTGCCAGGCCCACTCGCATCGGCTCCGCGATCGCCCAGTTCTTGGGCACGAGTTCCCCGAAGACCATCTGAGTGCCCGTGGCCAGGATGAAGGCGAGGGTCAGCGCCGTTGCCGTCGTGGCGGTGTCTGACAGTCCGGTCAGACCGAGCGGGCCACGCAACAGCTCGGCAATGGAGGGTTCAGCGATGAACCCGACCGCCAGGGAGGTGACGGTGATGCCTAGCTGGGCTCCGGACAGCTGCGTGGACAGCGACCGGAGTGCCGCCCGTACGGTTCCAGCTCGGCGATCCCCCCGCTCGACTTCGCGTTCGACCGCCGATCGGTCGACCGTGACGAGGGCGAACTCGGCCGCGACGAACAGTGCGTTGGCGGCGATGAGCAGGACGACGACGCCAAGCAGGATCCACTCGCTCATCTCGTACAGCCTCGGCGGGAACAGGTCATGAGTGCGAGCCTAGGGCGTCGGTTGGAGCCGGTGCCCGTGCGCGCCGTGTCCCCGCGCCGACCAGATCGTCACCGCTGCCCAGATCGAGCCATCACCGCCGGGAGCGTCTGGATCGTCAGCCCGCGGGGTCGCGTAGCACAGCCAGCGCTCGGGTCCACGCGATGACCTGGTCCAGCAGGGCGGACAGCTCCTTTGCACGGTGTGCCTCGGGAGTGAACACGTCCTGGCGGAACTCACCCCCGTAGCGACGCAGATGCACCGCACCACGGACGTCCGCCAGGTGCGCGTTGGCGACGATGACCCGCCACGACTCCACGGCCCGCACCCCACCTTCGGCTCCATAGGAGACGAAACCGACGGCCTTGTTGGCCCACTCCCGGTACAGGAAGTCGAACGCGTTCTTCAGGGCGCCGGGGACGCCGTGGTTGTACTCCGCAGTGACGAAGACGTACCCGTCGCAGGCACCCACCGCGGCCGACCAGCGTTGGGTGTGCTCGTGCTCATAGACACCGGTGGAGGCCATCTGCGGCTCGTCCAGCACCGGCAACGCGAACGTCGCCAGATCGATCAGTTCGAACTCGGCGTCGGTGCGCTGGCTGGCCACGCCGTGCACCCAGGCTCCGACCTGATCACCGACCCGGGAGGAACGCGTGGAACCGACGATGATGCCGATACGAGTCATGGTGTTCGCTCTCCGTCGATGCTGTCGATCCGGCCGTGGATCCGGAGCTGCAGGCCTGCGCCCGGTTCCGACGTTAGCTCACAGGTAGAGGCCGGTTTGCCCCGGCTCGGCCTTGCCGGCCCCCACCGCGTGCAGATCACGCTCGCGCAGAAGCAGGTACGTGGTTCCCTCCATGTCGACCTCGGAACGGTCCGTCGGGTCGAACAGAACCCGATCGCCGAGCTTGACCTGACGGACGTGCTGACCGATGGCCACCACTCTGGCCCAGCTCAGCCGCTTGCCCAGATCAGCCGTCGCGGGGATGAGGAGTCCACCCCCGGTCTGGCGTTCGCCCTGCTCGGTGTCCTGGCGCAACAGCACCCGGTCGTGCAGCATCCGGATGGGTAGGTCGTCGACGGTCTCCGCCGTCGCGGCCGGTGGACGCGACGGGACGGGCCGGTCCGGCGCCACATCCGGCTCACCCTGGTCGGTCATCGAATGACGCGGTGCGTCACGACCGCTCACAGCGGGACTCGACGGCGCACGACGGGTAGCTGCGGGTCACTGTGACGTCGGCAGGTCAGGAGCGACGCCGACGGTAGATCCCCACGACGACCAGGAACAGCACAGCAGCCGAGACGGCCGCAACCCGTTCCGTGCGTAGGGACCCGTCGGGGTGGTAGGTCGCGTCGTGCAGCGCGGCCCTCGCCTGGGCCTTCTGCCGCTGGATGATGGTCGCCGGCTTCGTGCGGTACACCAGCTGGTCGATCGTCGAGGCGAGCTGGTCGCGAGTCGACTCGATGTCCGCCTCGATCTGCCGGATGGATTTGTTGTCCTCGGCGCCCATGCGGTGTCCTTTCGCTGCGTGACCTCACCCGCGACGATAACGTACGGAGGGGCGGCCACCGCCCGCCAACCGCCGGGCGGTCACTCCGCCGGCAGCCCGACCACGACGGCCCTGCACAGGAGCCCCAATGCCCCGTCTCGAGCCCGGATCACCGGCCCCGCCGTTCGCCCTGGCCAACCAGGACGGCTCGACCGTCGCGTTGAGCGACTTCGCCGGTCGCCGACTGATCGTCTTCTTCTACCCGGCGGCGATGACGCCCGGGTGTACCACCGAGGCCTGCGACTTCCAGGACGCGCTCAGCCCCCTTCAAGCCGCGGGGTACGCACTGCTGGGAGTCAGCCCGGACCCCCCGGTCAAGCTGGCGATCTTCGCTGAGAAGGAAACCCTTCGTTACCCGCTGCTGTCCGACCCCGATCGCAGTGTGCTGAAGGCGTACGGCGCGTATGGGGAGAAGTCGATGTACGGCAAGACGGTCACTGGTGTGATCCGGTCCAGCGTTGTCATCGACGAGGCCGGCCACATCGTCCTGGCCAAGTACAACGTGCGCGCCAAAGGTCATGTTGCCGCCCTGGCGACGTCGTTGGGTGTGAGCCTTCCGGCCGCAGGGTGAGGACTGCTGCCGAGTGTGACCGCCGCCGGACCACCGGCGGCACGCGGAAGTGGTGGAATTGGCAGACACGCAGGATTTAGGTTCCTGTGCCTTCGGGCGTGAGGGTTCGAGTCCCTTCTTCCGCACCCGTCGGTCGGTGGTTTTCCGAAGAACCACTCGACCTGGTTGGGCTTGCCGTGATGAACGTCCCTGAGGCGGGACCGGGATCAAAGCCGTCACTGCCGAGAGCCTGCCCCACAGCGCCCTCGTCGGAGTGCCCGCTGCCTCAAGAGCGACCCGCCCAGCCTCAAGGGTGATCGCCGACTGACCTCGAATCAGTTGGCCGACTTGGCCGCGACGTCGATCCAGCGCTGCTGAGCCCGCCGCCGCCAGGGCAGGAAACCGGTGCTCGCCTCGACGTTGAAGCCGACCCTCCCGCCGGCGTCGGAGATCTCCTCGGCGACGGCGTAGACGCTATGGCGACCGAAGGTCAGGGACCACTCCCCCTCGTCGTCCTGCGACCACCCCGACTCCCGGAGCGTCCGCTCGACGCAGTCCAGGGCGCACACCAAGGCCGCGTCCGCAGTGAAATCCCTGGTCATGGTATCGGTCACGTCCATGCCCTCCTCGGCCGGGTAGCCGACCGGCATCGGCCACCGAACTGCCCGACGACGCATCGGTTACCAGCACTATCGGCCAATGGAGCCCAAAACCTTCGCAGCGACGCGCGGGAATCTGCCGGCGGGGCGGCGTCCCATCGGTCAGCCCCCGGGGTTCGGGCGCGGGCGGAGACGGCGGGCACGGGCCTATTCGGTGCCGCCGAATACCTCCCGCACATCGGCAGCCAGGGCCATAAAAGCCTGCGACCGGTGGGAGCGCGCGTTCTTCTCTTGCGGCGACAACTGTGCGCAGGATCGGGCGTCGCCCGCCACGACGAGGATGGGGTCGTAGCCGAAGCCGTTGTCGCCTCGTGGGTGACGCGCCAGCGTCCCAGGAAATCGTCCCTCCCTGACCCGCACCCTCCCGTCCGGCAGCGCCAGGGCGGCGGCGCACACGAAGGCGGCGCCACGGTGCTCGTCCGGCACGTCGCTCAGCTGGGCCAACAGCAGTTCCAAGTTAGCCCGGTCGTCACCGTGTCGGCCGCACCAGCGGGCACTGAACACCCCGGGAGCCCCACCGAGGACGTCGACGGACAGGCCCGAATCGTCGGCGAGCGCGGGGAGACCGGTGGCCACCGCGACCGCCACGGCCTTGAGGGTCGCGTTCTCGGCGAACGTCACCCCCGTCTCCGTGACGTCCGGCACGTGCGGGTAGCCGTCCACCCCGATCAGGTCGAGATCCAGCTCGGTCATCAGGTCCGCCAGAATGTCCCGCAGCTCACCGACCTTGTGCGCGTTGTGGGTGGCCAGCACGATTCGGCGAGTCACAGAGCGGTCGACAAAGCCGCGCCGGCGCTTTCCAGAGTGTGCCGTTGCAGCAGGGTCAGCCGCTGGCACCCGACGGTGGCCAGGTCGAGTAGGCCGGTCAACAAGGCACGGTCGAACGGCGCGCCCTCGGCGGTGCCCTGCACCTCGATGAACCGGCCACCCCCCGTCATCACCACGTTCATGTCGGTTTGCGCGGCCACGTCCTCGGTGTAGTCCAGGTCGAGGATCGGTTCCCCGTCGACAGCGCCGACGCTGACCGCCGCCACCGAGTCGGTGAGCGGCTGAGCGGTGCGCCCCAGGGAGCCAGCGCGCCGGCCGCTCTCGACCGCGTCGCGTAGGGCCAGGAAGGCCCCGGTGATGGCTGCCGTGCGGGTGCCGCCGTCGGCCTGCAGCACGTCGCAGTCCAGCACGATCGTGTTTTCCCCCAGCTGCGCGGTGTCCACAACAGCGCGCAGACTGCGCCCGATCAGCCGGGAGATCTCGTGAGTGCGGCCACCCAGGCGACCCTTGACGGACTCCCGGTCGCTGCGGGTATGGGTGGCCCTGGGCAGCATGGCGTACTCTGCGGTCACCCATCCGCGTCCGCCGCCTCGGCGCCACCGCGGCACCCCCTCGGTGAACGACGCCACGCACAGCACGCGGGTCAAGCCGAACTCCACCAGCACGCTGCCCTCGGCGTGGTCCAGCCAGTTGCGGGTAATCCGGACGTCGCGTAGCTGGTCGGCCTTTCTCCCGTCATGTCGGTTCACACCCGACATCCTAGGCAGCCACACCGACCGCTCGCCCGGCCCGCGGCGCCCGCGAGACCCCTCACAGCTCGTACGTCGAGCCCGGCACGGCGACCTCGACGTGACCGGCCCAGACGGTCGCCGCCTGCGCGCGGCAGACCCCCGGGTCGTTCCACGCCGGGATGTGGGTGAGCATCAGCCGGCGGACACCCCCGGCATCGACGGCGGCCTGCGCGGCGCGGCTGCCGGTCATGTGAATCCCGCGCACGTCGTCGCGGCCGTCCACGAACGCGCAATCGGCCAGCATGAGGTCGGCGTCGTGGGACACCCGGGACAGGCCCTCGCACAGGTCGGTGTCGCCCGAGTACGCGAGCACCTGCCCATCGGCGGCGACCCTGATGCCGTAGGCCTCGACGGAGTGGGCCACCAGGTGGGGTGTCACGGTGAACGGCCCAATGGTCACCGGAACGGCGTCGAGGAGGTCCCGGAAGATGAACTGCGACGTCAGCGGCTCGGCGCGGCGCACACCGTAGGCGCGGGCCAGCCGGGTCGCGGTCCCCTGCGGGCCGTACACCAGGATCCGGCCCCGCGCCGGACCGCCGGGCTGATATTTACGCATCACGTACAAGCTGCAGACGTCGAGGCAGTGGTCTGGGTGCAGGTGGGACAGGATGATGGCGTCCAAGTCGTGCGGATCCAGGTGCCGTTGCAGGGCCCCCAGCGACCCGTTGCCCAGGTCCAGGGCGATGCTCCAGGTGCGCCCCTGTGCCTGGGCGCGGACCAGGTAACAGGAGGCGGGGCTGACTGGGCCCGGGAAAGACCCAGAATGCCCGATAATGGTGACCTTCACCCCGCAACACCCAGGTTCCCGAACACGGTGCGAACCTGCGGGCCCAGGAACCGTTTGGCCAGCCGGGCGAACTCGACCGGGTCGCCGGTCGTGGAGAAGCCGTGGTCCGGTGGTGGTGCGGTCACCTCCCGCAGCAGGCCCTGGTCGGACAGAACCCGATAGACGTCCTTGGCGGTCTCCTCGGCCGACGAGACCAGGCTGACCCGCTCGCCCATCACGTAGGAGATGATCCCGGTGAGGAGGGGATAGTGGGTGCAGCCGAGGATCAGGGTGTCAGCCCCGGCATCCTGGACCGGGGTCAGGTAGTCGCGGGCCACGGAAAGCAGCTCCGGCCCGGAGGTGATGCCCGCCTCGACGAAGTCGACAAACCGAGGGCACGGTCGGCTGATCACGCGAAAGTGCGGGGCGGCCGCGAAAGCGTCGACGTAGGCCCCCGACTGATGGGTACCGGCGGTGCTGATGACCCCGACGATGTCGTTTCGGGTGGCCGCAGCAGCCCGGCGCACGGCTGGACGGATCACCTCCACCAATGGGATGTCGTACCGTTCGCGGGCGTCGTGCAGGACGGCAGCACTTGCCGTGTTGCACGCGATCACCAGAAGTTTGACCCCATGTTGCACCAGACGGTCGAGACATTCCAGAGCGTATCGACGAGTTTGGGCGATCGGCCGTGGCCCGTAGGGCGCGCGAGCGGTGTCACCAAGGTAGGCGATGGATTCGTGCGGCAGTTGGTCGAGCACCGCTCGGGCGACAGTCAGACCCCCATAGCCCGAGTCGAAAATCCCGATCGGCGCATCTGCCACAGGAGTGAATATAGGCCCTGAACTGGCACGCCGTGGGGTGGGTCTCAGCGGGGGTGTGATAGAGGCGACCGCGTCGGGGCTAGTCCCGTCCCGGTCTCACTGTGCCGGGGGCTGCGTCGGCAGCTGTGCCGGGGGCTGCGTCGGCAGCTGCGACGGGGGCGCCGCGGCGCTCGGTGGGGCGTCCACGTGGGTGGGATCGAGGACCCGTTGCAGGAAGGTCCGGGTGCGTTCCTCCACCGGGTCACCGATCACCCGGGCCGGGTCACCCTGTTCCACGATGACGCCGTCGTCCATGAAGATCACCCGGTCGGCAACCTCCCTGGCGAAGGCCATCTCGTGGGTGACGGCTATCATTGTCATCCCCTCGGCGGCCAGCAGCCGAATGACCGCGAGCACGTCGCCGACCAACTCCGGGTCGAGCGCCGAGGTGGGCTCGTCGAACAGCATGAGGTCCGGATCCATCGACAGCGCCCGGGCGATGGCGACCCGTTGTTGCTGGCCCCCGGACAACTGCGCCGGGTAGGCGTCCTCGCGGCCGGCCAAGCCGACCCGGGCCAGGGTGGCCATGGCCTTGGCGCGCGCCGTGGCCTTGTCCCGCCTGAGCACCTTGACCTGGGCGATGGTGCAATTGCTGAGGGCGGTCAGATGCGGGAACAGGTTGAACTGCTGGAAGACCATACCGACTCGAGCCCGCACATGGTCGATGTCGCAGTCCGGGTCGGTGACCTCGTCCTCCTGCAACCACACCCGCCCGGCGGTCGGCTGCTCCAAGAGGTTGACGCACCGCAACAGGGTGGACTTGCCCGAACCCGAGGGCCCGATGACGCAGACCACCTCGCCGGGGCGGATCGTCAGGTCGATGCCCTTGAGCACCTCTACCTGCCCGAACGCCTTGTACAGCCCCTCGACCCGCACGGCGAGCTGCCCGGCCGCTGCTGCCCCGGCCGCCACTTCCCCTGCTACTGCTGACCCGGCCGGTGTGTGCGCGGCCATCAGCGGGCCCTCCTGGTCTTGACCTCGAGGCGGCGGACCAGATAGGTCAGCGGCAGTGTGATCACCAGGTAGCACAAGCCGCAAACCACCAGTGGAGTCAGGTTGGCGTTGGTCTGGGAGAGTTCGCGACCCAGCTTGGTCAGCTCGAAGCCGCCGGTGGACAGCCCGATGATGTACACCAGCGAGGAGTCCTTGGTCAGCAGGATCAGCTCGTTGGTTAGCGGGGGAAGGATGATCCGGAACGCCTGCGGCAGTACGATGTGCCGCATCGCCCGACCCGGGTGCATCCCGAGCGAACGGGCAGCCTCGACCTGACCCTTGGGGACGGCTTGGATGCCCGCCCGGATCGTCTCGGACATGTAGGCGGCCGAGACAATGCCCAGGGCCACCCAGACGATCCCGTAGGTGCCGAACGGGATCTCCAGGTCGGGGAAGGCCAGCGGGAGCAGGCCGAAGGCCAGCAGCACGATGATCGCCGGCAGTCCGCGGAACAGCTCCACGTACCCGGTGGCCAGCCAGCGGTAGGGACCGACCGGGGACAACCGCATCAGCGCCAGGACGGTACCCAGTACCAGGCCCACCACGAAGGCCCCGGAGGTGTAGGCCAGGGTGTTGCGGAACGCCGTGGCCAGCTCGGAGTCGATGGTCGAGACGATGAGGTCGCGGCGGAAGAAGACACTGGCGACCTGCGGCCAATTCGCTGCCAATGCCGCACCGATGAGCAGCATCACCAGCAGTGCATACTGGGCCATCCGCAGGCGCTGCGACCGGACCCGCGGGGAGGTACGCCTGCGGGCCGGTCGGAGGGTGGTCGAGAGACTGCTCACTGGTCCTGCCTGACGCTAAGGGTGATGCTGCGGGCGGGTCAGCGGGACCTGGCCGCAGCGGCGGGGTCAGGGGGTGCTGGTGGCCGGGCTGGAGGCCGAACCGGCGGCGGCCTTGGCGGCTGCGGGCTCTACCCCGAACCACTTCTTGTAGATCTGGGTGTACGTGCCGTCGGTCTTGATCTTGGCGATGACGGCGTTGACCTTGGCCATCAGCGCGGTGGCGTTGGCGTCGTTCAGTCGGCCGGCGATGCCGTAGTTCTCGCCGGTGTTGAACTCCTCGACGACCTGGGTGTCGGGATTGTTCTTGGCGAAATCGAACAGGACCCCGTTGTCGTTGATGGCCGCCTCCACCCGGCCGGCCTTGACGGCGTTCACGCCGAGCGGGAGATCGTCAAAGATGACGATCTCGTAGCCGTTGGCCGCCTTGTTCTTCTGGGCATACTCCAGGCCGGTGGTCTCGGTCTGAGCGCCCAGTTTCTTGCCCCGCAGCCCGGACAGGCTCGTGATCCCGCTGCCCTTCTTGACCAGCAGCGCCTGGCTGGCGTCGAAGTACGGATCGGAGAACAGCACGGTCTCCTTGCGCTTGGGCGTCACGGTGATGCCGGCGGCGCCCAGGTCGCACTTCTTGGTCGAGAACGCGGTCCCGTCGTAGATCTGCCGGAACTCGATGTCGACGATCTCCTGCGTCACGCCGAGGTCCTTGGCCACCAGGTCCATCAGATCGACGTCGAAGCCGACCACCTTGCCGTCCTGCTTGAACTGGAACGGCTTGTAGGACAGGTGGGTGCACACGGTCAGCTGTCCAGGCTTGACCAGGGCGGACCCGCCGGCGGAGGGGCTGGCCTCCGCGGAGGTCGAATTGGATGTACTGCCGCACGCTGCCAGGGCGCCGACAGCGGCGACGGCGGTGGCCGTCAGGCATAGGGTGCGCAGGCGCGCGGGGGCGAAAGCCATGATGTCCTCCTCGGTGAGGTGTCGGGCAGGATTCTTGCACGTTTGATCGGCGCCGCCCGGCGAAGGGCCGGAAGGGGGAGCAGCATCACGGCCGCTGCAGCATCGCCGCGGCCAGGCTCTCCTGCAGCCAGGTCAGGAACTCGTAGGAGACCAGCAGCGGCAGGCTCGTGTCGTGCGGGCCTATTCCCTCCAGGCGATGATGCAACTGAGCGGCGTCGGCGTCTGTGTGCAATTCCAGCCGCTCCCCCAGGACCAGGCGCACGTCGGTGAGGCCTACCAACAGGTCCTCCGCGGCGTCCGGCTCCAAACTCACCGAATCGTGCGCGGCAGCCCGGAGCGCCTTGGCGGCCAGCTCCAGCCGGTGCGCCTTTCGCTCCCGCAGCCCGCGACCGGTCAGCCGGCGGAACTCGGCTGCGGCGTGCGGATCGTCGTGGTGTCCCGCAGGCAGCAGGCGACGGACCGCCGGGTCGTCGGGCTCCCGCTCCGGCGCATCGTCAGGGCCGCCCAGCCGCGGACCGGCACCGAACCGGTCCGGGTCCTCCATCCCCGCGTCGAGCATGAGCAGGTCGAACTCGTCGGGTTCGGGCGCAGCCGGCGGCGCGAGCAGCAACTGCCGGGTGTGCTCCAGCAGCCCTACGACCAGGACGCGTTCGTCGGGGTCCAGCTTTGCCACGAAGCGTCCCCGGTGTCGCCGGAACCCTCGGGCCATCACTCATCCTTCTGGAAGGTGGCCCACAACCCGTACCCGTGCAAGGCCTCGGTGTGCTGCTCCATCAGCTCCCGGGGGCCGTGTGCGACGGCTGCCTTGCCCTTGTAGTGCACGTCCAGCATCAGCGCCTGGGCCCTGTCCCGGGGGTAGCCGAAGTAGCTCTGGAAGACGTAACTGACGTACGACATGAGGTTGACCGGGTCGTTCCATACCAGTGTGACCCATGGGACGTCGAGGTCAGCCTGCTCGAACGTCTGCGCGAACTGCTGCTCGGTCGGCGCGATGGACACCTCCCCACAATAGGCTGAGCTTGTGACGAGCACCGCCCTGCTGACCGACCACTACGAGCTGACCATGCTCCAGGCGGCGCTGACCAGCGAGGCAGCGAGGCGGCGCAGCGTGTTCGAGATGTTCGCCCGGCGGCTGCCGCCAGGACGCCGTTACGGGGTGGTCGCCGGGGTGGGGCGGATGCTGGACGCGGTGACGGCCTTCCGGTTCTCCGAGGAGATCCTTGCCGACCTGGCCAGTCGGCAGGTCGTCGACAGGGCCACCCTCGGCTACCTCGAGGATTACCGGTTCCGTGGGTCCATCTGGGGGTACGCCGAGGGTGAGGTCTACCTGCCGGGTTCGCCGTTGCTGGTGGTCGAGGCCAGCTTCGCCGACGCCTGCATCCTGGAGACGGTGCTGCTGTCGATCTACAACCACGACTGCGCGGTCGCCGCGGCCGCCTCCCGGATGGTCTCCGCCGCCGCCGACAGGCCGTGCATCGAGATGGGGTCGCGGCGCACCCACGAATGGGCGGCCGTCGCTGCCGCCCGCGCGGCCTACGTCGCGGGATTTGCCACCACGAGCAACCTCGAGGCGGGACGACAGTACGGCCTGCCTACCGCCGGAACGAGCGCGCACTCCTTCACCCTGCTGCACGACGACGAGGACACCGCCTTCGCCGCGCAGGTCGCTGGCCTGGGCGCAGGCACGACGCTGCTAGTCGACACCTACGACGTGGGCCGTGCGGTTCGGGCCGCGGTCCGGATCGCCGGTTCGGACCTGGGCGCAGTCCGCATCGACTCCGGCGACCTGCTCGTCCAGGCCCGCGAGGTGCGCGGCCTGCTGGACGAACTGGGAGCCGTGCGCACCCGGATCGTGGTCACCTCCGACCTCGACGAGTACGCGATCGCCGCGCTGGCGGCGGCGCCGGTGGACGCCTATGGGGTGGGCACGTCCCTGGTCAGCGGGTCCGGCGCGCCGACCGCCGGGCTCGTCTACAAGCTGGTGGCACGCGCGGACAATACCGGGCATCTCGTCGGGGTCGCCAAGAAGAGCACCCATAAGGCCTCCGTGGGCGGCCGCAAGTACGCACTGCGCCGCCGCGACACTTCGGGACGGGCCGAGGCCGAGGTCATCGGCGTCGGCGCGCCACCGCAGGACGACGGTGACGACCGGCCACTGCTGATCGAGCTGATCCGGGACGGTGCGGTCGTGGCCGACACCGGTGTTGCCGAGGCGCGGGCCCACCACCAGGCGACGCTGGCGGAGTTGCCGGACGCGGCTCGGCGGTTGTCCCGGGGGGAACCGGCCATCCCGACGATCTTCGCCCACCTACCGACCCCGGGCCCGACCCCGATGCCAACCTGAAGTCGAGTCTGAAGCCAATCCTGAAGCCAAGGAGTGCCCCATGAGCCACACCAGCACTCGAGCCCTGATCATCGTCGACGTCCAGAACGACTTCTGCCAGGGCGGCTCCCTGGCCGTGGCCGGTGGGGCGGACGTGGCGAGACGAGTGGCCGATTACGTCCGGACCGCCGGCTCCGGGTACGCCGCGATCGTGGCCACGGCTGACTGGCACGAGGACCCCGGCCCGCACTTCTCGGCGCAGCCCGACTTCGTCAACAGCTGGCCGGTGCACTGCCTGGCCGACTCCCCCGGAGCCGCTTTCCACTCCAACCTCGAACCGGTGCTGGATCGCCTCGATGCGGTCTTCCGGAAGGGACGGGCCGCGGCGGCCTACAGCGGGTTCGACGGTTCGACCTGTGAGGGGGACCAGGAGGTGCCACTGGGCGCGTGGCTGGCCGACTGCGGCGTGGGGGCCGTCGACGTCGTCGGCATCGCCACCGACCATTGCGTGCGTGCCACCGCTCTGGACGCCCTGGCGACCGGACTGCGGACCCGCGTCCTGTTGGACCTCACCGCGGGGGTGGCGACTCAGACGACCACGGCGGCGCTGGCCGAGCTGCGGGAGGCCGGCGCCGAATTGTCCGGCACTCCCGTGGTAGCCTCCTGATCCGGCTCCCATCAGGATTCAGGGACGGGCAAGCACCACGACGGTCGAGGCCACTTTATCGTGGAACGACTGCCGTTCCGGGTCCCGCAACGGCCATAACCGGTCCATGACCGCGAACATCAAGGTCATCGTGCCGAGGAAAGGTAGCGGGGCGGTCAGCTCGCCGATGAACTTCAGCGAGGACCGGCGGATGGCGACTTCGACCGACAACGGCCCTGGTCGGGAGTTGAGCCGGACCCGGATGCCGACGGCGAGTCGTCCCAGGGTGGCCCCCCACCGGCTGAGTCCAACCACGTCGTAGACCAGGTAGAACATCGCGGCGACGACGGCGACGACACCGAGCTGGGCGATCAGGGTGTCCGGGAGAGCCGGCGTCTGCTGCCCCGCCGCCGCGGCGCGGAGGCTGCGTTCCCACCAAGAAGACAGTTCGTCGGCGGGGAAGAGCCGCAACAACCAGCTGAGGATCCAGACCACCCCGTTGACCAGGATCCAGTCAAGGGTGAACGCCCCCGCACGGCGCCACCATCCGGCCAGCACGGCCCCGTCCCGGGTTCTCGGACCAACCGGGTAACCGGTGCCCGGATGCCACGCCATCGGGGTCGGCGTGCGGCCCCCGTCCTCCGGAGCGACATTCGCTCCCGAGGACGGGTCCGCAGCCATCCCTGGACCGGGCGGGGTAGCGGGCGACCATCCCGGCGGCCAGCCGCTCGCCGTGGGCGCGTCGCCCTGGCCGCGAACGGCGGGCTCGGTGGCAGGCGGGACTTTGGGGACGACGTGCGAGGTCCACAGGATGCCGTCCCAGTAACGCAGCAGGGCCGGGTCATACGGGTCGTCGTACCACCCGGGCGCCTGCGAGGTCATGCTCGGCAGTCTGACACAACCCAGGGGCATCCAGGGCCGCCACCAGGGGGCTGCCCAGGGCCCTTGACACGGGTGGGCAGCGGCGGCGTCCGGGTGCCCGTCAACCGGCCCCCGACCGGCTCACTCGCCGTTCGGACCATCCTGCGGATCGCGTAGACCGTCGTAGATCTCCTTGCACATCGGGCAGACCGGGAAGCGTTTCGGATCACGTCCAGGCACCCACACTTTGCCACACAGCGCCACCACGGGCTGCCCCGACAGAGCGCTCTGGAGGATCTTCTCCTTACGCACGTAGTGGGCGAACCGCTCGTGGTCCCCCGGCTCGTAGACGTGTTCGGTGACCAGCTCGCGCTCCAGTACCGAGGTCGCGGAGGCTGGCTGGAGACCCGGTTCCGCGGGGGACAACGGTTCGTCGAGTGGCGACTGCGGCTGCGGCATGGCGGCAGTCTAATCCGGGTCGTGAAGCTCCGGATCGTGGCGATTGCCGCGGCCGGCCGCCGGGCTCAGTTCATCGTCGGGTCGTCGGGATAGAGCGCCACCCAGGCCAGCTGACCTGGCTGCCGGCGAAGTATCGCCTGCCACAGGTGTTCAGGCTCAGGACTGAAGGCGTCCCACGACTCGGCCGGCACCACGTACCAGCCACCGGCCTCCAGCTCCCCCTCTAGCTGCCCCGGGGCCCAGCCCGCGTACCCCGCGTAGATGCGCAGCCCGGCGATCTCGGGCATGACCAGCTCCGGTGGTGCGTCCAGGTCGACAACGCCCACCGCCGCGAAGATCCGCTTGATGCCCAAGGACTCCGGCGCCTCACCGGGCAGGCAGACCAGCCCCAATGCTGAGTCCAGGCCGACCGGTCCACCCTGGAAGAGCACCGCCGGGCCGCTGAGGTGGTCTTGCCAGCCCGGCAGCACCCGTTCCACGCCGCTGCCGAGTGGCTTGTTCAGGACCAGCCCGTGCGCCCCGTCGTCGTCGTGCTGCAGCATCAGCACCACGCTGCGCCGGAAGATCGGGCCACCGGTCGAGGGGGTGGCCACCAGAAGTTTGCCGCCGAGGGACTCCACGGCGCCATTGTGCCCGGTAGCCGAGCGGCGCGCCCAGACCGCCGGACCGGTGGGGTTGCCGCGCCCGGGGCCAGGTCAGCGGATCGGAATACCCACGCGGGTATGTCCGTTATCCGGTCCATGACGACGAGCACACTGACCGAACAGACCTTCGAGCAGACGGTGACCGCCGACGGCATCGTTCTGGTGGACTTCTGGGCCTCGTGGTGTGGACCGTGCCGGCAGTTCGCCCCGATCTACGAGGCCGCCTCCCAGAGCCACCCCGATGTCGTGTTCGGCAAGGTGGACACCGAGGCCGAGCCCGCGCTGCAGGCGATGTTCCAGATCACTGCGATCCCGACATTGCTGGCCTTCCGCGACGGAATCCTGGTGTTCGCCCAACCGGGAGCGTTGCCGGCCCCCGCCCTGGACCAGGTCATCACCGCCGTGAAGGACCTCGACATGGACGACGTCCGCGAGAAGGTGGCCGCTGCCCAACAGTCCGACGCGCCCACGGGAAACCGGTAGCCGACAGCGGATCGTCAGCGGTGGGCGGCAGCCCGGAGCCCTCGCCAACCTGCCGCCAGCGGGGTTCACGAGGTTTCGCCACATCGGCATACGAACCTCGAAAGCCTCGATGTTCGCTGGCCGCTGCACAACGTGACGCGCCGAGTGGTGGAGGTGGCGGGAATCGAACCCGCGTCCGCTGGCGAAAGACCAGGACTTCTCCGGGTGCAGTGCGCTAGGGATTTTCTCGGCCTCAGCGCTCGCACGCACATGTCCGCTGACAGGCCCAGTCGAGTAAGAGTCCCGCGTCACCCCCTCGACATGGGGACGCGGCAAGCTACCTAGCTGACGCCAGGAACTGAGTCGATAGCAACCTCAGGCTGACGGACTTCGAAGCTCGCTCAGGCGGCGAGGGCGAAGTCGGTGCTCTTGGAATCGGCACCTGTTGTTTTACAGGGAGCGTTGACGAGATAACCCTGCATCCTCGACCCGCTTCCCCTGATCCGACGACCAACGTCGAAACCGATCACCCCCATCGGGGGCACGTCACGCTGTGCAGTTGTCAAGCGATCGCGCAACCGCTGTCTCACCCGGTATGGGGGTCAGGTGCCGAGTCGCGCCCATCAACCGATGATAACAACGCAGGTCGAGCCCACCGCATTTCCTCCCCGGGGCCAGTGATCGGACGTCGGTCAGCGCTCCGGCTCCGGACCCAGCCGATACAACCGGCCGGTCACCACGTCTGGGGTGATCTCGACGAAGTGGTATTTCAGCGTGGGCACCCACGGACGCAGCGGCAACGTGTCCGCCCAGGCCAGCTCGTCCGGGGCCTGCAACTCGCGGGCCGTTCCGGAGAGGATGACGCTGGCCGCGCTGTCCTCCTCGTAGGTGTCGATCTCAAAGGCCACGTTGTGGTTGATGGTCAGCCCGGCCAACTTGCTGCCCTCCGACGTTCGGAAGTACAGCTTTCTCTCGGAGACGCAGTAGTTGATCGGGACGATCTCGGGAACGCCGGCCACCGCGAACGCGAGCCGGCCGAACGACATCCCGCTGATCATGTCCCAGGACTCGTCGAGGGTCAGATCCCGGTAGACGTCCTCGTCGGTGTTCATCCGATCCTCCATTTCGCGCGGCTTGCCTGACCGGACCATCCCGACCCCGACCGGTCCCGAATGCACACTATCGCTCCCGGCGAACCGAGATGGCTCGCTGCGCCTCCCGCTCATCCTGGCGCTCCCGCAGCGCCTGGCGTTTGTCGTAGGCCTTCTGCCCCTTGGCCAGGGCAATCTCAACCTTGGCCCGGCCGTCTCGGAAGTACAGGCTGAGCGGGATGATGGTGTGGCCGGACTCTCGCGTCTTGGCGCTGAGCTTGGTGATCTCCTGACGGTTCAGCAGCAACTTGCGCTTGCGCCGAGCGGCGTGATTGGTCCACGTGCCTTGGGTGTACTCGGGGATGTGGACGCCCTCCAGCCACGCCTCGCCGTGACTGATCGTCGCGTAGCCGTCGACCAACGAGGCTCGCCCCATCCGCAACGACTTGACCTCGGTCCCGGTCAGCACGAGTCCGGCCTCGAAGGTGTCCTCGATCAGGTAATCATGTCTCGCCTTGCGGTTGCGGGCGATGACCTGGACACCCTGATCCCTGGCCATCACCGCTCCCTGCTCCGTCATGGGCCGCCTGGACCCGCCTCAGCCCGACGTGTGGCGCCTCGTCAACCGGGCCCAGGGTACCCGCTCGCCGGCGGGGCTGTCCCCTACAGGTAACTCGCCGGGTTGACCGGGACGCCGTTCACCCGTACCTCGAAGTGCAAGTGGCACCCGGTGGACAGGCCGGTGGTGCCCACATAGCCGATCAGGCTGCCACGCCCGACGCTGCCGGACCGCTTGGCGATCGCCGACAAGTGATTGTACGTCGAGGCCACCGACCCGCCGTGGGCGATGACGACCTGGTTACCGTACCCACCGGCCCAGCCGGCGCGGACGACCTCACCGTCGCCGACGGCGTACACCGGGGTGCCGCAGCCGGCCCCGAAGTCCATACCCGTGTGCAACCGGGAGTATTTCAGGATGGGATGGAAGCGCATCCCGAACGGCGAGGTTACCGAGCCGGTGACGGGGTGGCTGAAGCGCCCGCTGCCGCGGACCCACTGACGGGACACCCCGCGGGTCTGTCGGCTACGGGCGCGCAACAGCGCGGTCAGCCGCTCGGATTCTGCTTGCAGGGCATTCAGGCGCCTGGCTTCGGTCGCCCGGCGCGCCGACACCGCGGCCGCCTGCTGCCGCCGAGTCGCCGCCAGGGCCACCAGCCGCTGGCGAGCTGCCGCCTGCTGCTCACCAGCGCGTGCCGCTTCGGCCAGGTTGGCCTGTGCCTGGACGGTCAGCGCAGCGACCCGCCGCCGCGCCTCGGCCAGCCGCGCCAGCATGGCCTGCGCCTGACCCCGAGCCAGCGCGAGCCGGTCCAGCTCGGCGTTCTGAACATCGTTGACCTTCTCCAGCAGGTACATCCGCTCACTGATCTCGGCGGCCGACCCACCGGCCAAGAAGACGGTGAGGCTGCCTTGGAGGCCACCCTCGTACGCCAGCCGGGCGATGTCGTTGCGCCGGCCCTCCCCCTCGTCGATGTCCACTCGGATCCGGGTCAGCTCGGCGTCTGCTTGCGCCTCTTCGATCCGGGCCGTGACGAGCCGGGCGTTCAGATCCCGCGTGACCGCGGCCGCCTGCGCTACCCGGGCCTGTGCCATCTGGACCGCCCGTTGCGCCTCGGCGGAAGCCTTCTCGGTGGCACGCAACGCACGCACGGCACGCCGGGCGTCCTCGGACAGGCCGGCCAGGGTGGCCTCGGAGCTGTCGATGGCGCGCTGGAGGCGGGCGCGACGCTCGTCGGGGTCCGTCCGGAGGACACCTCCCCGCGAACCGGCCAGCGGGACCGCTTCGGCGGCGGCCGATCGGGTGGCGGCGTCGGCCGGGACGGGGCCTGCGATCAGGGCAATGGTCATCCCGATGGCCACGCCGGCGCACCGGCGGTGGCTGGTTCTCGGGGAACCGGAGCGAGCCGTACCCCAGCGAGGATCCGTCATCAGCCACCACCTCGTGTGAGCATCCGGCAGGGACCCGGACGACTCGAACGCCGCGGCACCCCTGCACTGACGTACGCAATGTACGACTTGGCGCCGCGGTGTGACGCACGCCCCGCAGGTGGGCGCGTCGTGGACCGGCGCCGGGCCGAGGTCACACCCGCACGAATCGAGCCAGGGCCAACCAGGACACGACCACGGCCAACACCAGCGCCACCGCGGCGAGCCACGGAGCAACAGCCCACACGTCCGACTCGGCGATCCACGCGAAGTCGCGGAACCGCTGGCTCAGCGACGCCACCGCTGTGCGCACCAGCACCACCAGCGCGGCCACGGCCACGACGACACCGAGCACCGTGGCCAGGGTGGTTTCGACCAGGAAGGGCAACCTGATCGCCGATTTGGAGGCACCGACCACGCGCTTGATCGCGGTCTCCCGCCGCCTGCTGAAGGCGACCTGCCTGATCGTCGTGGCGGTCAGCAGCACAGTGCAGAGCAGCATCACCCCGGCCAGACCCCAGGCCGCGTAGCGGAGGAGGTCCAGGACCCGGAACAACGGGTCGAGCACCTGGCGAATGTCCTTGACGGCCCCGACGCCGGCCTGCCCGCGGAAGGCCAGGGTGACGTCCTCGTAATGCTTGGGGTCGTCCAGCTTGACCCGGAACGCGGCCGGAATGGCTTCTGGAGGGGTCTCGGCGAACGTGGGGTTGTTGCGGAACTGCTCCCGGAACCGCTGGTAGGCGACCTGCTGGTCCTCGTAGAAGTACTCCGTGACCACCGGTCGCATGGAGTCCAGCAGCACCGCCACGGCGTCGGTCTGAGCCTCCGTGGCGGCCCCAGCGGGGCAGTTGGGCTCGCTCGACTTGGCCGTGCACATGAAGATCGACACCTCGACCTTGTCGTACCAGTACCCCTTGGCGGCCTCGACCTGCCGCTGGGCCAGTAGCCCCAGCCCAAGAAAGAACAGCGACACGGTGGCGACCAGCATGATCGAGACGGCCATGGACATGCTGCGGCGCAGACCCGTCCAGGCCTCACCGAAGAGGAACGTCAGTCGCATGTCCGCCTCTCAAGTCGATGCCCTTGGTTGCCACCGTGGTTGCCACCGTGGTCACAGTGTCCCGGTGTCCGAAGTGCCGGAAGCCGTGGCCCCGGCCTCCACAAAAGTGGCCGCTGGGGCGGCGGCTGCCCCCGTCGATCCGCCGGCCAGGTACACCCCGACCGCCTCGTCCCGGACCATCCGCCCCGCGTCCAGTTCCATGACTCGTTTGCGGAAATGGTCGACGATGTCGTCGTCGTGGGTGGCCATCAGCACCGTCGTGCCGGCCTTGTTGATCCGGTCCAACAGCCCAACAATCTCGAGGCTGGTGACCGGGTCGAGGTTGCCGGTCGGCTCGTCGGCCAACAGCAGGGGCGGACTCGTGACGACCGCACGCGCGATGGCCACCCGCTGCTGTTCCCCGCCGGACAGCTGGTGCGGGAACCGTTTGGCCATCGCGGCCAATCCGACCAACTCCAGAGTCTCGGGCACACTGCGGCGCACGTCCCGGCGCCGGGCGCCCAGCACGTGCATGACGTAGGCGACATTGTCGAACACCGTCTTATCGGGCAGTAGCCGGAAGTCCTGGAAGACCATGCCGATGGCGCGCCGCAACGCCGGGACGCCACGCCGCTTGAGGCTCTGTAGGTCGTGACCGGCCACCACGATCCGTCCGCTGGTGGCCCGCTCCTCTCTCAGGATCAGGCGCATCACGGTCGACTTGCCCGATCCCGAGGCACCGACCAAGAAGGCGAATTCGCCGACCTCCATCCGCAGACAGACGTCGTCCAGGGCGGGCCGCTGCAGGCTCGGGTAGGTCTTGGTGACGTTCTCGAACTCGATCATCCAGCCAAGGCCCCTGCCTGAGTTGGGTCCGGTCCGCCGACCCGACGGTCAGCAGCCCAGCCGTGGGCCGCCTGGTCGAAAACGGGCTGCCATTGCCCCGAGCCTACGACCCCAAGCGGGGCACGTCATCCATCCAGGCATTGATCGGCGTTGCGGCGCAGCGGAATTCCGGTGACGCCAGCACATCGGCACGGAGCGTGCCGGGGGTCCTGGCCGGTCCAGTTGCAGATCCCCTCGCGGCGGAAGGCCCCCAGCGCCGGAGTCCATCCGTCTGCCGTTGGCGGCAGGCCCGCCATCAGGGGGAACGAGCCCGCCGAGGCGCGCCGGGCTGGACGTCGGGACGCCCGGCCGGGGCTCGACCGATCCGGACCGCGGCGAGATCCGAACGGTTGTCCACTCAACCACCCTGACAAGGGCTTACCATTCTTCGGGCGACAAAGTGGGGGTAAGTCAGTGGTCCTCTCAGGACCAGGACAAAATCCCACCCGGGGGCAGTCAAACCGCCGCGCCCGTGCCACGATACGGCCATGACGACGAAGAAAGAGATCGGGATCACAGAGCTGGTGCTCCGTGACGCGCATCAGAGCCTCATGGCCACTCGAATGGCCATGGAGGACATGGTGGACGCCTGCGCCGACATCGACGCCGCCGGATACTGGAGCGTCGAATGCTGGGGCGGGGCCACCTTCGACGCCTGCATCCGCTTCCTGAACGAGGACCCGTGGGAGCGGCTGCGGACGTTCCGCAGACTCCTTCCGAACAGCCGCCTGCAGATGCTGCTTCGCGGGCAGAACCTGCTCGGCTACCGCCACTACGGCGACGACGTCGTGGACCACTTCGTCCAGAAGGCCGCCGAGAACGGGGTGGGCGTGTTCCGGGTCTTCGATGCCCTCAACGACACCCGCAACGTCGAACGGGCCATTGCCGCGGTGAACAAGGCCGGCGCCCATGCCCAGGGCACAATCTGCTACACGGTCTCCCCGATCCACACGGTGGAGCGAGCAGTCGAGATGGGTCTGCGGTTACGGGACATGGGTTGTCAGTCGTTGGCCCTCAAGGACATGGCGGCCATCATGAAGCCGCAGTCGGCCTACGACACCGTCAAAGCGCTCAAGGACGCCATGCCGGACATGCAGATCAACGTGCATTGTCACGCCACCACCGGGGTGACCCTGGTGTCGTTGATGAAGGCGATCGAGGCGGGCGCCGATGTCATCGACACCGCCATCAGTTCGATGTCGCTCGGTCCGGGCCACAACCCGACCGAGGCGGCCGTGGAGATGCTGGATGGCACCGACTACGTTGCCAACCTGGACTTGGGCGTGCTCGGCCGTATCAAGGACCACTTCGCCACGGTCCGCCCGCGGTACGCCCAGTTCATGTCCGCGTTCAACGTCGAGACCGATATCTTCGCCAGCCAGATCCCGGGCGGGATGATCTCGAACATGGAAAGCCAACTCGCTCAGCAGGGCGCCACCGACAAGATGAAGGAAGTGCTTCTGGAGGTGCCGAAGGTGCGCGCGGCCGCTGGCTTCCCGCCGCTGGTCACCCCGTCCAGCCAGATCGTCGGCACCCAGGCCGTCTTCAACGTGCTGTTGGGCGAGTACAAGGTCCTGACCGCGGAGTTCGCGGACTTGATGCTGGGCTACTACGGTGGTGGGCTAGGTACCAAGGACCCGGATGTCGTGGACAAGGCCCGGACTCAGAGCGGCAAGGAGCCGAGCACGGTTCGTCCTGCCGACCTCATCGACGCCGAGTGGGACGCACTCAAGGGTGAGGCCGCCGCGCTCCAGGGCTTCGACGGTACCGATGAGGACGTTCTGACGTACGCGATGTTCCCCAAGGTAGCTCCAGGGTTCTTCAAGAGCCGCCCCGAGGGGCCCAAGAACGTGGGAAAGGACCCGCACGAGCTGGCCGCGGAGCAGGCAGCCGCAGCGAGCGACGGCAAGACCGGTCCGGTCCGTGTCCCCATCAAGTACGAGATCACCATCGACGGTAAGGCTCACAGCGTCGCCGTCAAGCCCGCCTGAAAGGGGTATGAGGCTTCATGTCCAGCACTGGCCCAATAACCATGGCGCAGGCCATCGCCGAACTGAAGGCCAAACGCGCCGAGCTGCAGGCCGGCGGTGGCAAGGCTCGGCACGCCAAGCAGCATGAATCGGGCAAGAAGACGGCGCGGGAACGGATCGACGACCTGTTCGATCCGGGCAGCTTCGAGGAGATCGGGCTGTGGGCGCGGCACCGCTCGACGCTGTTCGGGTTGGACAAGGCGACCATGCCGGCCGACGGAGTCGTCACCGGCTCCGGGCTGGTCTTCGGGCGCCCGGTGCACATCGCGAGTCAGGACTTCAGCGTCGCAGGTGGATCCGCCGGTGAGATCCATTGCACGAAGATCGCCAACTCGCTGCACCGCGCCCTGGAGAACGGCACCCCGTTCGTCTTCTTCAACGACTCCGGCGGCGCCCGGGTCCAGGAGGGCGTGGATGCCCTGGCGGGGTACGGGAGGGTGTTCTTTCAAAACGTCGCGCTCTCTGGTGTCGTGCCGCAGATCACGATCATCGCCGGTCCCTGCGCTGGGGGGGCCTCGTACTCCCCGGCCCTGACGGACTTCATCATCCAGACCCGGGTGGCCCGGATGTTCATCACCGGGCCGGACGTCATCAGGCAGGTGACCGGGGAGGAGATCAGCTCCGAGGCGCTCGGTGGACCGGACGCACACATGGTGCGCTCCGGGGTGATCCACTTCGTCGCGGACAACGACGATCAGGCCATCCTCATCGCCAAGAAGCTGCTCAGCTTCCTGCCTAACAACAACACCGAGGACCCGCCTTACGTCCCCGGCCACGACGACGTGGAACGCAACAACGCGCTCAACATGATCATCCCGGACGACGCCAAGAAGGGGTACGAAGTCCGAGACGTCATCCTCAACATGGTCGACGCTGCCGACTTCCTGGAAGTTCAGGCCGGGTTCGCGATGAACGTGGTGATCGGGTTCGCCCGGATCACCGGCAACACGG
Organism: Dermatophilaceae bacterium; assembly: GCA_035633615.1. GTDB lineage: Bacteria > Actinomycetota > Actinomycetes > Actinomycetales > Dermatophilaceae > JADJTI01. The sequence continues at coordinate 37,057 of DASQEP010000065.1, forward strand.
TCGGCATCATCGCCAACCAGCCGCTGCACATGTCCGGGGTTCTCGACATCGACGCCTCGGATAAGGCGGCCCGGTTCGTCCGGTTCTGCAACGCTTTCAACATCCCGCTCATCACGCTGGTCGACGTTCCCGGGTTCCTGCCCGGATCGACGCAAGAGCACGGCGGGATTATCCGGCATGGCGCGAAGCTGCTGTTCGCCTACTCGGCGGCGACGGTACCGAAGATCACCATCATCCTGCGGAAAGCTTACGGCGGGGCGTATATCGCGATGTGCAGCCGCGAGCTGGGGGCCGACCGGGTGTACGCCTGGCCCACGGCGGAGATCGCGGTCATGGGCGCCGAGGGTGCGGCCAGCATCGTATTCCGCAAGGAAATCTCAGGCGCGGAGGATCCCGCCGCCAAGCGCCAGGAGCTGGTCGACCTCTACCGGGACACTTTCTCAACGCCGTACGTCTCGGCGGCCCGGGGCTTCGTCGACGAGGTCATCGAACCGGCTGAGACCCGGATGCACGTGGCCCGCGCCTTGGAGACCCTAGCCGGCAAGCGGGACATGCGCCCCCCGAAGAAGCATGGACTGATCCCGCTGTGAACGACCGCGGATGGAAGGAGAGGTCATGAGCTCGACGGATGTGAGCACTCCCCCCGCTGCGGAGGTGCTCGGTGCGCTCGCGGAACTGAAGACGCTCCTGGTGGGGTTGTCGGATCGGGTCGGGGCATTGGAGGAGCGGGTGGCCGGGATGCCAAACCCCGCACGGGAGGTGTCCCCGGCGGTGCTGGCGGTCATCTCGGCCGCCTGTGCCGCTTACCTGGGCCAACGGGCCACTATCAAACAGGTACACCTGCGCCGGGATTCGACCTGGCGCCGGCAGGGTCGCAGCGATGTCCAGCATTCCCACAACATCTCTCATGGCCGGCGGTGAGCGGTGGAATGATGGCCTGGACGCCCACCAGACGACAGTGGCAGACAGAGGGATGAGATGAAGCTGAAAGTGACCGTGGACGGCGCCTCGTATGACGTCGAGGTGGAGGTCGAGGAGGATCCCACCCCAGCCTTGGGACCGCTGCTGATCGCCAGCACGTCCGCCTACGGAGTCACCCCGGTGTCCGCCAAGGCGCCGGCCAACCCGGCCAACGGGGTGACCGCACCCATCTCGGGAACGGTGGTCAAGGTGCTCGTCGAGCCGGACGCGCACGTCGCCACCGGGGACACGCTGATGGTGCTCGAAGCCATGAAGATGGAAACCGAGATCACCGCCCCGCACGACGGCACCATCGGCATCGTTGTCGTCGGCGTCGGCGATGCGGTGAGCAGCGGCCAGGTGCTCCTCGAATGGGCGTGACCCGCACCTGAGGGGTGGGCCGGCCTGAGCCGGTCGGCAGCAAGAACCGCTCTGGGCCGCTGTGGACCGCTTAGGACGCCTGGGCGCGCTCCGCGGAGCGCTTCCAGCGGATCCCGGCCTCGAGGAAAGCATCGATGTCACCGTCGAAAACCGCCGCCGGGTTGCCGACCTCGTACTCGGTGCGCAGGTCCTTGACCATTTGATAGGGGTGTAGGACGTAGGAGCGCATCTGGTCGCCCCAGGACGCCTTGACGTCCCCGGCCATCTCCTTCTTCGCGGCCGCCTCCTGCTGGCGCTTGAGGAGCAACAGACGCGATTGCAGCACCCGTAACGCCGCCGCGCGGTTCTGGATCTGCGACTTCTCGTTCTGCATCGACACGACGATGCCAGTTGGTAGGTGGGTCATCCGCACCGCGGAGTCGGTTGTGTTGACGCTCTGTCCCCCTGGACCCGAGGAACGGAACACGTCGACTTTGACCTCGCCTTCTGGGATGTCGATGTGGTCTGTCGACTCGATCAGCGGGACCACCTCAACGGCGGCGAACGAGGTCTGTCGGCGACCCTGGTTGTCGAACGGGGAGATGCGGACCAGACGGTGGGTGCCGGCCTCCACGGACAGGTTGCCGAACGCGTATGGCACCTTGACCTCAAACGTCGCGGACTTCAACCCGGCCTCCTCGGCGTAGGAGGTGTCCAGGACGGCGGTCGGGTAGTTGTGCCGCTCCGCCCAGCGCAGGTACATCCGCAGAAGCATCTCAGCGAAGTCCGCGGCGTCGACCCCCCCGGCTCCCGAGCGGATCGTCACGACCGCCTCACGGACGTCGTACTCACCGCTGAGGAGGGTACGCACCTCCAGTTCCCCGACGGCCTTGCGGACCGCGACCAACTCGCGCTCCGCTTCCGCAAGGGTCGGCGCGTCGGCCTCCTCCACCGCCATCTCCATCAGCACCTCGAGGTCGTCGATGCGCGCGTCCATGAAGGTGACCCGCTCCAATTCGGTGGTGGCTCGGGAGAGTCGACTGGTGACGCGCTGAGCGTTCTCCTGGTCGTCCCACAGATCAGGAGCGCCAGAGGCCGCCTGCAACCGAGCGATGTCGGCGCGCAGCGTGTCAAGGTCGATCACCTGGCGCACCGTCTCCATCGTCTTCCGCAGTTCTCGAACCTGACCAGCGAAATCAACAGCCACAATTGCCAACCCTACGCGACGGGCCGCGATGACCCCCTCGCCCAACGGGCCGACGCCCGGGTGCCTCGCGAATCGCGCCAAGGTCAAGTCGGCCCTCATGGCTCTGCCCGCAGCACCCGGGCCAGCTGGGCCGACTCCTCACCGCCGCGCCCGAGCACCGGCTCGCACCCACTCGTCGGTGTGTGTCGATACGGGCGCGAGCTCTTGAGGGCGCCTACAGGAAGGGCTGGAGGGGCGACACCAGGCGTTCCACGATGCGGGCGGCCCTGCCGCGATTGTCCCACTCGGCCAGGGTCAACCTCCGACTATGGGAGAGGTCCTGGGCAAAGACCTCCTCCATGTGAGCGGCCTGCTCGTCGCTGAACAGCTCGAGATTGACCTCGTAATTGCCGAGCAGCGAGAGCCTGTCGATGTTGGCCGTTCCCACGGTGCTCCAGCGACCGTCCACCGTTGCGGTCTTGGCGTGCACCATCGCGTCGCGATACAGCCAGATGGCTACTCCGCCCCGCAGCAGGCTCGCGTAGTAACCGCGCGCGACCCAGTCTGCGATGATGTGGTTGGAGTACTCGGGCACCAGGATGCGCACGTCCACGCCCCGGCGGGCGGCGGCCAGCAGGGAACGCAGGATCTCCTGGTCGGGAATGAAGTAGGCCTGGGTGATGTAGACGCGTTTGACGGCTCGGTCGATGGCGCGCAGGTACAGCCCTCGCACCGGGAACAGCATCCGCGAGGGGGCGTTACGGGCGGCCTGAATCCGCGCCTCCCAGTCCGCCGCCCCCCGATCGGCGAGCTCCGGCAGCGAGGCGGCACGGAACTCGTTCCAGAAGTCGACGAACGCATTCTCCAATTCCCAAACGCTAGGCCCGTCGACCCGTAGGTGCGTGTCCCGCCAGTGAGTGGCGTACAGCTCGCCGACGTTGTAGCCACCGACGAAGCCGACGTTGCCGTCGACGACAAGGATCTTGCGGTGGTCCCGGCCGGTGTGCCGGAGGTCGAGGTGCAGTAGGCCCGGCCGGAGCAGCGGGAACCGCAGCACATTCACGGTGCTCGGGAAGTCGAAGAACGAGGAGCGGACGACGAGGTTGGCGAAGGCGTCGTAGATGACGTAGACGTCGACCCCTCGGTTGGCGGCGTCGATGAGGGCCCGCTTGAACTCGGCGCCGACCTCGTCGCCCTTCCAGATGAAGGTCTCGAAGAAGATGGTGCGACGGGAACGGCGAATCGTCGCGAGCATGTCCGCGAACAGGTCGGCGCCGTGGGTGTAGGTGGTCACTCGGGAACCGCCCACGGCCACCGTGCTGGGCGGCACCTTGGGCCAGGCCGTCGTGCCGGGCGAGCGTCGCTTACGGACCCGGTCCACGGCGACCACGGCAGCCGCCGCAACCAGCGGCAACACCGCCCCTGCGGCGGCCGACCACCCCGCCGCGCGGGCCACGGCATGACGGGTCTGCCTGGCACGGGCGGTCATGCGCCACAACCTAACGTGTGCGGTGAGCAGGGGACCGCCGGCGGGTGGCCGCGACAGTCGCGAGCCTGAGCGTCGTCCCGCGTGGTGACGCGGCCCCCGCTGCAGCGTTGTGTCGCGAATCACACGGCAGTGGTTGGCATCTCAAGCATTCGTCTGGTTGACTGAACACATCGGGGCCACCGGAACCAAGAAACGGCGACCCACGTGCCGGCCGGAAGCGGCCGAAGACGGCAAGGCCGCCGTATCCGACATCCGAAAGGAACGCCACCATGGCTCTCGTTCTCGATTACGCAATGAAGACCCACGACGCGCAGATGAGCTACGCCTCCAAGGGCAACGACTACATCGTGATGGCCGTCGAGCAGGCCTCGTCCATGATCGACATGGCGCCCAAGGCTCCCGAATTCGTCATCAAGGCCCTCAAGCCTGTCGTCGACGTGTTCGGCACCCCGGCTGACGTAATGTCGTTCGCGATGAAGGCCACCTCCGACTGGACCACCTCGATAACCGACCTGCAGAGCCAGCTCGCCGAGGTCGTCGAAAGCTCCCGCGTGGAGCGCCTCGCCGACCGGGCCAAGGTCGCCGATCTGCACGTCGTCGACGACGTCAAAGACGCCGTGACCAAGGTCCGCCACGAGGCGATGGACGCGATGGACAAGGTCAGCCTCGAGACCAAGGACGTCGCGGCCAAGATGCGTCGCGACGCGGCCCGCATCCGTCACGACGCGTTGGACGCCGTCGACAAGGTGACTCACGACGCCAAGGACGCGGCCAGCAAGGTCCGCTTCGACGCGGCGAAGATGCGTCACGACGCGATGGACGCCGTCGACAAGGTGGCCCACGACGCCAAGGCCATCCCGAGCCGGGTCCGCCGGGTCCCCGAAAAGGCCGAGGACCAGGTCGAGGCAGCCGTCTAGTCCGTGCCGAAAGCGGTCTACCCCGTCGCAGTAGCCAGGTAGACCTCACGACACAGCGAGGGTCGGAGACATGGCGCTTCGGCCCTCGCCGCTGTGCGCGGCGGGCCGGCTAGGGCTGGCGGAACCGTACCCGCGCCTGGGCCCGGCTGATCACCGTGACGGTGACGGGTCCGTTCACCGCATCCACCAGGCCGTTGAACCACGGAATGCGGACCACCCCGGATAGTTCCACCGTCGCGGAGCCACCGTCTGACGTTCCCGTCCCCGCGCCGAGCACCCACTGGCTGATGTGATCCGGCCGGGGAGACGCGGCCAGGAGGCTCTCGGCGGAGGCCCGCACGGTCGCATCCGAGACGCGGACAGTGCCGGACATACCGCTGCGGTAGAGAGCGTCCTCGGCGACCGCGTCGGCCGCGTCCAGCGCGATCGCGTCGGCGACATCGAGCAACCTGACCCGGGCCAGCTGGACCGCCGTGACATCGACGACGCCGATGACGACGGTCACGGCGATGACGACCACTCCGAGCACCAGGACCGCAACTTGGCCCCGCTCCCCCGCTGATCCGACCCGGGGCACCGCCCTCGGCGCGACACCGGAGGTCACGGGCCGGAGCGGAATCTGTCGACCACCAGACGGTGGGTCGCGGAGACCGGCAGCCGCATCGGCACAACCTGCGATATGGCGGCCGGGACCAGCGGGAGATCGACGGAGATGGTGGCCGTGAGGGTCACCGTGTTCTGCGGTTGGAGGCAGGCGGCCCCGCCGCAGTCCAGCTGTATCGTCCCCGGGCCCGATGCGTTGACGGTGCCGGCCGCCACGGCCCCATCGGGTGCCGGGAACCCCTGATCCTCGAACGCCAGCGCCGCGGCGGTCCTGGCCCGGGCGAGGGGCTCCGCCCCGGACGGCGTGGTCACCACCACACGGGCGGCTTCCCTGGCAGCCTGCGCCACCGCGTATGAGGCCGCCTGGATCCGTGCCACCGTCACGATCAGATACACCATGGGAACTGCGAGCAGCACCGCCAGGAAGGCAAAGTCGATCACGGCGGAGCCCCCGTCGGTTGGATCCGTGCCGGCCTCAGCGGCAGCGGTTCGGGTTCGCCGGGTCCGGGTCATGGTTGGCCTTCCGCGAACGCTCGACCGGTCACCCTCAGACCACCGGCCGGCCCGAACAACCCCACCACCGGTAACGGGGCCGTGACGACCACCTCGATCGTGCTGAACCCAGCAGTGGTCGACCGTCCTACGGCGATCTCCCGGCTCAATGCCTCACCGAGGCTGGCCGTGATCAGCTGGCGGGCTCGCGCCCGACCGTCCGCGGAGGATCCGCCCGCCCGAGCCGCAACCCGAGCACCCTCCGAGGCGCACATGATCAGCGTGTTGCGTACGTGCAGTGCCAGGGCCAGCTGCACGATGGCCACGAGCAGCAGCGCCGTCAAGGCGACCACCAACGCAGTCTCGGCGACGACCGAGCCACCCTCGGCCGGCGGGCGGGCGTCAGGGTTGTCCGGTGACGGCGTTGATGGCACGGGTGAACAAGGCAGTCAACTGATCCCTGGCCAGGGCGTACAGGATGGTGACCAGGCCGGCGGTCATCAGGGTCACCAGAACCCACCCGGGGACGTCGCCCCGCTCGCGAGCGCGCTGCCGAGAACTGACGGTGAGGCGCAGCCATGCCACGATCAGCCGGCTTGCCAGGGTGTGTGCCGCTGAGACGGGCTTGAACGGGGGGATGGTCATACGAGTCCTTTCGTCGTCACGTGTTCGCACCAGCGCGGACGTCACATGGTGAGGTCGAGGAAGGAGAACGCAGGATAGACGGCGAACAGGATGGTGACCGGCAGGATCAGAAACACGACCGGAACCATCATCGCTATCTCCCGCCGGCCCCCCGTTCTCATCAGGGCTCGACGTCCCTCCTCCCGCGCATCCTGGGCCTGTGCCCTCAGCACCTCTGCCAACGGGGTCCCCCTGTCCAAAGCCGTCACCAGCCCGTCCACGAACCGGCGCAGCGCGACGACCTCGGTGCCGTCGGCGAGACCCTGCAGCGCCGCGGGCAGCGAGGCGCCGGCTCGTGCCCGCGCCAAACAGTCCGACAGCTCCGCCGCGAGTTCGCCCCTGGACAGCCGGCAGATCCGCTCCAGCGCCGCAACGGCTCCCTCGCCGGCGCTCACCGACAGCGCGAGCAGCTCCGCCGTCGTGGGGAACTCGGTGAGAAGCCGGACCTCCCGGCGAGTGACCTCGCGGGTGAGACGCTGATCCGCAGCCAGCGCCCCGATCGCCGCGACGAGTACCGCGACGAAAGCCGCCGACCACGCTGCTAGACGACCCTGGGCCCACAGCAGCGAACCGGTTGCCATGCCCAGCCCCAGCCCGGCGGCTCCCCACAGGACCTGACTGGCCCGGAACCCCGGCACGTCCTGCGGCCGGCCGGCACGTCGCTGCCGACGCTCGACCGAATCGGCATCCCCCAGAAGCGCGCCGATGCTTCGACCGAGGACGTCGATGGTGGCCGCCACCCGCCCGCCAACCCGGCCAGGTGCACGCCCTCCCGCCGCCAGCAGTCGCGACGGACCACGCATGTCACGCAGGTAGGGCTCCAGCCGCGACTCCAGGGTAAGGCCGCGCCGTCGCGGCAACCCCGACCAGATCAGCACCAGGCCCAGTGAGCCCACCAAACCGGCCAGCGCGCCGACCACGGACAGCGAGCCCACGACAGTCATCGCAACACCCTTGCCTCGACGGGCAGCCGGGCGATGCGCAGCATGATCCAGTACGCCAGGGCGCTCACGACAGCGCCGACAGCCAGCACCAGCACGCCCGCCGGACGCTGATAAGCCTGAACGGACTCCGGCCGGGTCGACAGCATGACCAGCACGGCCCAAGGCGCCACCGACGCCAGCCGCGCCGCACTGATGGTCCAGCCTTGCCTGGTCTCCAGCTCACCTCGGGTGCGAGCCTCCTCCCGGAGGAACCCAGACAAAGTCCGTAGCAGCCGGCCCAGATCACTGCCACCGACGTCGCGGGCGATCCGGATCGACTCGACGAGGCGGTCTGCCACCGGGTCGGCCAGCCGCTCCTTGAGGCGGTCAAGGCAGTCCGGGAACCGCCCAGTGACCCGGTAGTCCTCCCCAAACTCGGCGAACGGGGCTCGCAACTGGGCGGGCCCGCGGTGCGCCACCGCCGTAAGTGCCTCGGGCAGTGACATCCCCGCGCGGACCGCGGAGGCTATGTTGTCCACGACATCGGGCCACAGGTCCCGGCGGATCGCCCGGGCTCGCCGAGCCTTTGCGTGCAACAGCGACAACGGTAGCCACGCCCCGGCTAGGCCGGAGCACACCGCCACGGCGGGCAACGCGGTCACCAACAGCGCCCCGACCGCTGAGAGCAGACCTATTACTGTCGAGGTGGGGATGAGCCGTCCCAAGCCGACCCCGGGCCCCCCGGCGATGGCCAGGTCGTCCGTCATAGTGCGCAGCGCCGACTTGCGGAACCGCCACGGGTCCGCGCGGCCGACCCGTGGCCAACACGACCACCACAGACAGAACAGGCCACTGCCGAACAGGAGGCCAACTGCGGCGCCAGCCACCTCAATCACCGGCCAACAGGTTGGCGACGTCGTAGCCGGCGCGCTGGAAACGCTCCAAGTGAGGGGGGAAGCCGTCGCCGCGGACCAGTCGTCCGCGCCAAACGAACACGTCCGCCGTCTCGATGACGTCCCCCTCCACCCGCCCGGGGACGGCGGTAATCTCGCGGACCCTCCGCGCTCCATCGGCGTCCAAGGCCAGGTAGATGACGAGATCTACCGAGGCGGCAACGGTGGGCACCACGAACCGCGCGGAGACGTTCTCTCCCGCCAGCAGCGGCAGGGTGCACATCTTGACGATCGCCTCGCGCGAGCTGTTGGCGTGAACGGTGCACATCCCGGGCAGCCCACTATTGAGTGCGATCAGCAGATCGAGGCATTCGGCCTGTCGGACCTCACCGACGATCATCCGGGACGGGCGCATCCGCAACGCTTCGGTGATCAGCCGTCGCAGCGGAATCTCGCCGGTGCCCTCCAAGCTGGGCTGGCGGCACTGCATGGCCGCTACGTCCCTCAGCCCGATCTGCAGCTCGAACACTTCTTCGCAGGTGACGACCCGTTGTCTCGGCGGGACAGCAGCAGCCAGGCAGTTCAGCATGGTGGTCTTGCCAGCCTGGGTGCCCCCCGCCACCAGAATATTCAGGCCGGCGACGACCGATGCCTCCAGGAACCGAGCGGCCGCAACCGGCATGGTCCCAAACCGAACCAAGTCGTCGAGGTGGGCGGCCTTGACAACGAACTTGCGGATATTGACGAGCCAGTGCTCCCTGGTTATGTCGGGGATCACCACGTGCAGCCGGGAACCGTCCGGCATGGTGGCATCGACGAAAGGGGACGACAGGTCGACGCGTCGACCAGACCACTTCAGCATCCGTTCAACAAGGTCACGAATCAGGTCCGCGGTCAGGATGGTGGTGGTCAGCTCCGGCTGTCCACGACGAGCGATGAAGACCTGGCTCGGCGAGTTGATCCAGATCTCCTCGACGCTGGGATCGTCAAGGAACGGCTGCAGCGGACCTAAGCCGCCGAGGCTGTCGAGGACGCTGCGGACCGCCTCTGCGGGGTTGGGCAGCGTCGGCAGTCCGGCCTGGAGGGATCGCGCATCGTAATCAGTGACAGCGGCCTGGACGAGCTCGAGCAGGGTCGAAGCATCACGGACCGGATCGATCCCGCTGCGCCGGACGAGCTCCCGAACCTCTCCCTCCACCACCCTGACGGCGTCCACAACCCCTCCTCCCGACGTGCGTCCTGATCGCCTGGACAAGGACGATAGGCCTAGGAAGCGGTTGGGTCGGGGTTGTCCACAAAGGGTTGTGGAGGTTCCAGCTCACCGGAACGGGGCCGATCAGATCGCTGAGGTTCAAGGGTGGATGGGCGCAAGCCAATTGCGCGCTAGGGGGCCGGACCTTACGTCACGCAAGGACCGCCACGTTATCAATTCGTTATCTGCGTTGGGGCACTACGGAGCAGCCGGGTTCGGCCTTCCGGGCGATGCGCCGCCGGGCCAGGGAGCGCCGATCGCCATGCTGCCGCGCAGCCGACAAGCCGCGCGGCGGACTTCGAGTGCGGCGCCAACGCGGTCCCTGACAGCCACGGCCACTCCTCCTGTGTCGTTCGTGCCGTCGGACTCGATCAGCCGCGAGGCGCCGGACGGAGCGTTGCACGCACGGCCTGGCGATGCACACTGCGGCGCGCCATGGCCTGGGTGGCCATCTCCCAACCGACGCACAGAGCCGTGACGACCGCGGCAACGAACAGCAGCCCGAGGAGCAACCATCTGGGCAACGGCACCTTCTCCCCCCGTTGCCGGCTTTCCCATAGCGCCGACACCTCCTCCAGCCACGATGCGAAGCCAGCGGTCACGTCCGATACCCAGATTCCTGCAATCCGGTGGCCGGTATCCATCAGCGCGTCCCTTTCCTCGGGAGTCCCCTCGGCAGGTAGCGCAGGGGGACGACAGGCAGCCCGCATCAGTCCCGCCGGTCGGCTCTCAACCGGTCTCAGTCGGCGCATCACCCACCTGCGGGCTGTCCGCCGGGCAGGCCCAGCGCTTGCATCATTCGTACGCACCGGACCTGTCCATAATAGTTCACTGGCCGAATGGTCCCAGTTCAGCAAGGCCCGACCGGCTATGAAGCTGGTCACCAACCCACCGCTGGTAGCGATCGTCCTGGACGGAAGTCCGCCGTATAGCACCCCCGGACAACGGGCAGTCTGAGGGGGCGCGCCATCAGGGCTCCTGTGGATAACCTCGGCAAGGCCGTCCGGCGCGGTCATGCTGAGGCCCATGCATCTGGTTGTGGAGGTTTCCGCAAACCGGCTCGGTACGGCCCGTCAAGTCGAGATCGAGGCCCCCGCCGGCACGACCTGGGGTGAGCTCGTACTGCACCTTCCCCCCTCAGTGGCGCTTGGCCACCTCGGCGCGACACCGCCAGAGTGGTTCGCTGACGGAGCACCCCTGGCGGCAGCGACGATGGTCGGAATTCCGCCGCTTCTGCACGGTGCTCACATCGAGACTGCACCGACCCGGCGCCAAGATCCAGCCGCGCCCGTGGAGCTGCGGGTGGTCAGCGGGCCGGATGCCGGTCGTTGCTACCCACTCGGACATGGTCGCCACGACATCGGGCGAGCCGCCGGATGCCAGGTACGACTCGCCGACCCCAGCCTGTCCCGACGTCACGCCGTACTCGATGTCACGCCGGACGGCGTACGGCTGCGTGATCTCGGCTCCACCAACGGGACCTGCACGATTCTGTCCCCCGGTAAGCACCGCGCGTCCGCCGGGTCCGGATCCGTCATGGCGCAGGCCTCGTCGGCCGAGTGGCCGGGGCCGACTCGCCCCCTCTTCCGGGTTCCGGCCACGTCGTCCCGCGGTGACGACACACTCATTCGATCGCCGCACCCGGCCCCCACCGCCGCGCGTGGGCACGCTCTCGGTCCTGGCGCGGCCGTCCGAGTCGGCGACTCGGTGCTGCAGCTCTGCGCCCAACCGACCAGCCGGTTACCGACAGCACCGACCGGTGACGGTTTCCTGACGCTCACCCCAGCGCCCCGCGCCAGTGCGGACAAGACCGAATGCACCGTCCGGCTGCCCAGGAGGGTCGATACCGGGCCGGCGCCCACCCTGTCGGCCCTGGCCCTGGTGATTCCGTTGTTGGCCAGCGCGGTCATGGCCGTGACACTCCGCAGCGCCATCGTGCTGGCAATCGGGATCCTGGCGCCGGCCATGACCGTGGGGCACTATGTCAGTGAGCGGCGGCGGCACGCCTCAGCAGCCTCCCGGCAACGGACCGAGTACCACGTGGCACTCCTACACGCCCGGGGCGAGCTGGCCGAGGCCCTCGCCCTCGACCTCGCCGCCCGCCACCGGTCCGTTCCCGACCTCGCTGATGTCGTGGCCACCGCGACTCAGCGACGGCAGCGACTGTGGGAACGACGTCGTACCGACCCCGATGTTCTTCGGCTGCGACTGGGGCTCGGCCTCGTCACCAGCACCGTGACCCTGGTGGAATCTGACGGAGCCACGCGGCAGCCGTTGCTGCGGGATGCCCCAGTCGACATCGATCTTGCGGGGTCCGTGACCGGGCTGACCGGACCCGACCGGCAGGACGTACTCGCCGCTGCACGGTGCCTGCTAGCCCAGGCCGTCACCTGGCATTCGCCGCGCGACCTCGAGGTGTGGCTCATCGTTGCCGACCCGGGCAGACTCCGGCCCTGGGCCTGGCTCACCAACACCCCGCACCTGCGCCGTGACGACGGCCCAGCCGCACGGCGGGTCATCGTGGTTCCGCCCGGCAGGGAGCCCCCGCCGGTCGCCGTCCAACTCCTCGCCGATATCCGAGCCCGCACCGCCCGCCGTCGTCAAGGCCTGCCCGGCGCTGCGCAACCACCCGAGGAGACTCAGGTCCTGATCGTGGTCGACGGTCCAGTGGGGCTGCTGGAGCTGCCCTGGGTTCACGAGGTGGCCATCGCTGGTCGGGGAGTGCGCGTTGGCACTCTGTGGCTGGGCGACGCCAACCCGGGCCTCCCCGGTCAATGCACCACCTCGGTCACCGTCACCGGGGCCACCCTCGTCCGCCGCGGCGCAGGGAACCCCACCCTGGTCAGGTCCGACCTGCTCGGGCGGGAACAGGCCGAGCAGGTCGGACGGGCCCTCGCGCCGCTGATCGACGCGGGAGCACCGGGCGGCGGCGGCGGCGGTGGTGGACGTGGCGGTGGTGGACGTGGCGGTGGTGGCGGGTTGCCGGGCATGATCCGGCTGCCCGACATCCTGGCCGTGGACCTACGGGCACCCGGCGTCGTCCGCGACGTCTTAGATCGCTGGTCGGGGCTGACAGCGCCGCGGCTGGACGTCCCGATCGGGCGTTCTGCGGGCGGCATCTACTGCCTCGACCTGGGCCGGGATGGGCCTCATGCCTTGGTAGCCGGAACGACGGGGTCGGGCAAGTCGGAGCTGCTGCGCACCTTGGTGGCCTCGCTGGCACTGGCCAACCCTCCCGACCGAGTCACATTCGTCCTGGTGGACTACAAGGGCGGGGCCGCCTTTGCCGAGTGCGCCGACCTGCCGCACGTCGGCGGCCTGGTTACCGATCTAGACGAGGTGAGCGGAGAACGGGCGCTGGCGTCGTTGCGGGCTGAACTGGCGCGGCGCGAACGGGTCTTGCGACAGGCCGGGGTCCCCGACGTGACCAGCCACGAGACCCGCAGCGGAGGTCACGACCGACTACCGCGCCTGGTCGTGGTCATCGACGAGTTCCGGGCCCTCGCCGAGGAACTGCCACAGTTCGTCGACGGCCTGGTGAGGATAGCCGCGCTGGGCAGGTCACTGGGGGTGCACCTCGTGCTGGCCACCCAGCGCCCCGGTGGGATCGTCACTGCCGATATTCGAGCCAACGTCAATGTGCGCATCGCCTTACGGGTACGAGACCGGGTCGACTCCTGCGATGTAGTCGACGCCGACGACGCAGCCTTGCTGCCGGTCGGACAACCGGGGTGCGCAGTCCTGCGGTGCGCCTCCGAGGACCTTGTCCAGGTTCAGACGGCCTGGGTCAGTGGACGGTCACGGCCGGTGTCTGCCTCCACGATTCGAGTGCAACTGGTCGACCCGGCCGGCTCCGCCAATCCGAGCCCACCCGCCCGCGATGGCGGCGGGCACGTACCCGACACGGGGTCGAGATCGGAGGGTACGCAGCCCCTCCACGACGAACCGACCGATCTGGCCCGCATCGTGTCGGCGGCCACGAACGCCGCACGGCTGCTGGGACTGCGACCCGCAGCCGCCCCCTGGCCACCGCCGCTGCCAGACATCCTGGACGCAGTGGATGTCCACTCCTGCTTGGCCAGTCCGGCTCGGGCGGGCCTCGATACGACGTGTGCGACGGCGGGCCAGGTCCCGGTCGAGCAATCGGTCGGGTACGCCATCCGAGACGAGCCCGACCAGCAACGGCTCGCACCCGTGGTCTGGAACCTGCGGACCGGAGGGCATCTGGGCTTCGCCGGCACCAGCCACAGCGGGCGGAGCACGGCCATTCGCACCGTTGTCGCCGGCCTGGCGGCCGGTTCGTGCCCCGCCCGGCTCGCCGTCTGCCTGCTCGACGGGGGCGGCGAGCTGAGCGCCCTGACCGGGCTGCCGCATGTGCGGGCGCACGCCGACCTCGGCGACCCGGACGCGCTGCGGTACGTGGTCGCGGCCCTGTCCCGGCACGTCCGTCACCGGTCGACGCGGCCGCGCACCGACCGTCCTCTGCTGCTTCTGGGGGTTGACGGATGGGAGCACGTGATGGAGGCCCTGTCCGGATACCAGCACGGCCGCTACGCCGACGAACTGGTGACGGTCTTGCGGTTAGGGCCGTCGGTGGGGGTTCGAGCGGTCCTGTCGGGTGACCGGGCGCTGCTCTTGCCACCTGTGTCGCCCCTGCTGGGTGAACGGGTCATCCTGCGACTAGCCGACCCGCACGATCAGGTGTTGGCGGGGCTGCCACGGCCGTGGCAGCCGACCGACTGGCCGCCGGGCCGAGGGCGGTGCGCGTCCCGTGGTTCCGCCGTGCAGGTGGCGGTCCTCGGCGGACGGCCCGACGCCCGGGCCCAGGCACGAGCCTCACAGGAGCTGGCTGGACGGTTGAGAGACGGCCACCGAGGCTGTGCTCGGCCGGACGAGGACGCGGCCGTCGCGATCGGACGGTTGCCAACTCAGGTGGGTCTGAACGACCTGACCACTGCACCCGACCTCCCCCGCCGGCCAGTCTCCCCCGCAGCACATCAGCGCCAGACGGGGCGGCTGCCGACTCCGATGCTGATCGGCATGGGTGGTGATCGACCTGGACCTGTCGGCCTGGACCTGTCCGAGGGAGGGGCGCTCATCCTCGGCCCACGCGGCAGCGGGCGGACGACTGCCGTCGCGACGATTGCCGCGGTGCTTTCCCGCGCCGGGGTCCCGGTGACCATCCTGTCCGCATCGGGGCACGCTCCGCTTAACGGGTCGTCGCTGCGAGTTGCGGTTCTCCAGCACGCCGACGTCGCGGGCCTGTCGGCGCGGCTGGCGGACCAGCCGAGCCTCGCCGTACTGGTCGACGACGCCGAGATGCTGGACCCCGGCGCGGAGGACCTCCTCCTCAGCCACCTGCGGCGAGCTCGACCCACCCCCGACCGGGGCAACCTCACCGGGTCGGACCGCAACGGTTTCGCGAGTGTGGTCGCGGCCGGACGGTCGACCGAGCTGGCAAGCCGATATCACGGGCTGATCGGGGAGTTGCGTCGAGCAGGTCACGCCCTTGTACTCCACCCCAACCAGCATGATGCGGAGTTCCTGGGTGTGGCTCTTGCCACCGACATGGCCAGCCACCCGGGACGCGGACTGATCGTTTCCGGGCGGACGACGCAGCGGGTCCAGGTGGCACTACCCGGATGAGGCCGACGAGCGCCGAGCTCCTATCACGACTCCCGCGATCGCGGCCCCGGCCAGCGCCCAGGTCGACACGCCAAGGAGGGTCTGGTCGGCCTGCAGCAGACTCAGCCCGACCGGAAGCAGCAGCAGGTTCCAGACAACCGCGGGGGTGCGCGGCCAGTGCGCACCACGGCGCAGACCCCGGGCCAACGCCGCCAAGCCGACGGCCGCCACCAAGTAGAGCGCCAGCAGGCCGAGCAGCAACGCCTGCTCGGTGGCTTCGCCGCGGGCCAACCGGAAGACGTAGACGACGCTGGCAATCAGCACCAGCCCGCACTGCACGGCCAACACGACCGAGGCGGCCCGGGTCGCCGCGGGAACCTGGGGGGAGCCCGTGTCGTTAGCGCCGTCGGGGTGCGCCCGGCGTCCCGGTGGTTCTATCACGAAGACAAAGGCTACCGGCTTGCGACCAGGTATTCTCTGGGTGCCGCTTCCACACCCTGGCAAGAATTGAAGAAATGTCGGTCGATCGTCCAAGAGCCCTGCGCCAGAAACGGATCGCGTGTCTGTGATCTTCGTCCAAGTAAGCGGGTCGCATCTCGTGTGAGGCAGTACACGGAGATCTATGCGCAAATTATCGCTATCCCCTTGTCCATGGTGGCATGCTCTGTGAGGCTTGGAATAACACGACCACCGCCGCTGTTGGTCACCTGCGCATGCGCCTCCCCGGGGCGTCGGCCCCGACTGGTGGACTTGGAGCATTCACTCTGAGCCGCACGTCGGCTTGCGGCGCAGGCGAAGGACAACTCCGCGGAACAATCCGCACGCAACGATCGTTGCCACCCACCGGTGCATTGGTGCCCCGGTTGGGCGTTGGCAGCAAAGGAGCAACCGACATGGATTGGCGCGATCGCGCTGCATGCTTGGACGAGGACCCCGAACTGTTCTTCCCGATCGGTAACACCGGACCGGCCCTCCTCCAGATTGAAGACGCCAAAGCGGTCTGTCGCCGCTGTGATGTTCAAGACACGTGCCTGAAGTGGGCCCTGGAGTCCGGCCAGGATGCCGGCGTGTGGGGTGGCCTCTCGGAAGACGAACGCCGCGCGCTCAAGCGTCGCAACGCTCGCGCCCGCCGCGCGGGGTAAGGACCCTTCACCATCGGGTTTCCCCAGGACCATCGGCACCCCGGACGATCGGCACCGAGGTAAACCCGGCACCAGGCACTGCGACCGGCGCGGAATAGTCGTAGGGCCCCACAGGAAACCGCACCAGCCAACCACCCGACAGCACCAGATGAGCCTGCCGATCCGTGGCCTGCCAGCTCCCAGGGCCGGCCTCACCCTTCTGCTGCCGTCGTGGCGGTGGGACCCGTCCGGGTCCCACCGCCACTCCTTAATTCAGGCCGCTCGGCCGACGCCGCAGTCGAGCCAGGAACCGGACGATGGTGCCGTGCGGGTGCGCGGTGGTCCAGTCGATCCGGCCTCGCAGGTCATCCACCAGCGAGGACACGATCTGCGTGCCCAGGCCCGAGGTCCCGGGGGTGAAGTCCCCCGGCAGTCCCATTCCGTCGTCGTACACGGTCACGGTCAGCGTGTCCTCAGCCTCCCCGGGATCACGGCGTGCGTCGATGCTCACGGTGCCCCCGCGGCTGCGGAGGCCGTGCTCAACCGCGTTGTGGACCAACTCCGTGACGATCATCGCCATGGACGTGGCGTCCTCGGCGATCAGCATCCCAAAGCTGCCGGTCTGCTGCCACTTCACGTCGGCGCCCTCGTTCGCCAGCTCGACCACAGCCTGCAAGGCTCTGGCGATGATTTCGTCGAAATCGACCGATTCGTCTAGGGTTCGGCTGAGGGTCTCGTGCACCAACGCAATCGTCGCCACCCGGCGGCCGGCTTCCGACAGGGCCTCGCGGGCCTGGGCGTCCGGGACCCGGCGAGACTGCAGACGCAGCAGTGCTGCCACGGTCTGCAGATTGTTCTTCACCCGGTGATGGATTTCCCGGATCGTCGCGTCCTTGGTCAGCAGCTCGCGTTCCCGGCGGCGCAGCTCGCTGACGTCACGCAGCAGCACGATGGCCCCGATCCGGACCCCGCCCTCGGTCAACGGGATGGCCCGCAAGGACAGACTCGCCCTCCGGCCCTCCAGGTCACTGCGCCACGGCGCCCGTCCGGTGACGACCAGGGCCAGCGACTCGTCCACGATACTGTTGTCCTGCAACAAGTCGGTGGTGATGCGGCTGAGGGACTCCCCGATCACATCACCTTGATGCCCCAGGCGGTGCAGCGCCGAGACGGCGTTCGGGCTGACGTACAAGATGGTGCCCTCGACATCCAGCCGGACCACACCATCACCGACGCGAGGTGCGCCCCGTCGTTGCCCGGTGGGTGCGCCGACGGTGGGGAATTCGCCCGCCGCGATCATTCCGGCCAGGGTGTCGGCGGTGGCGCGGTAGGTCAGTTCCAGCCGGCTCGGGGTTCGCATCGTGGCCAGGTTGCTGTGCCTCGTGATGACCGCCAGCACCCGCCCGGCCCGCATGACCGGGATGGCCTCCTCACGGACCGGCATGTCGTCACGCCACTCGGGGCCGCTGTCGCAGAGGATGCGCCGGCCGCTGGCGCATTGGTCGAGCAGCGCGCGGCGCCCCGGACCGGCGGTGGACCCGACGATGTCCTCGAAGAAAACCGGCGGCCCGGTGTTCGGCCGGACGTGGGTGGCGACCACCCACCCAGAGGGATCCTCGCGGGTGCCGTGCACCCACAGCACCAGGTCGGCGAAGGACAGGTCGGCCAGCAACTGCCAGTCGCCGACGAGCAGGTGCAGCCACTCGGTGTCGGCCGGCCGCAGCTGCGTTAACCGTTCCAACACGTCGTGCAGGGTCGGCATTTTCGCAGCGTACTGCCCCCGGAACAGCGTCGACCCGGCGGGCGCGGCGCTCCGGCTGACCGACGGCTAACCGGGGCCGAGCATGACGGCTACATAGACGCCCCGTGAACCGACGCCGTGGCCGCCCGCACCACGCTGCGCAGAGACCGCAACGCCACTGACAGCGGGGCCAGCCCCGGTGTGTCGTGGACGGCGATGTCGGCCAGCACCCGTCGCGTGCGCTCCAACGAATCGCGATGCACCCGAGCCCAATCCTCGAGCCGTTCGGCGGAAGGTCGGCCCGGGTCGGTCGCAGCCATGACCGCACTGGTCAACGAGGTCAGGACCGCGTAAAGGTCGTCACGCATCGAGCCACGGGCCAGCGAATCCCAGCGGTCCTCCCGAGGCAGTGCGTTGACCATGCCCAGCAGCCCGTTGATGCCGAAATGCGCCGAGACGGCGAAGTAGATGGGCGCCACAGCGGCCGCGTCCTGGCCGCTGTTCTCGGCCAGCTCCACGATGTCCAGGCAGGACAAAAGGTCGACCAGGGAGGCCGCGACCTCGGCCAGCTCGGTGGGAACACCCTGGGCGACCAGGTCAGCGACGGCTTGGGTGAGCCGCTCCAGTTCCTCCCCGCACAGGAACTGAGCCATCTGCTCGGACAGCTGCCGAACGGTCGGCCCGAACCGGGCAACCTCCTCGCCGACGTCCACGACCACCGGCCGGTTCTGGAGGAACCAGCGGACCCCTAGGTCCAGCAACCGCCGGAATTCCAGGTAGAGCTCGGCCTGAACTGCGGTGGGCACGACGTTGTCGAGCTCTTCGACGTCGGTCACGAATTCGGCGAGGCCGAACACCTCGCGACAGACCACGAACGCCCGAGCGATCTGCTCGGCGGTTGCCCCCGTCTCCTCCATGGCGCGGTACACGAAGGTCACCCCGCCGCGATTGACCACGGAATTGGCGATCGAATTCACAATGATCTGGCGACGAAGCGGGTGCCGCTGCAGGCGCTCGGGGAATCGCTCCCGGATGTCCGCTGGGAAGTAATCGGCCAGCACACGAACGAACCAGGGCTCGTCTGGCAGCGCACTGGCGGCCAGATCCTCCTTGAGGGCCAGCTTCGCATAGGCAAGCAGGACCGAGAACTCCGGTGAGGTCAGCCCCCGCCCGTCCTGTTGCCGCTGTTCGAGGTCGGCGTCGTCGGGGAGGAACTCGATCTGCCGGTCCAGGTCTCCGCGCGCTTCCAGCCACTGCATCAACCGCTGCTGAATCCCGATCATGCGCCGCTGGATGGCTCGGGCATTGCCGATCAGGACATTCTGCTCATAGTTGTCGCGGAGCACTTGGCGGGCCACATCGTCGGTCATCCCGGCCAGAATGGCATTCCGCTGTTTGAGGGTGAGGTCGCCCTCTCGGGTCAATTCCGTCAGCAGAATCTTGATGTTCACCTCGTGGTCGGAAGTGTCCACTCCCGCGGAGTTGTCGATGGCGTCGGTATTGATCCGGATCCCGTGTTCTGCGGCCTCGATACGCCCCAGCTGACTGGCCCCCAGGTTCCCGCCCTCGCCGACCACCTGACACCGTAGCTGGGCACCGTCGACCCGAATGCTGTCGTTGGCCCGGTCCCCGATCTCGGCGTTCGTCTGCGTGCTGGCCTTGATGTAGGTGCCGATGCCGCCGTTCCACAGCAGGTCCACTGGGGCCAGCAGGATGGCCCGCATGAGTTCGGACGGGGTCAGCGTAGAGGTCTCCTCGGGAAGTCCCAAGCTCGCCGCGACCTGCCTGGAGATCGGGACGGACTTGGCGGTCCGCGGGAAGACCCCTCCGCCTGGGCTGATCAGTCCGGACTCATAGTCGGCCCACGATGATCTGGGCAGGTCGAACAGCCGGCGCCGCTCGGCGAACGAGGTGGCCAGATCCGGGTCGGGGTCGAGGAAGACGTGCCGGTGGTCGAACGCAGCGACCAACCTGGTCACCGGGGACAGCATCATCCCGTTGCCGAACACGTCCCCGCTCATGTCCCCGATCCCGACCACCGTGAAGGGGTCCGTCTGGGTGTCCCGGCCCATCTCGCGGAAGTGCCGCTTGACGGACTCCCAGGCCCCGCGTGCCGTGATCCCCATCCCCTTGTGGTCGTACCCGGCCGACCCCCCGGAGGCGAACGCGTCGTCCAGCCAGTACCCGTAGGCCTGGGCCACACCGTTGGCGATGTCGGAGAAGGCGGCGGTGCCCTTGTCCGCGGCGACCACCAGGTACGGATCGTCGCCGTCGTGACGGACCACCCGCTCCGGCGGGATCACTTCCCCGCCGAGCAAGTTGTCCGTCACGTCCAGCAGAGA
The DNA here is from genome assembly GCA_035633615.1 of Dermatophilaceae bacterium. Classification (GTDB taxonomy): domain Bacteria; phylum Actinomycetota; class Actinomycetes; order Actinomycetales; family Dermatophilaceae; genus JADJTI01. The sequence continues at coordinate 57,645 of DASQEP010000065.1, forward strand.
GGAGATGAACAACGTGTAGGCGGTGATCCCCTCGGCCAGCCACGCCGCGCGGTCCTGAGCCGGGTCGGGCAGCATCTTGGGGTAGAACCCGCCCTTGGAGCCGGTCGGGACGATCACGGCGTTCTTGACCATTTGGGCCTTTACCAGCCCGAGCACCTCGGTTCGGAAGTCCTCGCGACGGTCGGACCAGCGCAATCCACCCCGGGCCACGTTGCCGAAACGCAGGTGGACACCCTCCACTCGGGGGCTGTACACCCAGATCTCGAACTTCGGCCGCGGGTTCGGCAGGTTGGGAATCCGGGTCGGGTCGAGCTTGAAGCACACGGTCGGCTGGTACGACGGGATGGCGCCGTCGTCACCCAGGCCACCCAGCCCCAGCGGCCGGCTGGGCCGCTGGAAGAAGTTGGTGCGCAGGGTGGCCAGGATGACCTCCAAGAAGGACCGGATCATCCGGTCCTCGTCGAGGCTGTCCACCCGGTCCAGGTCCTCCAGAATCCCGGCCACGAGGTTGTCCTCGGCCGCCACCCGCTGCGGACCGACGGCCGTCCCGAACGGTCCGTCCGGGTCGAAGCGCAGCGCGAACAGCTCGACGAGGCGACGGGCCAACCCGCTGTGATGGCGCAGTGCGTCCTCGATGTAGAGCTGGCTGAACAGTGAACCGGCCTGCCGCAGATACTTGGCGACCGACCGGAGGATGACGACCTCCCGCCAGGTCAGGCCCGCGGACAGGACCAGCGCGTTGAACCGGTCGCTCTCGGCGGCCCCGCTCCACACCGCCGCGAAGGCGTCGTGGAAACGCTCCCGGATGCCGTCTTGACCCTGGCTCCAGTTGGCCTCCGAGGGGGCGCGCAGCCCAAAATCGTAGATGTAGCGGACCTGCCCGTCGTCAAGGTGCAGGTCGTAGGGGCGCTCGTCAGTGACCTGTACCCCGAGGTGGGTGAAGACCGGCAGGATCTCGGTGAGCAACAGCGCCTCGCGCCGGTACAGCTTCAGCCGCCGTTCGCCCGCTGGGCTACCAGGGGGCTGGTACAGGTTGAGCTGGAGGTCGTCCGTCTCCAGCGCCTCCAGGTGGCGCATGTCGGCGACGCCGACGCGGGGGTGGAAGTCCTCCTTATAGGCCTCCGGGAAGGCCTGCCGGTAGCGACGCTGCAGCCGCGACCCCAGTTCCTCCCCATACTCGGACAGGGCGCTTTCCCCGAGGGTAGCCTCCCAGCTGCGGATCGCATCGAGTACCCGGCGCTCCAGATCGTCCACGTCGACGTCGGGGATCTGTTCGCCCGGCGGCACCCGGATCACGAAGTGCAGCCGGGCCAGGGCCGACTCGCTGACACGGGTGGTGTACTCCACGTCCGAACCGTTGTACGCCTCGCGAAGCAAGGCCTCCAGTTTCAGCCGGACCGAGGTGGTGTAACGGTCTCTGGGCAGGTAGACCAGGCACGACATGAACCGGCCGAACTCATCACGGCGCAGGAACAGCCGGGCCCGGCGCCGTTCCCGCAGGTGGACAACGGCCAGGGCGCTGGCGGTCAGGGTGTCGACGTCGGCCTGGAACAGCTCGTCCCGCGGGTATGTCTCCAGGACCCCGAGCAGGTCCTTGCCCAGGTGGCTGTCGGAATGGAACCCGCTGCGGGCGATGACCTGTGCCGCTTTGTCCCGCACGTACGGTACACGCAGCACCGACAAGGTATACGCGCTGGCGGTGAAGAGTCCGAGGAATCGGCGCTCCCCGACCACGGCACCTGACTCGTCGAAGCTCTTGACACCCACGTAGTCCAGAAAGACGGCCCGGTGCACGGTGGCGACCGAATTGGCCTTGGTGACGATGAGCAGCCGCGGCTCCCGCGCTTTGGCGGCGACGGCCTGGGGCAGTGGGGTCAGGTGCGGGGCCGTCCTCGACTCGTCGTACCGCAGCAGGCCCAGTCCGGTGCCCGAGACAGGCTCCAGGATGTCCCCGACGCCGAGCAGGTACTCGCGGTAGCCCAGGAAGGTGAATTGACCGGTCGCCAGCCAGATCAACAACTCGCGGGCCTGGGATACCTCGTCGGCGGGCACCCCTGCCGGGGGGGTGTCGGCCAGGCCCGCGGCGATGGCCTCGGCCCGGGCGATCATCCGTGGCCAATCCTCCACGGCCACCCGGACGTCGCTGAGGGCGGCGCGCAACCGCTCCGTCAGAGCCTCTCGGGCCGCCGGGTCGCTCTCCCGGTCGATCTGGACGTGCATCCAAGACTCAGTGGCCACCCCGAACTCCTGCGGGACATCGGCCACGTCGACGTCCACGATCTCCTGAAGCTCGCCGCTGGCATCGCGACGGACGACCAGGACCGGATGGACGATGAGGTGGATGGTGCGTCCCTGCTTGGTCATCTCCGCTGAGACGGAGTCGACGAGGAAGGGCATGTCATCGGTGACGATCTCGACGACGGTGTGCCCGGAGGACCAGCCCTGCTGGTCGACGGTCGGGGTGAACACCCGCACGTTGGCGGTCCCCATGGGGCGCCGGGCGGCCAGCGATCGGTGCGACAAGGCCGCGCCCAGCAGGTCCTCCGGCCGGCGGGTCAGCAGGTCTTCGGTCGCCACATGCTGGTAGTAGCGAGTCAGCATCTGCTGAAGGTCCGAACCGGACTCCTCGGCAAGGTCAGCCGCCGCTTGGAGCAGGTAGGCGCGGGATTCCTCAGGGTGGTGTGTCATCGCGCGGTTGCCATCCTCGACCATCGTCTGAACATGCACGTCGGTGCGCATTGCCCTCGATGGTAGTGATGGTCACGTCCCGCGCCCAGCGCCGCGAGCAAAGCCGACGCAGGTCCCCGCGGGAGCGGGGAGTTCGTCGCCCGGCCGGGGCGGGCACCACTACGGTGGAGCCATGCAGATCGCCGACTCCATCGATTACTCAGCGCCGGTCGAGGACGTCTTCACCATGCTGGCGACGGACGTCTTCCAGGTGAGCAAGTGCCGCGCCACCGGAGCGTTGAACCAGCACGTGGCGATCGAGCACAACGGGTCCTCGGCGGTGATCCTCACGAAGCGGACCATGCCGACGAAGAAGTTCCCCGATTTCCTCAAGAGCCTGGTCGGGGAGACCCTCCTGATCGTGCAGCGAGACATCTGGGGCGCCCCGGACGCAGCGGGGGGACGGCGCGGCACGATCGTCGTCGAGGTCGAGGGCGCCCCGATCAGGCTACAGGGCACCTTGGCGCTCACCCCGACCGGTGACCGCTGCCGGGAGGACATCGCGGGGGATATGAAGTGCTCGATTCCGCTGCTCGGCGGCCGGATCGAGAAGGCCGCCCTGCCGGCCGTGCAGTCGGCGATCAACGCCGAACGGCGGGTAGGCCACGACTGGCTGCACGAGCGATGACGTCAGGCCGCAGACCCGCTCCGGCGGAGTGGTCGCACTGCTCGACTCCGGTCAACCGCCGAGCTGTGTCAGAACATCTGAAAGCTCGCTGACGTCGTACCAGGCCAACTCCTCGTCCGGATCCGATGCTGGATCCGCCAGGTGGATGGCGACGACGTCGGCGAGGTTGACGAAGCCCCCGACCGCCACCTCGTATCCGGTGAGGTCGTGCCGCAGGCGGCCGGGGCTGCCTTCAGCCACCTCGTTGCCCGGGTACCGGGCAAGCACGCCGGTGGCGATCGCGTCCCGGACCGCCGGGGTCGGCAGGTCGGCCGACACCACGACGACCCGGCCGAGACCGGAGTTCCGCGAACCAGCCGCCCCCATGACCGTCGACGCCACACAGGCAGCACCAGCCCGGGAGGCCAGCACGAAGGCGTCGTACTCTCCCTCCTGCTCGTCCTGGGTCGGCTCGGCGAGGCGAACGGCGCTGGTCACGGCGAAGACCGGGACGCCCGCGGGATCGAATCGGCCGCTCGCGACCAGAGCGCGCAGGTGGATGAGGTCGACGGCGAGGTAGACGCGCCGCCGAGTCACACCCGCCACCGGGTCACCGCGGCCGACCCTTCGCCGGCGGGGTCTGCACCAGGTCGGCGAGCGCCTCCGAGACGCAGTCGCCGAGCAGATCGAGGTCCCACATCGCCACCCGGTCACCGTTGAGCCCGATGCAGACGGTGCCGTCGTAGGAGGTCACCCCCACGGACACGGCCTGCCCCAGGGCCAGCGGGATGACCGGGTAGCTCTGCAGCAGCCGGGCCCCGGCGGCGTATCGCGGCTCCTGCGGGCCGGGCACATTGGTGATGACGACGTTGAAGATCCGCCGGGACACGGCGCTGCTGAGCCGAGCCCCCAGATGGTGCAGCGTCGGCGGCGCGAACCCGGCGATGCCCGCTAGGGTCATCGCACCCACCGCCCCACCGACCTGTTGGCGCATTTGGAAAGCCACCTGTTCCAGGCGATGGCCGGCGTTGGGCTCCCCGACCGGCAGGTCGACGAAGCAGGCGGTGACCCGGTTGCCGGACGCCGCCGGGTCACCCTCGTCATAGATGCTCAGCGGGACCATGGCCCGTACCGAACTGGAGGAGTAGACCGCCTCCCCCCTGCTCTGTAGCCAGGTGCGTAGTGCTCCCGTGATGGTGGCCAGGACGACGTCGTTGATCGAGACGTCGACGGCTTCCGGGGCGGCCGGGTCGTCGGAAAACGCCTCCCGCACCCTGCGGTAGTCCTCCAAATCGGTCAGCACCATGGCATACCGGCGTGGCGCCCCGACCCGCACGTTCAACGGGCTGCTGGGGGCCGGCCGGGTAGCGGTGCGGGCCACCGTCGAGACGACCTCGCCGACAGTCGAGGCCATCTGCCCACCGAGGGCCACGACGTCCTCCACCCCGCCCCGGACCGCCTCCACCATGTGGCTGGGTTTTATCAGCATCTCCGCGGCGGCCTGGACCATCAGCTCCGGCCGGGACGGTTCCCGGCGCGGACTCCACGCGACCGGGGGCAGCGGACCCAGGTCGCGGGTCTCGTCCAGGATGAGCTGGCCAATGTCCATGGCGTTGACCCCATCCACCATGGCCTGATGGGTCTTGGTGACCACGGCGAACCGGTTCTGGGTCAGGCCTTCAACCAGGTAGACCTCCCACAGGGGCTTGGCCCGGTCCAATGGACGGCTCTGGATCCGTCCGACGAACTCCTGCAGCTGCTCGGTGCTGCCAGGGCGGGGCAGACCCGCACGCCGCACATGGTATGTCAGATCGAAGGCGACGTCGTCGACCCAGACTGGGCCGGCAAGCTTGCCCGGCAACTCGCGCACCCGTTGTCGGTACCTGGGAGAACGGCCGATCCGTGCCCCGATCAGGGCGAGCAGTCGGTCGAAGTCGAACCCGTCGGGTGGTGGCTCGAAAACCATCACCGATCCGACATGCATCGCCGTTGTGGGTTCTTCCAGGTACAAGAACGACGCATCCAGCGCGCTCAGTCGGTCCAGCACCCACCAATCCTCACACAACCGAACCCACCGCCGGCAGTGTCACGCGTCACCCCCGGCGGTGGGTGGCCGCCCCCCGGCGCCTCCATCGGCGACCGACTGAACGGGACCCGTCTGAACGAGGCCGCCGCAACCGGTCGACCACCGCGGACGACCCCCCGGTGCCGGCTGTGTCGCGGACGTGCGCCGCGGCCAGCTGCTCGGCCAGCTGCTCGGCCAGTCCCCGGATGGCCAACCGGGCCGGCGAGGTGCGGGCCGCCTCGGTCAGGGTGCGCCCGGCCAGAGTGACCGCGTCCAGGGCCGGGCGGTCGTCTGGGATGAGATGGCAGGCGGGCACACCGGCAAAGCGGGTCAGCGCCGCCTGGATCCGGTCCTGCGGGCTGGGCCCGACGGCGCCCGCACGGATCTTGTTGACCACGACATGACGGGTCCCGGGCGCCCGGTGTGCATCGAGTTCCTGCAAGCCTCGCACCAGCCGTTGCAGGCCGATCGGGTCACCGGCCCCGACCACCACGATGTCGTCGGCGGCCTCTAGGGCGGCGAGGGTGGCGGCGTTACGCCGTGGTGCCGCGGTGTCGTAGCTGAGCTCTTCGTCGTCCTCAAGACTGAAGCCGCAGTCGACGACGACCAGGCTGGCGATGAGTCGCGCCACGCCCAGGACGTGGCCCACTCCGGCCGACCGCAGTTCGATCCAGCGGTCCGCTCTGGGCAAACCCGTCAGCACCCGCAGCCCGGGGCATACTCGCGGGGTCAGCGCCGACAGGGCGGGCGCGTCGAGCAGCCCTTGTTCCGAGGCGCGCACCGCAGCAGCCAGCCCCGCGCCCTCGTCGACCAGCGCCAGGGCCGCGGCGACCACGCCGCCGTAGGGATCGGCGTCCACCAACAGGGTGTCGATGCCCAGCTCGGCGCACTCGGCGGCCAGATTCACCGCCAGGGTGGTGCGTCCCGGCGCGCCCGTGGGTCCCCACACGGCGACGATCCGGCCGAGCGCCGGTCCCCCGTCGTCACTCGAGCCGGACTCCACCCGGTCCCACTCGGCCGAGCCGTCCGAGTTGGCCACCGGGTGCGGGCCGGTCGCCGCGTCGTTGCCGAGACCGGCGGCCAGCAGGTCGCCCAGGTGGTTGGGGACGACCGGGGCAGCGGACAACGCTAGGTCGGGCACAACGGCAGGCCCGCCCGACAGGGGTGGCCTCCGACGTGCAAGCGAGGCCCGGGCGGACTCCACTGCCCCCTCCAGCTGCGTCACATCGGCGTCGGAGCCGACCACGACATCCACGCCGATCTGACGCAGGAACCGTTCCTGCTCCTCATTGCCGGCAGCCGCCACGCCGACCACCGCCACCCCGCGAGCCAGCAGATCGGTCACCCCGGACCGGTCCAAACCAGGCATGTCGGCACTGACCAGGGCGGCCCGACCCAGTCCAGCCGCAGCCGCGCCGAGCAGATCCGGCACGTCCACACAACGCCGGACGACCTCCACACGCGTCGACGGGAGCAACGTCGTCACCAGCTGCGCCTCCCCGGACGGGGACAGGGCCACCAGGACCGGACGGCTCATCCCGCACCTCGTTGCACTGACCCGGCCATCGGGATCAGGGTGACCCGAGCCCCTTGGTCCACGGCGGCGATCAGGTCCGCGACCGCATCGGCGGGCACCATGACCTGCACACCGCTGGTGGATCGTGTGCCGGACAGCTGTCCCGTGCCTACCTGCGGAGCACGCGAGACCGCGGCCGCGGACAGGACCAGCGTGGGCGAGCCATAACGTTCGGGGGTCGTGCCTAGCCTCCGGTTGACCCACACGTCCACCACCGACCCGCTGACCAAGACACTGGCCGACTCGTACTCGACCGGCAGCATGACCGGCCGGACGCGGCTGGCGCGTTGCTCGGCAATGGCGTCCTTCTCCACGAGTTCTCCGGATCGCACCTCGCGCAGCGCCACCGCCGACGCCGGGATGGTCCGTTCGGCGGACAGGTAGTGCTCGCCGACCTCACCGAGGTTGACCTGGGTCGGCGCAAGCTCGGCGGAGGTGACGGCCTGCCCCGGCACGAGGTGTGCGACCGCCCGGTAGACGGGGGTGGTCGCCCGAGCGGAGGCGACGATCCGGGCACCCAGCACAACAGAGGCCAGCACGAGCAGCACCCCGACGACCACGCGAGAATCCGACCAGGACGGCCGGGTCAAGCGTTTGGCCTGCGGTGACGCGGAGGGCGGCCGGGCTGGGACGGACATGGACGATAACCCCCGGTTGGGCAGGTGAAGGCGCCGCCGACGCGTGGGGCGGCCCCCCCATGTTCGCAAACCGAGCCGATCCGAGTGGTCGGTTCTCCACAGGAGCTGCCTATCTCTCGCGCCGGACACCCCCGGTGCGCGGGTATCGCCTTGGCGCGCCGCGGGTATCGTCCGACGCTGCGGTTGTAGCTGCCGGGGTGGGCGGATGTCCGGGTCACAGCCGTGTGATAATGCTGAGCCAGCGTCCGCGCCGGCCGGATCGGCGCACCGGTGAGGTTGGGCAGGCTTGGAGGAGGCTCCGCGTGGCACATCGCTTCCTGCAGCTCGCCGAGGTCTGCGAAGTCCTCAACATATCCTCGGCACAAGCGTACGCCCTGGTCCGCTCCGGCGACCTGCCCGCCATCAAGATCGGCGGACGCGGCCAATGGCGGGTGGAGGCAAGCGAGCTGGAAGCCTACATCCAAAGGAAATACTCGGAGACCCGAGAGTTCGTCAATGCCCACCCGTATCGGGGGGAAGGAGAGGAGCAGTAGGCCGCCTCGCCCGCCGGAGGGCCCACGCACCCACACGTTGACCGGCTGCTGAGGCCTGGCTCTACAGGTGTCCGGCCTGGCCGCCGACGCAGGACAGCGCCCCGATTGCCAGGACCCGGCGGTTCGCAGGGGACGCGTGCCGGGGAGGCTGGTCGACCGGGTGCACCGCCAGGTCGATGGCATCGGAGCCCACCGCCTCGATCGTGCCGGTCAGCGACCGGCCGAGGACGTCGTCCACGATCACCGCCACCCGGCCCCGAGCCAGCGCCCGAAGCGCGTAACCGATTCGCATCCGCCGCAAGGACGGCGGCGCCGTTCCCGCCGGCCGCCCGCCCTGGCTCGCGACCTGGACCACGGCGTGCCGGGGCACCAGCCAGTTCCGCCGATCCGACGCCCGGATGGTGAACCAGTCGGCGCCGACGTCGCCGACGTCCCCCACGAGTACCCGTTGACTCGACACCACCACCTCGATCCGGGACCAGTCGGCGGCCAGCCGGTCCATCAATGTCCGGGTGGCGCGCTCCCGGCGCGTCCGGTCCGCTACTTCCGACAGCCGCTCCCGCAGCTGTTCCTCGTGCTGGCTCGCGGCCGCCTCGTCGAACAGCGACCGCCAGTTCATGCCACCACCTCCAAGGGGTTCGGCCGCACGGCTGCGCCGCATCAGAGCCAGGATGTCATGGCCTTGGCGTCACACAGCTTGTCAACCAAACAGCATCAAACGGTTGCAAACGACACTGAACGCGGTTAGATAGTGCCATGGAATTGCGCACGCTCCGCTGGTCATCCTCGGTCCCTGGCTTGCGGCATGCTGCCGCAGCAGGAAGCGCGGCCGCCGGCCTCATCACCCTGTTAAGCGCCCTGCTACGGCACACGCGGCAAAGCTGGCACGGGCTCGGGCGGCCCGGTGTCACCCCGGAGGACTATGTGGTCACCGTCGCCGGATGCCTGGCGGTGCTGCTGGTGGGTTGGCTGCTGATCGGCCTGACCCTGGCAACCCTCACCCTGCTGCCGGGTGTCGCCGGCCGCAATGCCCACCGACTGAACAGGCGTCTCGTCCCGGCCGTCCTGCGTCGGTGGCTGGTGGTATTGCTCGGCTCCGCCGTCGGCCTCGGCGGGACGGCCGCTGCGCACGCGGGGCCTGGCCCGTCCGGGTGGTCGGGACCGCGCTCCGGACGGGCGGCGGCTCTCGCGGCGCCGCCATGGGAGGCAGGGTCCCCCAGCCCGTCCGCCAACCTGTCCGCGGGCCTGTCCGTTGCTGTGCCCGCCAGGGGGACGGCACGGTCGGCCGTTCGGATCGAACCGTTGCCCGATCCCGGCTGGCAGGGCCTGGACGCGCCGCCAGGGCCCGGTCCGGACGCCGTGGGTTCCGGTTCACCCGAGCTCGGCATCCGTGCGGGACGGCCGGGCCCCCCTGGGGTCCCGCCGACGACTCGTGCCGGTGGATACCCCGGCAGGCACCTGGTACGGGTCGGCGACTGCCTGTGGTCGATAGCCGGGGCGCGCCTTCCGACAACGGCGCCGGCCCCGGCGATCGATCGCGAATGGCGCCGATGGTACGAGCGCAACCGTCCCATTGTCGGTCCCGACCCGGATCTCATCCTCCCAGGCCGGTACCTGCTCGCCCCGGCGCCCAAGCAGGCCGAGAACCCACTCACCGACCCGAACCCGCCAGACCGAGGGAAGGCCATCAGCCGGCAGGACCCGAAGCAGAGGACCCGATCGTGAGCGCGCAGACGATCCGCCCCGGCCGGCCGGACCAGCCCGACCGGATTCTCGCGCTCCCCACCCCTGACTGGCGTCCGCCCCGGGTGGATATCGACGAGGTGCACCTGGCAGACCCAGACAACCGGGAGGTGAACCCCGTGCTGGACCTGGTGTATCCGCCACGGGGCGGCATCCGGCAGCCGGTGCCCGCGTCGGCGGGGCGCTTCAGCGACGGTGACCCGGCCTGGTGCCGGCCGGATCCGACGACCTGGGCCGGCCGGATGGGGTTGGCCCTGGTCGAGGTGGCCGCCGGCTGCCGGCCGGCGACCCAGGTGATGCGCTGGACGAGCGGAGCGGTCTACGGCAGTGTCCTGCGCAGGCGCGCCTCGTACCTGCGCAGAGGCCCCGGCACGCGACCACCCCTGAGCCTGCGAGGTGTGACCGTGTGTCACCCGTGTGACGGTGTCGTCGAGGCCAGCGTGCTGGTCGGCGACGGCCGGCGGGTGCGGGCGGTGGCGCTGCGCCTGCGCGGACAGGGCCGTCGCTGGGTGGTGGACGCCCTCGAACTCGGCTGATCAGCCTTGCGTCGCGGTGTTCCCGATGCTCAGCGGCGCTTTCTGTTCTTCCGCGAGGCGGCCCGGCGCTGCTGGCGGGACATCCCCGCGGTGGCGGGGTCCGGGCGTGCACCGGCGGGGTCATCACCCTCGTCGTGTTCGATCACCGACCCGTCGTCGCTGGGGGCCGTGTAGTGCAGGTGCTGTTGCCGTCGCTGGTCAAGTCCCTGGCCCCGGATCATCGCTGTGGCCTCGACCGGCGCAGCTCCGACCGTGGCCGCCGCCTCGGCGGCCGGGTCAACCTGCACCTCGACATTGAACAGGAAGCCGACGGACTCCTCCTTGATCCCGTCCATCATGGCCTGGAACATCTGGAAACCCTCGCGGCTATACTCCACCACCGGATCACGCTGCGCCATCGCCCGCAGTCCGATGCCCTCCTGCAGGTAGTCCATCTCGTAGAGGTGCTCGCGCCACTTGCGGTCCAACACGGACAGCACGACCCGGCGTTCCACCTCGCGCATGATGTCCGGGCCGATAGCCGCCTCACGCTCGTCGAATGCGTGCTGAGCGTCCGAGATGAGCTCCTCCCGGAGCATGTCTGAGGTCAGGGCGCTGCGGCCGCCGGCGGCATTCTCGACCTCGGCGATCCCGATCGACACCGGGTACAACGTGCCCACCGCGGTCCACAGCTGCTGCAGGTCCCAGTCCTCGGCAAAGCCCTCCGAGGAGGCAGCGTTGACGTAGCCGTCGATCACGTCGGTGATCAAGTGCCGGACTTGTTCGTGAAGGTCCTCCCCTTCCAGCACCCGGCGGCGCTCCTCGTAGATGACCTTGCGCTGGGTGTTCAGGACATCGTCGTACTTCAGGACGTTCTTGCGGATCTCGAAGTTGCGGCCCTCGACCTGAGTCTGGGCGCTGGCAATGGAGCGGGTGACCATCTTGTGTTCGATCGGCACGTCGTCACCCAGTTTCGCCGCGGTCATCACCCGATCGACCAGCTGCGGGTTGAACATCCGCATCAAGTCGTCCTGGAGCGACAGGTAGAACCGGCTCTCCCCCGGGTCCCCCTGCCGTCCGGAGCGGCCGCGCAGCTGGTTGTCGATCCGGCGCGAATCGTGGCGTTCGGTGCCCAGAACGTACAGCCCGCCCAGCCCGGTCACCTCGGCGTGCTCCCTGGCCACGGCCGCGCGGGCCGCGCGGAGCGCGTCGTCCCATGCCGCCTCGTACTCTTCGGGCGTCTCATGCGGGTCCAGCCCACGGGCCTTGAGCGCGGCGACGGCCCGGAACTCGGAGTTGCCCCCGAGCATGATGTCGGTTCCCCGTCCGGCCATGTTGGTGGCGACTGTCACCGCACGCTGGCGGCCGGCCTCGGCCACTACGGCTGCCTCCCGCTCGTGCTGTTTGGCGTTGAGCACGTTGTGCGGTACGCCCTGCCGGTGCAGCTGCTCGGACAGGTACTCGCTCTTGGCCACCGACGTGGTCCCGACCAGCACCGGCTGTCCCTTGCGGTGCTTGTCCTCGATGTCCAGCACGACGGCGTCAAACTTGGCCGCTTCCGTGCGGTAGATCAAGTCCGGCTGATCGGCCCGGATCATCGGCATGTTGGTGGGGATCGAGACGACCCCCAGCTTGTAGATCTGGTGCAGCTCGGCGGCCTCGGTCTGGGCGGTGCCGGTCATCCCGGCCAGCTTGCCGTAGAGGCGGAAGTAGTTCTGCAGGGTGATGGTGGCCAGGGTCTGATTTTCGTTCTGGATCTCCACCCCTTCCTTGGCCTCGATGGCCTGGTGCATCCCCTCGTTGTAGCGGCGCCCGGGCAGTACCCGGCCGGTGTGCTCGTCCACGATGAGCACCTGCCCGTCGATCAGGACGTAGTCCTTGTCCCGCTTGAACAGCTCCTGGGCCTTGATGGCATTGTTGAGGAAACCGATCAGGGGTGTGTTGACGCTTTCGTACAGGTTGTCGATGCCGAGGTAGTCCTCCACCTTCTCGATCCCAGGCTCCAGGACGCCCACCGTGCGCTTCTTCTCGTCAACCTCGTAGTCCCCGGCGCCGTCCTCACCACGGTCCAGGCGAGTGACCAGCTTGGCGAACTCCGTGTACCACGTGGTGGCCTGGTCGGCCGGTCCGCTGATGATCAGCGGGGTACGGGCCTCATCGATGAGAATCGAATCGACCTCGTCGACGATGGCGTAGTGGTGCCCGCGTTGGACGAGTTCTCCGGTGCCCCAGGCCATGTTGTCGCGCAGGTAGTCGAAGCCGAACTCGTTGTTGGTGCCGTAAGTGATGTCCTTGGCGTACTCCAGCCGGCGTTGCTCCGGGGTCATCGTGCCCAGGATGCACCCGGTGCGCAGGCCGAGCAGTCTGTGCACGCGGCCCATCAGTTCGGACTGGTACCCGGCCAGGTAGTCGTTGACGGTGACGATGTGGACGCCCTTGCCGGTCAGTGCGTTGAGGTAGGACGGCAGGGTCGCCACCAACGTCTTGCCCTCGCCGGTCTTCATCTCGGCGACGTTGCCCTCGTGGAGGGCCGCACCACCAACCAACTGCACGTCGAAATGGCGCTGCCCGAGGGTGCGTTTGCCGGCCTCCCGCACCGCCGCGAAGGCCTCCGGCAACAACGAGTCCAGCGCGGCCCCGTCTGCCAACCGTTTCCGGAAGTGGTCGGTCTCCTCGCGCAGTTCGGCGTCGGTGAGCTTCTCGAAGTCCTCCTCGATCACGTTGACCTGGACAACGAAGCCCTGCAGGCGCCGCAGGGTACGACCTTCGCCGGCTCGCAGGATTCGGTCGACGATCTTCGGCACGCGTGACTCCTCGGACTGCTGGCGCGGACGGACCACCCACGGGGCGCTGACATCCAGTCGAATACTGCAACGGGTCTAGGCTAGACGCTTCACGGGTGACGGGCTGCACCCCCGGGACGCAGGCCTGATCTGGGCTTATCGATGGTTGGTCTTAACTGGCAACGAGGTCGGCGTACTGCGGGTTCCGCCCGATGAACTCGGCGTAGAACCAGCACTGCGGGACCACTTTCGTGTCGCCGCGTCGCCGCACGTCGTCCAGGGAGTACCGGGCCACCGCTGACGCGATTCCTTGCCCCCCGTAGTCAGGCGCGGTGACCGTCCGGGGGAACACGATCGTCTCACCCGAGAGACGAAAATCTGCGTACCCGACCAGCTCGCCACCCAGCCTGGCCTCGTAGCGGGAGGCGTCGTCATTGCGCGTCACGTCGACCTTCGGCATACCCTCACTGTGCCAGCACCGCGCAGTGATTGTGCTGCCGTGCCGCCGGAGTAGAGGCCGACGCAGCGGCCGTCAGCAGGCACCACCGGCGGGCGCCGCTTCCGGTGTGACCCCGCGTCCGGGCGCCTGTCGGCGACGCCGGTTCCAGGTGCGGACCGGCGCAGAGGGTCACCGCGGGGGATCGTCGATAAGCGATTCGCGGACCGCGAACAGCGCCGCCTCCATCCGGGAATGCAGTCCGAGCTTGTCCAGGATGTTTCGCACGTGGTTCTTGACCGTGTTGCCGCTGATGAACAACTGGCCGGCGATCTGCTGGTTGCTCATCCCCCGCGCCACCAGCCGCAGCACCTGCAGCTCGCGGTCGGTCAGCCGAGGCGCCGGGTGGGGCGTCTCGTCCTGGCGCCGAATCATCGCGGCGAACTCTGACAGCAGCGCGGAGGCCAGCGACGGTGAGATGAGGGACTGGCCGGCGTTGACGGTCCGCACCCCGGCGACCACCTCCTCGGGCGGCACATCCTTGAGCAGGTAGCCGTTGGCGCCGGCCCTGACCGCATCGTAGAGGTCACGCTCGTCGTCGGAGGTGGTCAGCATGACCACCCGAGTCCGCGGCTGGGTGTCCCTGATCGTTCGGCAGGCCTCGATGCCCGAGCGTCGCGGCATCCGCACGTCCATCAGGACGACGTCCGGCTCGCAGGCCAGGGCCAGGGCAATGGCCTCGTCCCCGTCGCCGCCCTCGGCGACGACCTCGATATCCGGCTCCTGGCTCAGGACCAGCTCCAGGCCGCGCCGGTACAGGACGTGGTCGTCGACGATGAGCACCCGAATCCGATCAAGGGCACCGCCTCCCGTGACGCCTCCTGTGCCGACTGTCGCAACGCCTCCGATGCCGTCGAGCGGGCTGGACAGGACCGCCGGCGGCCGCAGGGTGCTCACGTCGACCATGATGTCACCCTCCGCGAGCCGGGGCCGTGGGGCGAGGCATACCCCGCCCCACCCTGGTCGGCGCAGCCGTTACTCACCCGCGGCGGAGTCCACCTCCAGGCGGAGAACGCCGTACTGCCAACCACGCCGTTTGTAGACGACGCTGGGCTGGTGGGTGTCCTTGTCCTGGAACAGGAAGAAGTCGTGGCCGACCATCTCCATGCTGTAAAGCGCCTGATCCAACGTCATGGGCACCGAGTGGTGCGCCTTCTCCCTGACCTCGATGGGCGAGTCACCGTGGTCCCCGTCACCACTGTGCTCTGCCGCGGCCTCGTCCGGGACGCTGGGAGTCGGCGGCGCCAAATTGGCCACCGGCAGGTCAGCAGTGGCGTCCTGGATGCCGGGACCGCGCCGGCGCTGCACCCTGCGCCGGTCCCCCGCCCGGCGCAGCCGCTCCGCCAGCTTGTCCAGCGCCAGATCGAGGGCGGCGTACTTATCGTCGGCATAGGCCTCCGCCCGGATCACCGGGCCCTTGGCCAGGCACGTGATTTCGATGCGCTCGCTGCCCTTCGGAGCCGACCGACCGGTCACGTTACTGACCACAACGTCCACCCGCTGGGTGTGCGGGGCGTACAACTCGACCTTGGCCAACTTGTCCGCGAGCGTCTGCCGGAATGGGTCAGAAACCTGAACGTGTCGTCCGGTGACGGTGATCTCCACGGCTACCTCCTGAAATGGCTGCTGAACGGGCCGGAGGGCCCAAAATCACTACGCTACCAACGTGCCCTGGCGGGCAAGGCCACACGGGGCCTCCAAGCTCGGGCAGCTGCGGCGAAGGCGAGAGAGACGCGAGCCATGGCTCGAATCATAGGCGCCCCTGCTCGCACGGAACCATCTCGACGCGGGACTTCTGTCAAGTCCTGGCCCCTGATACCGGATTGCCCGGCCACCATTCCCGTTGCGGATCCCGTCTGAATCCCGGTGCGGGTCCCCGTGGCCGCCGCTGCTGACGTCCGGCGTGCGCGTCGGGGCGTCAGGGTGCAGGTGCGGGACGCCCGGGGGGCGGCGTCTGGGCCAGCGTGGCCGCCACGACCTGGCCGCACCCACCGGCTCGCAGCGCGCGGGCCGCCTCGGTCAGCGTGGCACCACTGGTGAGGACGTCGTCAACGATCAGGCAGGGCCGGCCCACCACGGCCGCACGCCAACGGCGACGGACCTCGACGGCGTCGACCAGGTTGAGCAGGCGACCAGTGCGATCCAGATCGGCCTGATCACGCACCCGGCGGCGAAGCCGGAGGGCCGGCGCCCACGACAGGCCCTGCTTCGGACCCGCCGGGTGACCCGGCGACTGCCCGGTCGACGTCGTCGTTGCAGCCAGCGCCGCCCGCGTCAGCCGGTGCAGCGGTTCCTCGCCACGTCGGCGCCGGGCGGCTGCCGAGGACGGCACCGGGACCACCAACCACCCTTCGCCTGATCGGGTCGGGCCGGAGCCTTCCCGCGAGGCGGCCAGAAGCGAACCGGCCAGCAGCGGCGCCAGAGCACCGACCAGATCCGTCCGCCCCCGCTCCTTGACCGCCACTACGGCGTTGCGCACCACCCCGGTGTACGGGCCCGCCGCCCAGGTGGGGGGGCAGCCGAGGCAATGGTCACCGGGGTCGACCAGGAGGGCGCCGCGCGGGAAGGCGAGCTCGGCCACCTCAGCCTGGCAGTGCGAGCACCAGGACGTCCCGATGGTCTCGCACCCCCCGCAACGCAGTGGTGCGACAAGGTCCGCGACCGCTGCCAGGGCGGTCGTCAAAATGCCCCACGATCGAGCCGCGGCGCCGTCATGCGGGGCAGGCGGGGGATGTCGGGGCAGTGAAGCTGGATGCATGCACCGACCATGCCTGAGGGGGCGGACGCCGGGGAAATACGCCTGGGACTTGCTGTGGACGGATTGCCCGGCCCCTTCCGTGGACGCCCACCGCACGATGCCTCGGTGCCAAAGGGTCCCTGATGCGCGACGTCCGCTCGACACGCGCCGGCCCCCCTGCGGTTCCAGAGTGGCCCCGGTGGCTACGCGCCGGGCACGATCAGCGCGTCCGCCTGCGCCAGGCTGCGCCATCCACCACCGGACAGGACCCGCAGCAGGCCATCCCCGGAACGCACGAGGAGCCAACGAATGCCTCCCAGGCAGTGGATGGACGTCGCCTGCGACCCTGAGGGGAGGGTCTCGGTTCGCCCGTCAAGGCGCACCACGATCGGCACCGCTGCTCGGTCCCGAGTTTGCCGGCCCAGGACGGCGGTCGTCTCGCCGTCGACCCACGTCGCGTCCGACGCGGAGGCGATGGCGCCACCCAGCGGCAGCGGGGGGCGTAAGACCAGCGGCATCCGGTCCGGCCCGCGCACCACCCCGCTCACGGCGACCGTGAGAGCATCGGCCGAACCGTCGGCCGCCGATGGATCGCTGCTGAGCACGAGCGCCTGAGTGCCGTCCGGGGACATCCGGATCGCACGAACGGTGCGACCGGCGAGCCAAGGCGCCTCGACCGCGCGGGTGAGGGGCTTGTCGGGCCGCCCGGCCACCGGCAGGAACCACACCGTGGACGCGCCGGCTGCGTCCCGGCCGGCGGTCCACACCCCGACGGCGTCGAACGACGGCGACGTCAACCGGGTACCCAGCCGGACCGTGGGCCCGGACCCGCCGCCCACCCGCCAGAGCCGCAGTTCCCGCTCGTCCCCGGAGACCGCCGCCAGGTGCTGGGAATCCTCCGACGCGGCCACCTTCACCCAACCCGCGGTGAGCCTGAGCAGGTCGGGGGTGAAGCCCGGTGGGCCGACGTCCCGGCCCGACCCGCTCAATTCGGCCTGGCCGAGGGTTACCAGCGACTCCCCTCGCCGGACCAGGACGGTCGAGGCCGAACGCCCCTCGCCTTCGGAGAAGCCCAGCTCGGATAGCGTGGTCGGTTGCTTCGGACCGTCGGCCAGGTCCAGCCGCCTCCCATCGACACGCAGCGACACCGCCGACACCCGAGGCAGCTGGGTCATCGTGTCCAGCAGTTGGGCCCACATCCCGCGTCGCTCCTGCGCGGACGCCTCCAGGGCCTGCTGCGTCAGCTCCACAACTGCGGTCTGCGCTTCGAATCGGACCGAGTCGACGCCGAGGCGGGTCCCGGCCGGGAACGCGGTGGTCGCCACCCCACTCAAGTGCTCCGGCACGGGTTCCAGTTGCGCGCGGGCCAGGCTGGTACCGATCGCATCACCCAGCGGCAACCAGCGGTGATCTCCGACGATCTGAGGACCCGAGGTGGCGACGTAGGCGATCTGGAAGGGTCGATAGACCAGATCGAAGTAGAAGCGCTGGACCCAGACGCCGAATGCTTCGTCGATGCGGGAGATGCGCCATTCGCCGGACTCTCTGGCCAGGTCGAGCCGGCCACGCCGGGTGGTGCCCGCGGGCAGTTCCCGGTACCGGCCCTTGCCGTCGACCTCAGCGGACGCCGACACCGTGACCAGCACCGAGGAGATCCCCACCGGCTCGATGGTCAGCCGGTCCGGTGCGGCGAAGACGGTGACCTCGCGGCGCGGTTGCCAGGAGTCCCAGGCCTCGGTTGTCATGAATCCGCGGGCGGCGGCACCGTCCTGCTCCAACGCCCCGGCCAGGAGGAACCGGCGGACGATCTCCTCTCGGCTCGCCCCGGCGGGGGGTGGATCGAATTGGAGGCGCAGCGGCGGCAGGACCCGCGCGTTGACCTCCAGCCCCGGCTGCACGGGCGTGCTGCGGGGCAGGCCCCCGCAGCCGGACACAGCCAGCAGGCACAGTGCGAGAATCACGGTCACGGCCCGGCGGCCGACGAGGGCGCCGTCACGCCCGCGGCTGCCGTTCACCTGCCGCTCACGGTGAGGTCTCCGTCGGACCAGTTCCCGCCTCCCCGCCCGCGTCCATCAGGGGCAACGGCGGGTAGCCGATCGGCCGGCCCGGGACCCGCGGCAGTGTCAACCGGAACCGTGAGCCGGATCCGGGTTGGCCCCAGGCGTGCAGCCAGCCGTCGTGCAAGCGGGCGTCCTCCAGGGATATCGCCAGCCCCAGCCCGGTGCCGCCGGTGGTGCGGGTGCGTGCCGGATCGGCACGCCAGAACCTGTGGAACACCAGATCGGCCTCCCCCGGTTGCAGTCCTACCCCGTGGTCACGAACGGCCACTGCTACCGCCGTCTCGCTGCCGCCGAGTTCGATGTGCACGGGTGCGCCCGCACCGTACTCGATCGCGTTGACCACGAGGTTACGCAGGATCCGCTCAACGCGCCGGCTGTCCATCTCGCACCGCAGCGGACCATCCGCCCCGATCACAACGATCTCGGTACCGGTGCTGCGGGCCAGCGCGTCGACCCCGTGCACGACCCGTTCGACGATGCGGGACACGTCAGCGTCCTCCCGGTCCAGCACCGCCGCGCCGGCGTCGAACCGGCTGATTTCCAGCAGGTCGGCCAGCAGCGCTTCGAACCGGTCAAGTTGGGCGATGAGCAACTCGGCGGAGCGCGCCACGACGGGCGAGAACCCGTCTTTGCCGTCGTAGATCATCTCAGCGGCCATCCGGATCGTGGTCAATGGGGTGCGCAGCTCGTGGGACACGTCGGAGACGAATCGTTGCTGAACGCGGGACAGGTCCTCCAGTTGCCGGATCTGTTCCTGCAGATGATCGGCCATCCCATTGAACGATGTGGCCAGCGTCGCCAAATCATCCTCGCCCCGGACGTGCATTCGCTCGTTGAGCCGACCCGAGGAAATCCTGGCCGCGACCACGGCCGCTTCTCGGACCGGGTCCACCGCCAGACGGGCCACCACATAGACGACCAGCCCGATGAGCAGGACGAAGACGGTTACCCCAAGGATGAACGTGTTACGGACCGTGTCGAGGGTCTGCTGTTCGCGGGTCAGCGGGAAGACGTAGTACAACTCGTGGTCGCCGAGCACCTGGACGGTGATCCGCGATCCGACCACCAGCGCGGGCCCGGTCAGTCCAGGCCGGTCCAGGGTGACCACCTGGCTGTGCTGGTGCTGCGGGTCCTGCTGCAGCGCCGCCCGCAGGTCGTCCGGTACCACCGAGACATCGACGCCGGTGAACAGGGTGGGCGCCGGGCCCGCCGGGTTGTTCGCCGCCCTGGTCAGGATCAGCTGCCGGGACTGATCACCGTCCCGGGACTCCTTTCGCAGCAGGTCGTAGGCGAACTGCCGGACGTCCTCGGCATCGGTCTTGTCGGTGTGGTCCAACTGGGCCTGCATGTCCCGGTAGCTGTACGCGGCGTCCTGCAGGGCAACGCTGGTCCGGGCCTCGAGCAGGCCATCGGCGATGCGCTGGTAAATGAAGCTCTGCAGGAACACCATGACCGCCAGGGACAGCCCCATCGTCACGACGACGACCCGGAAGTGCAGACTCGACCGCCACAGGCGGGCCAAGCGCCTGACCCCCCATCGCAGCGGGCGCACGGCCACCCGTCCGCCCGCGCGACCCCAGCGGCCGGCCACCCGAGCCGCCCGCCCGGCAGTCGACCCTGGCCGCCGGGCGGGGGCCCGAACGGTAGCGGCCGGCGGCGCCGAGGTCATCCGCTACACCGGCCCGGCCTTGTAACCCACGCCGCGCACGGTCACCACGATCTCGGGGTGCTCGGGGTCCTTCTCCACCTTCGAGCGCAACCGTTGCACGTGCACGTTGACCAGTCGGGTATCCCCCGCATGGCGGTAGCCCCACACCTGCTCCAGCAGGACCTCCCGGGAGAAGACCTGCCACGGCCTGCGGGCCAGCGCGACGAGCAGATCGAACTCCAACGGCGTCAACGCCAGCGGCTGGGAGTCGCGGCGGACCGAGTGACCGGCCACGTCGATGACCAGGTCGCCGATGGTCAGCCGCTCCGGCTCGTCGTCGTCGGTACGGCGCAACCGGGCACGGACCCGGGCGATCAACTCTTGGGCCTTGAACGGCTTGAGGATGTAGTCGTCTGCGCCGGCGCCTAGGCCGACGACGACGTCCACGGTGTCCGTCCGCGCAGTGAGCATGACGATCGGTACCCCCGACTCGGCGCGGATCCGCTTGCAGACCTCGATCCCGTCCAGACCAGGCAGCATGATGTCCAGGAGCACCAGATCCGGCCGGGACTCCCGGAACACCGCCACGGCCGTGGTGCCCTCGTCGCATTTGACCACGTCGAAACCCTCGGTCCGCAGGACGATCTCCAGCATCTCAGCCAGGGCGAGATCGTCATCGACCACGAGCACTCGGGTCTTCATCCGGGTCCTTCCGTGACACCTGGCACGTCGTCCGGGCGCCAGCCGGTTCGCTGGACCGGCCGATGCCGTCTGAGCCGATGCTACCCAGCTGGGACCATCCCCCGGTGTCGCTGAGGGGTGTGGCCGGCCGGTGTCGCTCGGCAGCTGCGGCGGGCGCGCTCAGTACCGGTAGTGGTCCGGTTTGTACGGCCCGGCGACGTCCACGTCGAGGTACTCGGCCTGTTGCTTGGTCAGCTCAGTCAGCTCGACCCCGAGCGCCTCCAGGTGCAGCCGGGCCACCTTCTCATCCAGGTGCTTGGGCAGGACATAGACCCGCCGCTGGTAGTCCTCCGTCTTGCCGAACAGCTCGATCTGGGCGATCACCTGGTTGGCGAACGAGTTCGACATGACAAAACTGGGATGTCCGGTGGCGTTGCCGAGATTGAGCAGCCGGCCCTCGGACAGGAGGATGATCGAGCGCTCCGGGCGGGCCTGCCCGGACGTGTCCCCGGCACCGGCGCCGTGGTCCGCAGGGAAGGTCCACTCGTGTACCTGCGGCTTGATCTCGGTCTTGGTCACCCCCGGCCGGCGACCCAGCCCAGCCATGTCGATCTCGTTGTCGAAGTGACCGATGTTGCCAACGATGGCCTTGTCCTTCATCGCCGCCATGTGCTCGGCAGTGATCACATTGAGGCAACCGGTGGCGGTGACGAAGATGTCTGCGAGGCCGACGACGTCGTCCATCCTGGCCACCTGGAAGCCGTCCATGGCAGCCTGGAGGGCACAGATCGGGTCGATCTCGGCGACGATGACCCGGGCACCCTGGCCACGCAGGGATTCGGCGCAGCCCTTGCCCACGTCGCCGTATCCGGCAACGACGGCGACCTTCCCTCCGATCAGGACGTCAGTGGCGCGATTGATGCCGTCGATGAGGGAGTGGCGGCAGCCGTACTTGTTGTCGAACTTGCTCTTGGTCACCGAGTCGTTGACGTTGATCGCCGGGAAGAGCAGCTCGCCCGTCTCGGCCAGTTGGTACAACCGGTGCACCCCGGTGGTCGTCTCCTCGGTGACCCCCTGGATGCCTTCCGCGATCCGGGTGTAACGAGTCGGGTCGGTGGCCATGCTGGCCCGGGCGACGTCGAGGATGACCTGCCATTCCTGGGAGTCGTCGGGTTGGGCGCTGGGCACCACCCCGGCCCGCTCCCACTGACGGACCTTGTGCACCAGGAGCGTTGCGTCCCCGCCGTCGTCGAGGATCATGCTCGGCCCGGCGCCGTCCGGCCACGTCAGGATGCGTTCGGTGCAAGCCCAATACTCCGCAAGGGTCTCCCCCTTCCAGGCGAATACCGGCACGCCCTGTGGATCTAGCACGGTCCCAGAGGGACCGACGACGGCGGCCGCGGCGGCCTCGTCCTGGGTGGAGTAGATGTTGCAGGACGCCCACCTGACCTGCGCGCCGAGGGCGACGAGGGTCTCGATGAGGACGGCGGTCTGGACGGTCATGTGCAGGGATCCGGCGATCCGGGCACCGGTCAGGGGTTTGGTGTCGGCGTGCTCTCGGCGCAGGGCCATCAGACCGGGCATCTCGTGCTCGGCCAGGCGGATCTGATGTCGGCCGGCGTCAGCCAGGGCCAGGTCGCGCACCTGGTAGTCCAGGGACGGATCGGCGGATACGGCGAAGGAAGTGTCGCGGGACGTGGCAGGGGTCAGATCGACGGCCATGGTGCTCTTTCCGGGTGGCTGAAAGGTCAGGGACACCGGCGACGCCCTGCTGGGCCGGAACGCGTGGCGGGGTGGTGCCCCGGCCGATCCGCTGCTCCCGCGGGGTATCACCCACGCCGGACAACCTGAGTTTATCCCGCGCGCTGAGGTCTCCGACGCCTCAGCCTCCGATGCGTCGGCGGGACGGCGTGGGGTGCCGGTCGCTTGGCGGTCACGTCGGCCGGGGTTAGTCCCGGTGCAGCCCAAGCAGGGCGTTCTCCAGCACCTCGGTCAGGGCGGGGTGAATCCAGTATTGGTCGCGGGCCACGTCCAGGGCCCGCTGGCCGGTTGCCATGGCCTGGACCGCCGGTTGAATGATGACGGAGGCTTGAGGCCCGACGATGTGCGCACCCAGCAGCAGCCCCGACGTGGGGTCGGCCAGGACCTTGCACACGCCCTGGGTGTCCTCCATCGCCCAGCCGTACGCGGTGTCCGCGTACCGCTGGGTAGCGCTGAGGTACGCCCGCCCCGCCGCCTGCAGCTCCTCCTCGGTCAGGCCCACCGTGGCCACCTGGGGGTGACTGAACACCGCGGCGGGGACCGCCTCATACCGGAACTTCCGTAGGTCCCCCGGGTGGGTGAGGTTGTGAGCAACCACCCGCGACTCGTGATTGGCGACATGCTTGAGCTGGAAGGGTGAGCAGACGTCCCCCAGCGCCCACACCCCGGGGGCTGTGGTCCGGCCGTACCGGTCGACGGCGACCCGGCCGTCCGGGTGCACGGCGACGCCGCCGGTGGGCAACTCGAGGTCGTCCGTGTTCGGGCTACGTCCGGTGGCGACCAGTAGTAGGTCTGCCACCAGCGACGACCCGTCGTCCAGCCCGATCTGGATGTCGGCCGGTTCGGTGCCGGACCCGCCCAGGGTGCACACCTCGGCCCGCAGCCGGACGTCCCACCGACGCTCGCCCACCGCGGTGAACCGGCGTGAGATGTCCCCGTCGAGGTGGCGCAGCAGGGCATCGCCCCGGACGACGAGAGTGACCGAGGACCCCAGCGCGGACATCAGGTGCGCGAACTCGCACGCGATGTAGCCACCGCCGACGATGACGACGCGCTGGGGCAGCTCAGGCACCCGCATGACCGTATCGGAGGTGTGATAGGGCACCCCGGAGGCGGAGATGCTGGGCGGGATCCTCGGTGCGGAACCTGCGGCGAGGACAACCTGTTCCCCTTGCAGCAGCTGGGTTCCCCCGTTGAGCAGGTCCACGGCCAGCCGCCGATCCCCAACGAACCGCGCGGAGCCCAGGACCGCTGTCGTGTCGGGTCCCGCCGACCGGTAGGACAGGCCCGCCTGCGAGATCGGGTCGATGCGGCCGAAGACCCGGTCCCGGATGTCCGGCCATCGCACTCCGAGGACCTGGGCGTCGATTCCGTAACGGGCGGAGTCGCGGGCGGTCGTGGCGACGTCGGCGGCATACACGAACATCTTGGTGGGGATGCAGCCGACGTTCAGGCAGGTCCCGCCGAATGTGCCGCGTTCGACGATGGCGACCCGCTTGCCCTCGAAGTCGGCGGTAACCAGAGAGTTACCTGAGCCGCTACCCACGACGACGAGGTCGAAGTGCTCCACTGATTCGGGCTTGCCGCCGCCCGATGTGACCGACGGGGCCGACCTGACCGGGGCGAAAGAATCGGGCTTATCCGCGCTCACGACAAGCCGTGGCGTTCGGTGTGGTCGCGCAGTGCCGTCAGATGCCGCGACACGGCCGGGTCGATGCCGAACCCGATCGCCAGGTAGGTCGCCATGAAGTCGGCCAGGGCCATCTGCCCGGCCAGCCGGGCCAATGGGTGCCCCGGCTCGGCCGTGATCGTCGCGACGCGGACGCCGGCCTCGTCCGCCGTCGCGACGACCGCGTCGGTCAGCGCGGACAGGTCATCGGCCACCGGACCTTCGGCTGCCGTGGGTGCGTCCCGCACCACCAGCAGCCCCAGGCCGGTCTGGGCCGGGCCGTCCAAGAACGGGTCGGCGAAGATGTCCCGACCGGCGGTGGGCAGGCCTGTACTCTCGCCCCCACCGGCGGTGAAGGGTCCGTCGAAGGTGGCCACGACCTGCGAGGCCGCGTCGGGCAACTCGCCGTGGGTGGCGGGCACCCGGGCGGTGCGGGCCAGCATGGACGCGGCCCGCCGAGCGGCCACCCCGGACAGTGGCCCGTCCCCCAGTACCATCGGGACGGTGTCGGCCAGCTGCAGCGCCAGCGCCTTCGCCGGGTTGACGAACGCCTCCGACGAGGGACGGCACGCCTCGGCCTGCTCGTCCAACCGGTCCGCGGTGGCCGCCAGGGTGGCCGCCGACGCCTCCAGGATGCCCAGGGCGTGCGAGGCCACCAGGACGGGGGTGAGCAGCGACCATAGGGCCGTGCGGGAGGAGATCCGGTCCCGGCCGACGTCGACGTGGATGCCGCGGCCGCGGGCGCACAGCTCGGCCAGGGGGGAGTCGGCGGCCCCCACCGTCATCAGGGAGGCACCCCGCCGCACCGCCTCGGCGACGACGGCCAGCGGACCGCGGGCCCGACCCGACAACGAGACCGCGACGACCAGGTCCAGCGGGCCGACCCAGCCCGGCAGAGGGGCGTTGCGGCGGATCGCCACCGGCACCGGAGAGCGCGGCTCGGCCAGCATGTCCAGCACGTCGGCCACCACCGCGGACCCCCCCAGCGAGGCGACCAGGACCGAGCGCGGCCGCTCGCCGCCGGCCACCCGCTCGATCCGGGCGTCCTGCGACAGCGTCATCGCCTCCCGGACCTGAGCACCGGCCGTGGCCAGGGCGCGCAGGGTCTGCCGGCTGTCCCGGGCGGCCAGGTGGGCCGCGTCGTCGAGCAGGGCCTCGTCCAGGTGTGGCATGTCAGCTCCTCGGCTCCTGGGGTGGTTTCTCGCGTTTCGGCCGCTGTCTCACCTCATCGACGACGGCTGGCCGGGCTTGTCCGGCAACGTCAGGGCAGCGAAAACGCCCGGGCCTCCTCCGCCAACAGCACCGGGATGCCGTCGTCGACCCGGTAGGCCAGGCGACGCCCCGGGCCACCGCAGTCCACAGCGCAGTGCAGTTCTGCCGCTCCGTCCGGTCCCACCGCATCGACGAGCTCATGCAGCCCGACGGGGCAACGCAGGATCTCCCGGAGCCAGCCGTCCAACCCAGTCGGGGCGCTGGGGCGGCGCTGAGCCGGATCGGGCCGCCCGTGCTCGCCGGCGCGCACCAGGGCGAGCACCCGGTCGCGGACCTCCGCCAGGGTGGATTCGTCCGCGGCCTCGACGTTGAGCCGCAGCAGCGGTTCGGTGTTGCTCGGCCGGAGGTTGAACCACCACATCGGGGAGCCGGTGTGGGTGACGGTCAGGCCGTCAACGTGGTCCGTCTCGATGGGGAAGTGGCCGGCCCACTGCGCCACCCGGTCGGTGGCGGCCACCACGTCATCGACCGTCGAGTTGATCTCACCGGATGCCGGATACCGCTGATAACGGCCGACCAGGTCGGACAGCGGCCGGTCCTGTTCGCCCAGGGCAGCCAGAACGTGCATCGCAGCCAGCATGCCCGTGTCGGCGAACCAGAACTCCCGGAAGTAGTAATGGGCCGAGTGCTCCCCGCCGAAGACGGCGTGGTGGGCGGCCATCTCCGCCTTGACGAAAGAGTGCCCGACGCGGGTGCGCACCCCCCGGGCGCCAGCCGCGGCGATGGTCTCCGGCACGGTGAGGCTGGAGATGACGTTGTACACCACGCACACCCGGTCGGCCGGCACACCCGCGGCGATCTCCCTGGCGATCTCCCGCTCGGCCACCAAGGCCGTGATCGCCGACGCGCTCACCGCACGGCCCTGCTCGTCGATGACGGCGCACCGGTCGGCGTCACCGTCGAAGGCCAACCCCAGGTCCGCCCGGTGCTCGACGACGGCCCGCTGCAGGTCAACCAGATTGGCCGGCTCCAGCGGGTTGGCCTCATGGTTGGGGAAGCTACCGTCCAGCTCGAAATACATCGGAAGCACCTCGATCGGCAGCCCCGCCAGGACGACCGGGGCGGTGTGCCCGGCCATCCCGTTGCCGGCATCGATGACCACCCGCAACGGGCGGATCGAGGACAGGTCGACCAGCCCCCGCAGAAAGGCTCCGTAGTCGGCGGTCAGGTCCCTTTCCCGGATGGTCCCGGGCGCCGCGTCGGCGTCCTCGGTGGCGTCCTCGGGCGCGTCCTCGGCCCCCTCGGCGGCATCGAGTAGGGCCTGGGCCGCACGTTCCAGCTGCCGCAGGCCGGTGTCCTGGCCGACCGGCCTGGCCCCCGCCCGGCACAGCTTCAGCCCGTTGTACTGGGCCGGGTTGTGGCTGGCCGTGAACATGGCCCCAGGCAGATCCAGCGCTCCGCTGGCGTAGTACAAACCGTCGGTAGAGGCCAGCCCGATCATGGTGACGTCCAGGCCGCGCCGGCAGATCCCGTCGGCGAAGGCGGCGGCCAGCGACGGGGAGGAAGGGCGCATGTCGTAACCGACGACAACACCCGGTGCGCCATCCGGGAGCGCGACGACCTCGGCGAAGGCACGACCGAGGGCCTCGGCCACCGGTTCGTTGATTTGGTCGGGGACGGTCCCCCGGACGTCGTAGGCCTTGATGACCTGGGACAGTCGCACGCGATCCACGCTGTGAAGACTAACCCCGACGGACCGGCCGGGCGCGGCGCACCGGCGGACGGGCATCCAGGCCGGGTCGGGGACAGCCGCGACGACCCTCGGTCCGGGACGGCTAGGGGATCACCCGCAGATGGCCCCGCCTGCCGGATCCCCCGCCGGTGACCGTCGGTCGGGCCGATGCCGCGGGGCCGGCCGGCCTCGCCGGGCCATCAGCGTCCGCGGCAGGAGCGACCGGGACCGGATCTGCGCGGGAGGGGCGAATCTGGACAGCACTGGCCACCGCGAACAGGTCGTCGGCATACGGTTCATCCCGCTCGAAGCTCGAGATCAGCCGGACCACCTGCCAGCCGCGGGGGGCCGTCAGCCCGCGGGCGTGCGCGGCACACAGGTCGTAGGTGTGCGGCTCGGCGGTGGTGGCCAACCTGCCGAGGACGGCGGTCTGGTCGGCGTAGACGTAGGTGAGGGTCGCACCGGCGGGCAGGCCACATCCGGTGCGTGAGCACCGACGCATCATGGTCACGTCAGGGACTGTAACCCCCCGGGCCCGCCGGGAGTCCGAGCACCACGCCCTACAGTGTCCGACATGACACCGCGACCCGGTCGCGCCGACCGACACGGGCGAGGACCTCGGGGGCCGTTGAGCTGGCCGAGGATCCCGGCGATGCGCACCCGGTCCGAGGATTTCGACGAGGTGGCGCTGGACGTCCTGGAGCGGGTCGAGCGACGGGTTCCGCAGTCTCTGGAACGCGTGGAACTGGCCGTGGAACTGGTGCCCCCGTCCGACCCGGCGCCGTGGGAGCCGCAAGAGGTGCCGATGTCCCGGCTGTTCCCAGCCGAGAAGTCCCTGCCGACCAGGATCGTGCTCTACCGCCGCCCGATCGAGACCCGCGCCCACGACCGCGCGGAGCTGTCCGCGATGGTCAACGACATCGTCGTGGAGCAGTTGGCCAGCGCCCTGGGTCTCGATCCCACCGACTTGGACCCCGGTTTCGGGCGACCCGACGACTGAGGCATCTGCCCGGGCGTCCGAGTGTGACCCGCGGGTTCGGGGGTTTGCCGACGCGGTGGCAGGGTCAGACCGCGCGCTTCTTGAGCTTGCGCCGCTCCCGCTCGGACAGGCCGCCCCAGATACCGAATCGTTCGTCGTGGGCGAGCGCATAGTCCAGGCAGTCAGGGCGGACCTCGCAGCCGACGCAGACACGTTTGGCCTCCCGGGTCGACCCCCCCTTCTCCGGGAAGAACGCCTCGGGGTCGGTCTGGGCGCACAGGGCCCGGTCCTGCCAGGAGAGCTCACCCTCGTCGTCGATCACGTCGCGGTTGACGAGAAGTTCGAGTTCGTACACGGGCCTCTCCTTGACCGTCGGGGCTGTCCCACCGCTCCTCGGGTCGGGGAGGAGGGCCTCCGCGGGCCTGCCGCGTTGGAACTGTGTCTCGGAAAGGTTGCGACGGAGGGACAACAAGTGAATTACACGCGTGTCATCCGCAGAAGTCAAGCTCCGCTCTGCTATGCGGTTCGCCTAATCCGTTGTGGGATGACGTAATTCACTGATCCGGCGAGGCTGACGAGGTCCGGGTCACCCTTCAGTCGCGGGAAAAGGCGGCCCTCACCGACCTGGCAGACTGCTGGCATGCGGATCACTGCCCTGGCCGGGGGCGTCGGCGGCGCCAGGTTCCTGCGGGGGCTGCGCGCCCACCTGGACACGCCGGGAGCCCCAGACGCCGAGGTGACCGTCATCGGGAACACCGGGGACGACATCACCCTCTTCGGCCTGCGAGTCTGCCCCGACCTGGACACGCTGATGTACACCCTTGGTGGCGGCGTGGACGACGCGCAGGGCTGGGGGCGGGCCGGCGAGTCCACGGTGGTCCAGTCCGAGCTGGCCCGGTACGGAGCGGTGCCCCAATGGTTCACCCTGGGCGACCAGGACATAGCAACCCACATCGCCCGTAGTCAGTGGCTCGGTCAGGGGATGACCCTCTCGGAGGTCACCGGGCGACTCGCGGCACGCTGGGGCTTGACCCCTCCCGCGGTACGGCTGTTACCGATGACCGACCAGCCCGTGGAAACCCACGTGGTCATTGACCAGGGGTCCGGTCCGACGGCCGTGCACTTCCAGGAGTGGTGGGTCCGGCTGCGGGCGGCTCCCATCGCCGAGCGGTTCGCCGTGGTCGGCATGGACCGGGCCGGGCCCGCACCGGGGGTGCTGGACGCCATCGAGTCCGCCGATCTGGTGCTGTTGCCGCCGTCCAACCCCGTCGTCTCGATCGGGATCATCCTGGCGGTGCCCGGCGTCCGTGAGGCGCTGACGAGCACGCTGGCACCGGTGGTGGGGGTCTCCCCCATCGTGCGCCGGCGCCCGATCCGTGGGCATGCGGACACCTGCCTGGAGGCCATCGGGGTGCCGCCCACCGCCCACGACGTCGCCCAGCTGTATCGCGACTTCCTGGACGGCTGGCTGGCCGACCCCACCGACGTCGCGGACGCAGCCTGGCCGGACGGATTGGCCGTCGTCCCCCGGAATGTCGTCATGTCAGATCTGGGTTCAGCGGCGGATCTGGCAGCGGAGTGCCTGGCGCTCGGTGCGGCGTTGGGTAAGGCTACTGGTCGGTGACCACCCGAGGACACCCCCCTACCCTCCCCGCCACCGGTCCGGTCCTACTCTTGCCCGTCCTGAACATCCCCGAAGTGAGCCAGGGCGCCGACGTGGCCGCACTGGTGCTGAACGCCATACGGGGGCAGGGCATCACCCTGACCGACGGCGACATCGTGGTGGTGTCCAGCAAGGTGATCTCCAAGGCGGCCGGGCTTCGCACCGAGGCCGCGGCCAAGACGGTGGCCGTCCTGGAGGAGTCGCGCCGGGTGGTCGCCGAGCGTCGAGCCGGCAACGGCATCACCCGGGTGGTGGAGTCGCTGGCAGGCCCGGTCCTGGCAGCCGCGGGCATCGACGCCTCCAACACCGGTGCGACCGGCACCCTGCTGCGGCTGCCGCGCGACCCCGACACGCAAGCCCGCCGGCTACGGGCGGACCTGATCGAGCTGACTGGTGGGCCGCAGGGCGGGCTGACCGCCCTGGGGGTGGTCATCACCGACACCGCCGGACGGCCCTGGCGCGTCGGTCAAACCGACTTCGCCCTCGGGGCTGCCGGGGTCATGGTGGTGGACGACCTGGGCGGCACCCCGGACGACGACGGGGTTGAGCTGCAGGTCACGGCCCGGGCCGTGGCCGACGAATTGGCTGCAGCCGCTGACCTGGTCAAGGCCAAGACCACTCGGATCCCCGCGGTGCTGATCCGCGGCCTGGCCCAGCTGACGGTACTCGGCCCGGAGCAGGAGTCGGCTTCGATCGGCGCGTCTCGGCTGATCCGGTCCGCCTCCTACGACTGGTTCGCCCTCGGCCACGTCGAGGCGATCCGGGCCGCTCTGGGGGTGCCGCCGGGATCGGCCCAGGCCGTCGAGGTGGGCATCCCCGGCGTTGAACCCGACGGCCTCGAGGCGCGCCTGTCCCGGGCCTGCGCGCTGGCCACCCACCCGGACGGCCTGCCCGAGGTGCCGGCCGGTCATCCCCGCCACCACGTCGTGCAGTCCCGGCCACGCCTCGAGGACGTGCTGGCGCAGGTGGTCCAAAGTGGGGTCCGGTTGTTGGCCGTCGATCCGGTCGCCCTCGGGCTGGTCATCGGCCGGCTGCTGTCGGCGCTCTTCGCGGAGGGGGTCCCGGCGACGCTGGCCCGCATCGACCCGCCGCGACCGGGGGCATCACACGGCCGCCACACCGCCCTGGTGGTGCTGCTGTAGGCGGGCGCCGGCCGAGAACGGCGACGGTGAGGCACTACGCTGGCGCCGATGACCACCCTCCAGGACGTGCTGCGCGGCCTGCGCGAGCGCAATCCCACCAGCCCCCGTCTGACCTGGTACGGCCCCGGCGGGCAGGAACGTGTGGAACTGTCCGGGCGGGTCCTCGACAACTGGGTCAGCAAGGCCGGCAACCTGCTCCTGGAGGAACTCGAGGAGCCGGTTGGGGCCAGGGTCCGCATCTCGCTGACCGCCGGGCACTGGCGGTTCTGGTACTGGTCGCTGGCTGTGCTGACGGTGGGTGGAACGGTGTTGCTTGACCCGGAGCCGGTCGACCTGCCCGGGGACCTGACAATCAGCATGGAGCCAAGTACGCATGGTGACGCGCCACTGGTCCTGGTCACCCCGCAGGCCCTGGCCCGTTCATACCCCGGGAACCTGCCGGCCGGAGCCATCGACGAGGCCCGCGTCCTGTTGACCTTTCCTGACGTCCTGACGGTCGACGACACGCCCGAGGACACCGACATCGCCATCGCGGTCGGTGGGGAGGTGGTCGACTACCGGGACCTCGTCCCGCCAGTCGGCCAGGCGGGTCCGGTCCGGCTACACCTGACCTCGAGGGTGGGGCCGGTGAACGGACTGCGAGCCGCGCTGGGAGTCTGGGCGCACGGGGGGTCCGTGGTGGTGACCCCTCCTGGACCGGCCGAACTCGTGGAGCGGATCCGGCGCAGCGAGGCAGTCACCACCAATGCCGACACGCTGCCGTCGGCCGGGCTCAGCGGGACGCGGTGAGAATGGCCGACAGCCAGGTGCGCAGGTCGGTCACCCCGGTCTGGGGCAGCCCGAAGCGAGCCTGAAGCGAGCGCAACGCCCGTTCCGTGACCGGACCGAAGACACCATCCCGGGTGGCCCCTAACGCCCGCTGCAACGCCGCCACAGCAGGCCCGCGGCTACCCCGGCGCAGTACCACGTATCGATACCCGACCCACGGATAGGCGCGCTCTTCGATGCGGTTCCAGGTACGGGCATCGGTGACCCCGGTGACCCGCAGCCGTGCGGCTCGCTGGATCGCACGGACGGCGGCGATGGTGCGCGACCGATACCGGGACTCGCCTCGGACCGCGAGGGCCCTTTGTAGAGCGGCCACCGCCGGTCCCCGCGAGCCGCTGGCTAACCGCGTCCGCTTGTACGGGGTCAGCGCGGTCATGACAGCCCCCGGTGGGGTGACCGTGGCGGAACGTGGTGTCGGCGGGGAAGCCGGAGCCGGCTGGACACCGGGCACCATCCGAGCCCAGGTGGCCTTGTCCAGCACCCCCGTGCGGGGCAGCCCTCGCGCTGGCTGCCAGCTCAGGAGGACGTCCCGGGTCCGGCTCCCGAAGGACCCGTCGGCGGTCACCCCGAGGATGCGTTGGGCCACCGCGACCGGGTCGCCCTTCTGTCCGTAGGTGTACACGGCGTACCGCGACGTCGGTGCCGCCGGCAGGGAGGTACTGCACGAACGATAGTTGGCCGCTCGGTACAGCGGCGCATACTCACCGGCGTACACCCGGCACGGACCGCGGTCCTGCGCAACGACAGGAGTGCCTGTCCACCACGACGTGCGCTTCATGGCCCCGTCCCAGGTCAGCGAAATGTGGATGTGATCGGTGTGTGGGCTGGCGCCATGGTAATCGGCCCATCTCCGGCCTGGGTCGTAGGCCCGCCACATCTTCCGGTTGTAGATCAGGTACATGACCCCGAGACGGCGGGCATTGGCTCCGGAATTGTCGGTCAGCCAGGCCAGAGCCGATGTCGCCACCGCGTGCTGGGCGGGGTTGGCGGCGGAGAGCATCCAGTCCAACGCCCGGCCCTCCAGGTGCTCGCTGGTGCCGTCGAGGTGGCAGAGCCGGGATACCCCGTAGCTGCCGGTCCGGTAGCTGGCCAGCAGCAGATCACCCAGGGCCACGGCTCCCGGCTTGGCGAACGGGTCGCACGAGGTCTGACCCACGTAACTGGGCTGGGCGTCCAGCTGGGCCGGCAGCGACCGGGTGGGTCTTGGCGCGGCGGCCAGGGTGACCCGCCCGGACCTGGCGGGATCGGGTGTGGTCGCGATCGCGGGGGCGGGGCCGTGGACGTCACCGAGAACGTCCGGCTCACTCGGTCCCCCGGCGCGCACGGCGGACGATACAGTTGCCGAATCGGCCGACGACGGGACGCTGAGGCCACTCATCAGTGACGCCAGCAGCGCCCCGATCAGGCCGGCACGGCGGAACACGACAGACGGCATCGTCCTGCCTTTGCTAGGGCGCGCTCCCCCCAAGGGCCCGCGATCTGCTCCGCCGATCGGCCGGCAGCGTCGCCCGCTGAGTAAAGATTCGGTATTACCCTTTACTGGAGGTAAATCCCCCGCCATGGACAAAGTCGTCGCCAGCGCATCAGCCGCCGTGGCCGACATCTTCGACGGCGCCTCGCTGGCCGTCGGGGGTTTCGGCCTGTGTGGCATCCCATCGGTGCTGATCCAGGCCATCTTCGAGATGGGCATCTCCGATCTGGAGGTGACCTCCAACAACTGCGGAGTGGACGACTGGGGCCTGGGAATCCTCCTGGCGGATAAGCGCATCCGGAAGATCCATGCGTCCTACGTGGGAGAGAACAAGGAGTTCGAGCGGCAGTACCTTGAGGGTGAACTGGAGGTTGAGCTCACCCCCCAAGGAACGCTCGCTGAGAAGCTGCGCGCCGGAGGGTGCGGCATCGCAGGCTTCTACACCGAGAGCGGGGTCGGCACCTGGGTTGCCGAGGGCGGTCTGCCGTTGAAGTACGACGGCAGGGGGCATGTCGCCATCTACTCCGAGCCCAAGAGCACCCGCGCCTTCGAGTTCTCCGGACACCGCACCGCCTACGTCCTTGAGCACGCGATCCGCTGCGACTTCGGCCTGGTCCGGGCCTGGAAGGGCGACCGGCACGGAAACCTGGTCTTCCGTCGCGCAGCGCGCAACTTCAACCCGTTGGCCGCCATGGCGGGAGCCATCACCATCGCCGAGGTGGAGGAGTTGGTCGACGTCGGTGACCTCGACCCCGACCAGGTGCATCTGCCGGGCATCTTCGTCCAGCGTGTCGTCGAGCTCACCCCGGAACAGGCCGGCGAGAAGCGCATCGAGAAACGGACCGTGCTGCGCGCCTCGGCCACCACCCCCGAGACCACGCCGGCAACAACGTCGACAAGCACGGAGGCCTGAGTCATGGCGCTGACCCGCGAACAGATGGCCGCACGGGCGGCCAAGGAGCTCAAGGACGGCGACTACGTCAACCTTGGGATCGGGCTGCCGACGCTGGTACCCAATTACGTCGACAACGATGTCGAGCTGGTCCTGCAGTCCGAGAACGGCATCCTCGGGACCGGCGCCTACCCGATCGACGGCACCGAGGATCCCGATCTCATCAACGCGGGCAAGGAGACGGTGACGGTCCGCAAGGGGGCCTCCTTCTTCGACTCGGCTACCAGCTTCGGGATGATCCGATCCGGCAAGGTGGACGCGGCCATTCTCGGGGCGATGCAGGTCTCGGAGCGCGGTGACATCGCCAACTGGATGATCCCCGGGAAGATGGTCAAGGGGATGGGCGGCGCGATGGACCTGGTCCATGGGGCCAAGAAGGTCATCGTCCTGATGGAGCATGTCGCCAGGGACGGGACCTACAAGATCGTCGAGGAGTGCCACCTGCCCCTGACCGGCCGCCAGGTGGTGCAACGCATCATCACCGATCTGGCCGTCATCGACGTCACCTCGGACGGGCTGGTGCTGCGCGAGGTGGCCGAAGGCTCCAGCCTCGAGGAGGTCAAGGCGAAAACCCAGCCGCCGCTGATCGTCCAGCTCGACTGAACACCCGGCCCGGACAACCTCGGGCCGCTGCTTCGCCACTTCGGACGGCCCCCGTGCGCCACGCCCGAGGGCCCCGCAGCTGCTCCCAGGGGTGAGGGGTGCGGCAGTCAGGCCGACCGGAAGGCGAACCAATCCGACTTGAGTCGCAGGGCCGAACGCAGCTGTGCGCCCGTGACGGTCACCGTCCGCGAGCTGCCGACCAACTGCAGTTGCAGGACACGCCCGCCGAGGGCCCCCCGCCCGTCTCGTTTCAGCACCCTGACCTCGGACAGCCTGCCCAGGCGGTAGCGCGACTGCAGGGTGGCGATCGACACCGACGTGGTCCAGCTGTTGCTCGGGTTGCTGACCGCCCCGTCATAGGGATCGGGCTTGGCGACGATGTATCCGGCCGCACCGCCAACGGTGTATCCACCGTTGGCGGCCGAGAACTCGGTGTTGGCCAGCCCGGCACCACGGGCCGCGCTCGACCTCAGCACGACGCCGTTGGCGGCGGCGATGGCCGCATCGGTCCGCGGGTGCTCCTTCGCCGCTCGGGTGCCCCCGAGGGAGTACTGAGCAACCCCGCTGAAGACCTGGCAACTGATCGTGTCGCAGATGTCCCAGGCGGCCTTGCGGGCTCGCTGGCGGTCGCGGTAGGCCGCGGCGTACGTCCGAGCCGCGACCGCCTGTGCGGACAGGGCGTTGGTGTGCCAGGACGCGGGCATCTCAGCGGGGACCACCCCGCGCAGGTAGGACTCCATCGTGGAGTGCAGGATGCTGCGAGACGTCCCTCCGGACACTGTGGCGTGCAGGACACCCCGCAGCTCACGGGTCCGGCCACTGGGCAGCACCAGGCGCACCGTGCGAGTCATCGCCCGGGCCG
This sequence comes from Dermatophilaceae bacterium, assembly GCA_035633615.1. Lineage (GTDB taxonomy): Bacteria > Actinomycetota > Actinomycetes > Actinomycetales > Dermatophilaceae > JADJTI01. Next base: position 93,328 of record DASQEP010000065.1, read on the forward strand.
CCCTGGTGTAGGAGGTCAACGGTCCGGAGCTGAACGCGACGTCGGTGCTCTTCGGCAGGGAGGAGGGGAACGCCCGCCAGGTACCCCGGGCGTCCCGGTACTGCACGCTGAGGCTGATACCTCCGACCGCCCTCCAGGCCCGGTACGACGCTCCGACCGGCACGGTCAGGGTGCGCCCGGCGACGGTGACCGTCAATCCCGCCACAGGCAGGACGGTCGTGTTCGCGTCGCGGTCTTCGGAGATCCACACCTTGAGGGTGGTATTCGACTGGGATGTGGCCACGGTGCCGGGGTAGTAGAACGACAGGATGCGACGCCAGCTCAGCCCGTGACGAGCCGCCGCGCCATAGGCCCCCCACTGGCTCATCCCCCGCCCGTGCCCGTAGCCGCGTCCGACCAGAACCATGGTGCTGGCCCGGGCCGCGGGGCGAGTGACCTCGGCGGAGGCGGCAACGACGGGCCCGGACGCGCTGACCAACAGGCCAGACATGGTTGCGGCGGCGGCGGCGGCCAGGCCGCAGCGGGTGGGACGGTTCATGCCGTCCTCATCGAGCGCTGCACCAGGGACCTGAGCGCGCCGAGGAGACTCGGCTCGTCGTCATGGCCTTGCGGTCGCGGAATTGACGGTCCGCTGGCGCGACCCCGCCATCGCAGGGACGTCCGGCGCGTTGGAAAACCCTGTGACAGGTCCGCCGCTGGTGTCCGGTGTCGTCTGGACCGGTCTCAGCGGTGGATCACGGGACCGTCAGAGGGCGACAGTCTGCCCGGATCGTGCGGACTCCAGGACCGCCTCGGCCACCCGGACCGTTTCCAGGCCCTGGGTGAACGTCACGATGTCGGAGACCTTCCCCAGCACGGCGTCCCGGAACGCCGCGTGTTCGGACTGCAACGGCTCGACCTTCGGGATCGCGTACCGGATCATGTCGCCCTCGGTGACCCCGCGGAACCGGGCCACGTCCGGCCAGGTCGTCTCGACCAGGCCGTTGGCGTGGAAGGTCAGGTCGGCGGTGAGGGTATCGGCGATGAAGGCGCCCTTCTCACCGGTCACGATGGTCACCCGCTCCTTGAACGGAGACAGCCAGTTGACCAGGTGATTCGTCACCGCCCCCCGCTCGAGCGTTCCGGTGACGGCGACCAGGTCCTCGTGCGGGCGGCCGCTGCGGTTGGCGGTGCGCGCAGCGACCGCGGTGAAGGCCTCCTGGGTGACCCACATGGTCAGGTCGATGTCGTGGGTGGCGAGGTCCTTGACCACCCCCACGTCGGCGATCCGGGACGGGAACGGCCCTTGCCGCCGGGTGACCACCTGGAAGACCTGCCCCAGCTCCCCAGCCTCCAGCCGCGACCGGGCGGCCTGCAGGGCCGGGTTGTACCGCTCGATGTGCCCCACCGCCCCGATCAGCCCCGCATCGGTGAAGGCCTCGACGAGCCTGCGGGCACCAGCCCCGTCCTGCGCGAGCGGCTTCTCGATGAGGGCGTGGATCCCCGCCTCGGCAAGGGCCAGGCCGACCTCCTCGTGCGCGCCGGTGGGCACGGCGACAACGCAGTAGTCGACGCCGGCGTCGATGATCTCCTGGACGTCAGCGAGAAGGGGGCGGTCCTTGGCGACGCCGTGCGGGTCCCCGCCGGCGTCGGCGACGGCGACCAGATCGACTCCGGGCAGCCCGTCCAGCACCCGTCCGTGGTTGCGTCCCATCATGCCCAATCCGATCAACCCGACCCGCAGGTTCGCCATCTCAGGCACCCGCCTTGGCCAGGGCGTTGACCGCCGAGACAATGCGTTCCAGGTCGGCCTGAGTCAGCGAGGGGTGCACCGGCAGAGACAGGCACTCCCGGGCGGCACGCTCGGTCTCCGGCAGGTCGACGTCGATCCCGAACGGGGCGAGCCGGTGGTTGGGAACCGGGTAGAACATCCCCGACCCGATCTGGTATTCGGAGCGCAGCGCGGCGGCCAGGCCGTCCCGGTCGTCGGCGACCCGGATCGTGTACTGATGGTAGACGTGCACCGCCCCTTCGGCCACCGTCGGGGTGGTGACCCCGCTCAAGTGCGCCGACAGGAAGGCCGCGTTCTGCTGCCGCCGGGCCGTCCAGGCGTCCACCTTGGTCAGCTGGACCCGGCCAATGGCAGCGTGGATGTCCGTCATCCGGTTGTTCAGGCCGACGACCTCGTTCTCGTACTGCCGCTCCATGCCCTGGTTACGGTAGAGCCGAACCTTCCGGGCCAGCTCCGAGGTGGCGCATGAGACCATTCCCCCCTCCCCCGACGTCATGTTCTTGGTGGGGTAGAGGGAGAACATGGCGAAGGCGCCGAAAGCACCGACTGGCGTGCCGCCCAGCGACGCCCCGTGCGCCTGGGCGGCGTCCTCGAACACCTGGATACCGGCCTCCTCGGCGATCGCACTCAGCGCGGTCATGTCGGCCGGGTGACCGTATAGGTGCACCGGCATGATCCCGGCGGTGCGCTCGGTGATCACGGCCCGCACGGAGGCCGGGTCCAGGCAGAACGTGTCGCGGTCGATGTCCGCGAAGACCGGGGCGGCCCCGGTCAGCGCGACCGAGTTGGCCGTCGCCGCGAACGTGAAAGACGGGACAACGACCTCGTCCCCAGGTTCGATCCCGGCGCTGAGCAGTCCCAGGTGGAGACCGGAGGTGCCGGAGTTCACCGCGACGCAGGGCCGGCGCAGGTTGAAGTGGGCGGAAAACTCCTCCTCGAACGCCGCGACCTCGGGACCCTGGGCGAGCATGCCGCTGCGCAGCACCCGCTCCACTGCGGCGATCTCCTCCTCACCGATCAGGGGCTTGGCAGGCGGGATGAAGTCGTTCATGCGCGGGCCGGCCCCTTTCGTCGCGCACCGGCCAGTTCACCCCCGGGCGGCGCGGCCCCTCCGCGGTTACCGCCAGCGGTGACCGCGCGTGGAATGATCGACGATGCGAGAGTCCCTCTCTCGTAGGAAACCCTACTCGGCGCGCCACCAGGGGAACGGGAGCCATGCAGTGAGGATCGTCAGTGTCGTCGGGGCGCGGCCGCAGTTCGTCAAGCTCGGCCCGATCGCCCGGGAGTGCCGTCGACACCCGGACATCGAGCACGTCATCGTGCACACCGGCCAGCACTACGACGAGGCGATGTCCGCGGCCTTCTTCGACGACCTCGACATCCCGGCGCCCGACGTTTACCTGGGGGTCGGCTCCGGCTCGCACGGCGCACAGACCGGGGCCATGCTCTCCGCACTGGATCCGGTGCTGGCCGCGCAGCAGCCCCGGTGGACCCTCGTCTATGGGGACACCAACTCGACGCTGGCGGCGACCCTCGCCGCGGTCAAACGGCACCTGCCCGTCGCTCACCTGGAGGCCGGGCTGCGCTCGCACAACCGGCGGATGCCCGAGGAGCACAACCGGGTGCTCACCGACCATGCCGCCGACCTGCTGCTGGCACCGACCGACGTGGCGATGGCCCACCTCGCCGAGGAGGGCCTGGCCGCCCGCAGCGTGCTGGTCGGCGACGTGATGACCGACGTCTGCTATCACGTGCGGGACGTCGTTTCCGGTCGCGCCGTCGCGCCTGCGCTGACCGGCCCGGTGCCATACGTGGTGGCGACGATCCACCGGCCAGACAACACCGACGACCCGGACCGGCTGGCCTCGATTGTCGCGGCGCTGCGGGACCTGCCGGTGCGGTGCCGGTTGCTGGTCCACCCACGGCTGGAGGCCCGGGCGGCGGCGTTCGGGATCGAACTGTTCGGTGGGCGCCTCGACTCCGGCCCCCCGTTGTCCTACCCGGACATGGTGGCCGCGGTGGTGGGCGCGGCCGGGGTCGTCACCGACTCCGGAGGACTACAGAAGGAGGCCTACCTGCTGGGGACTCCGTGTACCACGATCCGCACCGAGACCGAGTGGACCGAGACCCTCCAGGACGGGTGGAACGTGCTGGACCCTGGCCTGGAGCGGCTGCCCGAGCTGGTGGCCAGGCCGGCACCGCAGGCCCCGCGCGGGCAGCCGTACGGGGATGGCCGGGCCGCCGGGCGGGTCATCGAGCAGCTGCGCCGGGCCGGCGGCTGACGCTGGGACGGGGTTCAGCCGCGGCCTACCACGAGGAACGTGGTGCTCGGGAAGGCCGCCTCGTCCAGGATCCGGCGGCCGTCGACGATCACCCGTACCCCGGGCAGCTCAGCGGCCGACAGCTGCCGGTACTCGGCGTGGTCGGCCTGCACGATCGCCACGTCCACCGGCGTCCCGAGCCGGTGCGGGGTGAACCCGAGCCGCCGCAACTCATCGTCGGAATACATCGGGTCGTGCACGCTGACTTCCGCTCCCTCGGCCTGCAGCGCCTCGACGGTCGGAAACACCCCGGAAAAGGCGCTCTCCTTCACCCCACCGCGGTAAGAGGCACCCAGGACGACGGCCCGCACGCCGGACAGATCGCCGTAGGCGCTCTTGGCCAACCCGACCGAGTATGCGGGCATGCCTGCGTTCGCCTCCCGAGCCGCGCGGACCACGGTCGCCGACGGGTCGTTCCACAGGTACAGGCGGGGGTAGACGGGGATACAGTGGCCGCCGACGGCGATGCCCGGCCGATGGATGTGGCTGTACGGCTGGGAGTTGCTCGCCTCGATCACCTCGAACACGTCGATGCCGTGCGCGGCGGCGAAGGCGCCGAACTGGTTGGCCAGTCCGATGTTCACGTCGCGGTAGGTGGTCTCCGCCAGCTTGGCCATCTCGGCAGCCTCGGCGCTGCCCAAGTCCCAGACGCCGTTGCCGCGGGGCAGGTCGGGGCGCTCGTCGAAGTCCAGCACCGCCTCGTAGAAGTCGCGCGCGGCCCGGGCTCCCTCGGCCGACAGTCCGCCGATCAGCTTCGGGTACTTGCGCAGGTCGGCGAAAACACGGCCGGTCAAGACCCGCTCGGGCGAGAACACCACGTGGAAGTCGCGTCCCTCGACCAGCCCGGACTCGGACTCCAGCAGTGGTTTCCACCGGGTCCGGGTGGTGCCGACCGGCAGTGTCGTCTCATAACAAATCAGGGTGCCCGGGCGAAGGCCCCGGGCGATGTCCCGGGTCGCCGACTCCATCCAGCCGAAGCCCGGCACTCCGTCGGCGTCGACGTGCAGGGGGACCACGACGACGACCGCGTCGCTGGTGCCGACCGCCGAGGCGGTGTCACGGGTAGCGGTGAGCAGGCCTTCGGCCACCGCGGCGGCAAGTTTGTCGCCGAGCTGCGCCTCGCCCGGGAACGGCTCCACCCCCCGGTTGACCATGTCCACCTGCGCCGCGTTGACGTCGGCCCCGGTGACGTGGTGGCCCTTGGCGGCGAACTGAACAGCCAGCGGCAGTCCGATCTTGCCCAGCCCGACCACGGTGATCTTCACGAGCGTCCTTACTCCTCGAGTACTCGTCAGGTCGAGTACTCCGCCGATGGTTCTTCGGGCCGGGTTTACCGGTGCGATCTTAAGCTGTTCGATCGGCCCGGCCGGGCACCCGGAGATGTGGTGTCCCTCGCCCGGGCGGCCACCGGCAATCGCAGGGACCCGCTCGCCCGGTGGTCATTCCGCTCTGGCCAGTACGTTCTCCAGAGCGGCAACCACGTCCGGGTCGTACTCGTATCCCAGACCAAGGTAGATGCGTTCCATCGCGACGACGGTGCCGGACCGGTCGCCGGTGTGAGCCGGGTGAACGCTGGACAGGTCGGTGAAGGCGTTGACCACCTTGATGATCCGGCTGGCCATGGGCAGCCGTTCGGCTTGCTGGACGACCCGGTGGTAAGGCACCGCCTGCTTGGCCAGGATCTCCGCGACCAGAGTGAGTACCCCGGTCGCGCGGACGATCTCAGCGCCGTCGTCAGCGATCCGCTGCTGGTCGGACGTGGCCGCCTGGACCGTCGCCCCGTGCGGGATGGGATGGCGAAGGGTGACCTGCCCGATGTCGTGCAGCAGCGCCGCATATTCCAGTTCCTGGACGTCGCGTTCGGGCATGCCCAGCTCACGGCCGACGGTCACGGCCAGTCGCGCGACCCTTTCGGCGTGACCGACCGGGATGAAGCCGACCGCTTCCGGCATCCGGGACAGCGCGCCCACACTCTGCCGGTAGGTCTCGCGGGTTGCGGTGTGCCGGCGCAGCGCGAATTGGGTCAGCCCCAACGGCAACATCATCAGCGGGACCGCGATCATGCCCAGGGCCGGGATGCAGATCGCGATCAGGGTGCCGGTGATGGTGATCGTGGTGCCCAGCCCGAAGGCGGCCCGGAACTCGTCCCGGGCGGCCTGGCCGAACTTGGTGTGTTCAGTGGCGGCCCGCGGGATGGATCGCAACGGGGTCTCGACCAGGACGACCGATCCCGCGACCACGATGAGCAGCAGTGCCCGCTGCCAGCCGCGCCACTGCGCGCTCGTCTGCGCCAGACTCCACTGCCCCGGGATGAGGGTGGTGCGCATGATGACCGCCGCGAAGGCGACACTGAACAGGCGCAGGAGGGCATCCAGGGTCGTGGTGGCGCGGTCCTCGCGGGAGTCCTGCCGCTGCGGGGTAACCCCGATCGCCATCCCGAGAGCGGCGACCAGCACGCACGAACCGGCGCCGTAACTCGGGGTGACCCCCGAGGGCAGGATCGACGTCATTGCCATGGCCAGCCCGACGGCGGAGGCCAGCGGGGCGGTCGGCATGCGGCCGGGCAGCTGCAGCCGCAGCTGCTCACCGACCACACAGGCCAACAGGAAACCGCCGAGGATCAGTCCGTCGGTGGACCATGCCGAGGCCAACCGGCCGTCCATGACCACCACGGCGAGGCTGGCCAGAGCCAAGCCCCCGGCAAGGTAGGCCTTGGCGGTCCGCCGAGACAGCCACCATCGGTTCAACCGGTCCCCCCGGCGAGGCGGCTGGATCCGCTGTTCAGCTGTTCGGCCCTGGACGGGTCGTCATGATCCCACCACAGTTCGTCGGTGCCGTGGGGCGGCAGGTCGTCCTGGCTGGGCCGCCACAGCTCATCCGCATCGGCGCCGGCCAGCGCCTCGACGATGCGAGGGTCGAACAGGGTACCGGAGCGACGGCGCAGGCTGTTCAGAGCGTCCTGAGGGGTCAGGGCGGGACGCCCCAGCGGAGTGGTCAGCGCATCGAAGGCATCAGCGACCGAGACGATGCGTGCCAGCAGTGGAATCTCCTGTCCGGCCAGCCCGTCCGGGTAGCCACGCCCGTCGAACCGCTCGTGATGGTGCCGGATGGCCAGGGACGCCTCGGCGAGGAAGGCGATGTCTCCCACGATGTGTTGGGCGACCTCGGGATGACGATGGATCTCGGCGACGTCGTCCTCATCGGCCTCGGAGGGATGACGGCGCAGGGTTGCAGTGCGCAGTCCGAGACGCCCGATGTCGTGCAAGGCCGCGGCGTAACGCAACGAGCGTCCCTCCCGGGCGGGCAGTCCCAGCTGGGCGGCGATCGCGGCCGCAACAGCGCCGACTCGCCGCCCATGGCCCATCGCGGCCGGGTTGCCCCAGTCGCTAGCCACGACCAGGGTGTCCAGGATCCGATTGTGCGCCCGGACCTCGTCCCCGTACTGGGCATAGATCCACCGGGCCACCAGCAGTGGCGCAAGAATGAGGACTCCACTTAGCGGACCGACGTCCGCGGGAACCCACAGGATGACGAACAGGAAGCAGATGAGCGTATAGCCGAGGTAGAGCGGGGCGGTCTCTCGGACTGCTCCGGTAATGAACTGCCGGGCATCGCCGTCGGTGATGCGAACCATCACCGAGAGTAGGACGATGTTGACCGTCGAGACGACGAGGTTGGTGACCAGTAGCGGCAGTCCGACATACCGCAAGTAAGTAGACGGATCGGCCGAGTCCGAGACCGGTAACTGGCCCCCGGCCAGCAGATAGCCGATGCCGCCTAGCGTGGCCATGGTGGCGGTCATGGCAGCGTTGAATATGCGGACGATGGGGCGGGAGCGTCTCTCGATCAGATACAACACACCGCCGACGAGGCCGGCACCAGCAGGCCCCACGAGTGCCGCGGCCGTCATGTAGACGACGCCCGCGAAGGACACGGATACCTCGTCTCCGGTGTCCCGCTCACCGAGGTACATGCTCCACGCACCAATGAGCAGGAGCACCCCGATAGGCAAGAGGCTCTCAAGCGTGAGGGGGGCCCTGCTCCACACCCCCCCGATGAGCGCGAGCGCCAACCCGGCTACGGCGGACGCGTACACGACGACGCCGCGCGCGTGGCGCTGCAGCCGGCGCTCTGATTCACGCGGAGGGGGACGCCGGCTCTCCTCGAGACTCACGGGCCACCTCGGCGCTGGACGGTGTTAGCAGATGCCTCCCAGCGTACGAGATGTCCAGCCGAGCGCCGGTCCGATAAAGCACTTCCGTCGCTGGCGCGGCGCGTCGGTCAGTGGACGGGGTTCCAGGCCCAACCGGAAGCGTTAACCGGATTCCAGGCCCCCCCAGCCTCAACTGGGTTCCAGGCCCAGCCGGCAGCCGGGGCGGAGACGGTGCGGATCACGGAGGACTGGGTGTGCGTCATGTCAATCTCCAAGAGTTTTGGGTTTGCGTGAAGCCGCGCTGAACGATTGGTTCCTGCGAGCGGGCGCCTCAGTTCTGGACCCGTGCGGTGCCTTCTGCCAGCAATCGTGTCACTCGTCCGACTTAGGACCCCACACGCTTTACTGTCTCTTGACGAAAAAAGGCTAAGGTTGCGCAAATGTGCTCGACAGGGTCATGAATGTGCCAGAACGACGTAGAACGCACGTCCAGAAATGGACAAGTCACTCGTCCAGCACCAATGCACAAAGTCAACAAAGTAAACGATCCAACTCTTTTCGGTCCCCCTGTGGCGCCGGTTGCCAGCGCTTCTGGCAGCCCGGCGCCTGGAACTTGTGAGCGGGGTCTCAGGGCGGTCTCAGGGTGGCGAGGCAGCTGGACGCCAGCACGATCGGCCCGGCCAGACGTGGCGTTTCGAGTGTGCGACGATGGAGGCCGTTCGCCCAGCCCCGAGATCGGCGTGGCCCCAGGCCGGTGCTTCGCAGGGGACCAACCGTCAGCCAAGGAGTTCCGATGAGCAAGCGCGCCCGCAAGCGACGTACCCGTAAGACCAGCACCGCCAATCACGGGCGCCGACCCAACGCCTGAGCGCGCACCACGGGCCCGCGGCTCCCCCGACCTCGTGTGGGCACACCATCTTCGCGGCCGGGCTAGTGGGTGTCGGCAGCTCACAACGGCGAGAGCACTCCCCCCGTGTACGGGGGGAGTTACTCGATGCAAGACTCATGCCCAGAAGCTCACCAGGCTGGCGGAACGGCCGCTTACGTCCTACTCGCGCACCCGGTAGACCGTCGTGATCTGCGCCATGATCTGCATCCGCAAGGTCCGCGGTGCCGGCTCGCAGGCGCAGGAACGTTGCACCAACGCCTTGATCAGAAGGTCACGGTGGTACTCACTCATGCATGGGCCACAGGCCTCGAGATGGTCACGAAAACGGGTGCAGTCCTCTTCGGTCATCTCATGGTCGATGTACTCGAATACCCGCATCAAGACGGTCGAGCAGTCGCTTGGTGCGTTGGGGTCGGCGGTCACGAGGTGACCTCCTGCTGGACGATGCCACGCTCCAGGGCGTAGTCCGTCAACAGCTCCCGAAGCTGACGACGACCCCGGTGAAGACGCGACATCACGGTACCGATCGGGGTCTCCATGATTTCGGCGATCTCTTTGTAGGCAAAGCCTTCGACGTCAGCCAGATAAACGGCCAACCGGAAATCTTCCGGAATGTTCTGGAGAGCACGTTTGACGTCGCTGTCCGGTAAGTGATCCAGTGCGTCCGATTCCGCAGACCGCAATCCGCGAGAGGAATGCGATGCAGCCCGGGCCAACTGGTAGTCCTGGATCTCAGCCGCATCCGATTCCTGCGGCTGCCGCTGGCGTCGACGGTAGGAATTGATGTAGGTATTCGTGAGGATGCGGTACAGCCACGCCTTGAGATTCGTACCCGGCCGATACTGATGGAATGCCGCGAAGGCCTTGAGGAAGGTTTCCTGGACGAGGTCTTCGGCGTCGGCGGGGTTGCGGGTGGTCCGCAGTGCCGCGCTGTACAGTTGATCCAGGTACGGCATGGCCTCAACCTCGAAGCGAGCCGCTCGCTGTTCAGCGGTCTCGTCCGGCGGCGGTGCCGGCGCAGGATCTGGTGTCTGTGGAGTACCCGGATGGTCATTCATCAGTGACCAGCCTAGTGCCGCCGGAGCAGCCTCACTGCCTGAGCCCGGTCTCACGACGCCGTCTTTGCGCGAACCCACGTCCGCTAGCAGCACGGCGCCTCCCTCGTCCCTCGGCCTACCCGTGGTCAACCGGTCTGTGCAGCGGTCAACAGCGGCACCCGCCAGCACATTCCCAGGCACGTGCACCGGTTGATCAGCGATGCGGCAGCCAGTCGCGCACCGCGTCGACGACGTCTCGTGGATCGGCGGTGAAGCCGTGGCCACCCTCGACGGACACCACGTCGACGGCACCCCTCGCCCCGGCCCCGGTGGCGGCCGAGGCGAGGGCCACCCGAATCTGCTCGGGAGTGCCGAAGGCGTCCCGGGTGCCGTTGACGACCAACACCGGTATGCCAGCGGCGGACACTGCGACGAGTTCGTCGGCGCGGCTACGCCCCGGACGTCCTGGCGGATGTAGCGGGAAGGCGAGCGCGATCACGGCCTGCGCGCCGACTTGGGTGGCGGTTCGGCATGCCACCCGTGCCCCGGCGCTGCGTCCACCGCAGATGACCGGTCCGGGGAGGGCTTCGGGGCCAGCGACCAGATCCGCGACCACGGCAGACCACGCGACATCGAGGACCACCGGCCGGGGCGCCACCGAACGCCCGGCCACCCGCCACGGCTGTTCAACCAGGACCACGGTCCACCCCGACGAGCTCAACGTGGTCAGCCCGATCAGGTCCATCGACCAGTTCCGGCCGCCCGCACCGTGGCCGAGAACGAGGGAACCGGGACCGGGCGAGCCAACGCGGAAAGCCGGCTGCGGCTGCGGGCATCCCGGGTGAATCCGCACCCGGGCCAAGCCGACCGGGGTCTGGATGGTCCGCTCGAGATGACTCGTCGTCGGCTCTCCGACAGTCACCAGGGGAACTCCTGACCGAGCGAACCGGCGGACGCAGCGGCGTCGTCGATGGGCGCTGCGGGTCCCGTCGGCCCAGCCTGCCCAGTCGGAACGGGCAGAGAAACCGGGGCGATCAGCTCGGGCCCGCTAGCCCGGCTATTGCCGACGGCCAGGCCCACCGGGCGGGGCGCGAACCGTCCGGGCCGCCGGAACCGCAACATCGCCTCTACCTGCGCCGCCGAGCTGTCCGCGTCCAGCCAGTCGGCCCAGTCCGAGCGCTCCAGGACTAGCGGCTGCCGCTCGTGTAGCCCGGTCAGCTCTGGGTCGGCCTGCGTGGTCACGATCGCGAAGCTGGTCAGCCAGGCCGGGTCGTCCTCAGGTTGCGTCGGATCCCGCCAGAACTCGTACAGCCCGGCCAGGGCCGCGCTGGCCCCGTCCAGCCGCGAGACAAAGAACGGTTGCCTCCGACCCTTGACCAGGGCCCTTGGTCGCTGGGCGGCGTCGGTCATCGCTCCGGTCCTGTTCAGAGCGTTAGTCCCGATCAGGGCGTCGATGCTGGTCGGAGTTTCGATCGGGTGCCATTCGTACCAGCCGGTGGCGGGTACCAGGCAGCGACGCGATCGGACCGCGGCGGCGAACGCCCGCGTGGTCATGGCCTCCTCGGCCCTGGCGTTGATCATCCGGGCCCCCACGGCGGGGCTGGACGCCCACGACGGCACCAAACCCCAAGTCAGCAGACGAAGCTGCCGGACCAGCGCTGGATCGGCGCGAGGCTGCGGGTCTGGCTGTTTCGGGCTCCTTGAGCGGTGTGCGCCGACCCGCAGCTGACGACTGAGCACCACGCGAGCCGCCTTCGTCGGGGCGACGTTGTAGTCGGGCTGACCGGCCGGGGGCTGCTGAGGGGACTTCAGCAGACTCCGCGTGGGCTCCCCGGTGAGGTCGGCAACCACCTCGAACTCCTCCACGAGTTCGTCGGTGGTCTTGGAGACCGCGTATCGCCCGCACATCCGGTCAGCCTCCCACCTCGACGAACAGGGCGTATGCCGGCGCATGCTCATGCCCCGCGGACCAGGGCGGCCCGCGACGAGCGCGTTCGCCGACAGCATGTCGTCCAGTGGGGCCGCATGCTTCGTCAACCCGGCTGCACCTATGCCTGCAGTCTGACGCACCGGACCTCCGCGAGGCGACTCGGTCGGCGGGGCGAGGACGGTCGGTGCACAAGCTCTGGGCCCGTGCTGATTGATCCGGAGGCGGGAGGGTCAGGCAGGAGCGGATTCCCCGTTTTCGCCGAGGTCGTAGATCGCGTCCTCGTCCTTCGGATAGCCGACAGGCAGATCCTCATGCCTGAATCCGGGAATCCGGCCAGCGGGGATGACGGCGAGCAAAGCCAGCGCGGCGAGGATGAGCATGGTGATCTTCAGGGCACGTAGGCGCGCATCCTCGTAGATGAGCACCGTCTTGTCGACCTCGGCGGAGGCGGCCGTCGTCTTGGCCAACACCTCCTTCAGCTGCTCGTTGGTAATGAAGGTGACATTGTCGATGGTGACCTGGCTGATCACCGTGGGTGTGATGACCGGGGAAGCGATGGCCTGGCTCGTCACCAACCCGCCCAGCAGTCCGACGGCCATCGCGGTGGCGACCGAGATGCCGGCACTCCCGGAGAGGTTGTGCGTCAGGCCGCGCGATGCCCCGACATCACCTGCCAGGCTGGGGGGTGACGAGGACAGCAGCGTGTTGAACACCAGGGCCACGATGCAGCCCTGCGCCAGGCCGAGCACGATCAGACCGAGCACGATGGCGATCTGACCCCAATCGTTGTTGATCGTGTAGGAAAAACCGCAGCGCACCGACCCGCGAGCACGGTCAGCATCGTTGCCGACATGCGCGCCATCGGACGCCGGATCGAAGAGATCCGGACCTCTTGTGTCACGGCAAGATCACAAATATCACACAACCATCAGCGTGAAATTGGCCCTGCCCACATCGGGGCGGCCCGGCATCGGATGCCACCGGTCGCCGGAGCAACTACGGTGTAACCAGCCTCACGCCTGATCTGACCCACGACCACCTCGCCCCGGGAGTGCCGATGACCGTCGTCCGCCGCCTGGCCCGCCCCCTGCTGGCCGCCGTCTTCATCACCGGCGGCCTGGATGCGCTCCGGCACCCTTCCAGGCGCGCCGAGCAGGCCGCGCCGGTGGTCACGGCTCTGTCGGGCTTCACCGGCATCCCGGACGACCCGGAGCTGGCGGTCCGGGCCAACGGCGCCCTGATGACGACTGCCGGTCTGATGCTGGCCACCGGCCGGCTGCCGAGGATGGCGGGGGGCCTGCTGGCGGCTGCCCTGGTGCCCACGACGTATGCGGCTCACCCGTTCTGGTCCGAACAGGAACCCGAGGCACGCCGGGCCGCGCTGGTGCAGTTCCAGAAGAACACCGCGCTGCTGGGCGGGGTTCTGCTGGCCGCCGTCGACACGGAGGGTAAGCCCGGTCTGCCGTGGCGGGCTCGGCACGCGGCCTCCGCCACTCGGCGTGCGGCTCGACGGGCCGCCGCGACCACGCGCCGGGAAGCCCGTCTGGCGGCCAGGTCCACCCGGACTGAGAGACGGCAGGCCCGCACTGCCGCGCTCGCCGCTCGACGCCAGGCCAAGCAGGCGGCGTGCGCGGTTCGCGAAGGATCACACCAGATCACCGGTGCGGCGGGCCGCCAGGCTCGGCAGACCTTGACCCAGGCCCGGTCGGCCCTCAGTTGACCCACCCGTATTCTCCCCCCGGGCCCTACCCCGGGCCAGCAGTCGACGAACCGCCGGGGGCTGTAGACCGGATGCGACAACCCTGGCCGGCGCCGCAGGCGCGGGGTCCCGTCGATGCCGTCGTCACTCTGCCCGGCAGCAAGTCGCTGACCAACCGTTATCTGGTCCTGGCGGCCCTGGCCGCCGACGTCTCGCGGCTGCGCCGGCCGCTGCGCTCCAGGGACACCCTGCTGATGGCGGAGGGACTTCGGCGGCTAGGGGGCCGCGTGCTCGAGGCACCCGGCGAACCTGGGCACGGACCCGACTGGATCGTCGAGCCGGGCCTGGTGACCGGGAGCTGCACCGTCGACTGCGGGCTCGCCGGAACGGTCATGCGCTTCCTGCCCCCGCTGGCCGCCCTCGCCCGCGGCCCAGTCACCTTCCGGGGCGACCCAGTGGCCGGTCGACGCCCAATGGGGCCGGGCATCGGGGCGTTACGGGCCCTGGGCGTCGCGGTCGACGACGCCGGCCGAGGGCGAGTGCCGTTCACCGTTCTCGGCACCGGCTCGGTGTCCGGTGGCTTGGTCCGGATTGACGCGTCCAGCAGCTCACAGTTCGTCTCGGGGCTGCTGTTGTCGGCGGCCCGATTCGACAACGGCCTGGAGGTCGTCCACGAGGGCCCACCGGTCCCCAGCCGGCCGCACATCCAGATGACGACGGAGGTGCTGCGCGACGCGGGCGTCGTGGTCGACGACGACGAACCAAATCGCTGGCGGGTGGAACCCTCGGAGGTGTTCGGCCTGGACGTCCTCGTGGAGCCGGACCTGTCGAACGCAGCCGCGTTCCTGGCGGCGGCGATGGTGACCGGCGGCACCGTCTACGTTCCCGGGTGGCCCGCGCACACCACCCAGGCCGGCGACGCGATCCGGGACATCTTCGACACCATGGGAGGCTCGGTCAGCCTGGCCCGAGAGGGCATCACCGTGACCGGCCCGACCACTGTGCACGGGCTGGACATCGACCTCTCACACGCCGGGGAGCTGGCACCGGTGGTCGCCGCTGTCGCCGCGGTGGCCGACGGACCCTCCTGGCTGCGCGGCATCGGACACCTGCGCGGCCATGAGACCGACCGGCTGGCGGCCCTGGGCACCGAGATCGAGGCGCGAGGCGGCCGGGTGGAAGTGCTGGCCGACGGGCTGCACATCCGGCCCCGCCCCCTGCGCGGCGGGGTGTTCCACACCTACGCCGACCACCGGATGGCGATGGCCGGGGCCATCCTCGGTCTGGTGGTGCCGGGAATGCGGGTGGAAGACGTCGGCACCACCGGCAAGACACTGCCCGACTTCGTGACCCGCTGGCAGGCCATGGTCGGCGCGCTGACCCCGGAGGCACCGGCGGGTTCCCGAGCCGGCTCGAGATGATCCGCCGGGCCCGCGTCTACGACGAGTCCGACGCCCGGATCCGGCCCAACCCGAAGGGGTCCCGGCCACGCACTAAGGATCGGCCCACGCATCTGGATGCAGTGGTCGGCACGGTGCTGGGGGTCGACCGGGGCCGCTACCCGGTCGCCGTCGACGGGCGCATCGTCACGGCGATGAAGGCCCGCGAGATCGGCCGGCGTGGCGTGGTGGTGGGAGATCGGGTGGGCGTGGTCGGCGACGTCACCGGACAGCCCGGGTCGCTGGCGCGCATCGTGCGGATCGAACCGCGGCGCTCGGTGCTGCGCCGCTCCGCCGACGACGTGGACCCGGTCGAGCGGGTCATCGTCGCCAACGCCGATCAGTTGGCCATCGTCACTGCCGTGGCCGACCCGCCCCCGCGGACTCGGATGATCGACCGCTGCCTGGTGGCCGCCTACGACGCGGGGATGCAGCCGCTGCTCGTGCTGACCAAAGCTGACCTGGCCGATCCGGAACCCTTGTACCGGATCTACGCCGACCTCGGGGTGCCCTGCGTGGTCACCTCGTTCCAGCCGTGTACCGGCACCATCGCCGGGCTGGTCGGGCTCACCGAGCGCCTGCAGAGCCAGGTGAGTGTCCTGATCGGGCATTCCGGGGTCGGTAAGTCAACCCTGGTCAACGCGCTGGTGCCGGGAGCCTACCGGGCCATCGGAGAGGTCAACGAGGTGACCGGGCGGGGGCGGCACACGTCGACCTCCGCGGTCGCGCTGGCCCTGCCCGGCGACCGGCCGCCGCCGACGGGTGAGGCCGGCGCGCTCGGGTACGCCGGGGACGGCTGGATCATCGACACCCCCGGCATCCGCTCGTTCGGACTCGCGCACATCCGGCCCGACCGCTTCGTCACCCACTTCCCCGAGCTGACCAACGGCCTCGACCAGTGCCCCCGCGGCTGCAGCCACGACGAGCCGGACTGCGGGCTCGACGATTGGGTGGCCTCGGGGCACGCCGGGCCCTCCGGCCGGGCGCGGCTGAACTCGCTGCGCCGACTGCTGCGCTCGCGAGCCGGGGGCCAGGAAGACTGAGACTTGCCACCACCTCCGGCATCGCTCGGATGGCTTGTCTGGTGGACCGGCCTGGGTGGTGGGATTATGGCCGCATGTCACATGAGAAAGCGACGACCAGGAAACTGGACCGAGCCGCATACGAAGCCGAGCTACTTCGCCTGCAAGCCGAGCTCGTGGAAATGCAGGAGTGGATCAAGTCCGAGGGACAACGACTGGTCGTCATTTTCGAGGGTCGAGACGCCGCCGGGAAGGGCGGCGCCGTCAAACGAATCACCGAGTATCTCAACCCTCGTATCGCACAGATCGTGGCCCTGCCCGCTCCGACGGAACGCCAGCGCACCCAGTGGTACTTCCAGCGATATATCGAACACTTACCGCCTGCCGGGGAGATCCGACTGTTCGACCGATCCTGGTACAACCGTGCCGGGGTGGAGCGGGTGATGGGGTACTGCAGCATGGAGGAGCATCGTCGGTTCCTGAGGCAATGCCCCATCTTCGAGCGCACGATCATCGAGGACGGCATCATGGTGCGCAAGTACTGGTTCTCGGTCAGTGACGCCGAACAGGAAAAGCGCTTCAAATCCCGCCTGACCGACCCGATGCGCCGGTGGAAACTGTCCCCGACCGATCTAGAATCCCTCACCAAGTGGGAGGACTATTCACGGGCGAAGGACGAGATGTTCGTGCACACCGACATTCCGGAATGCCGCTGGAACGTGGTGGAGAGTGACGACAAGAGGCGGGCCAGGATCAACATGATCGCGCATCTGCTCTCTTCGGTGCCGTACAAATACGTGGACCGCCCGGAACTGAAGTTGCCCAAGCGCCCCCCCTCGACCGGTTATCAACGGACCGACCGCACCCTCCAGGTAGAGGTGCCCGATCACTCCGCCGCCATCGCCGCTGGCAGTGGCAGGACCCCCTCGAAGACCGACCACGAGGAATAGCCGGCGCGGCAGGCACCGCCGACCCGGCTTCTCGGGCTGCGGTGAGCCGGACCGACCGAGGGGGTGGGCAGCCGCTACCGTGGCGCCGTGACCCGGTACGACGACGACCTACGCCTCGCCCACGTCCTCGCCGACGCCGCCGAGCGGGTGACGATGGCTCGGTTCCGTGCCGTCGACCTCGTCGTCGGGGACAAACCCGATCTGACGCCGGTCACCGATGCGGATACCGCCGTCGAGGACTTGCTGCGGATGCAGTTGAAGCGGACTCGGCCGAGGGACTCGGTGCTCGGTGAGGAAGGCGGGCTGGTCGGTCACGGTCCACGCCGGTGGGTCATCGACCCCATCGATGGGACCAAGAACTTCATCCGGGGGGTGCCGGTGTGGGCCACCCTGATCGCGCTGCTCGACGGCGAGGACGTGGTCATCGGACTGGTCGCCGCACCGGCGCTGAACCGGCGCTGGTGGGCGGCGGTGGGAACGGGTGCCTGGACCGGGCGCAGCTTGTCAAGCGCGACCCGAATGAGTGTGTCCGGGGTGAGCCGGGTGGCGGACGCCTCGCTGTCCTATTCGGGTGTATCTAGGTGGCGCACCATCAGTCGGTATCGCTCGTTCCTGGCGTTGCTCGACGAGTGCTGGCGAACCCGGGCCTACGGGGACTTCTGGTCCTACATGCTGCTGGCGGAGGGCACCCTTGACGTCGCCTGCGAACCCGAACTCGCCTTGTACGACATGGCCGCCCTGGTCCCCATCGTCACCGAGGCGGGCGGCGCGTTCACCGACGTCAACGGCTCACCCGGCCCGTGGGGTGGCAGCGCGGTGGCCACCAATGGGCTGCTGCACTCGGACGTGATCGCCCGGCTGGGCCCGCCGGACTGACCCCCCTGGGGGCTGCCCACCCCCTCACCCCCTCAGGCCGGACCGTTCGGGGCCGATGAGGGTGGGACGGTGCGCGAGGAGCGACTGGGGGGAGCCACCTGTGTCCTACTCAATTGCGGGGTGCCGCGAACCGGCTGGGACAGCTGTTCGCCCAGCCGGTCTGGACGGTGCCGGCAGGCACAGCACGAGCCGAAGCACCCGTCGGCGACCACCTGGGCTGGCGCTGCTGATCACGCTCGGCGCCCTGCTCGGGGCCTGCCTGACCGCGATGCCAGCCGGTGCGGGTTCGGCCGTGGCCGTCAGCGCTGGTGCTCCGATCATGACTGGTGTAACCGCCGGGGCCTCGAACAGCCGCTACCCCTGCACCGGGTATGCCGGGATGGAGCTGTGGAACCCGACCCGCCAGGTCGTCACGGACCACTACCGCTGGGGGACCTACCCTGTCGTCCGGGTGGGTGACGGGTCCGGGAACATCAACTGGCGCCTCGACCCCTTCCGGCAACCGAGCTGGCACGCGATCCTGCACTCCTTGCGGTGGCTGGGTCAGCCGATCCGGGAGTGGCGCGCCAACCCCTCGGCGAACGCGCCCCAGATCGCGCATGTCACCACAATCGTGCGGGATTGGATCCGGGACAACCCCTACCCGTGGGGGTCGGCGGTCGGTGCCGGCTCGGCCACGATGTACCGGACCAACACCCTGTTGTGCCTACGGGAGGCTGTGGTCGAGGTCGAAGGATCGGCCCCCGCCTGGCTGGATGCCTCGTTGGTGCAGCACTCAAGCTGGTTGCGGGCCAACGAATGGCTGGACCACAACATCGGCACCGACCGGAACCTGGCTCTGCTGGGCATCGGCTGCGTCCTGGACCGTCCGGCCGACCGTGACCTGGCGGTAGCCCGGCTGGCCACCGCCATCGGGCGCGTCGTCGACGCCCAGGGTGCCAACAACGAGCAGTCGCCCGGCTACGCCGACTGGAATCACACGCTATGGGGCAAGGTCGACCGGGCCGTCGAGGCCTGCCACGTGGACACCGCGGCTGCCGAGATCATCCCGGCCAAGCGGTCGGCGCTGCAGTCGTTCCTCGACCGGTCCACCGGACCCGACGGCCGGTTGTCCCCCCTCGGTGACACATCCAACGCAGCCCGGCTCGACCCGTCCCGCAGCTCTGCCCAACGGTGGCTCGCCAGCAACGGCCGGGCCGGCCAGCCCCCCACCGACCGGGTCCAGATCTACCGGGCCGGGTATGTCTTCGGCCGCTCGGGGTGGGGTACGGGATCGTCCCGGCTGTCCTCTCCGGCCGCACAGAGTGCCTATTCGATCCGCTTCGGGGCGGTTCGGGCCGGTCACGGCCACCACGACCACATGTCGGTGACCTGGACCGCAGCTGGGCAGCCTGTCCTTGTCGACCCCGGGTTCGGGGAATACACCTGGGACGCCTGGCGCAGGTACGCCATCAGCGCGCCGGCGCACAACATGGTCCTGGTCGGCAGCCAGACCACCACGCCGGCGACCAGCCTGGTCCGATCCCGGGTCCGCCCCGGAGGGGACTTCTTCGAGTTGCGCGACACCGTCGGGCGCAGCAGTGTGCGCCGCCGAAGTGTCCTGGTGATGAGCAACCCTGAGGTCATGCTCGTCTACGACCGGGTCGCCAACCCACCCAGGTCGACCACGTTCAGCCAGCTGTGGCACCTGCCGCCCGGCCTGCGGGCCACCTCGCTCAAGGGTGGCGTCGTGACCAACCCCGGCAGCCAGGGTCGGCGCACCTGGATCCTGCAGGTGCCCCTCACCTCCCGGTTCAGCCCCGCCGTAGCGCGGGTGATCCGTGGCTCCACCCGGCCGGTGCAGGGCTGGTACTGGTCGGACAACGCACATCGATGGGCGGCCCCCGTCGTCTCACTGACCCGCTCCGGCCGCTCCGCGGCCTTCCTGACGGCGGTGGTGGCCGACCCGGCATCCCGGGTCAACGTGACCCGTATCGCCGGGTCACGCTCGATTGCCAAGTACCTTCTGCGGATCGGCTCGCGCAACGTCCGGGTCTCGGTCAGCTCGGACGGCACGCTGACGCGGCTGGGATGAGGGTCAGGCGGGCACGACGCTGACCGTGTCCGCCAGTCCGGACGGCAGGCCCGCCCGCAACTGCGGTAGGCACGACTGCCCGTCGCCGACGACCACGATCGTCCACCGGCCGTCCACGTACCGGCGGTAGGCCTCGGTGAGCTGGTCGGGTGTCAGCGCAGCCATGGCCTGAAGGGTCTGGGTGGTCTCCTCGGTAGTCGACCCCTCCAGCGCTCGGGTGGCCGCCTCGTCGGCGACGGCATCGGCGGTCGCGTACCGCGAGGGGGCGGTCTTGCTGACGAAGTCGATGCCGGCCTGGGACTCCTGCGGATCGACACCGTCCCGGGCGTCATCGAGGATGCCCAGGACGAGCGCCAACGCCTCCCCGGTCACCTCGGCGCGCACCGAACCCGACGTGACGAACACCCCGTCGACGGCACGTGGCCGGAACATACAGCGAATGCCGTAGGTGAACCCCTTCTCCTCCCGCAGGACAGCGTCGAGGCGCGCCTGCGGACCGCCGCCGAGGATGAAACCAAGCACCGGGTAGGGTGCCCAACCTCCGTCGGCGCCTCGGTCCGGGCCGAGGCACCCGATGTACAGTTCGCTCTGGACGCTGCCCGGCCGGTCCACCAGGACGACCCGCTCGAAATCGTCGGCCCGGCGCCCCCACCGCGGCGGCAGCGGC
Source organism: Dermatophilaceae bacterium (assembly GCA_035633615.1). GTDB lineage: Bacteria > Actinomycetota > Actinomycetes > Actinomycetales > Dermatophilaceae > JADJTI01. The sequence continues at coordinate 114,156 of DASQEP010000065.1, forward strand.
GCGTGGTCCAGTTGCGAGACTTGGTCCGGCACCGCCGGCTCCTGGGACTGGCCGGCTGCTGGCGCCCACCCCGATAGGGCTGAGGCCGTCAGCTGCGCGATGTCCAGCCCGGCAAGGTGACCGGCCACCGTCAGGGTGGCTGCCTCGGGGCGGACGATCTCTGCGTGGTAGTGCAGCAGCTGGTCACGGCCCAGGGCGGCCAGGCTGTCCGACGTCCCGCCAGTTGGCACGGCGAGGCGGTCGGTGGGGTCGTAGAACGTGGTGAGGAACTCCAGGTGGGCCCGCTGCGACGGCACGGACCGTTCCTGCTCGATCTCGGCCAGCCGCGCACGGACGTGCCGGGCGACCTCCGCATGCGGGAAATCCGCCTCGGTCAGAACCTCCTGCAGCAGGTCCAGTGCCGGTCCCAGACGCGGTCGGGGCACGTCCATGCTGACGACCAGCCCGCGTTCGCCGACGGCCGCGCTCAGTGCGACCCCGTTGCGCTCGACCAGTTCGAGCAGCTCCTGGGCGCCATGGCGTCGGGTGCCCTCGTCCAGGGTGCGGGCCATCAACGCCCCCACCCCCTCCCGACCGTGCGGCTCGCCCGCCAGCGGCGCCGGGACGGCCAACCGCACCGACAGCACGTGCTGGCCGGGGATGTCGTACCCGAGCACCGTCATCCCGTTGTCCACCACCGTGCGCCGGGGAACGGGGAACGCCCAGGGCCGGGCGGGCTGTACCGCTGGACGGGCCGGAGCGGTCATTGGAGCTGCCCCGCCGTGGAGCCGGCGACATCGTCGCCGGCGACCGTGGCGGCCGCGACCATGGGGTAGGCGACCGTGGCCCGCGCGTCTGGGGTCAACCAGTGGCGCGCGGCCGCGACGACGTCCCGCGGTCCCACCGCCGCGGCCCGGTCCAGGTAGTCGTTCACCCCGTTCGGGTCCTCGAAGAGGGTGGCGAAGTGCCCCAGGTAGTCGGCCCGGTCCTCCATGGCCGCCAGAGCGGACAGCCACGACCGTTCGGTCTGCGCTCGGACGGTCTCCAGCTCGACGTCGGTGGGCCCATCGGCGGCGAACCGGACCAGTTCGGCGCAGACGGCGTCCTCCACCTCGGTGAGCCCAGCCGCATCGACCACCTCGATGGCCAGGGTGCCCAGTGAGTTCCCGTCGATCAGGCCCATCGTTCCGGCCGACACGGAGTGCGCCACCTCGTCCGAGCGGACCAGCCGCTTGTCCAGACGGGAGGTGACCAGCCCACCGACGATGTCCAAAGCCGAGGCCGCGGCGAGGTAGTCAGGCGTGTTGTCCACCGGCAGCCGGAAACCGAAGTACAGCCGAGCGGTGGGCACTACCTGGTCGGACTCCACCCTGACGGCGCCCGGCAATGGGCCCAGCGGGGGCGAGGAGTCCGGCTGCGGCACCGGGGCATCCTCGAGCCAGCCGAAGTAGCGCTGTGCCGCCTCAAAGCCCTCCCCCGCGCCGACGTCCCCCACCAGGGTCAGGACGGTGTTCGACGGGCGGTAGTAGCGCCGAAAGAAGGCGTGCACGTCCTCCAACGTGGCGCTGTCCAGGTCCTCCATCGACCCGATCGTCGGGTGGTGGTAGGGGTGACCCGCGGGGAAGGCGGTTGCGCACAGGGTGGCCAGAGCATGCCCATAGGGGACGTTGTCGTACCGCTGACGCTTCTCCTCCTTGACGACGTCGCGCTGGTTGTCGAGGTTCTCCTGGGTCAGCGCGTCGAGGAGATGACCGTGCCGGTCAGCCTCCATCCACAACGCCAACTCATAGGCCCCCCGGGGCAGCGTCTCGAAGAAGTTGGTCCGGTCGAACCAGGTGGTGGCGTTCAGCCTTCCACCCTGGCCCATCAAGACGGCGAAGTGCTCCCCACTGGCCACGTTGCGGGAACCCTGGAACATCAGGTGCTCGAACAGGTGGGCCAAACCCGTCTTCCCTGGCGCCTCGTGGCGAGACCCCACCCCCACCCACAGGTTCACCGCCACGGTCGGGACGCTGTGATCCTCGTTGACGACGACGCGCAACCCGTTGTCGAGAGTGAACTGGTCGATGCGATAGTCGAGCGGAGGCACCCCCACACCCTAAGCCCACCCACCTACCCGTCCGCCCCACACGTACCGGAGCCACCCGATGCCCCAGCCAGACGCGGTCCCGCCCGGCAGCCGGTCGGGGCACCCGTCGTGGAGCCGTCACGCCGCGATCTACGAGCTCAATCTGCGGCACTTCACCCGCGACGGGACACTGGCCGCCGCCCGATCCCATCTGCCGAGGTTGGCCGACCTTGGTGTCGGGATCATCTGGCTGATGCCGATCCACCCCATCGGGGTGGCACACCGTAAGGGCCTGCTGGGCAGCCCGTACGCGGTACGCGACCACTTCGGGGTCAACCTCGAGTTCGGCAACCTGGCAGAACTGCGCGCGTTCGTCGCCGACGCGCACCATCGCGGGCTGCGCGTGCTTCTGGACTGGGTGGCCCATCACACGGCCTGGGACCACGACCTGGTGACCCGGCAGCCGGAATGGTACCGGCGCGACGAGGACGGTCAGCTGCGGCGGACCCCGCTGATGGACTGGGACGACATCGTCGACCTCGATTACCGTCAGCCCGGGTTGTGGCACTACATGGTCGACGCGATGGAGTACTGGGTGCGGCAGGCCGACGTCGACGGCTTCCGTTGCGACCTGGCCGGGCTGGTGCCCTGGGAGTTCTGGGAGCATGCGCGGCGGCAGTTGCAGCGGGTCAAGCCGGTGTTTCTGCTGGCCGAGTGGGATTGGACGGACACGCCCGCCACCTTCGACGCGGGGTACGGGTGGTCGTGGCACTCCGCATTGCGCGGGATCGCGGGTCAGCAGGCACCGGTGTCGGACCTGGCCAGGCTCTACCGTGACTGGGCCGGGGCCCTGGGCGGCCCGGTGATGCCGATGACCTTCGTGACCAACCACGACGAGAACGCCTGGCAGGGAAGTGACGGTGAGCTGTTCGGACCAGCTTTGCCGGCCGCCGCCGCGCTGTCCGTACTTGGTCCCGGGATTCCGCTGTTGTTCAACGGGCAGGAGGCCGGCCTGGACCGGCGCCTGCCATTCTTCGACACCGACGAGATCGACTGGGCGGAGCATCCGCGCAGTCGTCTGTACCGCACCCTGCTCGGCGTCAAGCGGCGGCACCGGGCGTTGTGGAACCCGCCGTGGGGGGCACCGCTGACCGCGGTGGCGACCGACCTGCCCCGGCAGGTGTTCGCCTTCACCCGGTCGGGCGGTGGCGAGCGGGTACTCGTCGCGGTGAACCTGTCACCCGGTTGGGTCCGGGTCCGGCTCACCACCACCGGACGGGGAGCACACAACGGCACGGGCCCCTCAGACCGGTGGGCTGGTCCCGGGGTCCGCGACGCACTGTCGGGGCGGCCGGCCCGCCTGCCGGCGGATCGGTCGATCCGGATGCCCCCTTGGGGGTTCCGGGTGCTCGTCGCCCACCGGTGAGCGCCGCTGATCGGTCGGCGCCGACGGCAGCGCCGATCACGGCGTTACGGTGCTGTCATGGCCCGGATCGAGCTGTCCTTTCCCGAGGACGCGTTCACGTTCCACACCGACATGACTGTTCGCAGCTGCGACATCAACGCGGCGCATCACCTGGCCAATGACCGTCTCGTCGCGATGCTCTCCGAGGCCCGGTTCCGGTTCTGGATGGCCGCCGGGGCGGTCGACCCGCAGACCTCCCGGACCCCGCTCATCGTCACCGACCTTGCCACGGTGTATCGCGCCGAGGCCCGCGGCTGGGATGTGTTGCGCTTCGACGTCGGTTTCGCCGACGCAAACCGTTACGGCGGCGACATCGTCTTCCGGGTGACCCGACCGGCCGACAAGGCGGTCGTTGCGTTGGCCAAATCGGGCTTCGTCTGCTTCGACTACACCGCAGGACGGGTGGTGCCGATGCCGCAAGGGCTCGCCGACCGCCTCACCCGCCCCAGCACCTGGACCCCCGGCACCGCCGTCCCCGCCGACCTCGGAGGCTGACCCCCAGTGGCCGGCGGGCGAAGCTCCGCGGTCACCGCTGACAGGTACACAGGTACATGTTGCCGATCCGACGATGGGTTCTGGTCGATCAGTTGAGGTCCGTCCTAGACCGGCTGCGCCTCCTCGGGGACCAACCGGCACGTGCGGCCTTACTGCTCGCCTACTCCAGCGAGTCCGCCAATCGGTTTCGAGGCGGGGTGTTCCTGCTACGAGTCGAAGGAGAATGGAGCCACCCGCCGCTCATAAATCGTCTGCACCGGACGCCGAAGTACTCCGTGAGCTCCTCGGCGCCGATCAGGAGCTCCAGCCCCATTTGATGTGTGGTTCATGACCCTCGGGTGCGCAAGGCATCCCAAGAGCCCCGAGACGACCGCAACTACGCCGAGCAACACCGCCCGCGGAGACGCGCACACCTGGGGAACGTGAAGGACAGATGGTGGATCGCTGCGGCGGCCTGCACCAAAGAAGGAGGAGGCCAGACGGCGTCTGGCCTCCTCCTTCTTTGGTAGCGGGGGCAGGATTTGAACCTGCGACCTCCGGGTTATGAGCACACAAGGCCACAGCCAAGGCGTCCCCGCGCGTCCCATTTCGCCTCAGTTCACCTCCGACGATCGTGCCTGAACCGCACTAGCGGTTCCAGCTCTACCAGCCCGTCCCACCACGTCTCGGTCAGAAATCTGGTCAGAAAAGCCCAGACCCGCCCCGCCTTCGGCGCCAGGACCGCCTTCGTACCTTCCCCGCTCATGAGGCGACTACCCACGGATCGGTCCACGATCCGCCCTGCACGGCGACCGCCCATCGCACAACCTGCGGCACAGCGTCCGCTGTGGGCCTGAGTTTGGACCTTCGCCGGCGATGACTGCGTCACTCGCGGCGATAAGACGCAACTTGGGAGGGCGTCGGCCGGGCCGCCCGGACCGCGTCTTTCAACGCTCATGCTTTTCAACGCTCATGCTTGATGACAGTGCACTGAAGTCTCAACCCACAGCCGAAACCCCTGTCGCCCTGACCCGCTTACTGGCCGACTACACCGTCTCGTCCACCGGCGTTGGCGGCGCCGTCTTGGCGAGCAGGCTGTGGTGGATCGTGGCAATCAGCCACATCACGACCATGGCGACCATAACGACAGCAAGACCCGCGTCGCTCTCGGCAACGAGCATCAGCACTCCGCCGATGGCCGCAACCAAACCAATGAGCGACGTGAAACTCACATAGATCTTGTTGCCGTGCAGCAACTGGTCGAAGCTGGGCACAACAGCCATGGCCGAGGCCGCGAATCCGAGCGCCAGGATGACCAATCCGGTCGCTCGCATCCCACTCAAACCCGGTGGTGACGAACCGGCGAGCCACAGCAGGTAGAGCACACCGGCGACGGCCACGAGGCCGGTGGCGATGACGTCCTTCCTCGGGAGGCTCATCTCTCCTCCAGCCTTCACCCACGCAGCGCCAAGCATGCTGATTCACCGGCGGGTCTTGTCGGGGACTGCCTGAAGATCGACCGGGACAGGGGAACCGATCACGGTCACAGCCCACTCATGGACCCTGCAATGTCAGGTCATTTGCCGTTGCGCAACTCCCGCTGGATATCGTCATCTGTGATGTCGTGACGGTAGAACAGATCCCACCCCGTCAGGATCAGACCGAGACCCCAACCGGCAAGAACCCAGCCTGGCCAGAAGTACCCGGCCCCGTTAAATGCCCAGATCCCAACGAGGAAGGCATTGATCACGACATACGCCACCAGGTCACTGCGGAACTTGCGCTTCTTCTCTAGGCGCGCTCGTGCCCGGTCGTAGTCCGAGGTTGTGTCGTTCTGCGTCATGTTCCACCCCTTCCGCTGCTTTGCGCACCCCCAGATTCCCGCTTCCAGGGCGCAACCGGCAGGGACCTTAGTCCCATCAGGTTGGCTGTCACTCTGGCGTCACCCCCCAGGAACGCACTCTCCTAGCCGCGTTTCGCGCGGTCGTCACGTAGGACCGCGCCGGCGGCCAGGTGCGCCGCGACGGGATCTTTGATCGGGCACCCACCCCGTCACTCTGGTCGGTCCGCTCGGTCCGCTCAGTGCATCATTATCCGCATCGGGCATCTGCCAGCAGAGGCTGAAGGGCCCTCGTCGCGAGCGGATCGACGGCGTTGGTCAGAACTCCCGCCCGAGGGCGTAGGCGCGCTCCAGGTACTCCTTGCGTGTCGCGGGATCGACGGCGTTCACCGCGTACAGGTAGAGGTGGCTCGTCTCCTTGACACCTGCCATCTTGAGGTTCCAGTCACACAGGATCGTGTCCATGGCGGCCCGCCAGCCGGTGTCGTACTCGGCTTCGGTGAAGAACGTGGGTGTGACGATCAGGCCCTTGCGCTGATCCAGCAGGGGCACGCGTCCATCGAGGTGACCCGCCCAACCCTCGGCCGAGAGGGTGTAGGCGAACCCGTAGGCGAAGACGCGTTCGAGCCAACCCTTGAGGATAGCCGGGAAACCCATCCAGAACACCGGGGCGACGAAGATCAGCCCCTGGGCGCGCGCCACTTTCGCCTGATGTGTCCGGACGTCAGCGGGCTGGTTCGACTCGAACATCTCGACGATGTCGGCGAGGCTCTTGTCCTTCACCCATCGCTTGGCCATGAACCGTTTGAGCGGGTTCCCTGCACCGTCGATGAGTAGGCGCTCAAGCGTGACCCGGTCCAGGGTCCCATCGGGAAGGGTGTGGTGGATGAACTGGGTGGAGTCGTGCAGCGAGAACACCGGGTTGAACCCGATGGCGTAGAGGTCGAGCACTTCGTAGGAGTGACCCGCGTCGGCCAGGCCCCGCACGATCTGATCGAGGACGGCGTGGGTGAAGGACTGCGGGTTGGGGTGGGCGTACACCACCAGCACATGGTCGGGGTCTGAGCTGTTCATCGGGTCGGGCCCGTGCCCTCTGTGTCGTCGTCGTGCGAGGCCGTCGATGCGCGCTGGACCATGACCGCGACGTGCTCGGCGACGCGTTGTGCAAGGCGGGCACAGTCGGCCGTCCCGTCGCGATCGATGTAGTCGTCCACGTCCGCGGTCGAAGCGAAGTCGCATCGGGTCAACGCCCGGCACTGGGTACTGCCGAACTCCGCTTCGAACCACTTGCTCAGCTCGTGGCCGAGGTTCATGACCCGATTGAACGCGTTGAGCTCGTCGGTAAAGCCGTCGCCGCCCACCGCCATCGTTGCGATCATCCGTGCCACACGAGCGTGGCTGTTTTCGATCTCGCCCAGCGCCAGACCCAGCGCCATCACCCCGGCGGTCAAGGCGCTGCACGTCATGCCGGCGAAGAGCGTCCCTCCCATGAAGGCCGTGACGGCATCTCTCAGTTCCTCATCGGGCGCCAGCGACGTATCAGACTCGCACAACACCGCGTCGGCACAATGGAACCCGCGCTGATTCCAGTGCTCGTACATCCTCCGGTATTCCGCCCGGGCCTGCGGAGCGACGGCCCCTGCGACCGGTGCGCCAAGGCACGCTGCACACGTCACGGGTGCCTGGCGCACCACGCCGATGCAGCGCCAAGGCACCCGGCTCGTACCTTTGATCTCTCGACACTGGGTCTTGCCCTGAGTGTCGGCGAACCGAGCGAGCAGATCGTGACCTGCGTCCACGACAACCGGCAGCCCGTCCTCGGTTTCTCCTCGGCCGTGTTCGAGGCCAAGCAGCACCAAGGGCGCCGTCAGCCCGCCGCACTCACCGCCCGTGTTGCCGATGCCACCCGGCAGCCCCGCAACGAGCATGACTGGCCACCGCGCGGTCAAACCCGAAGCATCCAGCAGCGTCTTCATCACCGTCGGCGCACAGTGACCCATCCGCAGCAGATTCCCCACACTGCGCCGCCGCAGTGTCGCCGTCGAGGTGAGCGCAAGATCCTCGCTGGGCATGGCCTACCATCTCCCGTTTGTGGAAGCCCTCGCCGAGTTCGACGGCGCCTACCATCCTAAGATCGATGGAACCAGATAGCCACGGAGTCAAGGTCCCTAATCGGGCCGATGCGACCGGCAGTCGATCAATCCTGATGACGTGATCGTGCGTCCCGTAGCCAGATCCTTTGCGGACACCTGCTGACCGGGTAGGCCCATTCCCCAATCTGGCCAGCGGCCCCGGAGGCCCTGCCACGCGCGAGACCCTCCACTGTGCCAACGTGCATAACCATGCATAGACGGAGCCCAGCCAAACTACCGCATCTGTCGCGGGCGCGAGGTCGTCAGCCAGACACTTGACGGTGCACTGGCGGCGGAATGACGCGGTGGAGCCGCATGCGCGACATACGACACTCCCGGTCGAAGTCACCGACGCGCTCGCTGGTGCCTAGTGCCGCGTGTCGGAAATCTCTAGATGGTTCGGGTCTGAAATCATGAGGCATCGCGAATCGTCATGCTCCGGCCCTGATTCTGCGTCCTGGTGGTCGCGAAGAGCTCGAACGCTGGGTGCGTGCCTCGACGGACCTTGTCCCCTCCTCACGTTGATCCGATCAGAGTACGATCGCCAACATGAAGAAGGCTCTGGTAGGCGGGGCGCTGATCGTCGGGCTCGGCCTGTTCGCCAAACGGTTCGGGGCGAGGATGTTCGAGAACCTGCCGGACGACGCGCCACCGAAGTGGATGTTCCGGAACATCGCCGCCATCCGTGAGAACACCGACCGAATCCTGGAAATCCTCGACCAGGACCGTCGAGCCACGGAGGACAGCTCAGCGGCCGTCACCTGACCGGTCATGGGGCTTTCGGCTCTGCCGGGGTGCCGGCGCTGGCCTGAGGATGGGGATAGTCGTGCGAGCGACGCTCGATCAGGCCCGCATCGGCAGCACCGGAACCGTGCGGTCCAGCGCCTGGAACTGAGACTCCGTGCGCCACGAGGCGCTGCATTACCGGATGGAGGTGAAAGGACTCCATCCCTGGTCTGTCGCAGCAGGCTGGGGAAGCTGAGGGCAGCCTGACCCGGGAGACGCCGGGGAGGGTGGGAGCAGCCCTGACAACGACGGGAC
>DASQEP010000066.1:0-79752 GCA_035633615.1 Dermatophilaceae bacterium
CTGCCGGTCGGCGACACCTCGCACCACCTGGTCACGGATCTGTTCATACGGCGGCATCGGCGAGGCCGAATCGATAGCGATCGCGACTGACACCTCACTCCCTCTCGGAGAACAATGCTGGGGGCACCTAGTGTCCTGCGCCAGTAGTTCGTTGCAGAAAGCGGGAGAGTGAGTCGAGGATTCCTCGACCTGGTCGGCGGTGATCACCGGTGGCCGGCCCGGGCGTGGTTCGTCGACCAGCCCATCGAGTCGGTGCGCCACGAAACCATCCGCGCACCCCAACACGATCCTCGAACGCAGCGCCAACGCCTGCGAGCTCTTCGCACGCCGAGACCACCGCACAAGCTGCGCCCGCTCCTCGTCGCTCAGGACCAGCTCAGCCTTAGGACGTCCTCTACTCGGCATACCCAATCATAACTTTATCTAGCGGATTTTGGGCGCAGGACACTAGTAGATGACAACGCGGTCCCCACGACGGATGCCGGAGCGGCTCCACAGCAAGTCCATGGCCGGCACGCTGACCCGGGCGCAGCCGTGCGATGCCGGATACCCGGGGATCGACAAGGAGCCGTGCACCGCGTAGCCGCGGAAGAAGAACTTCGGCCGGTAGAGGCGTCCGAGTGGAGCGGTGTGCCAGCGGTCGATCTGGCGGCCGAACCGCCAGGTCCCGGCCGGCGTCGTCGCGCGAGGCGTCCGCCCGGTGCTCGTGTTGACGATCGTGCTGATCCTGCCGCTATCGACGATCATCAGGATCTGCTTGCTGCGACTGATCTCGATCACGCGGCCAGCGCGCTTGGTGCGAGGCCGCGGTCTGGCTCCGGCCTGCAGTTTCTGCCAGGTCCGCGCATCCAGGACACCTGTGCGCGGCAGGCCGACGACCTTCTGAACGGCCATGACCGCCTGCTGGGTGGTCAGCCCGTAGCTGCCGGACACCCGGCCCAGCCAGTAACCCTGCTCGATGAGCCGGCGTTGCAGGATGCGGACGCTGTCGCCACTCGACCCGGGCCGCAGCGGGGTACTCGGGCTGACGGCGACCGGCCGCGCGGAGGGCAGTGCGTTGACTGCCGAGGCGGGAAAGGCCACTGGCGCGGGCACAGCCGCCATGGCCGGCTGAGGTACCGCGACCGCGAGCGAGGCCCCAATGGCGATGACGGGGGCGCGCAGCCGCGGCCGTCGGCCAGTTCTACGGGAGCCCTTCGTGAACACCTTCATCCACTCCTTCGACCGGCTCCCGCGTCCGGAACCGCCGCCTCGGCGGCCTCCGGGAAGACCCGTCTCCCCTGCGCGACATTAGAGCCCGTGCCTGACCAATCGGCCAGGCACTTATCATCATGACCTCACGTGGCCGGGCAGAGGCCGCGCGCGGGCGCTGAGGTTCAGCCGGGGTCGGCCACAAGGGCGTCGATCGCGGCGGCCATGTCCAGGACTCGGCGAGCGGTCTCGACGTGCAGATTCTCGATCATCCGGCCGTTGACGGTGGCCACCCCCTTGCCCTCGGCCAGGGCGGCGTCCCACGCCGCGAGGATCGCGTGAGCCTCCTCGATCTGCGCCGGGCTGGGGGCGAAGGCGTCGTTGCACGGGCCGATCTGGCCAGGATGGATGAGGGTCTTGCCGTCGAAGCCCATCTGCCGTCCCTGTCGGCACTCCGCCTCGAAGCCCGCGGCGTCCTTGACGTTGTTGTAGACCCCGTCGAGTATCGCCACGCCTGCAGCGCGCGCGGCCAGCAGGCACAGCCCGAGCCCAGGCAGCAACGGCTGACGGCCCGGCACATGCTCGGCGAACAGCTCCTTGGCCAGGTCGTTCGTGCCCATCACGAGAACGGCCAAGCGGTCCGAGGCGCGGGCGATCTCCTCGCAGTGCAACATCGCGACCGGGGTCTCGACCATGGCCCACAGTGTGGTGTGCTGCGGCGCGCCCGCCGCCTCCATACTGGCCACGAGGGCCCGGACCTCGTCGGCTGAGTTGACCTTCGGCACCACGATGGCGTCCGGACCTGCCTGGGAGACCGCGGCAATGTCGTCAGCGTGCCATGGGGTGTCCATCCCGTTGACCCGGATGGTGATCTCGCGGTTGCCGTACTCGCGGCCGCGGGCGGCCGCACAGGCGGCCTCCCGGGCCGCGGGCTTGGCGTCCGGAGCGACGGCGTCCTCGAGGTCGAGGATGAGCCCGTCACAGGCGAGTGTCTTGGCTTTGGCCAGAGCCTTCTCATTCGACGACGGCATGTACAGGACGGACCGGCGGGGCCGGTGGGTGTCCTCGGTCATGGGATCAGTCCTCCTGGATGGCGGCGTACTGGGCGGCCAGCTCGGGGTCCATGGCGGCGAGCTGCTCGGCGAGGCGGACCATGACGAGGCACTGCTTGAGGGACGCGTCGTCCTCCATCTTCCCGTCCAGCATCACCGCGCCGGTGCCGTCACCCATCGCCTTGACCACCCGGCGCGCGTGCGCCACGTCCTTGGGGTCGGGGCTGAAGACCCGCTTGCCGATCTCGACCTGCACCGGGTGCAGCGTCCAGGTGCCCACGCACCCGAGCAGGAAGGCGTTGCGGAACTGGTCCTCGCAGGCCACGACGTCCTTGATGTCCCCGAACGGCCCGTAGTAGGGCAGGATCCCGTGCATCGCGCAGGCGTCGACCATCCGGGCGATGGTGTAGTGCCACAGATCCTGCTGGAACCGGAACCGCTCGCCGTGGATGTCGCCGTCCTTGGGGTCCTCGCGAACCAGATAGCCGGGGTGCCCGCCGCCGACCCTGGTCGTCTTCATCCGGCGGTCCGCGGCCAGGTCGGCCGGGCCCAGGGACAGCCCCTGCATCCGGGGACTGGCCCCGCAGATCTCCTCGACGTTAGCCATTCCACGAGCCGTCTCCAGGATCGCGTGCACCAGGATCGGGCGGGTCAGCCCGGCCTTGGCCTCCAGCTGCGCCAGTAGCCGGTCAACGTAGTGGATGTCCTCGGCACCTTGCACCTTGGGGACCATGATGACGTCCAACTTGTCACCGATCGCCGGTACAAGCCGGGTCATGTCGTCCAGGTGCCACGGCGAGTCGAGAGCGTTCACCCGGGTCCACAGCTGGGTTCCGCCGAAGTCGGTGGCCTCGGCGATCTGCACCAGACCCTCGCGGGCGGCCACCTTGTTGTCGGCCTTGACGGCGTCCTCCAGGTTACCCAGGAGCACGTCGACGGTGCCGACCAGCTGCGGCACCTTGGCCGCCATCTTGGCGTTCGAGGGGTCGAAGAAGTGGATCACCCGCGACGGGCGGGCCGGGATCTCTCGGACCGGAGCCGGGGCCCCCACAGCCAGTGGGTTGAAGAAGTCCTTGGCACTGCGCATGTCGGTCCCCTCCTGGAGGTCCCCCGGTGGGTCGGTCCCGGGGCTCGAAGCTGCCCGGGCCCGCCCGACCGAGGATCACGTGACCAGGTGACATATGGACGCGTGACGCCTCCGGACGCGGCGCGGCCCGCTGGACCGGACTGTAGCAGCGGGCGCCTCGTTGCCGGCCCCGGCGGGGTTGTGACCGCGTTCACCCCGGATGACACACTACGACCCGGCCGAAGTAGCCTCAACGGCCGAGCGGGTGACCGACGGTAATCTTCTGGGGTGACGACCACCCGGGTGTTCATTGCGCGCCTGGTCAGCCTCAGCGTCTTCGACCCGATGGGCGACCAGGTGGGTCGGGTTCGCGACGTCGTCGTCAGCATAGGCGGGGCCAGGCGCCGTCCCCGGGTCATCGGGTTGGCGGTAGAGGTCCCCGGCCGGCGCCGGGTCTTCCTGCCGATGACCCGGGTGATCAGCATCGACGCCGGGCAGGTCTTGACCACCGGGCTGGTCAACATGCGCCGGTTCCAGCAACGGGCCAACGAGACGCTGGTGATGGCCGAGCTGCTCGACCGGGTGGTCAGCGTCCGCCACGCCGACGCGACGGTGAGGGCGACCGTCGAGGACGTCGCCATCGAGCGGGAACGAACCCGGGACTGGTCGGTGTCCAAGGTGTTCGTCCGGTGCGACCCAGACCAGCCCCGCAGCGCGTTGTCCCGGCTCACCGGTCGGCGCCGCGGCGAGACCATGCTGGTCGACGTCACCGACGTCACCGGCCTGCTGGAGACCGACCAGGACCAGGGCGCCGCCAGTCTGCTGAAGCGATACATGGACCTCAAACCGGCCGACCTCGCAGAGATCATCCACGACCTGCAGCCGCACCGCCGGGTCCAGGTGGCGACGGCGTTGAACGACGAGAAGCTGGCCGATGTCCTCGAGGAGCTCCCCGAGGACGTCCAGGTCGAGATCCTGGACGCTCTGGCCGGGGAGCGGGCTGCCGACGTACTGGAGGCGATGGAGCCGGACGACGCCGCCGACCTGCTCTCCGAGCTGCCTGAGGAGGCCCAGGAGCGATACCTGCGCCTGATGGAGCCGGACGACGCCGAGGACCTGCGCAGGCTGCTGACCTACGCGGAGGACACCGCCGGTGGTCTGATGACCCCCGAGCCGGTCATTCTGCCGCCCGAGGCGACGATCGCTGAGGCGCTCGCAGTGGTCCGACGGGCGGAGATCTCCCCGGCCATGGCGGCCACGGTGTACGTGTGCCGAGCCCCGCTGGAGACCCCGACCGGCCGGTACCTGGGCATGGTGCACATTCAGCGCCTGCTGCGGGAGCCACCGCACGCCGCGATCGGCTCGATCCTGGACCGCGACCTTGAGCCGCTGCTACCCGAGGCCCCGATCGGCGTCGTCACCCGACGCTTGGCGACGTACAACATGGTCTCGGTGCCCATCGTCGACGCCGAGAGTCACCTGCTCGGTGCGGTGACCGTCGATGACGTTCTCGATCACCTGCTGCCCGAAGACTGGCGCGAGGAACGCCACGAGGTTCGCCATGGCTGACCTGAGCCGGGGCGAGCGCGGCGACCGGCTCGATCAACCCCGCGAGTACTCCCGTCGCTTCGAGTTGCCGTCTACCCGGATGGACCAGGAGGCCTTCGGCCGTTTCAGCGAGCGGATCGCCCGGTTCATGGGAACCGCCAAGTTCCTGATCTACATGACCGGTTTCGTGATCGCCTGGCTCCTGTGGAACCTGATCAGCAGTGGGGGGTTGCGGTTCGACGAGTACCCGTTCATCTTCCTCACCCTCATGCTCAGCCTGCAGGCCTCGTACGCAGCTCCGCTCATCCTGTTGGCACAAAACCGTCAGGACGACCGGGACCGGGTCGCCTTCGAGCAGGACCGTGCCCGCGACGAGCGCAACTTGGCGGACACCGAGTACCTCACTCGCGAGGTGGCGGCTTTGCGGGTCGCCATGCGCGACATGGCCACCCGGGACTACCTGCGGTCCGAGCTGCGCGACCTGCTGGACGAGCTGGACCAACGAGCGGCCTCCCAGTCCTGGGCTGGGGCCGGATTGGGAGGGGCTGGGGCAGTGGCCGGGGCTGCAACGAGCGGAACTCGCGGGTCGGGCTCGGGCAAGAAACGCAAGTCCCGGCCGGCGGCCCCCGACCAGACCGCTCTGCCCGACGAGGGCCCCGCCGACCTGGAGCGGGCGCCCGACTAGACTCGCCTCCATGTCCTCGGTCCCGCCCATCCCCTCCCGCGAAGCTCTCCTTGACGCCCTGGCCGGTGTCGAGGACCCGGAGATCCACCGGCCGATCACCGAGCTCGGCATGGTCGCCGAGGTGGCCGCGGACGGTGGCGGGCGGGTGGCCGTCACCGTGCTGCTCACGGTGTCCGGATGCCCACTGCGGGAGAAGATCCAACGGGACGTGACCGCGGCGCTGCTGGCCGTCCCCGGCGTGACCGTCGTCGATCTCACCCTGGGCGTGATGAGTGACGAACAGCGTGCCCAGTTGCGGAAGCAGCTGCGCGGTGATCACACCGACCGCGACATCCCCTTCGCCAAGCCGGAGTCCCTGACCCGGGTTTACGCCATTGCCTCGGGCAAGGGCGGGGTGGGCAAGTCGTCGGTGACCGCGAATCTGGCGGCCGCCCTGGCCCGGCAGGGTCTCAGCGTCGGGGTGGTCGACGCGGACATCTACGGCTTCTCGATCCCGCGGATGCTTGGCGTGGACCGGCGACCCACCCAGGTCGACGACATGATCCTGCCTCCGGAGGCGCACGGGGTGAAGGTGATCTCGGTCGGCATGTTCGTGCCAGGCAATCAACCGGTGGTCTGGCGTGGGCCGATGCTGCACCGCGCGCTGCAGCAGTTCCTTGCCGATGTGTTCTGGGGGTCGCTGGACGTGCTGCTGCTCGACCTGCCCCCCGGGACCGGTGACGTGGCGATCTCAGTGGGCCAGCTGATCCCCGGTGCCGAGATCATCGTGGTCACCACCCCGCAGCAGGCGGCTTCGGAGGTCGCCGAGCGGGCCGGCGCCATCGCCGTGCAGACCCACCAGCGCCTGGTCGGTGTCATCGAGAACATGTGCTGGTACGAGCTGGCCGACGGGTCCCGACACGAG
Source organism: Dermatophilaceae bacterium (assembly GCA_035633615.1). GTDB lineage: Bacteria > Actinomycetota > Actinomycetes > Actinomycetales > Dermatophilaceae > JADJTI01. Next base: position 6,447 of record DASQEP010000066.1, read on the forward strand.
CTGTTCGGTTCCGGCGGTGGTCAGCTGGTCGCCGACTCTTTGACCCAGATCATCGGCGCCCCGGTGCCGCTGCTCGGCCAGATCCCCATCGACACCCGACTTCGGGAGGGCTCCGACTCCGGAGTCCCGGTGGTCCTCAGTCACCCGGACAGCGTGGCGGCGACGGCCCTGGATGCAATCGCCACCTCCCTGGCACAACGCTCTCGCGGGCTGGCCGGGCGCACATTGGGGCTCACCCCGACCGCTCGCTGACCCGGCCGGCGCAGACGCTCGTCACCGACACCGATCAGGGGCGGGCCAGCCGCATCCCGAGGATCCGCCCGATCAGGTGGCGTCTTCGTCGAACGGTGTGGGGAGAGCGGGGTCGCGCGGGGCTGGCCGCCCCCTAGCCGGCGGAATCGTCTCCGTTGCCGGACCAGAGGGGGTCGGCACGCCTTCCCGCCCCGGTGCCGGGTCGGCCCGGGTCGACCCGCTGTCGGTAGCGGTCGGCCGGTGGCCCTGAGGCGGGTCGTCCAGCGCTTCCCGGACGATCCGGCGTGGATCGTATTGGCGGGGGTCGTACGCCCGCCAGTTGATGTCGTCGAACTCAGGACCCATCTGTTCCCGCAACTGGGCTCGGGCGCCCTCGGCGGTTTCCTTGCCGCGGCGGATCAACCGGCCAAGCCTGGCTGCATATTCCGGCAGTCGATCGGGACCGATGACGATCAGGGCGACGGCGAGGATGATCACCGCCTCCCAGGCGTTGATGTCGAACATCGTTGCCTCGCCTCGCCACTGTCGGGCCGACCCGCTGCCCGGAATCGCCGACTCAAGACCATCTTCGCATCCGCGAGGTCGGGTGCGGCGGCCAGCTGTGGGCTCCCTCAGTGTGTGGGTGCGACGCGACCCAGCCCGATTGCCGGGATCCGTGGCCCCGGAAGCCGGGTTGCGCGGGAACGCTCCGTGCTCGGCGCCCGGTGGGCGAGGGCCTCCCGCAGCTGGGCCCGGCCCCGGTGGATCCGCGAGCGGACCGTGCCCAGCTTCACCCCGAGGGTGGCCGCGATCTCCTCGTACGACAAACCCTCGATGTCGCACAACACGACGGCGGCGCGGAACTCCGGGGCCAGCGCGTCGAGTGCCCGCTGCACGTCGTCGTCGAAGTGAGCCTCCTCGTACTGCTGCTCCGGACCGGGAAGGGGACCAGGCAGGCGAGCGCTGGCCTCCTCGGTCAGGGCGTCGAAGCGGATCCGCTGCTTGCGGCGCATCCGGTCCAGAAAGAGGTTGGTGGTGATGCGGTGCAACCACCCTTCGAACGTGCCCGGCTGATAGGTGCTCAACGAGCGGAACACCCGCACGAACACATCATGGGTGAGATCTTCCGCGTCGTGCTGGTTGCCGGTGAGTCGATAGGCCAGCCGATAGACCCGCGCGGAGTGCTCCGAGACGATCTCGTCCCAGGTCGGCGGTGTCCAGGCCGGGCGGGTCCGAGCCTCCAGCGGCGCATAAGCGACCGCAGACTGATCCGTCACGGTTGGTGAGAGTCGCACGGGAGGTCCTTCTCGTTCCTTGGTCGGGGTGAGTGCCCCTCGGCTGGGCCGAACACCACGATCGTGACCGACCAAGCTGGGCGCGGACTGAGTACCAGATGCAACGCACCCGTGCGTGGGTAGGAGCTGACCTGGCCCGCCACTAGGCTGCACCCATGAGCGGACAGAAGCCGGCCTCGTGGGTGTACGCCGAGGGCTTCCTCACCGAATCCGCGGTGATCGAGACGGCCCGGCGGACCGGGGAGGAACTGGGGTGCACACCCGTCCTGCCCGGGGCCGGAGGGGCGCTGCGGCTGATCGCCGGGGCTCTGCAGGCTCGCACTGTCGTCGAAATCGGCACCGGCGCTGGGGTGTCCGGGTTGTGGCTGCTGGAGGGAATGGCGCCTGAGGGCGTGCTGACCACTATCGACGTCGAGGCGGGCCACCAGCGAGCGGCTCGCGCCGCCTACGCGGCCGCTGGGATCGCCCCGCAGCGGACCCGGTGCATCTGCGGCGACGCTCTGGACGTCCTGCCCCGGCTGACCGACGGGGCGTACGACATGGTCCTGGTCGACGGCGACCAACCGCAGTATCCTGCTTATGTCGAGCAGGCCATCCGGCTGTTGCGCCAGGGTGGGGTGCTGGCGATGGACAACATGCTGTGGCGGGACCGGGTGGCCGACCCGGCGGTCCGAGACGCCACTACGGTGCTCTTACGCGATCTGGGCAAGTCCCTGCGCGATGACGATCGGCTGGCCGCAACGTTACTGCCCGTGGGTGACGGCTTGTTCGCGGCGGTGCGGCGCTGAGGCGGGGCGGGTCGATGTGCCGGGCGGCCGCACCGAGCCACCGAAGAAGGCCATCCGGGCGCGGCATGCGTAGCGGCGTCCGCTCCTGCGCAGGCCCCTCACCTCGGGACCTGGTCGGTGGGTGGCACTCAGATGGTCGGCACGCCCTCGCAGGCCTGGATGGCCCGGCCCAGGTCGGCTGCCTCGTCGGGGGTCATCTCCACGACCAGCCGCCCACCGCCCTCGATGGGCATGCGCAAGACGATCCCGCGTCCCTCCTTGGTGACCTCCAATGGACCGTCACCCGTACGCGGCTTCATGGCAGCCATGCCAACCCCTTCCGTGTCCCGTGTGCGTGTGGCGAGCCCGGCGTTCTCGGCCGACCAGCCGGTTCAGCATCGCGCTCGTTGGTGCGAACCGAGCCGCACATATCACCTTCAGTATCCCGCTTTCGCTGCCCAGCGCGAAATCACTTGGGTGAGAGTCAGGCCTATGGACGCCCGTTCTGCACTGTTTGACGTCTTCGGCGACCACGTCTCCCGGCGCGGGGGCTGGGCGCCCGTCTCCGGACTGGTGCGCATCCTGGACGCCCTCGGCGTGGCCTCCCCTGCGACCCGCACGGCGATCAGCCGAATGGCCCGTGAGGGGTGGCTGGTCCCCAGCGAACACTCCGGCCAGCGCGGCTATTACGCCACCCAGCGCGCCCAGCACCACCTGTCCGAGGCCTACGACCGGGTCTACCGGCTGCGGCCGTTCGAGTGGAACGGCTCGTGGGACGTCCTGGTCGTCTCGCACGACGGGGACCGCAGCTCTCGCGGCAGGCTGTTCCGGTCACTGCAGTATCTCGGGTACGCCGCGATGAGCCCGGGCGTGTGGGTGGCCCCCCGCCGCAGCACGGAACTACCCGAACGGATAGTCATCGAAGGGGCCCACTGGGACGGCTTCGCCAGCCACTTCGACGGCGACAACGTCGCGCTCGCGGCCCGATTGTGGAACCTGAACGGACTGGCCGCCTCCTACCGTGAGTTCATCGCCGCCCTGGACGCCGACGACGTCCGGCTAGCCCGGGGCATCACTGCCAAAGAGGCGTTCGTGATGCGGACCCGGATCGTGCACCGATGGCGGTTGTTCTTGTTCACCGACCCGGGCCTTCCGGCGGAGGTCCTTCCGGCAGACTGGCCGGGACAGGAGGCATCCGCCCGCTTCGAGGACGCAGCGGGCCGGCTGCTCGACCTGACCAGCACCTTCGTCGACCACTGCTTCGGGGTCACCCGCTCGGTGGTCGTGCCACCCCGTCCGACGCCCGTTCCCGAGGAGTTGAGCCGCCCATGACCGCTGAGGTTTCCGCCGCCGAGACCGCACCCGTGCTCGTCGAGGTGGCCGATGGTATCGCCACCGTCCGGCTGAACCGGCCGGAGGGGATGAACTCGCTGGACACCCCCACCAAGGACGCCCTGCTGGGCGCCCTGCGGCGGGTCGCCGACGACCCGGCGGCCCGGTGCGTCGTGCTGACCGGCAGCGGCCGGGCGTTCTGCGTCGGGCAGGACCTCAAGGAACACATCGGCTTGGTCAAGGCGGACCGTTGGTCGCTGAAGCGGGCCGTGCACGAGCACTACAACCCGATCGTGACGCTGATCGCCACGATGAACAAACCGGTCATCGCTGCTGTCAACGGGGTCGCCGCGGGTGCCGGGGCGTCGTTCGCGTTCGCCGCTGACCTGCGCGTGATGGTCGAGGGCGGCGGAGTCAACCTGGCGTTCACCGCCATCGCACTGTCCTGCGATTCGGGGATGTCTTGGTCCCTGCCGCGACTGGTCGGCGTCGCCAAGGCAAAGGAGCTGCTCTTCTTCCCGCGGACGGTCAAGGCAGCCGAGTGCCTTGAGCTGGGACTGGTCCACCGGGTGGTGCCGGCCGAGGACCTGGACGCCACGGTGGCCGAACTCGCCGGGTCCCTGGCCGCCGGCCCCACCCTCTCCTACGGCGCGCTGCGCCAGGCCATCGCCTTTTCGGCCGGGCATGATTTCGTGACCAGCTTGGCCAACGAGGAGGAGCACATGCATGCCACCGGGTTGAGCGACGACCACATGACGGCCGTCGAGGCTTTCCTGACCAAGCAAGCGCCGGTCTATGAAGGGCGTTAGCGGCCATCCGGGCACGTCCCCTGGGGCCGGCGCCCACCACCGGCCCGGGACCGACACCTGGCACCCGCAGCCACACCCCAGACGGGGTGCCGAAGACCTCAGCAGGTCACCGAGTTCGGGGGTGCCCGCGCCGGCCCGAACAGGCGCATGGTGGACACACCACCAGTGCTCGCCCAGAGCAGCTGCCGTCCATTTCGCGCGAAAGGAATGAGTCATGTCCGAGACAATGACCAGCAATCGTCTCGTCGTCGGCGTCGATCGATCCGCCAGTGCGCCGTCCGCAGTGGCCTGGGCCGCGCGGTGGGCGTCCGCCCGAGGCGTGCCGCTGACGCTACTGACCGCCGTTCCCCCCGTCGTGATCGATCCCGGTGGGGTGACGATGGTGACCGGCGACATGCAGGAGGCGGCTCAGCGGCGGGCAGGTGAGCACCTGACCCAGGTGCGGGACGAGGTGGTCGGCCGGCACCCGTCGCTGGAGGTTCACCTCGTGGTCGCCGACACGGTGGCCGGTCAGGCGTTGACCGACGCCTCCGGTCCGGACCAACTCGTGGTCGTCGGAACCCACGCCCGGACGGGTCTGCTCAGCCGGGTGATGGCGAGCACCGCCGACCAGGTGGCCACCCACGCCCGTGGCCCGGTGGTGGTCGTTCCCGAGGGCGAGGGCGAACCGCGGACCGGGCCGATGGTCGTCGGTGTCGACGCCTCCGCGGCGGCGATGGCGGCCCTGGAGGTGGCCTGTGGCATCGCCGCGGCGGACGGCACCCCACTGCTGGCCCTGCACGCGTGGGACCTGGATTACGGCTGGGCGGCCGCCCCCGTCGGGATCGAGCAGAACGAGATCCGCACCATGCTCGAGAATGAACGGGGGCGCCTGGCAGGCGACGTCGAGGCGGTGGCGGGCCGGTTCTCGGGTGTCGAGATCGAGACTCAGATCCAGCGGGACAGCCCGGCCCACGCGCTGGTGGAGGCCTCGCAGACCGCCTCGCTGGTGGTCGTCGGCAGCCGTGGGCGAGGGGGGTTCGCCGGCCTGCTGCTGGGGTCGACGAGCCGCAAGGTGCTGCACGGGTCCGCGTGCCCGGTCATCGTGGTGCCTGCCCGAGGTTGACTCCGGTCTGCTGGTGCCGACGGTGCAGGGTCAGCCGGCGTTCCCGTCGTGTCGGCTGACCAGGGCGACGAACACGTCCTCGATGGACGGACGGGCCTGACCGGTCAGACCCGCGCCGCGCAGTCCGTTCGGACTGCCATCGGCGATGATCCGGCCGCGGTAGATGAACCCCACCCGGGTGCAGTTCCTGACCTCCTCCATGAAATGGGTGGTCACGAACAGGGTCACCCCACCGCCGGCGAGGTCGTACAGCAGGTCCCAGAAGCGCCGTCGGCCCACGGGGTCGACCCCGCTGGTCGGTTCGTCGAGGAACAACAGGTCGGGTCGGTGGATCGTGGCGGTGCCCAGGGCGAGTTGCTGGCGCACCCCGACCGACAGGTTCGCCGGCAGCTCCCGTTCGCGCCGGAGAAGGTCGGCCATCCGCAGGGTGTAGGCGCGCCGCTCGGCGTAGTCGGCGGCGGGGACCCCGTACACCCCGGCGTAGAAGCGCAGGTTCTCCTCCACGGTGAGGTCCTCGAACAGCGCGAACCCGTGCGACATGGCGACGAAGTCACCGAACCGCTTGGTCAGAGCCCGGACCGAGATGGCGGCGTCCGGGTCCATTCGGCCAACCGCTCACGAGTGGCCGCGACGGCGCTGCCGAAGACGACGACGGCGAACAGGGTCAGCGCTCTCACCGATGATGTCGGCCAGCGCCTCGGGTCGGATCCTGTCCGCCGTGGGCGGCTGCGCGACGTACCGTTCCGCGCCGCCGCGCTGGGCCCATCCCGCAGGTCGGCGACCACGTCCTCGGCCTGGAACTCGGCCGTGGCTAACGGCGGCCCGGTCAGCACCGCCCGCAAGAACAGGTCGGCCTTGACGGCGAAGTAGTGGTGCACGAGGGCCGGGTCGACGCCAGGCTGCCGTGCGATGCCGCGTAGCGAGGCGCCCTGGTAGGCCTTGCTCGCGAACTGCCCGCGGGCGGCGGCCGGGATGTCCCCGCGTGCGTCTGTGCCCGCCGGCGCTACCACCTTGCGGCACGCGCGTTACGGCGGCCAGTCCCACAGCGGGGCATAGACCAGCAGATTCGTCGTCCACCAGATCACCCCCGCCAGCAGTGCGGCCCCAACCAGCAGCAGCCGCCGCGGCCAACTGGGCAGCACGTGGCCGGCCCCCGCGCCGCGGACCACCACGCTGACCACAACGGCAAGCAGCGGAAAGTTGAGCATGAGGAACCGCCACATGCTGGTGCTCGGCCCGGACAGAGCGAACAGGAACAACGGGTAAGCCACCGCCCAGGTCCGCACCTCCGGCGCCAGCCAGCGACCGTGCACGCCAACCACCAGCAGGCAGTACAGGACGAGCGTGCCGACCAGCAGCAGAACCCCGACGGCACCCTGGACGTACCAGGCCCAGTCCAGCCAGGCGACGAAGAGGCCGCGGTCGGGCCGCTGTCCCCAGTTGGCCTGAACGGCGAAGAACGCGTCGAGCCTGCCGGTGCGCCAACCGACGAACGCCGGCCAGGCGACGGCAGCCACCCCGGTCGACGCCAGCAGTCCCAGCATGCTCAGGCGCTGCGCCCGCAGCGGCGCGATGCCATGATCGCGGTCCTCCCGCCACCGCGTCACCGCATGGACGAGCACGACGATGCCGATCGGCGGGGCAATGCCCCGGCAGAACCCCAAAGCCAACACCGCCACGGAACACCAGGCGTACTGCCGCCGGATGAGCGTCAGCAGCACCAGGCACAGCAGCAGCATGCCGAGCGCCTCCGAGTAGGCGATCTGCAGCACCGCGGTCGCGGGGTAGATCAGCCACACCAGCGTGGTGAGCACCGCCATTCGCTCGTACAGGCGGTCCTCGCCGGCTGTGGCTGCCAGCACCCGCCACAGCACGAGCACGGCCCCGAAGCTCGCCGCCAGATTGACCACGAGGGCGGCACCCAGGAACGGCAGGCCGGTGGCCATCACCGCCCGAACCGCCATCGGGAACGCCGGGTAGAAGGCCCACGCACTCTGGGTCGGCCTGCCCGAAACCGGGTCCAGCGGCAACGGCAACGGATAGCCCCGGGTGGCGATCCGCTGGTACCACTGACCGTCCCAGCTGACGGCGAGGTCGAGGTAGGTGGGGTCCTCGTGGCCGACGCCGGACTCGGGCTGCACCCACATGGCAGTGCCCTGCACGATGAGGCCGACCACGACACGGGAGATGACGAAGCCGCCCAACAGCAGACCCCAGATCGGCCACCCCAGGAGGCGGTCGCGTAAGGCTCGGATCATCAGCTACCGGCGTCGGCGACGGGCCTTTCGGCCTCGGCGATCATCAGTCCGAGAGCCCGGGCGAAGAGGCGTCGGTTCACCGGGTCGGTGACCCTCGCCAGCAGGCGGCCGAGCCGCTCCGGTCGCACGACGATCTCCTCGGTCCATTCGATGCTGCTCGTGCCGGAACGGGGACCAGGGGCGACCCGCACCCTCGCCCAGCCGGCCAGCAGCCGGCCATGCTTGCGCAGCTCGAACTGCCCGGGGCCCTGGGGGGTCGGCGGGCTCCACTCCTGCAGCGTCATCGGGTCGCAGAACCGCACTCGGCCCAGTCCGGTCAGACCTGCGAACGACCACCCGACGGCCGGAGAACCTGGGTCGACCTGCATCACCGTCAAAGGGATCCAGCGGTGGTACCCAGCGAAGTCAGTGAGGACTTGCCAAACCCGCACGACGTCGGCCTCTGCCTGCCGGCGTACCACGAACGCACCCACCGTTACCTTCTCTCGTTGCGGCCGGCTCGGCCGGCTCCGTCGTCCGGCTCATCGTCCCGGTCGTCGTCAGATTCCTCGTGACTTTCGTCGTCGCGCAGGTCCGGGCCGGTGTCGTCGAGCAGCCGCCAGGTCGCATCATCGTCGGCAAGCCCGTCCCCCAAACCGGACAGATCGTCGGGAAAGGACAGCACCGGGAATCCGCCGCCGGCGGCGGAGGTCAGCTCTGCCAGCGCGGCCTCCCGCTCGGCCAGATCCGCCCGAACCAGGTCGAGAACGGCGTCCACCTGGTCCATCCGGTAGCCCCGGAACACCCGGTCGAATCGCACCTGCGCCACCGCCTGGCTGGTCAGCTCCTCGCTCTCGAGCCCCGCGAACCCCATCGTGGAGGTGGGCTCGGGCATCCCGATGCTCAGGCCACCGCGCCAGCCGACGACGACGGCCGCCAGCACACCCACCAGCAGCACCAGCACCACGACCACGAAGACGACCACGGGACGATCGTGCCATGTCCGGCCTCACCCGGATCGGTTTCCCCCACCCCGCCACGCCCGGCCTCTCCCTACGACCCGTGCTCGGCCTGCGCCCGGATCCGGCTGGCCTCCACGATGATGCCAATGGCCTCACTGACGTCGTCGGTGAGGCTGAGCAGGTCGACGTCGGGCGCGTCTATGGTGCCCGCCGCCACCGGCCCGGACCGCAGCCAGTTCAACAGCTCGCCCCAAAACGACGTGCCCATCAGCACGATCGGGAACGAGGTCACCTTGCGGGTCTGCACCAGCGTCAACGCCTCGAACATCTCGTCCAGGGTGCCGAACCCGCCGGGCAGCACGACGAACCCCTCGGCGTACTTGACGAACATCGTCTTGCGGGCGAAGAAGTACCGGAAGTTCACCCCCAGGTCGACGTACTCGTTCAGACCGTGTTCGAACGGCAGCTCGATGCCGAGCCCGACGGAGGTCCCCCCGGCCAGCGAGGCTCCGCGGTTGGCTGCCTCCATCGCGCCGGGTCCACCACCGGTGATGACCGCGTACCCGGCGTCGGCCAGAGCCACCCCGACCTGCATGCCTAGCTTGTAGAGCGGATCGGCCGGCTTGGTGCGAGCCGACCCGAAAACGCTGACCGCCTTGCCCAATTCGGCGAGGGCACCGAACCCTTCGACGAACTCGGCCTGGATTCGCATCACCCGCCAGGGGTCGGTGTGCAGCCAGTCGCTGCGCTGGGCGGTGTCCAGCAGCCGCTGATCCGCCGTGGTGAGTGGTACCTGGTTCCCGCGCAGGGTCACCGGACCGCGCTGGTAGCCTTCGGTGCTCATCAGGGCAACCTACCCCCGACCGGGTGACTGTCCGGGCCCGGGAGGGGCCCGCGGCCAGCCGGCGGGGACAGCCACCGCAGCAGCGCCGCTTCGGCACGGACCAGGTGGTCGACGGGGCACCGCTCACCGTCCGTGTGGCACAGCAGGGGGTCTCCGGGCCCGAAGTTGACCGCCGGGATGCCCAGGCCGGCGAAGCGGGCGACGTCGGTCCATCCCTCCTTGGCGGTCACCGGGAGGCCGAGAGCGGCGACGAAATCCCTGGCCGCCGGTCGATCCAGGCCCGGTCGGGCACCCTGGGCAAGGTCGACTACCGTGTGCTCCAGGTCCGGCATGAGGGCACGGACATGCTCCACCGCCTCCTCGGGGCTGCGGTCGGGGGCGAACCGGTAGTTCACCGTCAGGACGCACGTGTCCGGGATGACGTTGCCGGCGAGGCCGCCGCGAACCCCGACCGCCTGCAACGCCTCGTGGTAGGTCAGACCCTCGACGTCGACCGTTCTGGCCGAGTAGCCGGCCAGAACGTGCAGGGCTGCGGCGATCCGGTGGATGGCGTTGTCCCCCGTCCACGGCCTTGCAGAGTGCGCCGCGGTTCCCCGGGCGGTCAGCTCCACGCGCAGAGTGCCCTTGCAGCCGCCCTCGATGAGTGCCCCGGTTGGTTCCAGAAGGACGGCGAAGTCGCCGTGCAGCAGCTCGGGCCGGGTTCGAGCCAACCGGCCGAGGCCGTTGCGAGACGCCTCAACCTCCTCGTTGTCGTAGAACACGTAGGTGACGTCGCGGTCAGGCTCGCGCAGCTGAGCGGCAAGCCTCAGCTGCACTGCGACCCCACCCTTCATGTCGACGCTGCCGCGCCCCCACAAGACGCCGTCCACCAGCCGGGTCGGGAGGTTGGGTTCGCGGCTGAGCGGCACCGTGTCCAGGTGCCCAGCCAGGATCACGCGCTCGGAGCGGCCCAGTCTCGTACGTGCCACGACCGCGTCGCCGTCCCGGGTCACCTCCAGATGGCCAAGGCGGCGCAGGGCCACGTCGACGGCGTCCGCGAGGTCACTCTCCGATCCGCTGACGGACGGGATGTCGCACACGGCCGCGGTCAGCGAGACGACGTCGGCGGACAGATCGAGGTCGGGCATTCTCGAAGGCTACCCACCCGCCGCCGCGGCGGCGTGCCGCCCGACCGCCGACGTTGCGTGGTGGCCGGAGGCGATTCGGTCGCTGCCTTAGGCTGAGGACCATGACCGGACGGCACGCGTGGGGATGGGGTCTGGCCACGACCACCACCGAGGGACAGGTCCTGGACATCTGGTATCCGGATCCCCGCCTGGGTCCGGCTCCCGACGATGACCCCTACCGGTCCCCGGTCGAATTGGCCGCACTCGCTAAGGAGGACCCGCGCCGCCGGGTCCGGTGCACCGTGGTCCTCGTGGTCATCGACCTGGACACCCCGCCGGCGGATCCGCCCGACGCCTACCTGCGGCTGCACTTGCTCAGTCACCGACTGGTGGCCCCCAACACGATCAACCTCGACGGTATCTTCAGCGTTCTTCCCACGGTCGTGTGGACCAACCACGGACCATGCGATCCGGTCGGTTTCGAACAGACCCGGGCCCGCCTGCGGGTTGATGGGCCGGTGCAGGTCTCCTCGGTGGACAAGTTCCCCCGAATGACCGACTATGTCACCCCCAATGGAGTGCGTATCGCCGATGCGGACCGAGTTCGGCTGGGGGCGCATTTGGCTGAGGGCACCACCGTCATGCACGAGGGGTTCGTCAACTTCAACGCCGGCACCCTGGGCGTGTCCATGGTCGAGGGTCGGATCTCCCAGGGCGTGGTCGTCGGCGACGGATCTGACATCGGCGGCGGCGCATCCACGATGGGCACCCTGTCCGGCGGGGGGGCGCAGCGCGTCAGCATCGGTCAGCGGTGCCTGGTCGGCGCCCAGGCCGGCGTCGGGATCGCGCTCGGCGATGACTGTGTCATCGAGGCGGGACTGTACGTGACCGCGGGCATGCGGGTGACTCTCGATGACGGCAGTGTGGTCAAGGCACGCGAGCTGTCCGGGGCGTCCGGGGTGTTGCTCCTACGTGACTCGGTGATGGGCACGGTACGAGCCATAGCCCGCGACGGGCACGGTGTCAGGCTGAACCCCACGCTGCATGACAACGCCTGACCCTGTCGACGGCGGCATCCCGGTGAGCCGGGGGCGATCGAGTTTGTCCCCCCGCCGGCGGCGTCGCCTGATTCGGACCGGGGTCGTGGTCACGGTGCTGACGCTGGCGGTGCTGGCGGTGGTGGCCGCGGGACAGCAGCTGCTGACCCGGTTGCGACCCGCATCGTGTGCGGTCGTCGGCATCTCCGGGGGCTGGTTCGGCTTCGAGCCGGAACGGCTGGCCAATGCCTCGACCATCGCCGGGCTGGCCGTCAAGCGTAGACTGCCGAGCCGAGCGGCGGTGATCGCCATCGCGACCGCCATGCAGGAATCCAAGTTGCAGAACCTACGGCACGGAGACCGGGACTCCCTCGGCCTGTTCCAGCAGCGCCCCAGCCAGGGGTGGGGCACCCCCGAGCAGATCCTGAACCCGGTGTTCGCCACAAACAGCTTCTACGATCGGTTGGTCAGAGTGCCGGGCTACCTGACCCGACCACTGACCCAGGTCGCGCAGGCCGTCCAGCTCAGCGGGTTCCCAGAGGCTTACGGTCGGCACGAAGCCGAGGCGACCGTCCTTGCGGATGCGCTGACCGGTGCCCGGCCGGCGGCTGTCACCTGCCGCCTCGAGCCGACGGTGCTCAGTCGCCGGGCGACGCAACTGGCCAAGGACCTGCGGGACGAGTGGGGCCTGAGCGCCCAGTCCGCCGCGGGCGTCGACGAACAGCGCGCTGAGCAGGCCACAGTCCCGGGCGCGGGGGCTACCATCGTCGTCGCTGCCACCTCGAGCACCCAGGCCTGGGCCGTGGGCGCGTGGGCGGTGGCACATGCCGAACGGCACGGGATCGACCTGGTAAGGGTCGGCCGGCACGAATGGACCCGGGGCATGTCCACCGAGGCGACCCAGTGGCAGGAGCGTGACCCATCGGTTCAGGACACCGAGGTGCGCATCCGGCTGCCCCATCCGCCCGGTGGCGTCCCGCCGGTCTCCTAGGTGTGCCGGAGGCTCAGGCCCGGGACTCGATCGGCTTGTAGGGACGCTCGGTGCGGCCCACATAGATCTGCCGGGGGCGGCCGATCTTGCCGCCGGGGTCGGCGTTGGCCTCCCGCCACTGGGCGATCCACCCGGGCAGCCGGCCCAGAGCGAACAACACGGTAAACATGTTGACCGGGAATCCCATCGCCTCGTAGATCAGCCCGGTGTAGAAGTCGACGTTCGGGTAGAGCCGGCGCTCCGCGAAGTAGGGGTCGTTGAGGGCGAACTCCTCCAGTTTCAGGGCGATCTCAAGCAGATCGTCCTGGCCCCCCCGGGTCCTGAGGATCTCGTCGGCGTGGGTCTTGATGATGGCCGCGCGCGGGTCGTAGTTCTTGTAGACGCGGTGGCCGAACCCCATCAGCTTGACGCCGCTCTTTCGGTCCTTGACGTCGCGGACGTATTGGTCGACGTTGCCCCCGTCGTCGCGGATATGCGTGAGCATCTCGACGACCTGTTGGTTGGCCCCACCGTGCAGCGGCCCGGACAGGGCGTTGATGCCGGCTGCGACCGATGCATACAGGTTCGCCTGCGCGGACCCGACCAGCCGGACCGTCGAGGTCGAGCAGTTCTGCTCGTGGTCGGCGTGCAGGATGAGCAGGGTGTCCAAGGCACGAACGATGGCCGGGTCGATGTCGTACGGCTCGGTCGGGTACCCGAAGGAAAGGCGTAGGAAGTTCTCCACGTAGCCCAGTGAGTTGTCCGGGTAGAGGAACGGCTGGCCCATCGAGTTCTTGTAGCCGTAGGCGGCGAGAGTGGGCAGCTTGGCCAGCAGCTGGATGGTGGCCGCGTCGATCTGGCTCTCGTCGGCGACGCTGGTGCTGTCGGAGTTGAACGTCGAGAGTGCCATCACCCCGGCGGACAGCACCGGCATCGGGTGGGACCGGCGCGGGAAGCATCGGAACAGGTCCCGCATCCGCTCGTCGATGAGCGATGAGCGGGTGATCTTGCGTTCGAACGCGCCCAGCTCGGCGTTGGTGGGCAGTTCGCCGTACAGCACCAGGTAGGAGGTCTCCATGAACGTGGATTGGTCGGCCAGCTGCTCGATCGGGTAGCCGCGGTAGCGCAGAATGCCCGCGTCCCCGTCGATGTAGGTGATGGCGGAGGCGCAGGCCGCGGTGTTGGCAAAGCCGATGTCGTAGGTGGTGTGACCGGTCTCCTTGAGCAATGCGGAAATGTCCGCCCCGTGGGAGCCCTCGGTGGCGTGGACGACCGGAAGTCGAACCTGCGTCTCGGCCACAGTGAGAACCGCGTCGCTGTCCATGTGGTTCGTTCCTCTCGACGGCGACTGCTACGTCTTCGACGCTACCTCAGCAAGCCCGCGTCCCGATGTCCATCACGACGCGTGCAAGCTCACCCTCAACCCGCCTCCAGGCCCGCCCGGGGCCCAGTCCGGAGGCGCCTGGTCGCCTGATCGATCCGCTCGTCGGTCGCGGTCAGGGCGATCCGGACGTGGTTGCGTCCGGCGGCGCCGTAGAAGTCCCCCGGGGCCACCAGGATGCCCGACTCGGCCAGCGCCGCGACGGTCTGCCAGCAGTCCTCGTCCCGGGTCAGCCACAGGTAGAGACCAGCCTGCGATTCCTCGACGCGGAACCCGGCGGCCATGACGGCGGGTAGCAACTGTTCCCGCCGCGCCGCGTACCGGGACCGCTGCTGTGCGACATGGTCAGCGTCGGACAAGGCGGCGATCATCGCATGCTGGACCGGCGTCGGCATCATCATGCCGGCGTGCTTGCGCCGCTCCAGCAGCCGGGCCACCAGGGCCGGATCGCCGGCGACGAAAGCGGCGCGGTACCCGGCCAGGTTGGACTGCTTGGACAGGGAGTAGACCGCCAAGAGGCCCTCGTGGCTGCCCTGACACACCCGGGGATCCAGGATGCTCGGAATGCCACCCGGACGCACCGGACCCTGCTGCCAGTCCAGTTCCGCGTAGCACTCGTCGCTGGCCACGACGACTCCGTGCTGGCGAGCCCAGGCCACGACCTTGGCCAGGTGCTCCCAGCCCAGCACCTGGCCGGTGGGGTTGCCGGGGCTGTTCACCCAGAGCAACCTCGGCGCGGTGGAGCGGGTCACCGGGCCCAGCTCGGTCAGCGACCGGAACGGTCGGGGCGTGGCCCGGGCGAGCAGGGCGCCGACCTGGTAGGTGGGGTAGGCGACCGAAGGGAAGGCGACCGTGTCATCCGGGCCGAGCTCCAGCAGCGTCGGCAGCCAGGCGACGAACTCCTTGCTGCCGATGGTCGGCAGGACCCCGCCGGGGTCCAACCCGGGTACTCCGCGCCGTGCCTCAAACCACACGGCCACGGCTTCCCGAAGGTCGGCCGAGCCCCACGTGGCCGGGTAGCCCGGAGCGTCCGCGGCGGCGGCCAGAGCGTCCCTGATCAGCTGCGGGGTGGGGTCGACCGGGGTTCCGACGGACAGGTCGACCAAACCCCCGGGGTGGGACTGGGCACGCCGCCGGTACGGCACCAGGGTGTCCCATGGGAAGTCGGGCAGTCTCACATCAACCAGCCAGGTGCGGAACACGCCGCCGGGTCGTCACGCCGGGCGGCGGGCCCTCCAGTCGCCACCCGAGATCGGTCACTAATCGTGTTCCTGCGGCGCAAGAGCGGAGACCAGCGGGTGGTCCTTGTTGATCAGGCCGAGCTTGGAGGCACCGCCCGGGCTGCCGAGGTCGTCGAAGAACTCGACGTTGGCCTTGTGGTACTCCGTCCACTGCTCCGGCACGTCGTCCTCGTAGTAGATGGCCTCGACCGGGCATACCGGCTCACACGCCCCGCAGTCGACGCACTCGTCGGGATGGATGTACAACATCCGCTCACCCTCGTAGATGCAGTCCACCGGGCACTCCTCGATGCAGGCCTTGTCCTTGAGATCGACACAAGGCTGGGCGATGACGTACGTCATGTCGGCGTTCCTCCTGCGGGTAGGCCCATTCGGCCGTGTCGTTGGCGGCCGGTGGCGGTCGTTCGGCCGCTCCGCTGCGAGTCTATCCATGCTCGCGCAGGGCACACAGGACACCCCCGGGGGGTCTGCGTTCAGTTCCCGGTCCCGCTCGAGCCTAGCGACGCGTCGTCGCCGGGCTGGCTCAGGCCAGTCCCGCAGAGGGGTCCACCGCAACGGCTTCGACGTCCTTCGGCTGCAGCGTCCCGGCCCGGATCCCTTCGGCCCAATGGCAGGCAACCTGGTGGTCCGAGGGGATTCGCCCAGCCGAGGACGAGCCCGACCCGGCGGACCCCACGGCCGGCCCGGCGACCGGCCCGGACGGCGGCCCGACCGACCCCGCAATGGTGCGCAACTGCGGCCGCTCGGTGTCGCAGCGGGTCGGCTGCCGCCACGGGCACCGGGTGTGGAAACGGCAGCCGTTGGGCGGGTCGACCGGGCTGGGGACGTCGCCGACCAGGCGGATCCGCTCCCGGTGCGCACGTCGGCGGGGGTCGGGCAGGGGCACCGCGGACAGTAGGGCCGTCGTGTACGGGTGCAGCGGGTTGGTGTAAAGCGAAAGCCGGTCGGCCACCTCGACGAGACTTCCCAGGTACATCACGGCGACGCGATCGGAGATGTGCCGGACCACCGACAGGTCATGCGCAATGACGACGTAGGTCAGCTCGAGTTCCCGCTGCAGGTCCTCGAGCAGGTTGATCACCTGCGCCTGGATCGACACGTCGAGCGCCGAGACCGGTTCGTCGGCGACGATCACCTTGGGCCGCAGGGCCAGGGCCCGGGCGATGCCGATGCGTTGGCGCTGCCCTCCGGAGAACTCGTGCGGGTAGCGGTTGTAGTGCTCCGGGCTGAGGCCGACCAACTCCAGCAAATCCTGTACCGCCCGTTTGGTGCCGTGTTCGGCCTTGACACCCTGAATCTGAAACGGTGCCCCGACGATCGTGCCGACGGTGTGGCGTGGGTTCAGCGAGCCGTAAGGGTCCTGGAAGATCATCTGGATGTCGCGCCGCAGCGGTCGCATCTGCCGGCTGCCCAGGTGGCTGATGTCCTGGCCATTTAGCTCAACGGTACCGCTGCTGGGCTCGATCAGCCGAGTGATCAGTCGCCCGGTCGTGGTCTTGCCGCACCCCGACTCCCCCACCAGGGAGAGGGTCTGCCCGACCGAGAGGTCGAAAGTCACGTCCTCGACGGCGTGCACCGCCCCCACCTGACGTTGCAGCAGGCCTCGGCGGATCGGGAACAACTTGGTCAGGCCTCGAACCCGCAGCAACGGCTGCTCGCCGGGCGGCCCGGCTGGCTGTGTGCCGCGCGGCGGTACGGCGCTCGGCTGCGCTCCGCCGTGCGGCGTGACTCCTTGCGGCGCTGCCCCGACCGTCATCCCGTCACCTCACTGTCCAGATCGCGGGCCTGCTCGCGTTGGGGCCCGGTCAGGTGGCAGGCGATGTGGTGGCCGGGCGCGACCATCCGGAATGCTGGCCGCTCGCTGACGCAGGCTTGTCCGACCAGTCCCTGCGCCCGGCACCGGGGATGGAACGGGCAACCCGAGGGCAGGTTGATCAGGCTGGGCGGCGTCCCCCGGATCGGCAGCAGCCGGTCGGTCGGCTCACGGTCCAGCCGCGGCATCGATTCCAGCAAGCCCCACGTGTACGGGTGCTGCGGGGCGTCGAAGACGGGTTCGGCGCCGGCGTACTCGACGGACCGGCCCGCGTACATGACCAGGATGTCGTCCGCCAATTCGGCGACAACCCCAAGGTCGTGGGTGATCACGATGACAGCGGAGTCGAACTCGTTCTGCAAGTCCCGGATCAGGTCGAGGATCTGCGCCTGCACGGTGACGTCGAGAGCGGTCGTCGGTTCGTCGGCGATGAGCAGGTCGGGGTCGCACGACAGGGCCATGGCGATCATGGCCCGCTGGCGCATCCCACCGGAGAATTGGTGCGGGTAGTCGTCGATGCGTTTGTCTGGCTGCGGGATGCCGACCCTGCCCAGCAGGTCGACCGCGTGCGACCTGGCCGCCTTCTTCGACACCTGGTTGTGCACCCGGTAGGCCTCGATGATCTGGGCCCCGACCGTGTAGAGGGGATGCATCGCCGACAGCGGGTCCTGGAAGATCATCGCCATCCGCTTGCCGCGCAGCCGGCGCACCGCCGGGGGGTCGGCGCCCACCAACTCCTGGCCGTCCAGGCGGATGCTGCCGGACAACCGGACCGTGCCAGGCTTGTGCAGACCCATGATGGCCATGCTGGTCACGCTCTTGCCGGAGCCGGACTCCCCGACGATCCCCAGCGTCCGACCGCGGGCCAGGTCGAAGGACAACCCGTCCACGGACTTCACCAGGCCGTCGTCGGTCGGGAAGTGAACCCGTAGGTCGCGCACGGACAGGAAAGCGTCCTCGGGGGCCGGACCCAGACCCCCGATCGGGCCGGCGGCCGTCTCGGGCAGGGCGCTGGGTGCCACGCTTGCGCCGGTCATGCCAGCCGGACTCGGGGGTCGATGACCGCGTACAGCAGGTCCACCACGAGGTTGGCCAGGATGATGAAAGTCGCCGCCAGTAGGGTCACGCCGAGGATCTTAGGCAGGTCCTGGGTGACGATGGCGTCCACGGCGTACTTGCCGATGCCGGGTAGGCCGAAGGTGCTCTCGGTCAGGATCGCCCCGCCGAGCAGCAGCCCAAGGTCGAGACCGAAGATGGTCAGGATGGGGGTGAGCACCGAGCGCACACCGTGTTTGACGATCACCGTTCGCTCGGGCAGGCCCTTGGCGCGGGCCGTGCGGATGTAGTCCTCGTTCATCGTCTCCAGCATTCCGGCGCGGGTCATTCGGGCGTAGATGGCGGCGTAGAGGAAGGCCAGGGTGATCCAGGGCAGCAGCATCCGGTGGACGAAGTCGAGGGGGCTGGTCGCCGCGGTCGGATCGCTGGCGTTGCCCCCGGCGGGGGTCCATCCCAGGGTGTAGCTGAAGATGCTCAGGCTGAGCAGGCCGGTGAAGTAGATCGGCAGCGAGACGCCGGCCAGTGCGGTCATCATGGCGACGCGTTCGAACACCGATCCGCGTTTCACCGCGGAGAGCACCCCGACGGACACGCCCGCGAGCAGCCAGATGACAGCCGCACCCAGCGCCAGCGACAGGGTGACCGGGATGCGGCTGAGCAGCTCAGGGAACACCGGTGTCTGGTTGATGAAGGAATACCCCAGGCACGGTGCCGGGCAGCGTTCGACCTCCGGGCCGTACTGGTAGTCGGCCCCGGCGACGATGCCCTTGACGAACCGGCCGTACTGCACGATCAGCGCGTCGTTCAGTCCCAGCTTCTCGGCCGTGTCGCGGATCTGCTCGGCACCGGCGGACTTGCCGACGTACCGCGAGGCAAGGTCGTCGCCGCTGGCGCCGCCGAGCCGGGGGACGAGGAAGAAGATCGCGAAGGTGACCGCGGTGATGACGAGCAGCAGGAAGATCGCACCGATGACGCGCCGGACCAGATAGCTGAGCATGCGGGGTTCTCCCGGGATGGCACTGAGTGGGACCCGGCGCGGTGGGCCGAGTGTGCTGAGTTGTCGCCGCTCGCGAGACGGCCCCGTGGTGGTGGTCGCAGACCGGGATCGGTCGCGGCCACCACCACCGGCGGGTTACCGCCTCGGGACGGTCACGTCGTCGCTACTTCTTCGAGGTTCCGATCGCCGCGTAGTCGTACTCGCCCCAGGCCGGGTTGACGAACACGTTCGTCAGGTAGGGCGGCCGGTAGAGAAGACCCTTGGCCCAGACGCCGGGGATCACCGAGGCATTGTCTATGACTGCCTTGTCGATGTCCCCCCAGATCGTGTTGCGGGCCGCTTCGTCGATGGTGACCAGGGCCTTGTCGATCATCTGGTCGACGGCCGGGATCTTGATGCCCAGGTTGGTGTTGCCCGCCGGGCGGATGGAACGGCTGTCGACGATCTGCTGCAGGAAGCCGAAGCCGTCCGGCCAGTCGGCCTGCCACCCGTAGACGAGGATGCCCAGGTTGTTGGCCTTCACGAAGTCGGGTTTGCCGGCGTACAGCTTGAAGTAGTCACCGGTCGGGTAACCCTTGAGACTCGCCTTGATCCCGGCCTTGGACAGGGATTGCTGCATCGACTCTGCCGTCGCCTTCTCCTTCTGGCGGTCGGCTCGGTAGGCGATGTTGGTCTCGAACCCGTTCGGTTTGCCGCACGCGGCCAGGGCCTCCTTGGCCTTGGCCGGGTCACCCTGCGGGGCGGCCTTCTTGCCGAACGGGTCGTAGGCCACGTGCCCGGGGATCATCGGCGGTAGCAGCGACGTAGCGATCTCACCGCCGGTCTCGCCGCCGTAGGCCCGCTGGTAGCCCTCGACGCTGATGGCGTGCACGATCGCCTTGCGGCAGTCGATGTTGGTGATGACGTCGGAGGGAATGACCGAGAACCAGGTGCGCGCCGAGGCGGCCAGGTCGGTGTTTGCCTTCAGGTCGGCGTTGTTCAGGATCTGCGCCTGGGTCTGGGTCTGCACCCCGCTGCCGGCCAGGTCGACATCAAGGGTGCCGGCCAGCAGCTGCTGGTCCAGGTCCGCCCCGTTCACGCCGAGGTCCACGGTGAGCTTGTCGGGCAGTGGCTTACGACCGGACTCCGGGTCAGTGGCCGGGTCATAGTTCTCGTTACGGACCAGGACGTACCGCTTCTTGGCCTGGTAGCTCTCGAACTTGTAGGGCCCGGACGAGACGATGGTCTGCTTATACTTCGCCCCCGTGTCCTTGGCGGCCGGAACCGGCGCCGTGGCGGGCAACTGGGCGATGGCGTCGAAGCTGGCGAACGGCTTGGCCAGCTTGAAGACGATCGTCTTGGCGTCCGGAGTCTGGATCGAGGTCAGTGCGGCCAGGTCCTTGGTCTTGTAGACCGAGTAGCCCTTGGGTACGTCCTTGAGCAAGTCCCCGAAGTACGTGGGGCCGTTGGGGAAGACGCCCTTGTCGAGCTGTCGGGCGATGGCGTACTTGATGTCCGTGCTGGTGATGGGCGTGCCGTCCTGGAACTTCAGCCCGTCCCGCAGGGTGTATGTCCAGGTGGTGGCGTTGTCACTCGGCTTGCCGAGAGAGGTGGCCAGGTCGGGAACCAGTTTGGGGGCGTCGGGAGTGCCCTTGAACGTCACCAGGGTGCGGGCGTAGTTGCGCAGGAAATTCCACGACAGGCCGTAGTAGGTGTCACCGGGGTCGACCGAGTCCCAGTCCTCGGTGATGGCGAACCGGAGGGTTCCCCCGTTGACGTCGGAGGCGTTGTGGACCTTGCCGACTCCAGCGTTGGCACCGGCTGCGCCGGCAGTCCCCGAGCTGCTGGTGGATGTTCCGGAACTGCAGGCAGTGATGGTCAAGCCGACGGCGCACAGGCCAGCGACAGCGATGGATCCGGTTCTCATGTGATGGTGTTCTCCTTCTGGCCGGTACCGGTCCAGCTCATGCCGGGACCTGGTGTGTTCGGGTGGTGTATCCCGGTGGGTGCGCGTCGTCACGGCTCCGGGAGGCGCATCGGCGTCGCAGTGGGTGCTCACCTGGATCGGGGGTCGAGCGCATCGCGCAGGCCGTCACCGAAGAGGTTGAAGGCCAGCACGGTGACGAAGATGGCCAGTCCGGGCGGCAGCATGAACCAGACGTCGACCTGGTACCAGTTCGTCGCCTGATTGAGCATCCCGCCCCAGGTGGGGGTCGGTGCCTGCACCCCGACGCCGAGGAAGCTCAGCGCGGCCTCGAAGAGGATGTTGGCCGGGATGAGCAAGGTGGAGTACACCAGCATCGGGGCAACCAGGTTGGGCAGGAGCTCGCGGAAGATGACGTGCCCGTGCCCTGCTCCCAGCGAGAGGCTGGCGTCGACGAACTCCCGGTTGCGAATGGACATCGTCTGGCCGCGGATGATCCGGCCGATGTACGGCCAGTTGAAGAAACCGATCACGAAGACCAGGACGGCGATCCGCAGTGAGTCCCCGCGCAGGCCGAACGCCTGATCCGGCAGGGCCCCGACCAGGGCGATCGCGAAGACCAGCAGTGGGAAGGCCAGGAAGATGTCCATCAGCCGGCTGATGATCGTGTCGGTTCGTCCGCCGAAGTAACCCCCGACCACCCCCATGAACGTGCCGATCGCCACGGACAGCAGGGTTGCCAGGAAGGCGATGAGTAGGGAGATCTGCGATCCGTAGACGATTCGGGAGAAGACGTCTCGACCATTGAGTGGTTCGACCCCCATCAGGAAGTCCCGACTGATCCCCCCGAACGGACCCTCGGGCAGCTGGGTGCTGGCGTCGACGAGATCTTCGTGGAAGTCGTTTGGTGGGTGCCCGAGCACGCCGACGACCAGCGGGGCGGCCAGAGCGGTGACGATGAGGAGGATCACCACGATGCCGCCGGTCATCGCCACGCGGTCGCGGCGCAACCGCCGCCACGCGATCTGGCCGAGGGAGCGGCCCTCGATCCGCTGTTCTCCGGACAGCAGCACCCCGGGGTCGACCGGAACGGAGCCTGCCACGTCGGTCGTCTCCACAGGCACGCTCATAGGCGACTGACCTCCGGTCCCGGTAGGGCATGGTAAGGGTAGCGACGCACGGTGGGCCGCAGCGAGCGCACCCAGGTGAGTGTCGTCCTTGGTTCGGCCCCGGATACACCCCGTTCAGCCCAGTGAGACCGAATCGTGACGTTGGCCGCACTGGCCCGACTGGGGTCGGTCGGCGGCATTCCGGAGATCATCGCTGACGTCATTCGATCCGC
The DNA here is from genome assembly GCA_035633615.1 of Dermatophilaceae bacterium. GTDB lineage: Bacteria > Actinomycetota > Actinomycetes > Actinomycetales > Dermatophilaceae > JADJTI01. Next base: position 28,875 of record DASQEP010000066.1, read on the forward strand.
CCGTAACCCCCGCGGTAGTACAGCAACGCGGCGCCGGGCCGGCTCGGCAGGACCACGTCGACGACCGCGCCAACGAGAATGCTGTGGTCTCCGCCGGGATGGACGGCCTGGGTGCGGCACTGCAGTCCGGTGATCGAACGGTCCATGAGCAGCACCCCGGTCGGCTCGGCCCGGGTGTGGGGGAACTGGCCGAACTGACCGTGCATGGGTCGGCCCCGCGTGGCGAACCAGTTCGACGTCGCCCGTTCCGAGGCTGCCAGGATGCTCATGCCCCATACCCCGGAGGCGATCACCGCGTCGTGGAACCGGGAATCCACCTCCACGCAGGCAAGCACCAGCATGGGGTCCAGCGAGACGGAGGTCAGCGAGTTGACCGTCATCGCGTAGTCGAGATTGTCGTGCCGCGTCGTCATGATCGTGACGCCGGTGGCAAAGCGACCCATGGCACGTCGGAACTCGTCCGGATCCGGTCCGGCTGTCGGCTCGTTCACCGAGGTCCTTCCTGCGAGCTGGAGCCTCGGGCAGGCTCCGGTTGGGCTTCGTCCAGCAGCCCCGTCCGGGAATCGGAACGGGCCGGCCGGGCACCGAACGGCCCGTCCTGGACCGAGGCCCCCGAGATACCCGCGAACGAGACCACGTCCCCGGCCGGGCGGCCGGCCGGTCGTCCGCTGACCGGATCCCACCGCAGGTAGCCCTCACGGATGGCCAGCCTGGCAAGGATCCGGTTCGACAGCGTGTAGCAGCCCTGACGGACGGTGACCTGGGTGCGATGCTCCCGTAACGCCGCGTCCCGCGCCGCGAGGTCCTCCGGCGTCCCGATGACAGCGTGGGTGACCAGGTCGTCGGCGACCACACTGGGGGGAAACGGCTCGTTCGGCGGCAGCAGCAGATCCTGGTCCTCACCGGGGCGGCAGTGTGTCCGCACCCACGCGCGGTCCTCGACGGCCCAGGAGTGCGGGGTGACCACCGCGAACAGCTCGGGTCGATGCTGAGGCGGCATCCCGATCAGGGCGGCGACCACGGCCTGGTGGGTGCGGATGTGGTCCGGATGTCGATAGCCGCCCCGGTCCTCGTACGTGACGACGAGATCGGGCCGAATCAGGCGGACCTGATGACGGACCTGCGTGGCCACCCGCCCGAGGTCGGCCATGCAGAACGCCTGCGGGTGCGCGGCCGAGGCGGTGCCCGCCATCCCCGAATCCCGGTAACTGGGTGGGCCGGTGTCGCCGAGGACGTGCAGGCTCACCCCCAGGCGACTCATGGCGGCGGTCAGCTCACGTCGACGATGTGCTCCGAGCCGATCCTCCACAGCGGCCGCAAGATGTGCCAGCTCGGCCGGGATGATCTCGCCTTCCTCGCCCAGGGTGCAGGTCAGCACGTGGACGTCGTGGCCGGCATGGGCGTAGCTCGCCAGCGCCACCCCGGTGGCCAGGGTCTCGTCGTCGGGGTGCGCGTGGACGAACAACATCCGGCGGCGCTCGGTCTGGGGTTTCATGTGCTCTCACGGTAAACCAGCGGCAGCACACACGCCGGGGCAACCGCAGGCGGGTGCGGCACCTGGACCGGCTGGATGAGACCTCGCGCCGACGTGCCATCCGCCAAGCCGCGATGCAGGATGAGGGGGAGGTCGGCCGGAGGCTGGCGATCTACCCCAGGGCCGTGCGCGATCGGCTCGCCCCGCTGTTCGGAGTGCTTCCGCAGGCGGCCGGCATCGGCGGTGAGCTGTCCGCGCTCTGGAGCGAGATCACCGAAGCGTCGAGCCGGGAACATGCACCAGCTCCCCGAGGAATGCGTGGCGGCCGAGGGCAGGGCGCACTCGCCGGCCGTCGCCCCGATGCGGGCACGAGGCATTACCCGGGATACTGGGTGCACCGCAAGACCGGGTGTCTGCCCGTTGGCCGGCGATGCCGGCCCCGCCTGACCACCGTCGCTCAGGAGCTGACATGGACCTGCATACCAATTTTCGCGAGTACCTGGACCACCTACTGTCCACCGGGTACACCGTGCGCCACGATGAGCACCTGTCCGACCCCGATTTGATCGATCCCGGCGGGAGCGCCGTGGAGACCTGGCGTCAGGACTACCCCTACGACCAGCGGATGAGCCGGGACCAGTACGAGGACGCGAAGTACAAGCTGCAGATCGAGCTGTTGAAGTTCCAGTACTGGACCCAGGACACCGGAGGTAAGCACGTCATCGCCTTCGAAGGCCGGGACGCAGCAGGCAAGGGGGGCACGATCAAACGGTTCATGGAGCATCTCAACCCGCGGGCAGCCCGGGTCGTGGCGCTGACCAAGCCGACCACGACGGAGTTGGGCCAGTGGTACTTCCAGCGCTACGTCGAGCACCTGCCCACCACCGGGGAGATCGTCCTGTTCGACCGCAGTTGGTACAACCGGGCCGGGGTGGAGCGGGTGATGGGCTTCTGCACCGACCGCGAGTACGAGCAGTTCATGCATCAGGCCCCGTTGTTCGAGGAGATGCTCGCCAACAGCGGCATCTCGCTGACCAAACTCTGGTTCTCGGTGGCTCAGGGCGAGCAAAGGACCCGCTTCGCCATTCGTCAGATCGACCCGGTCCGGCAGTGGAAGCTGTCCCCCATGGACGTGGAGTCTCTGGACAAGTGGGACGCCTACACCGAGGCCAAGGAGGCGATGCTGCTGCGGACCGACGCCGACCACGCGCCCTGGACGACGATCAAGAGCAACGACAAGAAACGCGCCCGGATCAACGCGATGAGGTTCTTCCTCAACCAGTTCGACTACGAGGACAAGGACCCGGCGGTCGTCTATCCGGCCGATACCCTGCTGGTCCAACGCGGCCGGGACGCTGTCGGGGACTAGCCGTTCCGCTTAGGGGGCCGCGGAGCGGGCCTGGGTGCGGGCCCGCGCCGCGGTCCGGGCCCGAGACACCTGATCCAGGACCACCTTGCGCAACCGAACCGCCTCGGGGGTGACCTCGACGCATTCGTCTTCGCGGCAGAACTCCAAGGACTGCTCCAGGCTGAGCCGCCGCGGGGGGATGAGACGTTCCAGGACGTCCGCCGTGGATGAGCGAACGTTCGTCAGCTTCTTCTCCTTGGTGATGTTGACATCCATGTCCTCGACGCGGGAGTTCTCCCCCACGATCATCCCCTCGTACACCACGGTGGTCGGCTCGACGAACAGCGTTCCGCGCTCCTGGAGGTTGAACATGGCGTACGTCGTCGCGGCCCCGGTCCGGTCGGCGACCAACGATCCGGTCACCCGCGTGGAGATCGGCCCGAACCACGGCTCGTACCCCTGGAACACGTGGTGGGCGATGCCGGTGCCCCGGGTCTCGGTGAGGAACTCGGTCCGGAAGCCGATCAGCCCGCGGCTAGGGACGAGGAACTCCATCCGCACCCAGCCGGTGCCGTGATTGGTCATCAGTTCCATTCGTCCGCGCCGCGCGGCCAGGAGCTGGGTGACCAGGCCCAGGTAGTCCTCGGGGGTGTCGATGGTCAGCTGCTCCACCGGCTCGTGCACCGCGCCTCCGACCTGCCGGGTGACGACCTGCGGCTTCCCGACGGTTAGTTCGTAGCCTTCCCGGCGCATCTGCTCCACGAGGATGGCCAGTGCCAGCTCGCCACGGCCTTGCACCTCCCAGGTGTCCGGGCGCTCGGTGGGCAGCACCCGCAGGGACACGTTGCCGACCAGTTCCCGTTCCAACCGGTCTCGGACCAGCCGGGCGGTCACCTTCGCCCCGCGGACCCGTCCGGCCAGCGGCGAGGTATTTGTGCCGATCGTCATCGAGATCGCCGGCTCGTCCACGATGATCAGCGGTAACGGCCGGGGGTCGTCGACGTCGGCGAGCGTCTCTCCGATGGTGATGTCCGGGATGCCGGCGATGGCGATGATGTCGCCTGGACCCGCCGATCGCGCTGGCACCCGATCCAATGCCCTCGTCATGAGCAGTTCGGTGATCTTCACCCGTTCCACCCGGCCATCGCGGCGACACCAGGCCACCTGCTGTCCCTTGTGGATGCTGCCGTTGTGCACCCGAAGCAGGGCCAGCCGACCGAGGAAGTTCGAGGAGTCCAGGTTGGTCACGTGCGCCTGGAGGGGCACGACGTCGTCGAAGGTCGGCGCCGGGACGGTCCCCATGATGGTGGCAAACAGTGGCTCCAGGTCGAGGTGATCGGGCAGGCCGCCGTCGTCGGGACGAGTCAGGCTGGCCCGGCCAACCTTCGCCGAGCAATACACGATGGGGAAGTCGAGCTGGCCGTGCGTGGCGGCGTCCGAAGCGTCGTCGATCAGGTCGATGAACAGCTCGTAGACCTCGTCGACGACCTCCGCGATCCGGCTGTCGGGCCGGTCCACCTTGTTGATGCACAGCACCACCGGCAGTCTGGCCATCAGTGCCTTGCGCAGCACGAACCGGGTCTGCGGCAACGGCCCCTCGGAGGCGTCGACCAGCAGAACCACCCCGTCGACCATGCTCAGCCCACGTTCGACCTCCCCGCCGAAGTCGGCGTGGCCGGGGGTGTCGATGATGTTGATGGTGACCCCGTCGGGGTGCCCGGCCGCGAGCGCCGACGGCCCGGTGTACCGGATCGCGGTGTTCTTGGCCAGGATCGTGATGCCCTTCTCCCGCTCAAGATCACCGGAGTCCATCGCGCGTTCCTGAACGTGCTGGTGTTCTCCGAAAGCACCCGCCTGCCAGAGCATCTTGTCGACGAGGGTGGTCTTGCCGTGGTCGACGTGGGCGACGATGGCGACGTTGCGGACGTCCCCGCGGGTCTGGATGGGCACTACCTCAGTGTCGCAGGCCCCGGCCATCCCGACGTCGAGCTGCCCGTCGCCCGCATCCAGGCGCGCAGAGCGGCCACGATCGGTTCGTCTCCGGGCAGCCAGTCGACCGAGCCGAGGTCGTCGGCCGTCAGCCACCGGTGGGCGTCATGGTCGGCCCCCGGAACGGGGCCGGTGCCGACCGGTTCGGCGAGCCAGACCCCCATCCGGTATCCCCGCGGCAGGTGCCAGGTCCCGTCGGGCAGCGGCCCGGGCAGCGCCTGCAGCACGGCGACCGCAACGGACAGCTCCTCGGCCAGTTCCCGGTCCAGCGCCTCCTGCCAGGACTCCCCGGGCTCGACCTTGCCGCCTGGCAGTTCCCAGCGGCCGGCCAGCGACGCCGGCGCCACCCTACGACAGGCGTACAGCCACCCGAAGCCGTCGTGGCTGCTCAGCAGGGCTGCCCCGACCACCGGGATGGAGTCACCGCGGCCCGGCCGGTGGTTGGCGTCCGGGATCGGCGTCACCCTCGCCCGCCTGAGATTCGGTGCGGGTGGGCGAGACCGGCTCGGGACCCGGCCCAGGCAACTGTGCAGAAGTCCGATATGCGAGAGTCAAGGTCCGCCTGCTGGGACGGGTGTAGCGTCACCGGGCCGTTCCTCGTACCTTCCCCGCATGCGGATCTCAGATGTGTTGCGTGGCAAGGCAAGCAGCAATGTCGTGACGGTGACCTCGACCGAGACCATCGCCGGCCTGCTGGGGGTGCTCTCGCAATACGGTATCGGTGCCGTCGTGGTCAGTGACGACGGGTCGAGCATCGGCGGGATCGTCAGTGAACGAGACGTGGTGCGGGCCCTGACCACTCAGCCCGATCTGCTCAGTCAGCCGGTCGCCAGCATCATGACCACCGAGGTGTTCACCTGTACCGTCGAGATGAGCGTCGAGGAGCTTGCGGACCTGATGACCGATCATCGCATCCGGCACGTCCCGGTGGTCAAGGACGGCGCCCTGACCTCCATCGTCAGCATCGGTGACGTGGTCAAGCAGCGTATTTCGCAGCTGCAAAGCGAGCGGGATCACCTGGCCGGGTACCTGCGCCAGTAGCGGGGTGCAGGCCGTCGAGGTCGGCAGCCGTGGGTCTCCTCCCGACGTGGCGACGTGGTGGGCGGCGGCCCCTCCTCCGCCGCCCACCACGCTCGACCTCCCTATCGGCGGTCCCCTCGGGGGCCCAAGGATTTCTCGGAGAATCCGGCGGCCGCGTGGCGGGCGCGGTCCCGGGACCGCGCCGTCGCAGTGAGACGATGGCGCACATGCGTCCGCTGCAACAGTCCCGCAAGCTCGCCGAGGTCTGCTACGACATCCGGGGCCCAGTGCTGCTCGAGGCCAAACGCATGGAGGACGAGGGTCACCGGATCCTCAAGCTGAACATCGGCAACCCGGCGCCCTTCGGGTTCGAGGCACCCGAGCACATCCTCGTCGACATGAAGACCCAGCTGGCCGGCGCGCACGGCTACAGCGACTCCAAGGGGATCGTCCCGGCCCGCCGCGCCGTTGTGCAGTACTACCAGACCCGGGGGGTGCCCAGCCTCGACATCGAGGACGTCTACCTCGGCAACGGGGTCAGCGAGCTCATCGTCATGGCCCTGCAGGCCCTCCTCGACGACGGGGACGAGGTGCTGGTCCCCGCGCCGGACTATCCGTTGTGGACGGCGGCGGTCAGTCTGGCCGGTGGCCGACCGGTGCACTATCTGTGCGACGAGGCCGCCGACTGGTCGCCGGACCTCGGCGACCTGCGGGCCAAGGTGACCGACCGGACCAAGGCGGTCGTGATCATCAACCCGAACAACCCCACCGGCGCGGTCTACTCCGCGGACCTGTTGGACGAGCTGCTGGACGTCGCCCGCCGGCACGACCTGGTGGTGATGGCCGACGAGATCTACGACAAGATCCTCTACGACGACGCCGTCCACGTCTGTGCCGCCAGCCTCGCACCGGACCTGCTGTGCCTGACCTTCAACGGCCTGTCGAAGAGCTACCGGCTGGCCGGGTTCCGCAGCGGATGGCTGGCGGTGTCCGGACCGAAGGAGCACGCCAGCAGCTACCTGGAGGGCCTGGACATCCTGGCCAACATGCGGTTGTGCGCCAATCACCCGGCCCAGCACGCCGTCGCCACCGCCCTAGGCGGCCGGCAGAGCATCGACGACCTGGTCCTGCCCGGGGGCCGGTTACGCGACCAACGAGACGCCGCCTACGAGCTGATGAACCAGATCCCGGGGGTCACCACGACCAAGCCCGCCGGCGCGCTCTACCTGTTCCCGCGCCTGGATCCGCGCGTCTACGACGTCCAGGACGACGAGCAGCTGGTCCTGGACCTGCTGCGTCAGGAGCAGTTGCTGGTTGTCCAGGGAACCGGGTTCAACTGGCCCCGACCTGACCACCTCAGGCTGGTCACTCTCCCCCCGGTGGCCGACCTGCAGGACGCGATCGGGCGCATCGAGCGCTTCCTGGCGCGATACCGGCTCGACCGCCCGATCGCCCTGTCCTCGCCCAGGGCACCGGCCGTGGTCGTGCACACCGACACGGGCAATGGCCAACCGGACTCGGCGGCATCACGAGCCGACCTGGCCCGAGCAGAACGCATCCCTCCGGTCGTCGTCCCGACGCGGCACACCGCGGCGTTCTGACCCGCGCCCCTTGCGTAGCGGTGAGCGCCGGGAGGTTAACCTGCCTGAATGGATGCCTTGACACTCCGGGCTTCCCGGCCGCTGGCCATCGCCCTGTCTCCGCTGATCGTCCCCCAGGGGCGGCAGGTGGATAGGGATCTGCCGAAGCTGCCGGAGGCGACTGGGCCCCGATCGGGCGTCTCCGGGGACGGGCCGCCATTGTCGCTGCTGGTCATCGGCGAATCGACGGCCGCCGGGGTCGGTGTGGTGAACCTCGGGGACTCCGTTGCGGGCCACATGGTGGGCATGATGGCGGCCCGTGGGCTTCGGGTCTCCTGGGGCGTCCTGGGGGCCACCGGGAACACCGCGGCCAAGACACTCCTGCGGTGGGTGCCGCGGGCGACGGATCGCTACGACGTCGTAGTGGTCATGCTCGGTGTCAACGACGTGCTGGCGGTGACTCCGGCCGGCCAGTGGCGCGCCACGGTGCTCAGAATCCTGACCGCCCTGGCAGGCAGGCTGACCGACGGGGGGCGGATCGTGTTGACTGGGGTGCCTCGGGTGGAGACGTTCCCCAGCCTGCCGCAGCCGCTGCGCAGCGTGCTCGGCCTGCACGCCCGCGCCCTGGATCGGCAGCTCGTCGAGCTGGCCCGACGGATGGACCGGGTGCGGCACCTGCCCACCGCCCCGGTGCGCGCCGGTGACTTCCTCAGCAACGACCGATTCCACCCGTCCGCGTCGGGGTACCACGAGTGGGCCCGGTCCGTCGTCGAGGACGCCCTGGCGGACTGGTCGTGGCCGAATCCAGAATCCACCGGCTGAGCGGCCGACGCCCAGCCCCTTGGGAGCATCTTCTCCATCGCGCGGAAGTCAGCGGTCGCGGGTGAAACAACTGCCCCACAGGCTGGGAATGTCACTCCTGTCACGGGCCGCCAGTCACCCTCAACCTTGCGTCACAAGCATATCGACCGTGACGCCGAGCGCCTCGTACGTAGGTGCCGCCCGTGCATCGCTGTTCACCAACACCGAGTCGTGTTCACGAGCCGCGAGAGCCACCACACCGTCATACGTCGCGCCCCCCGCGATACCTCTGCTCGCCAGTTCGCCACAAGCGTCGCGCACCGCGACCGGCGAGAGAACCAGCGGATCCGCGAAGCTTTGCTCGATGAGCGCCGCAGCGTCGCTCACGCCGACACGGGCGTCACCGGGTAAACGCGTCAGCACGGCATAGGTTTCATGGAGCGCGTGTCCGCCCAGACGCAGCGTCCGCCCCGCAGCCCATGCAGCCACGCCCGCGTGCTGCTGGTGTGATGCCACCAGCAGCGGTACAGCCACGCTGGTGTCGACGGCCACGCTGGTGTCGACGGCCAGGCCCGGCGCCTCGGTCACCGCCGCCCGGCATCGATCAGCGCGAGCATCATGTCGTCCGTGACCACCGTGGTCCTGCGGGCGACCAGACATCCCGACGCCTCGCGTTCAAGCCGCGCGGTTCGACCACCCGGCGTGATCTGAACCCCGCCTCCGTAGGGCGAGATGTCGACCTTCGTGCCCGGCGCGAGACCCAGGGCATCACGCAACCGCTTGGGGAGCAAGACTCTCCCGACAGAATCGATGGTGGCCTCCACCGGGAACAAGTTACCAGCCGGTTCCCAGTGGAGTCCGCGACGCAGCCCCTATTTGCTGCTCCCAGAGGCCAATCCCGCACGGAATTCGACCACGTCGCCCTCGGCCATCACGTAGTCCTTGCCCTCCATCCGGACCCGTCCGGCCGCTCGGGCGGCGTTCATCGATCCGGCGGCTACCAAGTCCGCGAAGGAGACGACCTCGGCCTTGATGAAGGAGCGCTGAAAGTCGGTGTGGATGACCCCGGCTGCCTGCGGGGCCGTCCAGCCGGACCGGATGGTCCAGGCCCGAGCCTCTTTGGGTCCGGCGGTCAGGTATGTCTGCAGGCCGAGCGTACGGAACCCTTTGTGGGCGAGCTGGGCCAAGCCCGCCTCGGTCACACCGACCGTGGCCAGCAGCTCGGCGGCCTCGGCGTCGTCGAGATCGGCCAGGTCGGACTCGAGCTTCGCGTTGAGAACGATGGCCTCGGCTGGGGCGACCAGGGCGGCGAGCTCGGCCTGCAGCGCCTCGTCGGTGAGCTGCTCCTCATCGACGTTGAACGCGTACAGGAACGGCTTGGCGGTCAGAAGCCCCAACTCGCGCAGGGCATTGAGGTCGACCCGACCCACGGCGGCCGCGGCCGCGAGGGTCCGACCGGTCTGCAGCGCAAGTTCGGCCGCCTGGGCCGCCGCCAGCACCGCCGGGGTCGTTTTCCGCCCCTTGACCTCCTTGTCGAGTCGGGGCAACGCCTTCTCAACCGTCTGTAGGTCGGCGAGGATCAGCTCGGTGTTGACCGTCTCGATGTCCTCGGCCGGACTCACCTGGCCGTGCACGTGCACAACGTCGTCGGCGGCGAACACCCGGATGACCTGGCAGATGGCGTCCGCCTCGCGGATGTGGGCGAGGAATTTGTTCCCCAGCCCCTCCCCCTCGCTGGCTCCGCGGACGATGCCGGCGATGTCGACGAAAGAGACGGTCGCCGGCAGGATTCGCTGACTGTCGAACATGCCTGCCAGGACGGCGAGCCGTTCGTCCGGCAGCGGAACCACGCCGATGTTCGGCTCGATCGTCGCGAACGGGTAGTTGGCCGCCAGCACACTGGCCTTGGTCAACGCGTTGAAGACAGTGCTCTTGCCGACGTTCGGTAAGCCGACCAGGCCGATAGTGAGTGCCACGAGTTCGGCAGTGTAGTCGCTGCCGCAGTGAGCTCCGCCGTCCGTCCGCCCGCCCGCCCAGACTCGGCGGCGACCCGCGTGTCGATCGGCCTTGTCGGTGCCGGCTGGCACTCTGCAGCCATGGACGTGTCACCTCTGGTTGCGGTCGTGGTCGGTCTTGTCGTCGGGGCCGCGGGTGCCGGTGCGGCGGTTCAGGCGTGGGCGGCTCGCCGGCTGGCCGCTGCGGCCGCCGAGGCCAGCTGGCTGCGCGGGCGGTTGGCCGAGGTGGACCGGGTCGACGGGCAGGACCGGGCGGCTTCCACCTCGCTCGCCTCGGTGCGGGAGGCCCTGGACCGGGTCGAGCGGCACGTTGGGACGCTGGAGCGCGATAGGGCCCACCAATTCGGTCAGCTCGGCGAGCGGTTGGCGGAGGTCAGCCTGTCCACCGGTTCGCTGCGGGATCACACCGCAGCCCTGGCGGGAGCGTTGAACGCCTCGTCGGTGCGCGGAGCCTGGGGTGAGAACCAGCTGCGACGCGTGCTCGAGCACTCCGGCATGCTGCCCCGCTGCGACTTCGACGAGCAGGTCCGCGCCAGCGCACCAGACGGGTCCTCGGTCCGCCCGGACGTCGTGGTCAGGCTGCCCGGGTCGCGCACTCTGGTGATCGACGCCAAGGCACCCATGCAGGCGTTCCTGGCCGCCCACGCCGATGGCGTCGACCCCACGCGGCGGACCGTCCTGCTGCGGCAGCACGCGGCAGCGCTGAGAAGTCATGTCGACCAGCTCGCCGCCAAAGGGTACTGGACGGCATTTCCGGACGCCCCGGACCTGGTCGTGTGCTTCGTGCCCGGCGATGCCATCCTGGCGGCGGCGTTGGCGGCCGACCCCTCGCTGTTCGACGACGCCCAGGCGGCCAAGGTGGTGCTGGCCTGCCCAAGCACGTTGCTCGCCCTGCTGCGCGCCGTGGCGTTCGGATGGAAACAGGATGCGGTCACCAGCAACGCCCGGGAGCTTCTGGCCCTGGGCTCCGAGCTCTACAACCGACTCGGCACCCTGGCTGGGCACGTCACGCGAGTGGGCTCGTCGTTACGCCGTTCAGTGGAGTCCTACAACGCCATGATCGGAGCCCTGGAGTCGCGGGTCCTGGTCACCGCACGGCGGATGCACGAGCTGGGTCTGGCCGACCAGGAGGTTGCCCGTCCCGAGCCGCTCGTGGTCGCAGACCGTCCGCTGACCGCGGCCGAGCTGCTCGACTCTCTCACGCCGCGACCGGGCACCGCTGGACAGGACACCGAGGGCGGGCTGGCCGCAGCGGACCCGCCCGGTTCAGCCCAGACCGGGTCACCCCAGACCTGCTCCTGGACACCGGGCGCGCCCCGGACCGGGTGAACGGCTGGGCCGGAGCCGACGTGGCCGGCCGGGAACAACCAGCGGCACGAGAAGGGTGTGCCCGCACTGCTGGTTGTTCGTCGTCAGTACCGGAACTGCCCGACCAGGCCGGCCAGCGCCTGCGACCGCTCGACGATCGAGTGCGAGGCGGCCGAGGTAGTCCGCGCGGCGTCGAGGTTGTGCACGTAGCCGGCCGCCGACACCTTCACCTTGTCGGCGATGTCGCGGGCCCCGGACGCCGTTTCACTGACGCTGCGACCCATCTCGTTCGTCGTGGCGGTCTGCTCCTCCACAGCCGAGGCGATGGTCGACTGGGTGTCGTTGATTTGGGCGATGATCTGCGCGATCTGGGAGATGGCCGAGACCGCGGCGGCGGTGTCCACCTGGATGGCTTCCACCCGGTGCGAGATGTCCTCGGTGGCTTTGCCGGTCTCCTGGGCCAACTCCTTGACCTCGTTGGCGACCACGGCGAAACCCTTGCCCGACTCTCCGGCGCGGGCCGCCTCGATCGTCGCGTTGAGGGCCAGCAGGTTGGTTTGTTCCGCGATGCTCGTGATCACCTTGATGACGTTGCCGATCTCGGCCGAAGATTCGCCGAGCTTGGTGACGGTGTGATTGGTGGCGTCAGCGACGCGGACCGCCTGGGCGGCCACCTCCGCTGCGGCGTGGGCCGACTTCGCGATCTCCCGGATGCTGGCGGTCATCTCCTCGGTGCCGGCGGCGACCGTGTCAACGTTCCCACTCATCGCCGATGCGGTGTCCGCGATCTCATGGGCCCCTGTCGAGCCTGTCTCCGCGGAAGAGGTCAACGACGCGGCGGCGCCACTGAGGCGGCCGGCCTCGTCGGTGACCTGACGCGCGGCCTCGGCGACGTCGGTCAGGACCCGCTGCATGGACTCCCGGGCGGTGTTGGCGGCCACGGCGATCTCACCGACCTCGTCGCGGGCCGAGGCAACGGCCGGAACGGTCAGGTCGCCCTGGGCCATCGCCTTCAGGGATGCGCCGACCGAGGTCAGGTCGGACAAGATCCGCCGGGTCAGGAACAGGGCGTAGGCGACCATGACCAGAGCGAGCAGGGCGACCCCGATGACCATGGTCTGCCGCGCGGTCGACGCGGCCGACTCGTTCTCCGCCTCGGCGGCGGCGACGCTGCGGTCCAGCAAGCCGGTCAGCTCGTCGACGTTCTTCCACACTTGGGCGAACGCCTTCTGCACATCGTTGTTGATCATGAGCTGCGCCCCGGCGATGTTGCGTGCTTCGTTGGTCTGCAACAGGCTGAACGCCTTGTCGGCCGTGTCGTCGAAGGCCTGCACGCTCGCACCGAGGTCACCGAGCTTGGCCTGTTCTTGCGCCGTGAGTGCGTTCAGGTCGACGGAGGCGAAGGTCTTCTGCGCATCCGCGAGGGCCGTGTCGTACTGACTGCGCCCGGGGGCCGCCGGGGCGACGGCGCCGGCCCCGCCAAGCCGAGGGATGTCACGCTCGATGCCGTTCAGGCCGGCCTTGACCATGCCTCCGACGCCCTTGACCCAGATCACCTGCGCCTTGGCGGTCTCGGTCGCGGTCACCTTGTCCATCGCCGCAGCCATGTTGTTCAAACCGGAGATCGAGACGGCCAACAGGAGGACGAACCCGACCAGGCCGGTCATCCCCAGGGACAGGATCTTGGTCTTCACCCCCAGCGTTGACCACCGGGACCCGGTCGAGTCATTCGTGTTGGCTTTCTGACTCATCTGTGAACACCCTTGATCGCCAGAGCCCACCGGCTCGACTTTCCGCTGACCTCACCCCCTTCGGCGGCAGCACGTTCGATCCGAGGGCTTGCGCCGATCAGGCGATTTGGGGTTGTTCACAACGGGAGCCATCCCACCGCATCGACGACCGTTGCTGGCGAGCCAGGGATCGCCGTGGGCTGTCCGTGATCCGGACAGTCAGCGGCGGATCGCCGCACCCTTCAGGTCGCGACGCAGTTCGGTCGGTAGCGCGAAGGCAAGCCCCTCGCTGGCGGACACCACCGGCTGCACGTCTCGGTAACCTCGCTCGGCCAGATATGACAGCAGCTGGGCCACTAGCGTCTCCGGGACCGACGCCCCGCTGCTCACCCCCACCGTGGTGACCCCATCGAGCCACCGTTCGTCCATCCCGGACCTGTCGTCGATGAGGTGGGCGGCCACTGCCCCGTGCTCGAGCGCGACCTCGACGAGGCGGACCGAGTTGGACGAGTTCGTCGATCCGACGACGATGACCAGGTCGCACTCGGGAGCCAGTTGCCTGACGGCCAACTGTCGATTCTGCGTGGCATAGCAGATGTCGTCGCTGGGGGGGTCCTGCAACGCCGGGAACCGCTGGCGCAAGCGTCGCACCGTCTCCAGGGTCTCATCGACCGACAGCGTGGTCTGCGAGAGCCAGACCACCTTGTCGGGGTCACGTACCTGTACCGTCGCCACGTCGTCCGGACCGTCGATGACGATGATGTGCTCCGGGGCCTCCCCGGCGGTTCCGACGACCTCCTCGTGACCGCGATGCCCGATGAGCAGGATGTCGACGTCGGCGGCGGCGAAGCGGACCGCCTCGCGATGCACCTTGGTGACCAAGGGGCAGGTGGCATCGATGGCTCTGAGCTGCCGGGCACTGGCCTCCTGGTGGACTGTAGGGGCGACCCCGTGTGCCGAGAAGATGACCGTCGCGCCCTCGGGGACGTCGTGTGTCTCCTCGACGAACACCGCCCCCCGCTCCTCCAGGGCGGCGACGACGTGCGAGTTGTGCACGATCTGCTTGCGCACGTACACCGGCGGGCCGTACAGCTCCAGGGCTCGCTCCACCGTCTGGACGGCACGTTCGACCCCCGCGCAGTAGCCGCGTGGGGCGGCCAGGAGGACCCGTCTCACGGTGGCCGGGCCTCCGGTCGGCGCTTCTGTTGCCGCGTCAGTCACTACTCCATGGTACGGACCCCTCGGAGCCCCGAATGCGCCGCCTGCGACGCCCGGTCCCGTTCGCCCGGCTGCGCCATACTGTGCCGGTGACCGTGCGCGAGCCGTTGCCGGCCAAAGCGGCCGACACGTCGGCCGAGCGTCCCTGGCCGGTGCGCCTGCTGGCGATGAAGATCGGCCAGTATGTGGACCGCATGTCCGCCATCTGGGTGGAGGGCCAGCTGGTACAGGTCGTCCGCCGACCCGGCTCGGCCACCTGCTACCTGACGCTGCGGGACCCCGACGTGGACATGTCCATGTCGGTGACCATCGCCGCCCGTGCGCTCGACGCCCAGCCGGTGCCCCTTGCCGACGGCGCCCGGGTGGTCGTGCACGCCAAGCCGACCTTTTGGGCCAAGCGCGGGACCCTACAGCTGGATGCCCGTTCCATCCGCGCGGTCGGGGTGGGTGAACTCATGGCCAGGCTCGAGCACCTCAAACGGGTGCTGGCCGCCGAGGGCTTGTTCCGGCCGGAGCGCAAGCGGCCGCTGCCGTTCCTGCCTCACACGATCGGCCTGATCTGCGGCCGCGCCAGCGCCGCGGAACACGACGTGGTGCAGAACGCCCGCCGCCGCCACCCGGCGGCGCGGTTCGTCATCCGCCAGGTGCCCGTCCAGGGACCCGAGGCAGTGGGTGCCCTGGTCACGGCGCTGCGGCAGCTGGACGCCCTGACCGACGTGGACGTCATCGTGGTGGCCCGGGGCGGGGGCTCTTTCGAGGATCTCCTGCCGTTCAGCAACGAGGCCCTCGTCCGTGCCGTCGCGGCGATGAATACGCCGGTGGTCAGCGCCATCGGTCACGACGTGGATACCCCGCTGCTCGACTTCGTTGCGGATGTGCGTGCCTCGACGCCCACCGACGCGGCGAAGCGGGTCGTTCCCGACGTTGCGGCGGAACAGCGGGGGGTGGCCGCGGCTCGAGACCGGGTCCGGCAGGCTGTGATGGCGAAGGTCCGCACCGAGCGACGACTGCTGGACTCGCTGCGCAGCCGACCGGTGCTGGCCGACCCGGCGGCGCTCGTACAGCCTCAGCGCGATCTGGTCCGGCTCGCCAGGCAGCGCAGTGGCCGGGCGATCGCCACCCACCTGGATCGCGAGCGAGCCCGGTTGCGGCACGCCACGCTTCAGCTTCGAGCCCTCTCGCCGTTGGGCATATTGGAGCGCGGGTACGCCGTCGTACGGCAGGTGGACGGCCGGGTCGTCCGGGGACGCGGCGAGGTCACCGCCGACGAACTTCTGCGGGTCACCGTCAGCAACGGCGACTTCGAGGTGCGGGCGGTGGGGTGACCAGGTGACGGCGGCCGGACTCTCCGCCCCAAGACGGTCCACGGCGGCGACTAGGCTGCCAGGATGACCGACGCTGATGAGGCCAGTCCTGTGTCGGTTGAGGCTGCCATGTCGGGCACCGGTGAGGACCTCCCGGTGGGGATCGTCGCCCTGCCCTACGAGCAGGCCCGCGACGAACTGGCTGGCATCGTCGCAAGATTGGAGGGCGGCCAACTCGGACTGGAGGACAGCATGACGCTGTGGGAGCGCGGAGAGCACCTGGCTCGGCACTGTTCCCGTCTGCTGGACGGCGCTCAGGCTCGGATCGCCGGGGCCACCACAACCGGCGCTACTAGCGCCAGCGGCGTCCCGGGACGTGGCGACCCGGGAAGTGGCGAACCTGTGGGCGGCGACCAGCCCAACGACTGAGGGCTAGCAGGGGAGGACCCACGGGCTGCCACCGCCCGCAACGAGCCGGCCAGCTGCCCCAGTTCCTCAAAGGTCAGGTTGCCGGTCACGACGGTGGTCAGTGCGGGGGCAGCGGTGGTTACCCGCATCACAAGGCTGCGACGGGCCTGCTGGTCTCCGGAGATGAAACGCTCCCAGGTGGCGGATCCGATTCGTTGCTCCCCCACCCGGGCGCCATCCCTGACCTGCCGGACCAGCCATGACCCGAGGGCCGCACGATCCGCACCGTCCGACCCGGGCCGGGTCTGCCCAACCAGGACGTAGGCCTGGTCGTCGGGCAGGCGATGGTAACCGGCCTGCCAGGTGGGCAGCCCCTCCTCGGACCGGGCCCAGGACACGCTCGTTGCCCGCCAGCCGGGCACGCCGTCGATGACCTGGACCGGCCACCCGGCCTGGGCGTTCACCTCGCGCGCCTTGGCCACCACGTCCACCTCCGCTCGAGCGATCGGCGCGGACCTGGGCATCAGGGCGAACCAGCCGGCCACCACGAGGAAGACCAAGGCCATCGAGAAGAACAAGTTACGCCAGGTGCCCGGGCGCCGGATGGGGGCCTCCGGCCCCGGCACGTGGCCGGAGGGAGGTGGGGTTGCGGGATCCGCCGCACGCGTGGACGTCACCGCCCCATCGTCGCATCCGCCTCCGGACGTCCCACAGTGGCGGGGTGTTACCAGCGCAATCCCGCCACGAACAGAGCCGCCTCGGTATCCCGGCGTTGTGCGGGGGTCAGCGGCGGCGGTCCCGGGCAGGACAGCTCCAGCGCCTCGCAACAGTCGAGCAGGACGTCCTCGTAGGCGAGTTCGGCGGCCATCAGCCGTTGCGCCCGGGCCGGCTGGTTGCTGCTGCGCAGGACATGACGGTCCGCCTCCAGCCGGCGCAGATCGGCGGCCAGGCGCTCCAACGGTGGGTGGGTAGGCCTCGGTGGCACCGGGGGTTGCCAGGGCATCCGATCGGCGCGCTCGTACCAACGGACCAGCCGCAGGAAGCTCCAGAATGCCAGCGCCGGCACGGCGCAGAGCAACACATAGCCGAGGAGCGAACCCATCGCAACCTTCTTTCCAGAACCCGCACCCTCCCAGGGTGTGTGCGGCCTCTGCCACCAACGACCGGCGCACGGCCGGGGAATGGGCCGCCCCGGCCGTGCTGGTGAGTCCCGGCCCAAGGCCTGCCCGACCTGCCCTACCCGGCTGTCGCGGCAGCCGGGGTTTCCTGGGGCTTGGCCCGCTCCAGTGCGCGCTTGCGGTCTGCCTCGTTCTCCTCGGCAATCTTCGCGGCCTTGGCCTCGTCCCTGGTTAGGCACACCCCGTGCTCGGGGTCGAACACCTGCGCCGACGCCGGGTCGAAGATCAGGGTGGCGATGTCGCCCTCCTTGACCCTGGAGCGGGAATCCAGATTGACCACCATCTGGCTACGCATACCCTCACCGTCAAGCTCGCGGTCCAGCTCGTCAAGCTTGGCCTTGACCGCTGCGTCCGCTTCGTACGGAACGTAGGCGTACATCTCGTTGCCCAGCCACTCCGTCACGTCCACCGGGACCTGGAAGCTGACGGCGTTGGCGGGCATCTGGTCGCCCAGCGCGGCGTCCTTGAGGTGCTCGGGCCGGATCCCGACGATGACGATGTCCTTCCCGGCCACCTTGGCGGCCAGGTCCGAGCCGATGGGCATCGTGCAGAACGGCAACCGCAGTTGGCTGCCCTCTACGCGGGCGGGCAGGAAGTTCATCGGCGGCGAGCCGATGAACCCGGCGACGAACAGGTTGACCGGTTGTTCGTAGAGCTCACGCGGCGAGGCACACTGCTGAAGAATGCCGCGCTTGAGTACCGCCACCCGGTCGCCGAGGGTCATCGCCTCGGTTTGGTCGTGAGTGACATAGATGGTCGTGATCCCCATCCGTCGTTGCATCCGGGAGATCTCGGTGCGCATCTGCCCACGCAACTTCGCGTCCAGATTGGACAGCGGCTCGTCGAACAGGAAGGCGTCCGCCTCACGGACGATCGCCCGCCCCATCGCCACCCGCTGACGCTGACCTCCGGACAGGTTGCCCGGCTTGCGTTGCAGGTGTTCGTCAAGCTCGAGCATGGCGGAGGCGGTGTTCACCTTCCGCCGGATCTCCTCCTCGTTGTGCTGACCCTTGGCCAGCCGCAGCGGGAAGGCGATGTTCTCGAAAACGGTCAGGTGCGGGTACAGGGCGTAGTTCTGGAACACCATCGCCAGGTTGCGGTCCCGGGGTGCTAGATCGTTCACCCGTTTGCCGTTGATGTTCAGATCACCGGCGGTGATGTCCTCCAGCCCCACGATCATCCGCAACAGGGTGGATTTCCCGCACCCGGAGGGACCGACGAGGATCATGAACTCCCCGTCCTTGATGTCCAGCGACACGTCATTGACGGCGGCGAATCCGTCACCGTACTTCTTGACGAGGTTCTTCAGATCGATCTGTGACATGAATGCTGTCTCCTTGGGTCGACCGTGCGGCGGGCCTCAGCCCTTGACCGCGCCGGAGGTCAGGCCGGCGACGATGCGCCGCTGGAACAACAGGACGAGGATGACGACGGGGATGGTGACGACCACCGCAGCCGCGCTGATGGCCCCGAAGGGCTGGTCGAACTGCGAGGCACCGGTGAAGAACGCCAGGGCCGCCGGAACGGTACGCGCCTTCTCCGACGTCAGCGAGATGGCAAAGACGAAGTCGTTCCAGGCGGTGAAGAACGTGATGATCGCCGTGGTGAAAACGCCGGGTGCGGCCAGTGGAACGATGACCTTCCGGAACGCCTGCCAGCTCGTGGCCCCATCGACCTGAGCCGCCTGTTCCATCTCCCAAGGGATCTGCTGGAAGAACGCGGTCATGATCCAGATCGACAGCGGCAACGTCAACGCCAGGTATGGCAGGATCAGCCCGGGGAT
Organism: Dermatophilaceae bacterium; assembly: GCA_035633615.1. Classification (GTDB taxonomy): domain Bacteria; phylum Actinomycetota; class Actinomycetes; order Actinomycetales; family Dermatophilaceae; genus JADJTI01. The sequence goes on from DASQEP010000066.1 coordinate 48,031, forward strand.
CGTGTCGAACAGTCCGATCCTGCGCCATAGGTCGTACAGCGGGGTGACCATGGAGATGACCGGGAAGAAGGACACGGCCAAAGCCGTGCCGAGAATGACGCGCTTACCGGGGAAATCCAACCGCGAGATCGCGTAGGCACAGAACATCGCCAGGATCACCGAGATCAGCGTCGCCGCGAGGCAGACCACGACCGAGTTGCGCAGGGCCGGCAGGAAAAGTTCTCGGGCGCCCCCGTTGAAGATCAGGTTGTAGTTCTCGAACGAGGCGCTCTTGGGCCAGAAGTTGCCGAAGTTGTTCAGCTCAGGCTTGGAGATGGCCTCGTTGTCTTTCAGGGACAGCCCCAGGATCCACAACAGCGGCACGACCGTCCAGATCATGATCGGGATCGAGGCGATGGCCAGCCACACCTTCGTCCTTCTCGACATGTTCGTTTCCACGAGTCATCCCTTTCCCTGGGTCAGGTCGACCTTGAAGCCCTTGATGAAGAGCACCGCGATTGCGACGACACTAAGGAACAACAGGACCGAAATAGCCGACCCCATGCCCACCTCGACTCGGCTGATCGTTTGGTTGTAGGCCAGCAACGAGAACGACGCGGTGTTATTCGCGCCACCGGTCATGATGAAGATGTTGTCGAAGATCCGAAATGCATCCAGGGTTCGGAACAGCACGGCCACCATGATGGCGGCCTTCATGTTGGGCAGGATCACCTTCGTGACTATCTGGTTGAACCGAGCCCCGTCGACCTTCGCGGCCTCCTCCATGACGCTGTCCACCTGCGCCAGACCGGCCAACAGCAACAGCGACATGAACGGGGTGGTCTTCCAGATCTCGGACAGGCAGATCACGAAGATGGACGGCAAGAAGGATCCAAACCAGTCGAAGTCGACCGGCACCGCCCCGAAGGTGAGGACGTTGAGCCATCTGTTGGCGTACCCACTGGTGACCCCGAAGCCGTAGAACCACGAGAACGCCGAGACAACCGTGATGATGGAATACGGGATGAGCACGATGGTGCGCAACGTACGCCGCGGAATGACGATCCGGTGCATGACCATCGCGATGAAGAAACCCAGGGCCAACTCGATGACCACGGTCACGATCGTGATCAGCAACGTCACCAGGACCGCCTGCCAAAATACCGAGTCGGTGAGGGTGACCCAGTAGTTGCTCAGGCCGATGAACCGCCGGGCAGTGGGGTCGGTGAGGCGGTAACTGAACAGGGACGTCCACAGCGCCTGCAGAATTGGGTATGCGGTGACCGCCAGCATGATGACGAACGCCGGACCGGCCAGTTTCCAGCCGAGTCTGCGTTCACCGGCGGCCCGGTCAGTGATCGGTTTACGGGCCCGGCGCGACTCCGGCGCCGGGGCCTGCTGGGTGTTGACGGCTGTACTCACAGGAGTGCCTCTCCATTGATGACCGACTGGATCAGGTCGGCAGCCGCCTGAGGTGTCACCTCAGGCCTCACGTCGCTCGGCGGGCTGAACACCTTCTGCAACGCGGTGGACACGTCCCCGTAGTACTGCGTCAACGGACGGGGTGCGCCGGCGTCCAGGGACTCCCGGATGAGCGAAGCCATCGGGAACTTCTCTTTGATCTTCGGGTCGTCGTAGACGGCCTTGCGTGCCGCCGGGTTCCCGGTGCCGAGCATGTAAAGGGTCTGGTTCTCCTTAGCTGTGATGCACTGCGCCGCATCCCAGGCCTGCGCCTTCTTGGTGCTCGCCGCATTGACCCCCAACACGATGCCACCCAGGGGGGGACGAGATTCGCGGTCGGCCACCGTCCGCGGGTAGCGCGCCCAGCCCACATCGTCGATGAACGAGACGTTCTTCTCCGCCAAGGCCGCCCACACGTAGGGCCAGTTGAGCAGGAATCCAGAGGTGTCGTTGTTGACGAACCCGTCCAGAGCGGCGGGCTCGTTGAGCGACCCCATGGCCGGACCACCGACACCGGTGCTGTAGACCTTTTGGATGACCGCGGCGGCCTTCTTTCCGGCCTCGCTGTCCAGGCCGAGTTTGACGGCACTGGCGTTGGCTCCGGGGTTCTTGACGATCTGGCCCCCGGCCCCTTCGATCAACGCGTTGATCCATACGGTGTAACCCTCGTATCGGCGCGATTGCACCCCGACCAGTTTCTTCTGGGATTGCGCGGCCTCGATGATCTGGTCCCAGGTGACCGGCTTGGTCATGTCAAGTCCCGCCTTCTCGGCCACTGACTTGCGGTACCACAGCAACTGGGTGTTGGCCCACATCGGGGCGGCGACCAACATCCCCTTCCAGGTGGCCGACTCGACGATCGGTTTGACCGCGTCCTCGGTCAGCAGGGCCGCCTTGTCCTGCGGCACCGGGTCCAGGAAACCCGCCTCGGCGAATTCGGCGACGAAAACCGGGTCGATGCTCATGATGTCCATGCTCGAGTCGCTGGCGGCAAGCCGGCGCAGCACCTGGTCGCGTTGATCGCTGGCGCTGTTCGGCAACAGCTGGATGTTGATGGAGTACCGTCCCGCGGCCGCCTTGGTGCATTCGGCCGCCAACTGCGCCTGGCCGCCCTTGGTGGGGTCGGAACCACCACCGTCAGGGTTGATGTACCAGGTCAGGACGTTCCCGGCCTCGGACTGGCCACCGCACGCGGCGAGCCCGACGACCGAGGCCAACGCCAGTGCGCTCACTCCCCAGACTGGGCGTGTCGTTCTCGATCTAGTCAACGCGACTCCTTTGACGTGCCGATAGAACGGAGTGGTGCAGTAACCAACGAATCGTAGGTACCACGAGCCCGGGAGGCCACACATACGCGCGCAGTACCGGGCAGTCTGAAACCGATTCGTGATGCGGGCCGAATGTGCGCACTGGGTCAATCCGGTCGGTGCGTCCGCGGCGAGAGTGCTAAAACGATGTGACCCTAGGAAGCCCCGGCCGGCACGTCAACCCCCGCAGCCGGCAGCCCCCACGTCGTTTCCGGTCCACGCAGGGGTGGCGCCCGGGTAGCCGGCCCGCTTCCCGGCCCAACAGGCAGGCCAGAGCCGACGCGCCCAGGGTCATCCTTGGCGGCGGGCTCTCGCAACGGGCTACCCTCCGGACATGAGCCCGCCGAGTTCGCCGCGCCGGCCCACGATGGCGGACGTCGGGCGGATGGCGGGGGTCTCCGCCACCACGGTGTCCTTCGTGCTCAACCCGAACTCGACACAGTCGATCAGTGCGGCCACCCGCGCTCGTGTGCTCCAGGCCGTCAACGACCTCGATTATCGGCCCAACCGGGCCGCGCAGGGGCTGCGTGGAAAGCGAACCGGCACGATCGGCGTCGTCGTCGACGAAACCCCGATGGAGATCTACACAGGGCAGATCGTGGCCGGGGCGCACGACGTCACCTGGGGTGGCGGGGGGGCGTTGCTGACCACCTACACCTGCCAGCAACCGGCTACCTTGCAGTCCGCCGCCGAGGATCTGACCGACCGCCAGGTCGATGGCTTGATGTTCGTCGTCTCCGGGACCCGACAGCTCAGTTTGCCGAGGACGACCAGCGGCACGCCCAGCGTTCTGGTCAACTGCTTCTCCGAAAACACCGTGTGGCCGGCCATCATCCCCGACGAGGTCGCCGGAGGCGCCGCAGCGGTGAACCAGCTGCTGGAGGCAGGCCACCGACGGATCGCGTTCCTGACCGGCCGCAGCGGCGCCTGGGCCACCGGACGACGGCTCACGGGACATCGCCAGGCGATCAGCGATGCCGGCCTGCCCGCGGGCGACCAGATCGAGCTCACTGGAAACTACTACTTGGACTCCGGTTACGAGCTGGCCAAGATCGTGCTGTGCCGCTCGCCGAGACCGACCGGCATCGTGTGCGGCAATGATCGTATGGCGGTAGGTGCCTACCTGGCCCTGGCCGAGGCGGGCGTGCGGATTCCCAGGGACGTCTCGGTGGTGGGTTACGACGACCACGAGCCGGCGGTCATGCACCTGAATCCGCCGCTGTCGACGGTGCAATTGCCGATGTACGACATGGGCCGGCTCGGCGCGCACATTCTGATGGGCCACCAGGACAACCCGCCACCGGCGATGACCGTCCTGGGGTGCCCGCCGGTGCCGCGCTCCTCGGTGGGGCCGCCACCCCCATCCTGACCTTGGGTGGTTCTACGCTGGGGCTGTCGACGAGGACCGCCAGCGAAGGAGCCCCCATGGTCGAGTTGGAGTACGAGGACCTGCTGCCCCTCGGCGAGGACCCCACCCCCTACCGGCTGCTGACCTGCGAAGGGATCCGGGCTGAAACCGGGCCGAGCGGCCAGGCCTTCGTGCGGATACAGCCCGAGGCGCTGCGCTTGCTGACCGACACGGCCATGCACGACATCGCCCATTTCCTGCGGCCAGGGCACCTGTCCCAGCTACGCACCATCATCGACGACCCGGAGGCCAGCAACAACGACAGATTCGTTGCGCTGGACTTGCTCAAGAACGCCTCGATCGCAGCCGGCGGGGTGCTGCCGATGTGCCAGGACACCGGCACCGCGATCGTGATGGGCAAACGCGGCCAGCGCGTGCTCACCGACGGGCCCGATGAGGAACCGATTTCCGCCGGCGTACGGGACGCCTACACCAGACTTAACCTGCGCTACTCACAGATGGCGCCGGTGACCATGTGGGACGAGGTCAACACCGGGACCAACCTGCCGGCCCAGATCGAGCTCTACGCCGACACCGCACGGGGTCACGAGACGACGTACAAGTTCCTGTTCATGGCCAAGGGAGGTGGTTCGGCGAACAAGTCGTACTTGTACCAGGAAACGAAGGCGATCCTGAACCCGACGGCGTTGCGCGCCTTCCTGCGGGATAAGGTAGCCGCCCTGGGGACCGCGGCCTGCCCGCCGTATCACCTAGCTGTCGTCATCGGCGGGACGTCCGCCGAGTTCGCCCTCAAGACCGCCAAGTACGCCTCGGCCAAGTACCTGGACCAGCTGCCGACGCAGGGCAGCGGGACCACCGGCCGGGGCTTTCGTGACCCGGCGATGGAGGCCGAGGTGCTCGAGATGACCAGGCAGCTGGGGATCGGCGCACAGTTCGGCGGCAAGTACTTCTGCCACGACGTGCGGGTGGTGCGACTACCACGGCACGGTGCCTCGCTACCGGTGGCGATCGCTGTCTCCTGCTCCGCCGACCGGCAGTGCCTGGGCAAGATCACCCCCAAGGGGGTGTTCATCGAGCAGCTCGAATTCGAGCCGGCGCACTACCTGCCGGACACCACGGAGCAGGACCTTGGGTCGGGCGACGATGTCGTCCGCGTCGACCTGGGCCAGCCGATGGAGCAGATCCGTGCCCTGCTCAGCCGCTACCCGGTGAAGACCCGGCTGGCACTGTCCGGGACGCTGGTCGTGGCCCGGGACATCGCGCACGCCAAGATCAAGGAGCGCTTGGACGCCGGTGAGCAGATGCCTCAGTACCTCAAGGACCACCCGGTGTACTACGCCGGGCCGGCCAAGACCCCGGTGGGAATGCCGTCCGGCTCCTTCGGGCCCACCACGGCCGGCCGGATGGACTCCTACGTCGAACAGTTCCAGGCGGCGGGTGGATCGATGGTGATGCTGGCCAAGGGCAACCGCAGCGCGCAGGTCACCGAGGCCTGCCGCCGTCACGGCGGGTTCTACCTCGGCTCGATCGGTGGCCCGGCCGCTCGGCTGGCGCAAGACTGCATCAAGGCCGTCGAGGTGCTGGAGTATCCCGAGCTCGGGATGGAGGCGGTCTGGCGCATCGAGGTGGAGGACTTCCCGGCGTTCATCGTGGTGGACGACAAGGGCAACGACTTCTTCGCCTCGCTCGGACAGCCCGTCGCCATGACCATCAAGACCAGGCCAGGCCTGTGACCACGTTGGGCCCTCGCCCGCAGACCCCCACCCAGGCGTGGCAGGAACTGCTGGAGGGAAACGCGCGGTTCGTCGCCGGCACCCCCGCACACCCCAACCAGGACGCAACCCACCGAGACCGTCTCACCCAAGGCCAACGGCCCATCGCGTCCTTCTTCGGCTGTTCGGATTCCCGGGTGGCGGCCGAGGTCATCTTCGATCAGGGACTGGGCGACCTGTTCGTGGTGCGGACCGCCGGCCACGTGGTCGGGCCTACCGAGCTGGGGTCGCTGGAGTTCGGGGTGGACGTGCTCGAGATCCCGCTGATCGCCGTGCTCGGGCACGATTCGTGCGGGGCGGTCAGGGCCACAGTGCGCGCCGTGGACGAGGGGATCCTACCCGGCGGATTCATCCGGGACCTGGTGGAGCGGATCACCCCCAGCGTATTGACCGCCCACCGGGCCGGGATGACATCCCTGGACCAGATCGAGGCGGAGCACGTCCGTCAGACCATGCGACTGCTGCCTGAGCGGTCGCGCACCATCGCGGCTCGCGTCGCGGACGGCCGCCTGGCCCTGATCGGCCTGACGTACTCCCTGGAAGAGGGCCGCGCTCGCGTCATCGACCAGATCGGAAACCTGATGGTGCCAGGCTGATCCGGATCACCGGCGGCTACAGGGCAAGCTTGCGTTGTACCACGGTAGCGATACGGTCGGCCGCAGCCTTGGCACGCTCCTGGGTATCCGCCTCGATCATCACTCGAACCAGGGGCTCGGTTCCCGACTTACGCAGTAGCACCCGCCCCGAGACGCCCAGCTCGGTCTCAACGGCCCGCGCCTCGGCTTGCACGTCGGCGTCGGCGTCGACCCGGTCCTTGTCGACCCCCTCGACGTTGACCAGCACCTGAGGCAGTTGGGTCATCACCGCCGCTAGTCGATCAAGTGGCCGGCCCGCCTCAGCGACCCTGGCCGCCAGCATGAGCCCAGTCAGTGTGCCGTCGCCGGTCGTGCTGTGGTCCGAGAAGATCACGTGTCCGGACTGCTCCCCGCCCAGGCAGAATCCTCCGGCCTTCATCGCCTCCAGAACGTACCGGTCCCCCACCCCGGTCTGGACGTACCGCAGCCCCTCCCGCTCCAGGGCCAGCAGCATCCCGAGGTTGCTCATCACGGTGACCACGACGGTGTCGCCCGCCAGAGCCTCCCGCTCCCGCATGGCCACCGCCAGGATGGTCATGATGTGGTCGCCGTCGACATCGTGTCCGTTGCTGTCCACGGCGAGGCATCGGTCAGCGTCCCCGTCCAGGGCGATCCCGAGGTCGGCGCCGTGTTCCACCACGGCGGCCCGCAACGGAGCCAGGTGGGTCGAGCCGCACCCGGCGTTGATGTTGAGGCCGTCCGGCTGACCACCGATCTGGGTGAGGCTCGCGCCGGCCCGGCGGAAGGCGTCGGCAGCCACGACACTCGCGGCCCCGTGCGCGGTGTCAAGCACGATGTGTAGGCCGGCCAGGTCGTTCGGCAGCACCGAGAGCAAGTGCTCGACGTAGCGTTGCGCGCCGTCCGGCAGCGGCCGGATCCGCCCGACGTCGCGGCCCACCGGCCGCTGCCAGGGGTCCCGGAGCCGCTGTTCGATCGCGTCCTCGATCTCGTCGGGCAGCTTGTGCCCGCCCCGGGCAAAGAACTTGATGCCGTTGTCCGGCATCGGGTTGTGCGAGGCGGACAGCATCACACCGAAGTCCGCGCCGGTGTCGGCGATGAGGAAGGCCACCGCCGGGGTGGGCAGGACTCCTGCGTCGTCGACATCGACCCCGGCCGAGGCCAGCCCGGCCATGGTGGCGGCCGCCAGGAACTCCCCCGACGCCCGCGGGTCCCGCCCGACGATTGCCCTGGGCCGGTGTCCGGCGAACTCCCCCACCTCGGCCAGGACATGCGCGGCGGCCACGGCCAGGTCCAGGGTCAACTCCGCGGTGAGGTCCCGGTTAGCCAGGCCTCGCACCCCATCGGTTCCGAACAGGCGTGTACTCATGCGTGGATACGTGCCTTTCCCCAGCCAGGACGGCGGGGCGGCGTCCCCGGGCCGCCCCAGCCCGATCAACGCTTGCTGTACTGCGGTGCCTTGCGCGCCTTCTTCAGACCGGCCTTCTTCCGCTCCGGCACGCGTGGGTCGCGGGTCAGGTACCCGGCCTTCTTGAGGGCCGGACGATTCAGGTCTGGGTCGGCGTCGTTGAGCGACCGGGCCACTCCCAGTCGGACGGCGCCTGCCTGCCCAGACGGCCCTCCGCCGTGAACCCGGACGATGACATCGTAGGACCCGTCCATCTCCAGGGTCTTCAACGGTTCGTTGACGATCTGCTGGTGGACCTTGTTCGGGAAGTAGTCCCCCAGAGTGCGCCCGTTGATCTTCCAGTCCCCGTTGCCGGGCACGAGACGCACCCGCGCGATGGCCTGCTTACGACGACCGGTGGCCGCCGAGGGGACCGACGCCGACCGCCGGCCCTCCACCGTCACCACCGGTGCCGCCGATTCAGTGGTGTATTCGGACAGCGACGGCTCGGCCTGATCGAGCTCTGCGTCGATGGTGATGTCGGACACGGTTCTCCTCGGGGAGGTGCGCTGTCAGGTACGGGCGGGTGCGCTACTGCGCGATCTGGGTGAGCTGGAACGGCTTCGGCTGCTGCGCCTGGTGCGGGTGGGAGTCCCCCACGTACACCTTCAGCTTGCTCAGTTGTTTGCGGGCCAACGAGTTCTTCGGCAGCATCCCGCGCACCGCCTTCTCGACGGCTCGCTGCGGGCTCGTGGCGAGCAGATCACGGTAGGTGACGCTGCGCAGGCCGCCGGGGTAGCCCGAGTGCCGGTAGGCCCGCTTCTGATCCAGCTTCGAGCCGGTCAGGGCCACCTTGTCGGCGTTGACGATGATGACGAAATCACCCATGTCGACGTGCGGGGCAAAGGTGGGCTTGTGCTTACCACGCAGCAGGATCGCCGTTTGCGAGGCCAACCGGCCGAGCACCACGTCGGTGGCGTCGATGACGTGCCAACGGCGCTCGACGTCGCCCGGCTTGGGGGTGTAAGTCCGCACGGAGTCCTACCTGTTCTGTGTGCTGGAGTTCGACCACGCCCTTGCGGCGGCGAACGATGAGACCTGCTGCGACTTCCGGACTTCCTGACGGGCACAGACCGGCGGGCGGCACCCTCACCTGATCCGCTGCCCCGCGCGCCGCGGGTATCGCCACTGAGGCTCAGTGTACCGATGGCCTGCGGGCCGGCCAAATCCCGGTCATCTCCCCGACTGTCGCGCTGACCTGCCCGGATGTGTGCGGCACGGTGACAAGTCGAGTGCTTGCAGCCAGATTGTGCAAAGATTCTTTGCATGACTGCGGCTCGCTACGACCCTCTGCGAACGCTGGCTCACCCGCTGCGGGCCCGGCTCTACCGGACCCTGCGACTGGAGGGAGCCGCCACGGCGACGATGCTGGCCAGGCGACTTGATACCAACACCGGGGCCACCTCTTACCACCTCAGGCAGTTGGCCGGGGCCGGGCTGGTGGTGGATGCCGAGGACGCCGCCGGATCAGGGCGCCGCCGGTACTGGCAAGCGGTGCCGAGCGGGGCGCCCGTCCGCCACGCCGAGGTGCGGGGCGACGCCGAGGCCGAAGCCAGCCTGGTCTGGTTGGAGCGGGACGTCGTGGCGCATGTATCCGAACAAGCCGAGCGGTGGCTGTCCGAGGCGACATCGGCTCCACCGGAGTGGCGGGACGCCAGCAGTACCTCGGCTGAATTGGTGCTGGTGACCGCGTCCGCGCTGGAGGCGATGCGAGCCGAGATGCATGCCGTTGTGCGCCGCTATCGGCGTCAGGGGCAAGGCAGCCCCCAAGCCAGACGGGTGGCGGTCTACACCGTCTCCATCCCGCTCGACCTTCCGGCTGCCGCAGCGCCCACAGTCGACTGACGGCGGACGGGCCCGATCGGCAGGTTCGTGGCCCTCGCCCCACCCCGGCGCCCGTCCTGGCAGGGCGGCACCTCCAGGGGGATCACCCGCCGCCGGGGGCGGGCTCCCGGCGGGCCCGAGACTGCCGGGCCCGCTCAGCGAACAGCTCGGCGGGAGGGTAGCCCACCTCCTCAAGGACGAGACCGAGTGCCGGCATGACGGTCACCGCGGGATCGCGACGGCGTCCCTGCCGGACGGCCAGGGGCCACGCCTCGTCCCGTCGCCCCTCGCCGACCGCCACCGCCGCCCCCACCAGGGCCCGGACCATCGAGTGGCAGAACGCGTCGGCGACGACGGTGGCCACCAGCACGCCGTCGTCGGCAGCTCTGCCCCAGTCGAACGCGATCAGCGTGCGGATCGTACTGGCGCCCTCGCGCCTGCGGCAGAACGCCGCGAAGTCGGCCAGGCCGAGCAGCCGAGAGCTCGCGCGGGCCATGGCCTCCTCGTCGAGCGGCCTGGGGTGGCACAGCGTCTCGAAACGGCGCAGCGGGTCGGCCTCGGCGGGTCGGTCACAGATGCGGTACTGGTACCGACGGAACAGCGCCGAGAACCGGGCGTCGAAGTCCTTCGGGACGGGCCGGATTCGGTGCACCCCGACGTCCTGGGGGAGCACCCCACGTAGCCGGCGCAAAGCCGTCTGTTCCGCTGCCCGGCCACGCTCCGCCACCGATCGCCAGAGCGCACCGGGCAGGTCCAGGTGCGCGACCGCGCCTCTGGCGTGAACGCCCACGTCGGTGCGGCCTGCCACTGTCAGCCGGGGGTGGGATGTGAGGCGCAGCACGGTCGCCAAACCCGGCGCCAGGACTCCCTCGACGGTGCGGCGTCCCGGTTGGGCGGCCCAGCCGCCGAACCCGGTCCCGTCGTAGCCGAAGTCGAGCCGTAACCTGACGTCGGGGTCCGGCTGCGGGGCGTCGCCCGCCGCCGAGGGGGCTTCCGCGTCGGTGCAGCCGCGCGCGGTCGTGGTGTGGTCATCGGGCGCGGGCCGGACCGGCGTCGGGGCCTCAGCGTTCGTCGGTCTCGGCCACGTCCGACGCGGCGCCCGGGGTTGCTTCCACCGGGGCCTCGACACCCGCGTCGGCGACCACGACGTCGGCCTCCTGCGATCCGGTGCCCGCACCGGCGTCGGCGCCGGCGTCGGCCGTGGCTTCGGGCGTGGCTTCGGCCGGGGCTTCGGGCGGGGCTTCGGCCGGGGCATCGGGCGTGGCTTCGGCCGGGGCATCGGGCGCAGCGTCGGCCGCGGTAGCCGCCGACCGACGCGTGGCCGCTTCGGCCTCCTTGACGGTGGCCTTCTTCGGCGAGAACGGCTCCTGGACCAGTTCGATGACGGCCATCGGGGCGTTGTCGCCCTTGCGTGGTCCGACCTTGACGATCCGCGTGTAACCGCCCGGGCGCTCCCGCATCTCCTCGGCGATCTGGGTGAACAGCTTGTGCACGACGCCCTTGTCACGCACCGTGCGCATCACCCGGCGACGGGCATGCTGGTCGCCACGCTTGGCGAAGGTGATCAGCCGCTCGGCGACCGGCCGCAGCCGTTTCGCCTTGGTCTCGGTAGTGGTGATCCGGTTGTGCTCGAACAGGGACGTGGCCAGGTTGGCCAACATCAGCCGCTCGTGCGCCGGCCCGCCACCGAGGCGGGGGCCCTTGGTCGGCGATGGCATGTCGAACTCCTGTGGGGTCTGCGACGACCGATCCGCTCACGCGGTCAGTCTGCGGTGAACGGGTCAGTACTGCTCGTCCTCGGCGAAGGAGAGGTCTTCCTCCTCATCGAACCGGTCGACAATGGCGCTCGGGTCGAATCCGGGTGGGCTGTCCTTCAGCGCCAGACCCATCCCGACCAGCTTGGCTTTGACCTCGTCGATCGACTTGGCGCCGAAGTTGCGAATGTCGAGTAGGTCGGCCTCGCTGCGGGAGACAAGCTCCCCCACGCTGTGGATACCCTCCCGCTTGAGGCAGTTGTACGAACGAACAGTCAGGTCGAGATCCTCGATCGGCAGGGCCAGGTCGGCAGCCAGCGCCGCGTCCGTCGGCGACGGGCCCATGTCGATGCCCTCGGCCTCCACATTCAGCTCGCGGGCGAGGCCGAACAGCTCGACCAACGTCTTGCCGGCGGAGGCCAGCGCGTCCCGGGGGGCCATTGACATCTTCGTCTCGACGTCGACGATGAGCCGGTCGAAGTCGGTCCGCTGCTCGACGCGGGTCGCTTCGACCTTGTAAGTCACCGCAAGCACGGGAGAGTAAATGGAGTCGATGGGGACGCGACCGATCTCGGCATCGCCAGCCTTGTTCTGCTGAGCTGATACATAACCGCGACCGCGCTCAACGGTCAACTCCATCTCGATCTTGCCCTTGTCATTCAGCGTCGCCAGGTGCAGCTCCGGGTTGTGCACGGCCACACCGGCAGGTGGGGAGATGTCGGCCGCGGTGACTGCGCCCGGCCCCTGCCTACGCAGGTACATGACCACGGGCTCGTCGTGCTCGCTGGAAACGACCAGTTGCTTAATGCTGAGGATCAGCTCGGTGACGTCTTCCTTGACCCCGGGAATGGTAGAGAACTCATGCAGCACCCCGTCGATGCGGATGCTGGTGACCGAGGCGCCGGGGATGCTCGACAGGAGCGTCCGGCGCAGGGAGTTGCCGAGGGTGTAACCGAAACCCGGCTCAAGCGGTTCAATGACGAACCGAGACCGGTGCTCGGAGATGACATCTTCGCTGAGCAGAGGGCGTTGTGCGATGAGCACGTCTGTTTCCTTTCGGCGGGCGACCGCTATATGACGCCGCGCAAGGTGCCGGCCCCAGTGAGCCGGCGGCCGAGTCCGACTCCGTCCGTCGGACCGGCCTGACTGACCCGGACCGGCCGCGCAGACCCGCGCTCCGGTCCGGACCCGTCAGTTCTTGGAGTACAGCTCGACGATGAGCTGTTCGGTCAGCACGGTGTCGATCTGCTCGCGCAGCGGCAGCTGGTGGATCAGAATCTGCAGGGTGCCAGGGACGACCTTCATCCAGGCCGGAACGGGCCGATCACCGTAGGTCTGCCGAGCCAGCTCGAACGGGAAGGTGTCCCGCGACTTGGGCCGGATGTCGATGATGTCGTACTGCGACACCCGATAAGAGGGCACGTCGACCCGTTGACCGTTGACCATGAAGTGGCCGTGTGTGACCAACTGGCGGGCGGCGCGGCGTGTCCGTGCCAGGCCGGCTCGGTAGACCACGTTGTCCAGCCTGGATTCCAGGATCCGCAGCAGGTTCGCACCGGTCTTGCCGGTCCGCCGGGAGGCCTCCTCGTAATAGCCCCGGAACTGCTTCTCCATCACCCCGTAGGTGAACCGGGCCTTCTGCTTCTCCTGCAGCTGGTGCAGATACTCCTTCTCCTGAACCCGGCCGCGGCCGTGCTGCCCGGGTGGGAAGGGGCGATTCTCGAAATACTTGTCCCCGCCGACCAGGTCGACCTTGAGCCTGCGGGACTTCTTCGTGATGGGGCCGGTATAGCGAGCCATATGTCCTTCTCCTCCCCTCAGACGCGGCGACGCTTGGGTGGACGGACACCGTTGTGCGGTGTCGGTGTCACATCACTGATGGCGCCGACCTCCAAGCCGGTGGCGGTGAGCGACCGGATGGCAGTCTCCCGCCCCGAGCCGGGTCCCTTGACGAACACATCCACCTTGCGCATCCCGTGCTCCATGGCACGCCGGGCGGCAGCCTCCGCGGCCATCTGCGCTGCGAACGGCGTCGACTTGCGCGAGCCTTTGAACCCCACTTGGCCCGCCGATGCCCACGCGATGACGGCCCCGGTCGGGTCGGTGATCGAGACGATCGTATTGTTGAAAGTGCTCTTGATATGGGCGTGGCCGTGGGCGATGTTCTTCTTTTCCTTGCGGCGCACCTTCTTGGCGCCCGCCATGCGACTGCGGGGTGGCATCTGCTCTGTCGTCTCCTACGTCAGGTCTGCAATGGGCTGCTGGGCTCCCGGTGCGGCTTCGCCGGCATCGGCGGACTGAACCGTCACCTGCCGGTCACTTGCCGGCCTTCTTCTTGCCGGCCACTGTGCGCTTGGGTCCCTTACGGGTGCGGGCGTTGGTCTTCGTGCGCTGACCTCGGACCGGCAGGCCGCGGCGATGCCGCAGGCCTTGGTAGCTGCCGATCTCCACCTTCCGACGGATGTCGGCGGTGATCTCTCGGCGCAGGTCACCCTCGATCTTGTAGTTGCCCTCGAGGAAGTCGCGGAGCTTGACCAGCTCCTCGTCGGCAAGATCCCGAACCCGGGTGGACGGGTCGACACCCGTTGCCACCAGGGCTTCCTTGGACCTCGTTCGGCCGACGCCGAAGATGTACGTCAGTGCGATCTCGACGCGCTTGTCGCGCGGGAGGTCGACTCCGACCAGACGTGCCATATGCGCTGCTCCTGATCACTTCACGGAGGTCTCGAGCAACACCGATCCGGCTTGGGTGGCCTCGCAAGCTCACTGTCAGCCGGTCCCCGGCCTCCGTGCCGGGGGTGACGTCCGGGCCGAAGCCCGGGGCCGGGTGTTGCACTGGTTACTGCTGCCAGACTCGGCAGCGGCGATCAGCCCTGACGCTGTTTGTGGCGCAGGTTCTCGCAGATCACCATGACCCGCCCGTTACGACGGATCACCTTGCACTTGTCACAGATCTTCTTGACGCTGGGCTGGACCTTCATCTGCCTGATGCCCCTTGTGTGTTGACGACATAGGGGCCGGCAGGACTGGCTCCCTACGGGTGATGGACCGAAGGACGGGACCGGCGATCCGGCCCGGAGATGCTCAGCGGTAGCGGAAGACGATACGGCCTCTGGAAAGGTCATAGGGGCTGAGCTCCACTACGACCCGGTCCTCGGGGAGGATCCTGATGTAGTGCTGGCGCATCTTCCCGGAGATGTGGGCCAGGACCTTGTGCCCGTTGCTCAACTCGACGCGGAACATCGCATTGGGCAGGGCTTCGACGATCGTGCCTTCGATCTCGATGACACCGTCCTTCTTTGCCATATCCTCCACATCCGTGAGTTGCCGCCTTGAGCGGGCCTAGCGGCACGCCGTGGGTCCGGCACGCGGGCGCTTACCGTACCCGCGCGTTGTCAACCGACGTTGGCCTCAGGTTCCCCGATGGTCTCACCGCTGGTGTAGCAGAGCGGTTCGACGTGATGCCGGGCGTGGTGCCGAGGGTACGGTGCGGGTCTCAACGCAGATGAGCCGACACGTCAGTCTAGTGGACGGTCGCGAGCCTGGCGAATCGCTCGGGACGGCCCGCAGCGGGTAACCTGACGGCTCGTGTCACCGCGCTTGCGCCACCTCGTCGCCGACACTCGGCCGCTGAGTAATGGGCACTACCGGCGGCTGTGGATCGCGAACATCGTCACCGTCGTCGGCGCCCAGCTGACGGTGGTCGCCGTGCCGGCGCAGATTTACACCATGACGGGCTCGTCGGCCTAGGTGGGGCTGACCGGGGTGTTCGGCCTCGTCCCCTTGGTGGTCTTCGGGCTGTGGGGTGGCGCGCTGGCCGACGCGATGGATCGGCGCAGCCTCATGCTCATCACCACCACCGGCCTGATCGCCACCAGCGTCCTGTTCTGGCTGCAGGCCGCGTCGGGAGTCGGTAGCGTCTGGGCGCTCCTGAGTCTGTTCGCGGTGCAGCAGGCGTTCTTCGCCATCAATCAGCCGACCCGAAGCGCCATCCTGCCGAAGCTGGTCCCCCTGGACCAACTGCCGGCTGCCAACGCGCTCAACATGACGGTCTTTTCAGGCCGGCGCCATCGCCGGGCCGCTGACTGCCGGGGCGCTCATCCCGGTCATCGGCCTGGCGTGGCTGTACCTGGTCGACTCGGTGACGCTGTTGGCCACCCTGTGGGCGGTCGTGCGGCTGCCCAGGCTGCCCGTCGAGTCCGCCTCTTCCCGCGCAGGGCTGCGGTCGGTCGTGGACGGGCTGGCCTACCTGCGGCAGCACCCGGTGCTACTGATGTCGTTTGTTGTCGACATCATCGCCATGGTGTTCGGCATGCCCCGAGCGCTGTTCCCCGAGATCGCCGACATCAGCTTCGGTGGACCGCCCGGCGGGGGGCTGGCCTTCGCGTTGCTGTTCGCCGGCCTCCCCGCCGGCGCGGTGCTCGGTGGAGTCTTCTCGGGGTGGGTCTCCCGGGTGGACCGGCAGGGGTTGGCGGTGTTCTGGGCGATCATCGTGTGGGGCGTTGCGATGACGGGGTTCGGGGTGGCGGTGGGAATGGCCGACCGGTGGCTGGGCGTGATGCTCGCCGTCGCGGTGCTCATGCTGGTCCTCGGAGGCGCCGCCGACATGGCTTCCTCGGCCTTCCGCACCAGCATGCTGCAGGGCGCCGCCGCCGATCAGGTCCGCGGTCGTTTGCAGGGCGTGTTCATCGTCGTCGTGGCCGGGGGTCCGAGGATTGCCGACATCGCGCACGGGGCAGCGGCCAGCAGGTACGGGGCACCGGTGACGGCCGCCGCCGGCGGCGTTCTCGTCGTGGTGGTGACGGCGCTGGTCTGCCTGGTCTTCCCGGGGTTCATCCGCTTCCGACTCAGCCAGGTGCCCTCGAGCCGATAAGGTCCTGCTCCTGACCGGCCGACTGCAGGAGGGCAGCCGTGGCTGCCCGCCGAAGAGACCGACTTCGGCCGTGGCGCGGTTCTGGGCCGCTGTCTATCGACGGACCGGCCGCGATCCCTTAATCGAGGGCCGTGAACGGGACGCCCAGCGCGGTCAACCGGGCGGCTCCGCCGTCGGCGGCCGTCAGGACGCACAGTCCCGCATCCGTGGTAGCCACAGTGTGCTCCCAATGTGCGGCCCGGCCACCGGTCGTGGTGATCACCGTCCAGCCGTCCTCAAGGACGGCGGTCTGCGCAGATCCCAAGGTGACCATCGGCTCGATGGCGACCGTGGCCCCCGAGCGGATCCGCGGGCCGCGTTCGGCACTGCGATGGTTGGCCACCCCCGGCGACATGTGCATGTGCCGGCCGATCCCGTGCCCTTCGTACTCCGTGACGATTCCGAAGGCATCCCCCGGCGACGGCAGCCGACGCTGGGCCGCGGTCACCGCATCCTCGACGGCCGCGCCGATGTCGCCGATGTGGCCGCCCACCGTGAACGCGCAGATCCCCGCCCAGAGAGCCTCCTCGGTGACCTCGACCAGGGCCCGATCCTCGGGTCGGGCCTGGTCGGCCTCCCCGACCAGGAGGCTGATCGCAGCGTCGCCGTGCCACCCGTCCAGCACCGCCCCGCAATCGATGGACACCAGGTCACCCTGCCGCAGCGGCCGGTCACCGGGGATGCCGTGCACCACCTCGTCGTTGACGCTGACACACAGGCAGTGCCGATACCGCGGCACCTCCAGGAAGGAGGGGCGAGCCCCAGCCCGCCGAATGTGCTGCTCGGCCAGAGCATCCAGTTCCAGCGGGGTGACTGCCTCCCGGGTGGCCTCGGCCAGCATCTGCAGGGTGCCGGCGACGACCAGCCCGGCCTTGCGCATCAGCCTCAGCTCCGCGTCGGTCTTGGTCTCCAGCCGGGGCTTGCGGAATCCGAGTCGGCGGCTCAAACCAGCACGTCGTGGAGCCTTGCGGCCACTTCGCCGATGTCACCCATGCCGTCCACCTGCCGTAGCAGCCCGCGCTCCCGGTACACCGTGGACAGTGGTTCGGTCTCCTCCTGATAGATCCGTAGCCGCTCCCGAATGATGGTTTCGGTGTCGTCGGCCCGGCCCTCGATCTCGGCCCGTTTAAGCAGCCGCTCCACGACCGCCTCGTCGTTGGCAGTCAGTTCGAGCACGGCGCCCAGGGCCTGCCCCTTGGCCGCGAGCATCTGGTCCAAGGCACCGACCTGTTCCAACGTTCGCGGGTAGCCGTCGAGCAGGAAGCCGTCCTGGGCGTCGGGCTGGCTCAACCGGTCCTCGACGATCGCATTGGTCACCGAATCGGGCACATAGTGGCCCCTGGCGAGCAGATCCTGGACCTGCTTTCCCAGGTCTGTGCCGCCTTTGATGTGGGCCCTGAAGATGTCGCCGGTCGAGACCGCGGGGATGGACAGGGCCGCGGCCAACCGGGCGGCCTGGGTGCCCTTACCGGCCCCGGGGGGGCCGAGGATGATCAGACGCATCGCAGAAAGATCCCTTCGTGGTGGCAAGCGGGGCAGGCGTCTGCTATCGGAGGAAGCCCTCGTAGTCACGCTGCTGGAGCTGGGACTCGATCTGCTTCACGGTCTCGAGACCCACCCCAACGATAATGAGGATGGAGGTGCCACCAAAGGGGAAGTTCTGGTCGGCGTTGATCAGCACCAAGGCGACCAACGGGATGAGCGAGACCAGGGCCAGGTACAGCGCCCCAGGCACGGTGATGCGGTTCAGGACGTAGCTGAGGTACTCCGCGGTGGGCCGGCCGGCACGGATCCCCGGGACGAACCCGCCGTACTTCTTCATGTTGTCGGCGACCTCGGTCGGGTTGAACGAGATCGACACGTAGAAGAACGTGAAGAAGATGATGAGCAACGTATACGTGAGCATGTAGACCGGGTTGTCGCCCCGGACCAGGTTCGTCTGGATCCACTCGGCCCACCCCGGGATGTCGGCGCCGCTGCTCTGGAACTGCGCCAGCAGTCCCGGGATCGCCAACATCGAGGACGCGAAGATGACCGGGATCACCCCGGCTTGGTTGACCTTGAGGGGGATGTACGTCGTGGTGCCGCCGTACATGCGTCGACCGATCATCCGCTTGGCGTACTGCACCGGGATCCGGCGCTGGCACTGCTCGACGAACACGACAGCCGCGATCACGAGCAGCCCCATCGCGACGGCGATCAGGAACGTGCCCCAGCCTTGGGTGTTCTTGATGCCCCACAGGGAGGTCGGGAAGCCAGCGGCGATCGAGGTGAAGATGAGCAGTGACATCCCGTTACCGATGCCCCGCTCCGTGATCAGCTCGCCCATCCACATGATCAGGCCGGTCCCGGCGGTCATCGTCAGGACCATGAGCAGGACCGTCGCCGTGCTGTCCTCCGTGAGGATGTTGGTGCACTGGGCGCCGAACAACTGTGAGGGGTTACGCGCGAAGGTGACGAACGTGGAGGACTGTAGGATGGCCAGCCCGATCGTCAGGTAACGGGTGTACTGGGTCAGTTTGCTCTGACCGGTCTGCCCCTCCTTCTTGAGGGTTTCGAACCTCGGGATGACCACGGTCAGCAGCTGGATGATGATGCTGGCCGTGATGTACGGCATGATGCCCAGCGCGAAGATGGACAGCTGCAGCAGGGCACCCCCGCTGAACAGGTTCGCAAGGCCGAGCAGCTGGTTGCCGGTGCCCCCTTGTGGTTGGCATTTCTGCACCTCGACGTAGCTGACACCGGGGGTGGGTACGAATGAGCCCAACCGGAAGACAGCCATGACCCCAAGGGTGAACAGGAGCTTGCGTCTCAGGTCCGGGTTCTTGAAGGCCCGGGTGAAGGCGGTGAGCACTGGTCCTCCTGAGGGCTCGTGGGTCCCGGCCTGGGCCGGGTTCGCTCAGAGCTGGACGGCCGATCCGCCGGCGGCTTCGATCTTGGTCTTGGCCGTCGCCGAGAAGCGGTGCGCTCGGACGGCGATCGCCACGGTGATCTCCCCGTCCCCCAGGATCTTGACGGGTCGCCCGGGGCGGACCGCACCGCGCTCGGCAAGGTCCTCGGCGGTGGCCTCGCCCCCGTCGGGATAGAGCACGGACAGCCGGTCCAGGTTGACCACCTGGTACTCGGTGCGGAATGGATTGGAGAAACCGCGCAGCTTGGGCAGTCGCATGTGCAGTGGCATTTGGCCACCCTCAAGCCGGGCAGGTACCTGACCGCGGGCCTTGCTGCCCTTGGTGCCCCGACCGGCCGTCTTGCCCTTGCTGCCGCCTCCCCGGCCGACCCGGGTCTTGGCGGTGCGGGAGCCTTGGGCCGGACGCAGGTGATGCACCTTCAGGGTGGACCCACCCTGGGTGCCCGAACTGCCCGATGCCTGGGTGGCCGAAGACTCATTGGCCGCAGTCTGGGCCGAGGGATCAGTCATGGTCAGTCAACCTCCTCGACGGTGACCAAATGGGCCACCGTGCGAACCATGCCGCGGATCTCCGGGCGGTCCTCCTTGACCACTCGATCACCGATGCGTTTCAGGCCCAGGGTGCGCAGCGTCTCCCGCTGGTTGCGCTGGCCCCCGATGCCGGAGCGGGTCTGGGTCACCTTCAGCCTGGCCATCAGCCAGTCACCCCTGCGGCGCGGGCCCGCAGCATCGCGGCCGGGGCGACGTCCTCCAACGGCAGCCCGCGGCGGGCGGCGACGCTTTCCGGTCGCTCCAGCATCCGCAGCGCGGTCACGGTGGCGTGCACGACGTTGATCGAGTTGTCCGACCCGAGCGACTTCGACAGGACGTCGTGGATGCCTGCGCACTCGAGAACCGCGCGCACCGGACCGCCGGCGATGACGCCGGTGCCGGGGGCGGCGGGACGCAAGAGCACGACACCGGCCGCGGCCTCACCCTGCACCGGGTGCGGGATGGTCCCTTGAATCCGGGGGACCTTGAAGAAGGCCTTCTTTGCCTCCTCGACGCCCTTGGCGATGGCGGCGGGGACTTCCTTGGCCTTGCCGTACCCGACCCCGACCGTACCGTCGCCGTCCCCGACCACGACGAGAGCAGTGAAGCTGAACCGACGGCCACCCTTGACCACCTTGGAGACGCGGTTGATCGCGACGACACGTTCCAGGTACTGATTGCGGGTCTCGTCAGCGCCGCGACGACCGTCGCGGTCGCGTCCGCCCCGGCGATCACCGCTGCCGCTGCGTTCGGCCCCGCCTGCGCTGCCGACACCCGTGCCGCGGCGTTGGGGTCCTGCCATCAGGAATTCCTCTTCTCTGGCTGCTGGATCTGCTTGGCGGTCGTTGCCGTGTTCACAGGAGCAGACCGCCCTCACGAGCCCCGTCCGCGACCGCGGCGATCCGGCCATGGTACTTGCTGCCCCCGCGGTCGAAGACGACCGTGCTGACTCCGGCCTGCTGGGCGCGTTCGGCGACCCTGGCGCCCACCTGACGTGCCTTGGCGGTCTTGTCGCCCTCGGCGGCACGCAGGTCGGTCTCCATCGTCGAGGCGGACGCCAAGGTGCGCCCCACCGTGTCGTCGACGACCTGGACGAATACATGGCGGGCCGAGCGGGTCACCACCAACCGCGGGCGCTGGGGGGTGCCGCTGACGATCGTGCGTACCCTCTGGTGGCGCCGGGCCCGGGCGGCGCTCTTGCCCTTGCCCCGCTTGATGATCATTGCCATCGCTTACTTCCCAGCCTTTCCGACCTTGCGGCGGATCGTCTCGCCGGCGTACCGCACGCCCTTGCCCTTGTACGGGTCGGGCTTGCGCAGCTTGCGGATGTTCGCGGCCACCTCGCCGACCAGCTGCTTGTCGATCCCGGACACGCTGAAGCGCGTGGCAGTATCGACGGCGAAGGTGATGCCCTCCGGGGGCCGCACCGTGATGGTGTGGCTATAGCCCAGTGAGAACTCCAGGTCGGAGCCCTTGGCCAGGACCCGGTAGCCGGTGCCGTGGATCTCCATCTTCTTCTCGTAGCCCTCGGTCACCCCGGCCACCATGTTGGCGATCAGGGTACGGGTCAGCCCGTGCAGCGACCGAGACAGCCGCTCGTCGTCCGGCCGGGTCACCTCGATGACACCACCCTCGCCGCCGCTGACGGCGATGGGCTCGGTCACGGTCAGGCCCAGCTGGCCCTTGGGCCCCTTGACGGTCACCGCGCGGCCGTCGATGGCCACGTCGACACCGGCCGGCACCGCGATGGGGAGTCGTCCAATCCGGGACATCGTGTCTCCTCCTTCGCTTACCAGACGAAGGCGAGGACTTCCCCGCCCACGCCCTTGGCGGCCGCCTGCCGGTCGGTCAACAGACCGGAGGAGGTCGAAATGATGGCCACCCCGAGCCCGCCGAGCACCCGCGGGAGGTTGGTCGATTTGGCGTACACCCGCAAACCGGGCTTGGACACTCGGCGCACCCCGGCGATCGAGCGCTCCCGGTTCGGTCCGTATTTGAGGTCGATGGTCAGCGTCTTACCCACCTCGGCGTCCTCGACGCGCCAGGCTGCGATGTACCCCTCCTTCTTGAGGATCTCCGCGATGTTCGACTTGAGCTTGGAAAACGGCATGGCCACCACGTCGTGGTGCGCAGAGTTCGCATTGCGCACGCGAGTCAGCATGTCCGCGATCGGGTCTGTCATGGTCATCGGGCTTCTCCGCCCTTCCTCACCGTGGTTTCGCCCGCCCGCCTTGGCCGCGGTACGGGGCCGACCTTCGGTGTAGTGGTCTGTGGGTTACCAGCTGCTCTTCGTCACGCCGGGCAATTCGCCTCGGTGTGCCATCTCGCGCAGGCACACCCGGCACAACCCGAACTTGCGGTACACCGAGTGAGGGCGCCCGCACTTTTGGCAGCGGGTGTACCCGCGCACCTTGAACTTGGGCTTGGCGTTGGCCTTGTTGACGAGCGCGGTCTTGGCCACGGTCAGTTCTCCTTGAACGGGAATCCGAGGTGGCGCAGCAAGGCGCGCCCCTCGTCGTCGGTCGTGGCTGAGGTCACCACAGTGATGTCCATGCCACGAACCCGGTCCAGTCGGTCCTGGTCGATCTCGTAGAAGACCGACTGCTCGGTCAGACCGAAGGTGTAGTTCCCCCGGCCGTCGAACTGCTGCGGGGACAACCCGCGGAAGTCACGGATGCGTGGTAGCGCGACGCTGACCAGCCGGTCCAAGAACTCCCACATTCGCTCACCGCGAAGCGTCGCGTGCGCGCCGATGGGCATCCCCTCACGCAGTTTGAACTGGGCGATCGATTTACGGGCCTTGGTGACCACGGGCTTCTGACCGGTGATCGCCGTCAGGTCGCGAACGGCACCATCGATCAGCTTGGAGTCCCGCGCCGCCTCGCCGACGCCCATATTGACGACGACCTTGACCACGCCCGGCACCTGCATGACGTTGCGGTAGCCGAAGTCCGACTGCAGAGCATCCCTGATGGCGTCACGGTAGCGAAGCCGCAGGCGAGCAGGTGACACCTCTGCAGGCCCGGCCGCCTTCCCTTCGCCGCCGGCGACCGATGTGGCGGCCGTCGTGGATTGTGCCATCACAAGTCCTTCCCGGAGCGGACCGCGACCCGCACCCGTGAGATCTTCTGGCGTCCGTCCCGTTCCACCGTCTCCAACCGCGTCTTGATACGGGTGGGCTTCTTGGTGCTCGGGTCGACGATGGCCACGTTGCTGATGTGCATCGGGGCCTCCTGGGTCACGATCCCACCGGTGCGCGAGCCACGCGCGCTCTGGCCGACCTTGGTGTGCTTGGTGACCCGGTTGACCCCCTCGACCAGCACCCGCTGGGTCTGCGGGTAGACCGCGATGACCTTGCCCTGCTTGCCGCGGTCGCCACCCTTGTCCTGCTTGCGACCGGTGATGACCTGGACCAGGTCACCCTTCTTGATCCTCATTTTCGCCATGGTTCAGAGCACCTCCGGCGCCAGCGAGATGATCTTCATGAACTTCTTCTCGCGCAGTTCGCGACCGACCGGGCCGAAGATGCGGGTGCCTCGAGGGTCCCCGTCCGGCCGCAGGATGACCGCGGCGTTTTCGTCGAACTTGATGTAGGACCCGTCGACCCGGCGGCGTTCCTTCCTGGTGCGCACGATGACCGCCTTGACGATGTCACCCTTCTTGACGTTGCCGCCAGGGATGGCGTCTTTGACGGTGGCGACGATGACATCACCGATGCCGGCGTAACGCCGACCGGAACCGCCGAGCACCCGGATGCACAGGATCTGCTTGGCACCCGTGTTGTCGGCGACCCGCAGCCGCGACTCCTGCTGAATCACTTCTCACTCCTGTCGTCGCGCCGGTTCTCACTGCCCGAGGCCTTACGGCCGGGCGGTTGAGCCTTGCGGAACGGATTGTGGTCTCGGTCGGCCGCCCGTGGGGACCGGGCCGGTTACTTGGCTCGCTCCAGGATCTCCACCACTCGCCACCGCTTGGTCGCCGAGAGCGGACGGGTCTCCATGATGAGAACACGGTCGCCCACCCCCACCTCGTTGCGCTCGTCATGCGCCTTGACCTTGCTGGTCCGCCGGATGACCTTGCTGTACAGGGGGTGCTTGACGCGATCCTCGACCTCGACGACGACGGTCTTGTCCATTTTGTCGCTGACCACGTACCCTTGTCGGGTTTTGCGGTGGTTGCGCTCGGGGGATGCCTCGGTGCTGGGCACGCTGCTCTCCTTCGCCTCCTGGGCCATCGTCACTGCTCGCTCGTTGCGGTCGGTGCGACACCGATGTTGAGCTCGCGCTCACGCATGATCGTGTAGATCCGGGCGATGTCGCGCCGAACCGCCTTAAGCCGGCCATGAGAGTCCAGCTGTCCTGTCGCGGACTGGAACCGCAGGTTGAACAGCTCGACCTTGGCTTTGCGCAGCTCGTCGAGCAGGTTGTCGTCGCTCATCTCCCGCAACGACGGCGCAGCCAGGTTCTTCGAACCCACCGCCATCAGATGTCACCACCCTCGCGCTGGACGAAACGGCACTTCATCGGCAGCTTATGCATGGCTAGTCGCATCGCCTCGCGGGCCACCTCTTCATTGACCCCGGAGAGCTCGAAGAGGATCCGGCCGGGCTTGACGTTGGCGATCCACCACTCCGGGGAGCCCTTGCCCGAGCCCATCCGGGTCTCGGCTGGTTTCTTGGTCAACGGCCGGTCCGGGTAGATGTTGATCCAGACCTTCCCGCCGCGCTTGATGTAGCGAGTCATGGCGATTCGGGCGGACTCGATCTGCCGGTTGGTCACGTACGCCGGTTCCAGGGCCTGAATGCCGTAGTCGCCGAACGCGATGCTGGTGCCGCCCTTGGCCGCCCCGGAGCGGCCGGGGTGGTGCTGCTTACGGTGCTTGACGCGCCGTGGGATCAACATCAGGAATCAGCCCTCTCGGAGGTCTCCGGTCCGGCCGGGGCGCCCGCACCGTCACCGGCTCCGGCGAGGGCCGGCTCACCTGCACCGCCTCGCCCGGCGGGCCGACGGCCCCGCGCGGGGCGCTCACCCCGGTCCGACCGGTCGGCTCGGGGGCCGCGCGGCGGACGTCCTGGCGCCGCCGCCTGCTGGGCCGCCAGCTCCCGCGCCGTCATGTCGCCCTTGTAGATCCACACCTTGACGCCGATCCGCCCGAAGGTGGTCTTGGCCTCGTGGAAGCCGTAGTCGATCTGGGCACGCAACGTGTGCAGCGGGACGCGGCCCTCCCGGTAGAACTCGGACCGGGACATCTCAGCGCCGCCGAGGCGGCCCGAGCACTGGACCCGGATTCCCTTGGCCCCGGCGCGCAGCGAGGACTGCATACCCTTTCGCATCGCCCGCCGGAAGGAAACTCGGGCGGACAGCTGTTCGGCGATCCCCTGGGCGACCAGCTGAGCGTCCAGCTCGGGGTTCTTGACCTCGAGAATGTTCAGCTGGACCTGCTTGCCGGTCAGCTTCTCCAGCTCGCTGCGGATCCGGTCGGCCTCGGCCCCGCGCCGTCCGATCACGATCCCAGGGCGCGCGGTGTGGATGTCCACGCGGACCCGGTCCCGGGTGCGCTCGATCTCGACGCGCGAGATGCCGGCCCGTTCCATGCCGGTGGACATGAGCCGCCGGATCGCCACATCCTCTTTGACGTAGTCGCGATAGCGCTGGCCCGACTTCGTGCTGTCGGCGAACCACCGGCTCTTGTGCTCGGTGGTGATACCCAGACGGAAGCCGTGCGGGTTGACCTTCTGACCCATTAGCGGGCGCCTCCCTTGGTGGCCTTCTCCGGCTCGCTGACAACGACAGTAATGTGGCTGCTGCGCTTGAGGATTCGCGCCGCCCGGCCACGGTCTTGCGGCCTGATCCGCTTGAGGGTCGGCCCCTCATCGATGTAAGCCGCGCTGACGACCAGGTCTCGCTCGTCGAACGGCGCAGCGGTCCGGTCGGCCTTGACCCGGGCGTTGGCGATCGCGCTGGCGAGCACCTTGCGGATCGGCTCGCTGGCCGATTGGGGGGCGAACTGAAGCATGGACAGCGCCTCCCCGGCCTGCTTTCCGCGGATGAGGTCGATGACGCGGCGGGCCTTCATGGGCGTGACCCGGACGTACCGTGCCTGCGCCTTGGCTTCCATCGCAGATCCCTTGCTCTCGGTGCTGCTGCTCATCTCGAACCGTGCCTCGGGCCCGCCGCGTCAGCGGCGGCGGCCCTTCTTGTCGTCCTTGATGTGTCCCTTGAAGGTGCGGGTCGGGGCGAACTCGCCCAGCTTGTGTCCCACCATCGACTCGGTCACGAACACCGGGACGTGCTTGCGGCCGTCGTGCACCGCGAAGGTGTGGCCCAGGAAGTCCGGCGCGATCACCGACCGACGTGACCACGTCTTGATGATGGTCTTGCTGCCGCCTTCGTTCTGTGCGTCCACCTTCTTCTGCAGATGGTCGTCGATGAAGGGGCCCTTCTTCAGGCTGCGTGGCATGTCGTCAGTCCTCGATCCTCATGTGTCACCCCGGTGCCTCAACGCTTCTTGCCGGTGCGCCGGCGACGAACGATCATCTTGTCGCTGCCCTTCTTGTGGCGGCGGGTGCGGCCCTCGGGCTGTCCCCACGGGCTGACTGGGTTGCGACCACCGGAGGTGCGGCCCTCACCGCCACCGTGCGGGTGGTCGACCGGGTTCATCACCACCCCCCGCACCGTGGGCCGCCGGCCCTTCCAGCGCATCCGGCCGGCCTTGCCCCAGTTGATGTTGCTCTGCTCGGCGTTGCCAACCTCACCGACGGTGGCACGGCACCGAGCGTCGACGTTACGGATCTCACCGGAGGGCATGCGCAGCTGGGCGAACCGTCCCTCTTTGGCGACCAGTTGCACCCGGGCGCCCGCCGAGCGGGCGATCTTGGAACCGCCGCCGGGCCGCAGCTCGATGGCGTGGATCACCGTGCCCACGGGGATGCTGCGAAGCGGCAGGCTGTTGCCAGGCTTGATGTCGGCTCCGGGGCCGTTCTCGATGCGGTCCCCCTGCTGCAGCCGAGCGGGCGCGAGGATGTAGCGCTTCTCCCCGTCCGCGTAATGCAGCAGCGCGATCCGGGCAGTCCGATTGGGATCGTATTCGATGTGCGCGACGGTTGCCGGGATGCCGTCCTTGTCGTCCCGCCGGAAGTCGATGACCCGGTAGGCCCGCTTGTGTCCACCGCCGATGTGCCGCGTGGTGATCCGGCCCGTGTTGTTCCGCCCGCCGGTCTTGGTCAGCGGCCCGACCAATGACTTCTCCGGGGTGGATCGGGTGATCTCGGCAAAGTCGGCGACGCTGGAGCCACGGCGGCCCGGCGTCGTCGGCTTGTACTTGCGGATGCCCATGCTTGTGTCCTCAGCTCTTCTCGGCGTGATCGTCCTGGGTCGGCACGGTTAGGCGCTCGCGCCGCCGAAGATGTCGATCGTGCCTTCCTTGAGGGTGACGATGGCGCGCTTGGTGTCTTTGCGCCGTCCCAGCCCCGTTCGCGTCCGACGCCGCTTGCCCTGACGGTTGAGGGTGTTGACCGAGGCGACCTTGACGCCGAAAACACTCTCGACGGCGATCTTGATCTCGGTCTTGTTGCAGCGAGGATCCACCACGAAGGTGTACTTGCCCTCGTCCATCAGCCCGTAGGACTTCTCTGAGACCACCGGCTTGATCAAGATGTCCCGAGGGTCCTTGTTCCGATTGCTCATGCGGTCTCCTCGGGAGCCTTGGCCGGATTCGACCCGGCGGCCGACGCGACGTAGGCAGCCAACGCGTCCGCGGTGAAGACGATGTCATCGGCGCACAGGACGTCGTAAGTGTTGAGTTGGTCGGCCCACAGGACGTGCGCGTTAGGCAGATTCCGCACGCTCATCAGCGAGGTATCGTCGCCGCGGGCGACCACCATCAGCAGGTTCTTGCGCTCGGTCAGCTTGCCGAGCAGGGCACGGGCCTCCTTGGTGGACGGCGTCGGCCCCGCGACCAGGCCGCTGACCACGTGCACCCGGCCGAATCGGGCCCGGTCGGACAGCGCTCCGCGCAGGGCGGCGGCCTTCATCTTCTTCGGCGTCCGCTGGGCATAGCTACGGGGCTGCGGTCCGTGCACGACGCCACCACCGGTGAACTGCGGGGCGCGAATGGACCCCTGCCGGGCTCGGCCGGTGCCCTTCTGCCGGTAAGGCTTACGCCCCCCGCCACTGACCTGCGCGCGCGTCTTGGTGGCGTGTGTGCCCTGACGGGCAGCCGCCAGCTGGGCGACCACGACCTGGTGAATGAGGGGAACGTTGGTCTGCACGTCGAACATCTGGTCGGGCAGATCCACGGAGCCGGTCTTGGCCCCCTGGACACCGATCACGTCGATCGTCGGCATGTCTCAGGCCCCCTTCGCCGCGGTGCGGACCAGCACGACCGTGCCGCGTGGCCCCGGGATGGCACCCTTGATCAGCAGCAACCCGCGCTCTGCGTCTACGGCGTGAATGGCCAGGTTGAGCGTCGTCTGTCGGACCCCACCCATGCGACCTGCCATCCGGACGCCCTTGAAGACCCGGGAGGGGGTGGCGCAGGCACCGATCGAACCCGGCTTGCGGTGGTTGCGGTGCGCACCGTGCGAGGCGCCGACACCGGAGAAGCCGTGCCGCTTCATCACCCCGGCGAAGCCCTTCCCCTTGGTGCGACCGGTCACGTCCACCAGCCGGCCGGCCTCGAACTCGGCCACGGTCAGCTCCTGGCCCACCTGGAACCGGGCCGCATCCGCGGTGCGCAGTTCGACGATGTGGCGCCGAGGGGCGACCCCGGCCTTCTCGAAGTGGCCGGTCATCGGCTGGTTGACCTTGCGGGGGTCGATGGCCCCGAAGGCGATCTGGACGGCGTTGTAGCCGTCGGCCTCGGGAGTGCGCACCTGCGTGACGACGCAGGGCCCGGCCTGGACGACGGTGACCGGGATGAGCCGGTTGTCCTCGTCCCAGACCTGGGTCATCCCCAGCTTCTCGCCGAGCAGACCGAACAGGGTCCGTTCGTGGGTAGGCGTCGAAGTCATCTCAGTCACCTCGTCGCTCAGAGCTTGATCTCGATGTTGACGTCCGCCGGCAGGTCCAAGCGCATCAGTGAGTCGACCGCCTTCGGGGTCGGATCCACGATGTCGATCAGGCGCTTGTGGGTGCGCATCTCGAAGTGCTCGCGGCTGTCCTTGTACTTGTGCGGCGACCGGATGACCACGAACACATTCTTCTCGGTCGGCAACGGCACCGGGCCGACGACCGTGGCCCCGGCTCGGGTCACCGTGTCGACAATCTTGCGCGCCGAGCTGTCGATGACCTCATGGTCATACGACTTCAGCCGGATGCGGATCTTCTGTCCCGCCATCGGTTCGCCTGACTCCCTCTTCGTGGTTCTCGTGCAGCGGCTTGACCAGGTCGGTCTCCGACCCCCGAGGTCGGGTGTGTCGCACCACCGTAGGACATCGCGGATCAATGTGTCGTCGGGTGGATGTTCCCCGCCACAGCATAGGGGGCCCGGCGGGGCCGGGACTTGCGCACCATCGCGTCACGCTCAGGCTGGCAAGGACTCGATGCGTCCTCGCGCGTCAAGCAACCGCTCAAGTGTGCCAGAGCGCCACCGGACAGGCCAAATCGCCGTCGCGTCACAATCGGCGAGTCGACAGGATCCGCGCGGGCGCCTGTGGCCCAGCCTGGGCCTTCGAGGTGTCTCTTTAGCGAGGACGGGACACCGGAGGCGTCGATGCGAGCGCTGTGATGGTGGGCGGCCGCTGTCCGTTCGGTCCAGCCCGGACTGCCGCGGGATCCGAGTCTCCGCTGCTCCGGGGGTTGCCGTGGTGTCGGCCGCCACACTCGTCACCACGCTGTGTATCCATCTAGAGCCGGACTCGCGGCCAGTGATACCAACCGGGCGGCGGGAAGGTCAGCCGAGGTCCTTGCGCGGACCGGGATTGCACGCCTCCAGGACCGTCTGAGCCAGGGTCTGGGCGGGCCGCCACGGCTCGAGGTAGAAGCGGGCCTTGGTGGGGGCGAACAGGACGTGGCAGACGTACTGTTCGCGCATGCCTGGGGTGGCCGCGGCGGGGACCCGGGCCACCAGCTGTCGCCACCCGGCTTCGGCCCAGGCCAGGGTGGGGTGGCCACGCTGTGAAGGGCTGGGTTCGACGGCCAGGGACGACAGCCCGCCCCGGCGCACCCACCGGGCACTGGCGATCAGGCGGGATCGGTCAGGGCTTACAGCCAGGGATGTCGTCGGCCCGGACGCCATCGGCGCAGATGAGCCAGGACCAGACGACCCGGCGTCGGGTCGGGCTGGCGACGCGCCGGGGGCCGGGGGCCGGGCTGGAGTCCCCGGCTGCGCGAACTGACCGCAACCCGTCCCCACTGCGAGGACCGCGCAGAGCCCGACGGCTGCCGCGACCCCCCGGGTCGAGAGCGCCACCTGCTCCGGACAGAGTGAGGGGGCCCGAGCCACCGCCCGGACCCCCTCACCGCCCTTCATCGACAGTGCTCAGCTCACGTGACGATCTTGGTGACCCGGCCGGACCCGACGGTACGACCACCCTCACGAATCGAGAATGGCTGGCCCTCGTCCATCGCGATCGGCTGGATCAACTCGACCTTGATCGCGGTGTTGTCGCCAGGCATGACCATCTCGGTGCCCTCGGGCAGGCGCACCACGCCGGTGACGTCCGTGGTCCTGAAGTAGAACTGCGGACGGTAATTGTCGTAGAACGGCGTGTGCCGACCGCCCTCGTCCTTGGACAAGATGTAGACGGTGGCCTCGAACTCGGTGTGCGGGGTGATCGAACCCGGCTTGACGACGACCTGACCGCGCTCGACGTCCTCGCGCTTGACGCCACGCAGCAGCAGGCCGATGTTCTCGCCCGCGCGACCCTCGTCGAGCAGCTTGCGGAACATCTCGACGCCGGTGACGGTCGTCTTCAGCGTCTTCTCACGAATGCCGACGATCTCGACCTCCGCGTTGACCTTGATGATCCCGCGCTCGGCGCGGCCGGTGACGACCGTGCCCCGGCCGGTGATCGTGAAGACATCCTCGATCGGCATGAGGAATGGCTTCTCCACGTCACGCTTCGGCTCCGGGATGTAGGAGTCGACAGCGTCCATCAGGGCCTGGACGCTCTTGGACCACTCGGGGTCGCCCTCGAGGGCCTTGAGCGCCGAGGTCCGGACCACCGGCAGGTCGTCACCCGGGAACTCGTAGTAGCTGAGCAGTTCCCGGACCTCCATCTCGACAAGTTCGAGGATCTCCTCGTCGTCGACCATGTCGGTCTTGTTCAGTGCCACCACGATGTACGGCACGCCCACCTGACGGGCCAGCAGCACGTGCTCCTTGGTCTGCGGCATGGGCCCGTCGGTGGCCGCGACCACGAGGATGGCTCCGTCCATCTGCGCCGCGCCGGTGATCATGTTCTTGATGTAGTCCGCGTGACCCGGGCAGTCGACGTGCGCGTAGTGGCGGGTCTCGGTCTGGTACTCGACGTGTGCGATCGAGATCGTGATACCGCGCTGCTTCTCCTCCGGGGCCTTGTCGATCTGATCGAACGGCGTGAAGGGGTTCAGGTCCGGGTACTTGTCATGCAGCACCTTGGTGATGGCCGCAGTCAGCGTCGTCTTCCCGTGGTCGATATGACCGATGGTGCCGATGTTGACGTGCGGCTTAGTCCGCTCGAACTTCGCCTTCGCCACGTTGGTCCTCCTCAGGACTATTGATGTCGCCGTCCGGTCGGGACCGGGGTGCGGCCGGTTCTGTCTTCTGTCTGGCTGGTGTGGCTGGTCTGGCTGGTCTGGCTGGGTGGTACGGGGCCGTGCTGGGTGGTGCAGATCAGGGATGTCTCACCGAGGTGAGACTCATTCGCCGCGGGCCTTCTTG